>NZ_CP053697.2:2535385-3169232 GCF_013200955.2 Pseudomonas campi
CAACCCCACCGGGGCCGTGTACTCGCGCGAAGTGCTGCTGGAAATCGTCGAACTGGCCCGTCAGCACAATCTGGTGCTGTTCTCCGACGAGATCTACGACAAGATTCTGTATGACGACGCCGTGCACATCTGCACCGCCTCGCTGGCCCCGGACGTGCTTTGCCTGACCTTCAACGGCCTGTCCAAGTCCTACCGCGTGGCCGGCTTCCGCTCCGGCTGGGTGGCCATTTCCGGGCCCAAGCACAAGGCGCAGAGCTACATCGAAGGCATCGACATCCTGGCCAACATGCGCCTGTGCGCCAACGTGCCAAGCCAGCATGCGATCCAGACCGCACTGGGCGGCTACCAGAGCATCAACGACCTGGTACTGCCGCAAGGCCGCCTGCTGGAGCAGCGCAACCGCACCTGGGAACTGCTCAACGACATCCCAGGCGTCAGCTGCGTCAAGCCGATGGGCGCGCTGTACGCCTTCCCCAAGATCGACCCGAAGGTCTGCCCGATCCATAACGACGAGAAGTTCGTCCTCGACCTGCTGCTGTCGGAGAAACTGCTGATCGTCCAGGGCACCGCCTTCAACTGGCCGTGGCCGGATCACTTCCGTGTGGTCACCCTGCCACGCGTGGATGACCTGGAGCAGGCCATCGGGCGGATCGGCAGTTTCCTCAAGTCCTACCGTCAATAAGCCCGGTCTGCTGCGCGACGGTGATGCTGCGTTAAAAATGGCTTCGGAATGCTCATTTACAAATCGTAAACTCCGCTTCCTCAGCCATTTTTGCCTTGCCTGACCTGTCGCTCGCTAGACCTCGGCTGGCTTTCAGTTGCAAGAGGACCGCCATGGACCTGCAGATCGACGAGTTCTACAAGGATGCCGCCGCCGGCATGCTCCTGCTGTATCAGGCCTTCCCGCGCAAGATCGCGCTGTATGTGGAAGACCTGATCGGCCGCGAGGAGCCGGACGAGTTCGGCCTGCCCAGCAAACGCCACCAGAGCTGCCTGGGCGCCCTGCTGTGGCTGGCCGAGGAAGGCTACCTGCGTTACGACTCGACCATCGGCTATGACGCCCTCGACCAGGCCGTGCTCAGCGAAAAGGGCTTCCTGCGCCTGAGCCGCGGCCTGCCGCATGCCCTGCCCGCTGGCGACAACCCGCCACCACCGGCGGTGCGTCGCGTGCAGGCCACCCTGGCCTGGCAACTGCGTGAAGCACTGTCGCTGCACAACAGCGAGAAAGTCGCCCGCCTCACCCGCCTACTCTTCGAAAGCGCTCTAAATCCAGCCCGGGACACAGTTTGAAATAGTCACCGGGTTGAAGATGCCGGCCCCGCGCCCCTATATAGCCGGCATAACCTGATGATCTCTCGCTCCGAGGAGTAGCTTCACACCATGATGCGCATTCTGTTGTTCCTGGCCACCAACCTGGCGGTACTGGTCATCGCCAGCATCACCCTCAAACTGCTGGGGGTCGATCGCTTCACCGGTCAGAACTACGGCAGCCTGCTGGTCTTCTGCGCCGTGTTCGGCTTCGCCGGCTCGCTGATCTCGCTGTTCATCTCCAAGTGGATGGCGAAGATGAGCACCGGCACCCAGATCATCACCCAGCCGCGCACCCGCCACGAACAGTGGCTGCTGCAGACGGTGGAAGAACTGGCCCGTGATGCCGGGATCAAGATGCCGGAAGTCGGCATCTTCCCCGCCCACGAGTCCAACGCCTTCGCCACCGGCTGGAACAAGAACGATGCGCTGGTCGCCGTCAGTCAGGGCTTGCTGGAACGCTTCTCGCCTGATGAAGTTAAAGCCGTGCTGGCCCACGAAATCGGCCACGTGGCCAACGGCGACATGGTCACCCTGGCGCTGATCCAGGGCGTGGTGAACACCTTCGTGATGTTCTTTGCACGCATCTTCGGCAATTTCGTCGACAAGGTGATTTTGAAGAACGAAGGCGGCCCCGGTATTGGCTACTTCGTCGCGACCATCTTCGCCGAGCTTGTTCTAGGGATACTGGCCAGCATCATCGTCATGTGGTTCTCGCGCAAACGCGAGTTCAAGGCCGACGAAGCCGGCGCCCGTCTGGCCGGTACCGGCTCGATGATAGGCGCCCTGGAGCGCCTGCGTGCCGAGCAAGGCATCCCGGTTGAGATGCCCAGCAGCCTGACCGCCTTCGGCATCAACGGCGGCCTGAAGAATGGCCTGGCCGGCCTGCTGATGACCCACCCGCCGCTGGAACAGCGCATTCAGGCCCTGCGCCAGCGCGGCTGATTGCACAGCAGCACGACCAAGGGCAGCTTCGGCTGCCCTTGTCTTTTCCGCGACTCAATCGACTCAATCGATAAGAAACCCCAGCTTTTCCCGTTTGAAGCCCGACCTCGCTTGATCAATGATCAAATCTATTCAGGAGGACTTCAGCGTGCTGCCCAGTTTATTCATTTCCCATGGCTCGCCCATGCTGGCCCTCGAGCCCGGCGCCAGCGGCCCCGCCCTCGCCCGCCTGGCGAGCGAGCTACCCAGACCCCGCGCCATTCTGGTGGTTTCCGCCCACTGGGAAAGCGACGAACTGCTGCTTGGCAGCGCCGCACAACCGCGCACCTGGCACGATTTTGGTGGTTTCCCCGCGCCGCTGTACGCCGTGCGATACCCAGCCCCCGGCTCGCCTGAGCTGGCCCGGCAGGCCCAGCAGCTGCTGGCCGAGGCCGGCCTGGCGGCGCGCCTGGACGAACAGCGCCCGCGCGACCATGGCGCCTGGGTGCCGCTGTCGCTGATGTATCCCGAAGCGGATATCCCGGTGCTGCAACTGTCGCTACCCAGCCAACTCGGCCCAGCACTGCAGACCCAGGTCGGCCAGGCCCTGAGCAGCCTGCGCGAGCAGGGCGTGCTGCTGGTCGGCTCCGGCAGCATCACCCACAACCTCGGCGAACTGGACTGGCGCGCCGGCCCGCAGACCATCACGCCCTGGGCCCTGGAATTTCGCGACTGGATGGTGGAAAAACTGCAGGCCGATGACGAGGCCGCCCTGCATGATTACCGCCAGCAGGCCCCGCAGGCCCGGCGCAATCACCCGAGCGACGAGCACCTGCTACCGCTGTACTTCGCCCGCGGCGCCGGCGGCGCCGGCGGCGCCTTCAAGGTCGAGCACAGCGGCTTCACCTATGGCGCCCTGGGCATGGATATCTACAGCTTCGCCTGAGTCAGGGATAGCGCACGCTTCCCCTGCGGGCTTACTCCTTCATCAGCAACAGCAGCGGCCTGTGGCAACTGAGCCAGCAGGGTCTTGGCCAGTTGCTCAACACCCTGCGTTTTCTCACCGACAGCGCCCGCCGCCAGCTACGCTTGCATCGACAGCAAGCGCGCCCACGCCACAGCCCCTGGCGGTACGACTGGCTGCCGAGGCGACGGGTATTCGACAGCCACATAAAGGGCGTGAATTTTCCCGCCAAACCGTGACAAGTCGCTGCCCCGTCAGTACTTCCAGCAGCGCCTGCAGAGGCTCGCGGCACGCTAGCCGAACAATAGTCAGGGACAGGTCTGCCCTATCACCAGCAACCTGCCGCCCAGCGGCGAGACCAGCCTGGCGCGAGTCGCTGCGGCCCTCGGCCTGCCCGCACCAGTGGCGGACCCGCAAGCACTGTGCACGGAAGCCTGAACCAGCCGGTTGCCCACACCGCGCCGGGAAATCTTCACCGTGGATTCAATAAAACAGCGGCACTGCCGAAGCAACTAACAGACATTGCATCACCAGCAGGAGTGGCCATAACAATGAAAAAAGCCAACAACACCGGAATCATCCAGATCGCCGTCATCGCGGTAACCTTCGCCGGGCTGCTCTACACCTTCCTCGCGATGAGACAAGCTGCTACCGACGCGGAAAAAGTCGCCGAACGACGCTACCACTCCTATCTGCTGGCCGATGAGCTGCGCCAGAGCTCGGACGACCTGACCCGCCTCGGGCGCACCTATGTGGTCACCGCCGATCCGGAATACGAGCGCCAGTACCTGCGGATTCTCGACATTCGCAACGGCAAGGCGCCCCGACCGCAGGACTACCACCGCATCTACTGGGACTTCGTCGCAGCCGGCGAAGCGCAGCCGCGCCCCAACGGCGCGACCGAGTCGCTACAGGACCTGATGGTCAAGGCCGGTTTCAGCGACAGCGAATTCGCCAAGCTCAAGGAAGCCCAGGCCAACTCCGACGGCCTGGTGCAGCTGGAGGTCAAGGCAATGAACGCGGTCAAAGGCAAATTCGCCGACGACCAGGGCAACTACACGGTGACCGCAGAGCCCGACCTCGAAATGGCGCGCAACCTGGTGCACAGCCCGGAATATCACCAGTTCAAGGCGCAGATCATGAAGCCGCTGGACGCGTTCTTCGTCCAGGTGGAGGAGCGCACGAAGGCCGAAGTGGAGGTTGCGGAAGACGCGCTCAGCACTGCGCAGAACCTGTTCGTGGCCGTCCTTATCCTGCTGATCGGGCAAGTTGCCCTGCTGATCTACCTCGGCCGCCAGCAGACCCTGGCCCAACTGGGCGCCAAGCCGGAAGTCCTGGAGCGAGTGCTGAACGAAATCGCCTCGGGCAACCTGGGCGTCAGTATCCCTCCCGCCGCAGAAGACAGCGCGCTGGGGCGCACCCGCATGATGAACGACAGGCTCAAGGCACTGATCGGAGCAGTCTCGGCGACCGGCGAACGACTGGTCAGCGCCGTCGGGCAGATCGCCCAGGTCGTCGAAGACACCGCCGCACGCGCCAATCAACAGAACGAGATGACCGACCTGGTGGCCACCGCAGTGCATGAAATGGGCCTGACCGTGCAGGAAATCGCGCGCAATGCCGGCGGCGCGGCGCAGGCTTCGCAGAATGCCCAAGAGGAAGCCAGCCAGGCCAGCAAGGCGGTCAAACAGTCCACCACACAGATCGAGCGGATGGCTACTGACATTGGCTCGGCAGCCAAGGCAGTCGGCGAACTGGCCGAGCAAGTGGCCTCCATCGACCAGGTACTGGCCGTGATCCGCGGCATTTCCGAGCAGACCAACCTGTTGGCGCTGAACGCCGCCATCGAAGCCGCCCGCGCCGGGGAAATGGGCCGTGGCTTCGCCGTGGTGGCCGACGAGGTGCGCACCCTGGCCGGCCGCACCCAGGGCTCCACCGACGAGATTCAGCAGATGATCCAGCGCCTGAAAACGGGCGCCGAGGCTGCGGTGAGTTCGATGCGTGCCGGCCACGAGGCGACCCGCAGCGGCGTTGAGGCCAGCCAGAGCACCAACCAGTCGCTGGGCGCCATCGCCGAGCAGATCGGCCACATCAGCGACCTCAACCATCAGGTGGCAACGGCCACCGAAGAGCAATCCTCGGTGACCGAAGAGATCAACCGTAATGTCCAGGGTATCGCCGACCTGGCGCACTCCACGGTCAACGATACCCAGCGCTGCCAGGCGGATTGCCAGACTCTGCGAAACCTGTCTGTAGACCTGTCCAAACAAATGGCGAGTTTCCGCCTGTAAAGACGCCCTTTCCTCTCGGAAAGGGGCTCAGCCGAAGACTAGGGCCTACGGGACGAATGCACGAATGCACGAATGCACGAATCGTCAACCAGTTCTACCCGCGCGCTTCTGCTCCACCATAAAAAAGCCCCGCACTAGGCGGGGCTTTTTTATTCACGCGAGGATTAATCCTCGCGATAACGACGCAGCTTCAGGGCCTTGCCGGCAACGCGGGTGTCCTTGAGCTTGCCGAGCAGACGGTCGAGGCCTTCTTCCGGCAGTTCGATCAGGCTGAAGGTCTCGCGGATCTGGATACGACCGATGGCTTCGCGGGCCAGGCCACCTTCGTTGAGAATCGCGCCGAGCAGGTTCTTCGCGGCGATGCCGTCGCGAGTGCCCAGGGCGGTACGGCAACGGGCACGGCCTTCGGTCAGCGGCACCGGGGCACGACGCTCACGCGGGGCGAAATCGCCACCGCTGCTGCGCTCGCCATCACGCTCACGACGTTCGCGCGGGGCGCTGACTGTCGGCACCAGCGGCTGCTCGCGCTCGACGTCAGCCAGGTTCAGCGACTGGCCATTGGTGGCCTTGCGCAGCAGGGCCGCGGCCAGGGCACGCGGGGTGCAGCCGATATCGGCGACCAGACGGTCGAGCAGCTCGCCATGACTGGCTTCGGCATCAGCCACCAGCGGCGCCAGGCTGTTGGTCAGCTTCTTGATGCGTGCATCCAGCACCTGCTGAGCGTTGGGCAGGCGCACTTCGGCGACTTTCTGCCCGGTTACACGCTCGATCACCTGCAGCATGCGGCGCTCACGCGGAGTCACCAGCAGCAGCGCACGGCCAACGCGACCGGCACGGCCGGTACGACCGATACGGTGCACGTAGGACTCTGGGTCGTACGGCATGTCGACGTTGAGTACGTGGGTGATGCGCGGTACGTCGATACCACGGGCGGCCACGTCGGTGGCGACCACGATATCCAGACGGCCGTCCTTCAGCGACTCGATGACGCGCTCGCGCTGATTCTGCGCGATATCACCGTTCAGCGCGGCAACCTTGTAGCCCTTGGCTTCCAGCGCGGAGGCCAGGTCCAGGGTGGCTTGCTTGGTGCGTACGAAGGCGATCAGGGCGTCGAATTCCTCGACTTCCAGCAGGCGCGACACGGCCTGGACCTTCTGGTCGGCATGCACCATCAGGTGCGCCTGCTCGATCAGCGAGACGGTCTGGGTCTTGGCGGCGATCTTGATGTGTTTCGGGTCGCGCAGGTGCTTCTCGGCGATGGTGCGGATCGAGGCCGGCAGGGTCGCGGAGAACAGCACGCTCTGGCGGCTGGCCGGCATGGCCTGGAAGATCACTTCCAGGTCATCCATGAAGCCGAGCTTGAGCATTTCGTCGGCTTCGTCCAGCACCAGGTGGCTGATGGTCGACAGCAGCTGGTCGTTGCGGCTCAGGTGGTCAACCAGGCGACCCGGGGTGGCCACGATGACCTGGGCACCCATGCGGATGGCCTTGAGCTGCGGGCCCATCGGCGCGCCGCCGTAGACGGCCACCACGCTCAGGCCTGGCATCTGCTTGGCGTAGGTTTCAAACGCGGTGGCCACTTGCAGGGCCAGCTCACGGGTCGGCGCGAGGATCAGCGCCTGCAGTTCACGCTTGGCCGGGTCGATCTTCGACAGGATCGGCAGGGCGAACGCTGCAGTCTTGCCGGTACCGGTCTGCGCCTGGCCGATCATGTCGTGGCCGGCGAGGATCACCGGGATCGCCTGGGATTGAATCGGGGACGGCTCTTCGTAACCCACCGCGGTCAGCGCAGCGAGAATAGAAGGATGAAGGCCGAGTTCGGCGAAAGTGCCGGTTACTTCCTGGGTCATGGGTCTGCCTCTAGGTGCATCCGCAAAGACCCAAGTTCCAAAGCTGCACATGCCATGTAGGACCCGAAAGTCACCCTGGCAGCCGTGTAGGCGGGGATTTGCGAAAACTAAATGAATAAAACGTCAAGGATAGTTCGCTATGCGAACAAGCTGCCGAAGCAAGCGCTTCGTGAGTTTAACCACCTGAACGACGGCCAAGTTTGGCCGGGCGCGAATCATACAGGAAAAGCTGTCCACGTGGCAGATTTTTTACAGAAGCGGCGCGCGTCTTGCAGATCATAGCCTGCCATTCAGGCGGGCAATGCGTTTGGACGACCGCCGGCGGGCTGACTATAAAGAGAGCTTCTCTAGCGAATTTGGAGCCACCCCATGGCCGAGCCGACGACCGACCGCATCAGCCGCGAGAAACGTGGCCAGACCCTGCTGATCGGGCTCAACCGCAGCGACAAGCGCAACGCCTTCGACCTCGACATGCTCAATCAGCTCTGCCTGGCCTATGGCGAATTCGAGCGCGATGACGAAGCGCGTGTGGCCTTGGTGTTTGCCCATGGCGAGCACTTCACTGCCGGCCTCGACCTGGCCAAGGTGGCGGCAACCTTCGCCGCCGGCTGGCATATTCCCGCCGGTGGCTGCGACCCCTGGGGCGTATTCGGCGGCCCACGGGTGAGCAAGCCGGTGATCGTCGCCGCCCGCGGCTACTGCTACACCATCGGCATCGAGCTGATGCTGGCCTCCGATATCAACCTGTGCTCCAGCGACACCCGCTTCGCCCAGATGGAAGTACAGCGCGGCATCCTGCCGTTCGGTGGCGCCACCCTGCGCATGCACCAGGCCGCCGGCTGGGGCAATGCGATGCGCTGGCTGCTGACCGGCGACCCCTTCGATGCCGCGGAAGCCTATCGCCTGGGCCTGGTGCAGGAAGTGTTCAGCCCGGAGGATCTGCTGCCCGGCGCCCTGGCGCTCGCCGAACGCATCGCCGCCCAGGCACCGCTGGGCGTGCGCGCCACCCTGGCTTCGGCGCGCCAGGCCGTGCAACAGGGTGAAGAGGCAGCGATCGCCAACCTGCATCCGCTGGTGACCACGCTGATGGCCAGCGAAGATGCCCAGGAAGGTGTGCGCGCCATGCTCGAACGCCGCCCCGGTGACTTCAAAGGCCGTTGAGCCGCCGCGGCACGCTAAGTGGAGAAGTAGGAAGGCCCTAAAAGCGCCCTGGCACCGACCTCAACTGGCCGGGCGCAGCACGTCGATCAAGGGCTGCAGCGAGTAGCCCAGGCGCGGCGCCAGGGCGGCGGCGCGCGCAGCCAGTTCGGTGGGTTCCAGCACCTGCTCCAGATCGGCCGGCACCAGCAGGATGACGTTGCCCTCCTTCACCGGAATTTCCCAGTAATGGCGGTGATAGAGACCGCGCAGCAACGCCGCGCCGAGCGGCTTGCCGTCGTCGGTGCCCCACTGATTGATCACCAGCCAGCCACCCGGACTGAGCTTGGCCTGGCAGCTTTCCAGGAACTTCCAGGCCAGGTGACCGACTGCCGGCCCGGTGTCGGTGTACAGGTCGAGGAAGATCAGGTCGGCCGACTCGGCGCTATCGAGCAGCTCCAGGGCATCACCGATGCGGATGGTCAGACGCGGGTCATCGGCCAGGCCGAGGTACTGCATGGCCAGGCGCGGTACGTCCGGGCGCAGCTCGATCACCTCGACATCGTCCAGGCTCAGGAAGCTCAGGCAGGCCTGGGTCAGGTTGCCGGCGCCCAAGCCGAGAAACAGCGCGGTTTCCGGCGCCTCATGGCACAGCGCACCGAGGAACATGGCGCGGGTGTAGTCGTACTCCAGCCACTTCGGGTCGCGGGTGAACACGCAGCTCTGCTCGATCGCATCGCCGAACTCGAGGAAGCGGTAATCGCCGACTTCCAGCACGCGAACCAGACCGAACTGGTCCTGCACTTCGGCCAATACCCGCTCTTCACGCAAATCACTCATTCCACCAACCCCTGACGAAACTGCCCCGGCGTCATGCTGCTCCAGCGGCGGAAGGCCTTGGCGAACGCACTCTCATCGGAAAACCCCAGACGTTCGGCCACCTCGCTCAGGCGTGGCGACTCGCGCAACAATTGTTCGGCCATCTGGTACAGCACCTGATCACGCAGCAACTTGAACGAGGTGCCCTCCTCGGCCAGCTTGCGGTTGAGATGCCGGCCACTCAGCTCCAGCTGCTCGGCGATGCGCTCCTTGCCCCAGCGCGGTTGCGCCCGTTGCAGCTGCTGCACGCGCGCCGCCAGGCTCTGCGTGCCCAGGCGCTCGAGCAGGCTGTCGGCGAGGCCACGCAGGTGTTCGCGCATCAGGGCATTGGCCTGGATCAGCGGCACCTGCAGATCGGCGGCGGCGAACACCAGGGCATTTTCGGCGGCGGTGAACTGCAGCGGACAGGCCAGCAGCTCGGCGTAACTGGCCTCGCTGCCGCGCGCCGGGTGACTAAAGCTCAGCAGCAAGGGGCTGACCTTGCTGCCGGTGATCCAGCGCGTCATGTGCAGCAGGCTGGCCAGCACCGCCTCGACCCGTTCAGCACGGCGTACCTGGTACTGCGGCTGGTAGACCAGGCACAAGCGCTGGCCCTCGTCGCGCAGGCTGAACTCGCCGCCCTCGCCGACTATCGGGTAGTACTCGAGCAGGGCTTCCAGCGCTTCGCCGACCGTTTCGCAGCTCATCAGCAGGGCGCCGACCATGTCCAGATGCCCCACCTGCAGGGCACAGCCCAGGCGCAGGCCGGTCAGAGGATCGTGCGCCGCCGTGCAGAAGGCCTCCCACAGGGCGTCCTGGCGCGCCAGCGGGATGCGCTCTTCACGCCCCAACTCGCGCAGCTCGGCCGGCAGCGGCAAGGCCAGGCGCTCGGCGGCCTGGAGAATGGCCTGGGTGTAATGCACGGTGACGGAAGGCGTAGTGCTCATGGTCCTGAATTAACCAGCTGGAGTCCCGAATGAGCCATTACGGCAGGCGGAGGGCTGCATATGCTTACGGAATAACACTAGAAAGACAATCGAGACGCCTTGCATGCACGCCATTATCGGAGCCGGCCCCATAGGGCTGGCGGCTGCCCGTCAGCTACAACGCCATGCTATTCCCTTTGTCGGCTTCGAGTTGCACAGCGATGTCGGCGGCCTGTGGGACATCAGCAACCCGCACAGCACGATGTACGAGTCGGCGCACCTGATCTCGTCCAAGAGCACCACCGCCTTCGCCGAATTCCCCATGCCCGACGAAGTGCCGCACTACCCGCGGCACCAGCAGATCGGCCAGTACTTCCGCGATTACGCCGAGCATTTCGGCCTGCGCCAGCACTACCAGTTCAATACCCGTGTGCTCAAACTGGAGCGCCTCGACCAGGGCTGGCGCCTGCTCAGCGAGTGTGCCGGCCAGCAGCGCGAATGGCAGTTCGACGGCGTACTGATCGCCAACGGCACCCTGCACACGCCCAACCAGCCGGCCTTGCCCGGTTCGTTCGCCGGCGAGCTGCTGCACTCCTCGGCCTACAAGTCGGCCAACATCTTCACCGGCAAGCGCGTGCTGGTGGTCGGCTGCGGCAACTCGGCCTGCGACATCGCCGTGGATGCCGTACACCGTGCCGCCTCGGTCGACCTGTCGGTACGCCGTGGCTACCACTTCCTGCCCAAGTTCATCCTCGGCAAGCCCACCGACACCTTCGGCGGTGCGATCAAGCTGCCACGCCGGCTCAAGCAGTTGGTCGATGGCCTGCTGGTGCGCGCCCTGCTCGGCAAGCCCTCGCAGTACGGCCTGCCCGATCCGGACTACCGCCTGTACGAGTCGCACCCGGTGATGAACTCGCTGGTGCTGCACCATATCGGCCATGGCGATATCCAGCCGCGCGGCGATATCCGCAAGGTCGATGGCCATAGCGTGACCTTCGCCGATGGCAGCCAGGCCGACTACGACCTGATCCTCCAGGCCACCGGCTACAAGCTCGACTATCCGTTTATCGACCGCGCCGAACTGAACTGGCCCCAGGACGCCGGCGCGCCGCATCTGTACCTCAACGTATTCCACCCGCTGCACCGCGACCTGTTCATGCTCGGCATGATCGAAGCCTCCGGCCTCGGCTGGCAGGGCCGCGCCGAACAAGCCGAGCTGGTCGCCCTGGTGATCCGCCGGCAGCTCGATGGCCATGCCTCGGCCGCGCGTTTCCACGAGCAGGTACAGCAACGCTTCGGCCAGCGCCTGGACGGCGGCTACGCCTACCTGCAGCTGGAACGCATGGCCTACTACGTGCACAAGGACAGCTACCGCGCCGCGCTCAAGGCGCATAGCGCCGAGCTGCGCGCCGACCTCGCGCCCCAGATACTCAGCAACAACACAGCGCCACTGGCGCGGGAGGCCTGAGATGGGCGAAGTACAGATCCAGTTCGACCCGTCCAGCCTGATCCTGATCAACATCATCCTGGCGGTGATGATGTTCGGCGTCTCCCTCGACCTGCGCGCCGAGGACTTCCGCCGCATCCTGCGTGAACCCAAAGCACCGGTGATCGGTCTGCTGGCGCAGTTCCTGTTGCTGCCGGCACTGACCTGCCTGGCCTGCTGGGCGCTGCGCGTCGAGCCGCAACTGGCTCTGGGCATGATGCTGGTGGCGGCCTGCCCCGGTGGCAGTTTTTCCAACATCATGACCTGGATGGCCCGTGGCAACGTCGCGGTATCGGTGAGCATGACCGCCGTCTCCAGTCTGGCGGCCAGCGTGCTCACGCCGCTCAACTTCACCTTCTATGCCTGGCTCAACCCGCACACCCGCGCCCTGCTCACCGAGATTTCGATCCAGCCCCTGAGCCTGCTGCTGATGGTGCTGCTGGTGCTGGGCGTGCCGCTGTTGCTGGGCATGATGGTCGGCCGGCGCTTCCCCACGCTCACCCTCAAGGTGGAAAAACCGCTGCGCATCTTCGCCTTGCTGGTGATGCTGGTGTTCGTCGGCCTGGCCTTCAGCCGCAACTTCGAACAGTTCCTCCAGCACTTCCACCTGTTCTTCTGGCTGGTGGTGGCGCACAACGCCCTGGCGCTGCTGGTGGGCTATGGCAGCGCACGCCTAGCGCGCCTGCCGGTCGCCGACCGCCGCGCCATCACCCTGGAAGTCGGCATCCAGAACTCGGCCCTGGGCCTGGTGATCATCTTCACCTTCTTCCCGCAGGCCAGCGGCATGTTGCTGATCGCCGCGTTCTGGGGCTGCTGGCATCTGGTCTCGGGCCTCAGCCTGGCCTGGCTGTGGTCACGCCGTACGGCACTGCCAGCGCCTGCGCAGGAGGTGACGCCATGAGCGTGGTGCTGATCACTGGCGCTGCCAGCGGCCTCGGCTGGGCCTTGGCGCGCGCCTGCCATGCCCGTGGCGACCAGTTGCTGCTGACCGATATCGACGCCAGCGGCCTGGCCGCACGGGTTGCCGAACTGGGCGGCGAACGGGTCGAGGGGCTGTCCGGCGATATCACCGACCCCACGCTGCACCGCCAATTGCTCGACGCCTGCCGCGCCGTGTTCGGCCGCCTCGACCTGCTGTTCAACAATGCCGGCATCACCCACCGCTCGCCGACCACCCGCACCGACCCGGCGGTGTTTCGCCAGGTCATGGCGGTGGACTACCACGCACCGTTGGAACTGACCCTGGCCGCCCTGCCGCTGCTGCGCGAAAGCCGTGGCCAGGTCGTCGCCATCGGCTCCATGGCCGGCTGGATGCCGGTACTCGGCCGCGCCGGTTACTGCGCGGCGAAAAGCGCGCTGAGCCAGGCCTTCGAGGTGCTGCGTGCGGAAATCGCCCGTGACGGCATCCAGATGCTGATGGTCTACCCGAGCTTTCTCGACACACCCATCGACCGCAACGCCCTCGGCGCCGACGGCAAGCCGGCCGGCCATGCCCGCTCGACCGTCGGCAAGGTGCGCGGCGCCGACTGGATGGCCGGAGAAATCCTCAAGGGCCTGACTGCCGGCCAGCAACGCCTGTTCCCCGATCGCGGCAGCTGGCTGGCCAGCCTGCTCTGGCGCGTGGCGCCGGCGCTGTACTACCGGCAGATGAGCCAGCGCTTTGCCGGGGAGCTGGACTGATGGCCTTCGCTCCCTACGCCCTCGGCGCCTTCATCCTGCTGGCCTACACCCTGGAAGCCGTCACCGGTTTCGGCAGCATCGTTATCGCCCTGTCGCTTGGCGCCCTGCTACTGCCGATCGACCAGCTGCTGCCGGTACTGGTGCCGCTGAATATCGGCATGACCGGCTACCTGGTCTGGCGCCACCGCGCACAGATCGACCGCCCGCTGCTGCTCGGCACCATCCTGCCCGGCATGCTGCTCGGCACCCTGCTCGGCTACCTGCTGCTGCCGTACCTGGACGAGGCGCTGCTCAAGCGCTGCTTCGGCGCGCTGATCCTCTGGTTCGCCGGGCGTGAACTGTGGCGCCTGCGCCATGCCGCCGCGCTGCCGGTACGGCCGCAGTGGCTGACTCGCCTGCTGACACTCGGCGCCGGCCTCAGCCACGGCCTGTTTGCCTCCGGCGGGCCGCTACTGGTGTTCGGCCTGGCCGGCACCAGCCTGGACAAGGCGCGCTTTCGCGCCACCCTGGTCAGCGTCTGGTTCACCCTCAACAGCCTGCTGACCCTGGCCTTCCTCGTCGATGGCCGCCTGCTGCCGGCGCTGCCGCAAGTGCTGGTCTATGCCCCGCTGCTGCTGGTCGGCCTGTGGGCCGGCGAACGCCTGCACCGGCGCTTCGACGAGCGTCACTTCCGCATCGCCATCTACATCCTGTTGCTGGTCACCGGCACCCTGCTGCTGTCGCCCTGGAGCATGCTATGAGCTACGACATCATCATCAAGAACGGCCTGTACTTCGACGGCAGCGGCGCACCCGGCGCACTGCGGCATATCGGCATCAAGGCCGGGCGCATCGACGCGGTCAGCCTCAGCCCGCTGATTGAGAACGGCTGCCCCGAGGTGCTGGATGCCGCCGGGCGCTGGGTGACCCCGGGCTTCCTGGAAATCCACTCGCACTACGATGCCGAAGTGATCGCCGCCCCCGCGCTGAAGGAGTCGGTGCGCCACGGCGTGACCAGCGTGACCATCGGTTCCTGCTCGATCAGCATGGTGCTGGCCGATGCCGAGGACTGCTCCGACCTGTTCACCCGCGTCGAGGCGGTGCCGCGCGAGTACGTGCTGCCGATCCTGCAACAGAAGAAGACCTGGCGCGACGCCGCCGGCTACCGCGCCTTCTACGACCAGCACCCGCTGGGGCCGAACGTCAGCTCCTTCCTCGGCCATTCCGAGTTGCGCGTGGCGGTGCTCGGCCTGGAGCGCGCCACCCGCAAGATCAAGCCAACCGAAGCCGAGCTGCAGCGCATGGAGCAGTTGCTGGAAGAAGCGCTGGATGCCGGCTGCATCGGCCTATCGGTGATGACCACCAAACTCGACAAGATGGACGGCGACCGCGCCTGGTCCAGCCCGCTACCGTCGACCTTCGCCAGCTGGACCGAGTTCTCGCGCCTGTTCGCCGTACTGCGCCGTCGCGGCGCGGTGCTGCAGGGCGCGCCAGACGCGGTGACCAAGGTCAACGTGTTCGCCTTCCTGTACCAGGCCCACGGCTGGTTCCGCAAACCGCTGAAGTGCTCGATGCTCACCGCCCTGGACCTCAAGTCGCAGCCGCTGCTGCACCGCTTCACCCGCCTCTCCGGCTGGCTGGCCAACCGCGTGCTGCGCGGTCACTTCCGCTGGCAGACCCTGCCGGCGCCCTTCACCCTGCGCCTGGAAGGGCTCAACGTGAACGCCTTCGAGGAGTTCGGCGCCGGCGAGATCCTGCGCAACATCAAGGACCCGGACGAGCTGTACGCCAAGGTCCTGGAGCCGGAGTTCCGCGCCCTGTTCAAGAAGCAGGTCAAGGCCGTGCTGACCAAGGGCCTGTGGCACCGCGACTTCTCCGACTGCTGGGTGACCGAGTGCCCGGACGCCAGCCTGGTCGGCAAGAACTTCAAGCAACTCGGCGCCGCCCGCGGCCTGGACCCGGTGGACGCCTACTTCGAGCTGGCCTGCCAGTACCGCGAGGCGCTGAAGTGGAGCACCTGCTACGGCAACCAGCGCCTGCCGGTGATGCACAAGCTGCTGGCCAGCCCCTGGACCCAGCCGGGCTTCGCCGACTCCGGTGCGCACCTGCGCTCGATTGCCCAGTACAACTTTCCGCTGCGCTTCCTCAAGTACGTGCGTGACGCCGAACTGGCCGGCACGCCGTTCATGGACATGGGCCGCGCCGTGCACCGCCTGAGCGGCGAGCTGGCCGACTTCATCGGAGTGGAGGCCGGCACTATCCGCGTCGGCGACCGCGCCGATGTGGTGATCGTCAACCCGGCCGGGCTGACCGACGAGCTGGATGAGATGCATGAAGCGCCCATGGAAGTGCTCGGCTTGGAGCGGGTGGTCAAGCGCAACGACGCGGCGGTGGACGCCACCCTGATCAACGGCCGCATCGCCTACCGGCGTGGCGCCGAGTTCCCCGCAGAACTGGGCAGGCAGCTGGGCTTCGGTCGCTTCCTGGCGGGCCAGCTGCCAGCCTTGCACAAGCCCTAGCAGGCGAGAAAGCCCGTCGCGCCTGGGAGACTTTGACTACCCTTCTCCCTGCAGCCCCGCGTAGAGGGCGATTCGACTGACAGGCAACTGACTGCGACGTGCATGCTGCAGTCGACCGCCCTGTTCCAGGGGAGTGGAACGTGACGCGAAATCTCCCGCCCCTGCTCCTCGTGATCGGCCTGACGCAGGCTTCGCCAGCACTCGCCGTGACTTTCGAGTGGACGGGGGCCGACTGCTACAACTGCACGGGGTCCTGGACGCCGGCAGAGGTGCCCAACAGTCCGGGCGAGAATGCGCTATTCGGCAACACTGGCACCACCACTGTGTTGGTGGGAACCTCGGTCAACCCATCGTCCTGGGTGTTCGAAGACAGCGGCAACAACGGCCAGGACTACGTCATAGTCGGCGCGCCGGTGGTTTTCGCCGGCGCCGGCCTGATCAGCAACTCCCCCGAACTGATCGCCATCAGCAACAACCTTGGCGGCAGCGGCGGCGTCACTCAGAACGGCGCTGGCGGGACGTTGGTCCTCTCGGGAATGAACACCTACACCGGCGGCACCACCCTCAACGCCGGCACTCTCTCGGTCGACGTGGATGCCAACCTCGGCGCCCTGAGCGGCCCCCTGACCATCGGCAACGGCACGCTGAACACCAAGACCACCTTCGCCACCAGCCGCACGGTCACCCTGAACGGCAACGCCTCGCTTGCTCAAGCGCTCGGCACCGGTTTCACCCTGAACGGCGTGATTGGCGGCTCCGGCAGCCTGAACCTGATCGGTGACGGCTCCGCCGGCGGTCTCGTTACCCTCAACGCCAGCAACAGCTACACCGGGGCCACCAATCTCGACAGAGGATTCCTGTTCGTCAATGGCTCGATCGCCAGCTCCAGCCAGCTGACCAGCGCCCAAGGTACATTCCTCGGCGGCACCGGTACACTGGGGCAAACCAGCGTATTCGGCAGCGTCTCGCCGGGAGCGGCCCACGGCAGCACTGGCACCCTGAGCATCGCCGGCAACCTGAGCACCGCCCCCTCGGCAAATTATCGCGTCGATTTCAACTCCGGCGGCGCACACGACCTGATCCACGCCAGCGGGAGCGCCACACTGAACGGTGCCGACGCCACCACCTCGCTCAATGGTTTCATTCCGGTGGTGAACCAGCGCTACGCGATTCTCAGCGCCGACGGCGGCGTCAACGGCAGCTTCACCTACGCGGCCCAGCATCTGCCGCTATCGGACATCGACCTCACCTACGACGCAAACAATGTCTACTTCGTCGTCGCCCGTAACGAGATACCGATTGGCGGTACGCCAGAGCCCCCAGTCGGCGGCATACCTGAACAGCCCATCGCGATCACCCCGCCACAAGAATCAGTAGGTGGTGGTGTGGATGAGTTGCCAGCGGACAACCCGATTCTCGGCGCGATTGTTTTGTTGCCCACGGTGGGCGAAATCCGCGACGCTCTCGACCAACTGTCCGGGCAGATCTACCCATCGCAGCAGACCCTTTTGCTGGAGAGCAGTCACTTCGCACGGGACGCGGTCAACGAGCGTCTCGCTGCACAACAGGATGAGCCGCTCACGCCCCTGCTGACCTCGCTCGGCACGCTGCAACTGGCCCCCCGCCTGACCGCCTGGGTGCAGCTTGACCCGCACCCGAGCGCCTGGCTGCAAGGTACCGGCGCGCGCAGGAAGCAGGGTGACTTGGTGGATGACACCGCCGGCACCTTCTTCGGCATCGACTCGCGCCTCACGGACAACACGACCCTGGGCCTCCTCGGCGGCTATACGCGCTCGGACGTGGACGCTTCGCACGGTTCGTCCACCAGCGATAACTACACCCTCGGCACATACGTTGGCACCCTGCTCGGACCTTGGTCGCTCAAGGCCGGCACCAGCTACACGGTCAGCGAGATCGACAGCCAGCGGACCGTGCGCTTCGGCAGTTTCAGTGACGCCCCCAGCGCAGACTATTCGGCCAGCACCGGCCAGGTCTTCGCCGGCGTCGCCTACAAGATCAGCCTGGGCGCTACGGTGGTGGAACCCTATGCCGACCTTGCCTGGGTCAAGGTCAGTAGCGAGGGGTTTACCGAGCACGGTGGCCCAGCGGCCCTGCGCGTGGACGACAATGACCAGGACACCACATTCAGCACCCTGGGCATACGCCCCAGCTACACCTTCGCCATCCGCGACATGCCGATGAAGGTCAAGGGCGGGCTGGGCTGGCGCCACACCTTCGGCGACCTCGAACCGTCCAACCGCATGGCATTCGCCCCCACTGGTACCTTCGCGATACCCGGCGTAGCACTGGCCGAGGACACCACACTCGTCAGCCTGGGACTGGAAGCGGCCCTGACCCCGACTGCCAGCCTGAGCCTGGCCTACAACGGCCAGTTCGGCAGCGACACGCAGGAAAACGGCCTGAGCGGGCTGTTACAGGTCAAGTTCTAGCGCATCGCTGCCGCTACCCGGCCTTATGCAGCGCGTCTATCGCGCCTATCGGCTTGCCGGCCATGGCTGATCGGTTACCATGCCAGTCCGCCTGAATAGCCGCTAACCGAGAAGTCCGATGTCGCACGCCTGGAGCCCCGAAAGCTGGAGAAGCAAGCCGATCCAGCAACAACCCGTCTACCCTGACCTCGCCCACCTGCAACGGGTCGAGCAGACCCTGGCCGGTTATCCGCCGCTGGTGTTTGCCGGCGAGGCGCGCGAGCTGCGCCGCCAGTTTGCCGAGGTCACCCAGGGTCGGGCTTTTCTCCTGCAGGGTGGCGACTGCGCGGAAAGCTTCGCCGAATTCTCCACCCTGAAGATCCGCGACACCTTCAAGGTGTTGCTGCAGATGGCCATCGTCATGACCTTCGCTGCCGGCTGCCCAGTGGTGAAAGTCGGGCGCATGGCCGGGCAGTTCGCCAAGCCGCGCTCGGCCAATGACGAAACCATCAATGGCGTGACCCTGCCGGCCTACCGCGGCGACATCGTCAATGGCATCGACTTCGACGAGAAAAGCCGTGTACCGGACCCGGAGCGCCTGCTGCAGGCCTACCACCAGGCCACCGCCAGCCTCAACCTGCTGCGCGCCTTCGCCCAGGGCGGCTTCGCCGACCTGCACCAGGTGCACCAGTGGAACCTCGACTTCATCGCCAACTCAGCGCTGGGCGAGAAGTACAGCCAGCTGGCCGACCGCATCGACGAGACCCTGGCCTTCATGCGCGCCTGCGGCATGGACGGCGCCGCCCAGGTGCGCGAAACCAACTTCTTCACCGCCCACGAGGCCCTGCTGCTCGGCTACGAGCAGGCCTTCGTGCGCAAGGACAGCCTCACCGGCGGCTGGTACGACTGCTCCGCGCACATGCTGTGGATCGGCGACCGCACCCGCCAACTGGACGGCGCCCATGTCGAGTTCCTGCGCGGCGTCGGCAACCCGATCGGGGTCAAGGTCGGCCCGAGCATGGACCCGGACGAGCTGATCCGCCTGATCGACATCCTCAATCCGGACAACGACCCCGGCCGCCTCAACCTGATCGTGCGCATGGGCGCCGACAAGGTCGAAGCGCACTTCCCGCGTCTGCTGCGCAAGGTGCAAAGCGAAGGCAAGCAGGTGCTGTGGAGCTCCGACCCCATGCACGGCAACACCATCAAGGCCAGCAGCGGCTACAAGACCCGCGACTTCGCGCAGATCCTCTCCGAGGTGAAGCAGTTCTTCGCCGTGCACCAGGCCGAGGGCACCTATGCCGGCGGCATCCATATCGAGATGACCGGGCAGAACGTCACCGAATGCATCGGCGGCGCGCGACCGATCACCGAAGCCGGCCTGTCGGACCGCTACCACACCCACTGCGACCCACGGATGAACGCCGACCAGTCCCTGGAACTGGCCTTCATGATTGCCGAGACGCTAAAACAGGTACGCCGCTAAGGAGCCAGACCCGGAGGGCGCCGCACGGCAACCTCCGGGCCAGAGTGAGACCTGTTTCAGCGCCCGAACCGATCACCTGTGCAACAATTCGCGCAGTCTGCGGGCTCCGGTGTCTTGAGTCCGGAACGTGATCCAGCGCTCTGCAAGCACCGCCCAGCCGGGAATGACTCGCGGCTTATACCCCACCAAGGAAGATGACCGATGAAACTGCAATTCCCCCTTTCCGCCCTCGCCTTCGCCACCCTGCTCAGCGGCTGCCAGAACATGAGCCCGGACGCCATGCTGCAAACCGGCATGATGGCCGTGCAGGCCGCCACCCTCAGCGATGCCGAAGTGAAGAGCCAGGCCGATCAGGCCTGTGTGCAGATGGACGCCGAAGCGCCCATCGCACCGGCTGACAGCAAATACAGCCAGCGCCTGGACAAGATCGCCGCCAACCTCGGCAGCCAGATTCATGGCACCCCGGTGAACTACAAGGTCTACCTGACCGACGAGGTCAACGCCTGGGCCATGGCCAACGGTTGCGTGCGCGTGTACAGCGGTCTGATGGACCTGATGACCGACAACGAAGTGGAAGGTGTACTCGGCCACGAGATGGGCCACGTCGCCCTCGGCCACACCAAGAAGGCCATGCAGGCCGCCTACGCCACCTCGGCCGCGCGCAATGCCGCCGCGTCCTCGGGCAATGGCGCCGCAGCGGCGCTGTCCAGCTCGCAAATCGGCGAACTGGGCGAGGCCCTGGTCAACGCACAGTTCTCGCAGTCCCAGGAATCCGATGCCGACGACTTCTCCTTCGACCTGCTGACCCAGCGCGGCGTCAACCGCGAAGGCCTGGTCACCGCCTTCGAGAAGCTGGCCAAGCTGGGTAGTGGCGAGAGCAGCATGTTCGACTCCCACCCGGCTTCCGCCGAACGCGCCGCGCATATCCGCGCACGTATCGCCGCCAATAAGTAAGTTGCCATCTCGGGGCTGCGGCCCCGTTTTTTGTAGGAGCCAGCTTGCTGGCGATCAGTGGCCCAGCGGATCGCCAGCAAGCTGGCTGCTACAGGTCACTCGCCAATAGCGGCCGCAAGCGTGTGGCCTCAGACGACCGGCAATTCAGCACCACCCGCTGCAGTCCCAGCCAGCTCGCCAGCGCTTGCAGCTGAGTCGCCAGAGCCTGCAGTGCGTCCTCATTCAAGCCACTCTCCTCCCCATGTACGGCATGCACCGCCAGGCGCCCCTGTGCCCGCTCGCTACGCAGATCGAGCCGCGCCAGCAATCGCTCGTCATGCAGAAACGGCAGCACGTAGTAGCCATACACGCGCTTGTGTTGCGGCGTGTAGATTTCCAGACGGTAGTGGAAGTCGAACAGCCGCTCGGTGCGTTCGCGCGCCCAGATCAGCGAGTCGAAGGGAGACAACAGGGCGCTGGCCTTGATCCGCCGCGGCAGCTTTGGCTCGCCACGACAATAGGCCGGCTGCGTCCAGCCCTCGACCGCGACGTGCTGCAGTTCACCGGCCTCGACCAGCTCGGCAATCCGCACCTTGGTTTCGGCAGCGTCCAGTCGGTAGTAATCGCGCAGATCCTTTGCCGTCGCTACCCCCAAGGCATCTGCCGAGCGCAGCAGCAACTGGCGCTGCGCCTCGTCTTCATGCAGTTCTGGATGCTCGAACTGCGCCGGCGGGATCACCCGCTCCGGCAGGTCGTAGAGGCGCTCGAAGCCACGCCGCCCGGCCACCGTCACCTCGCCAGCAGCGAACAACCATTCCAGCGCATGCTTCTCTGCGCTCCAGTCCCACCAGGGTCCGGCCCGCTCGGTACGGGTGGTCAGGCTGCCGGCACCCAGGGCGCCCTGCTCGCGCACGCTGCGCAATACGCGGGCGATGACCTCGCGCTGCTGCCGACCGAACTCGGCCAGTTGCCGATAGATGCCCTGGCCATCGGCCGCCCGGCGCATGCGCCAACGCAGCAACGGATACAGCTCCAGCGGCAGCAGGGACGCTTCATGCCCCCAGTACTCGAACAGCGCACGGCGCCGTGGTTGGCCCCAGGCCAGTTCGTCGAGCAGCTCGGGTGGGTAGTGGCCGAGACGCGAAAAACCTGGCAGGTAGTGCGAGCGCACCAGGGCATTGACCGAGTCGATCTGCAGTACGCCGAGGCGCTCGATCTGCGCCCGCAACTGGCGATGGCCAATGGCTCCGCGCGGCGGGCGGCCGAAGCCCTGGGCGGCCAGGGCCAGGCGGCGGGCTTGCGACAAGGAGAGGGAAAGGCTCATGGCGACCTATGCTAGCCGCATTCGCCGACAGCGCCAGCCCTCACCTCACTCAACTGGCGGACAAGCTGGCAGGAGCGGCATAGCGTTCGCGAAAGCTGAACGCCTCGCCAGTCGACCCCAGCTCACGCAACAGCTGCAGACGCTCGGCGGCCTCGTGGACATCCGGCAGATGCCCGGCCGGCACCCACCACAGCACCATGTGCGCCTCGCCCAGGCGGCTGAACCATTCCTTGCGACGCTTGAGCATCTCGGTATGGGCGGATTTGTAGACGTAGTCGCTGAGCGATTCGACATCCTGCCAAAGCGACAGATTGACCAGCATCTGCGCGCCGAACGGACGGATCGCAGTGGCATCGCCCGCCTCGTCCTGCAGACGCCAGACATAGCCTGGCGAACTCTCGGCCAGGGCATTGATGCGCTCCAGATTGGCGACGAAGTCGGCCATACCCGGTGACTCCAGGGGTTCCTTCATGCTGGCGATATTCAGTTGCGCGAGGTGGTAACGAGACATACTGACTCCTTGCTCCAATACCCTGTCTCTCATTCAGCCAACCGGCGTGCTGCCAGCAGCCGCTTGCGCCTCAGGCCTGCTGGCCGGCCCGCCTGGCTCCAGCAGCGCCTCTCCATGCCTCGAGACATAACTGCTCAACGCTTGAGCGGGTCGTCCCAGAACGGCCGCTCGCTTTCCTGCAACACATCGGCCCGGCTCAGGCCCAAGTCCTTCAGCGCATGGCCATCCAGCATGGCCAGCCGGCGACGCTGCTCAGCCAGCTCCCACCAGCGTACGACTTGACGCCAGGCGGCCTTGAGCAGATACAGGGGACGCACCCGTCCGATACTGATCGACTGTGCTACGGCATAACCTTTTTGACCTTTCATCTCGACGCCCTCCTTGTGGGGTTGGCGTCAGTCTCGCGCCGGGATTAAGATCAATCCAACGAATGTTTCTTATGCGAGACATCTTGGAGATTGATCAATGGCCCATTACCCAAGCATAGACACCGAGCTGCTGCGCAGCTTCGTCGCCATCGCCGACCTGGGTGGTTTCACCCGCGCGGCCGAGGCGGTCAACCGCACCCAGTCGGCCATCAGCATGCAGATGAAGCGCCTGGAGGAGGATGTGCTGCAACGCTCGCTGTTCCAGCGCGACGGCCGCCAGGTGCGCCTCACCGCCGAAGGCCAGGTGCTGCTCGGCTACGCACGGCGCATCCTCAAGCTGCATGGCGAGGTGTTCAACACCCTGCGCGAACCGCATATGGTCGGCTCGGTACGCATCGGCACGCCGGACGACTACGTGATGCGCTTCATGCCCGGCATCCTCGCGCGCTTCGCCCAGGCCTACCCGCTGGTGCAGGTGGAGCTGCACTGCGAGCCGTCCTTCCAGCTGCTGCAGCGCCAGGACCTCGATCTGACCATCGTCACCCGCGAGCCGGGCAAGGAGATCGGCCAGCTACTGCGTCAGGAGCGCTTCGTCTGGGCCGAGGCCATCGGCTTCAGCCCCCACGAACAGACGCCCATGCCGCTGGCCATGTTCAATGCCGACTGTTTCTGCCGCGCCTGGGCCTGCAACGCGCTGGACGCCATGGAGCGCGAGTACCGCATCGCCTACACCAGCCCCAGCCTGTCGGCGATCTTCGCCGTGGTCAGCGCCGGCCTGGCGGTCACCGCCCAGTTGCAGAGCCTGATCACCCCGGACATGCGCATCATCGGCGAGGCCGAGGGGCTGCCGACGCTGCCGCAGACCAGTATCGTGCTGCTGCGCAACCAGCACAGCCAATCCCAGGTCAGCGAAACTCTGGCCGAGCATATCGTCGAGGGCTTTCGTCTCTGAGAAACGCCGCGCCTCGACTATCAGGCACTTGAACTAGGGCGCTCCCGGCCCTGCAACTGCGTTGAATTCAGAACCTGGCAGGAGCCTGCACGACGCGTGTGCTGGCCACCAGATCATGCAGGCAGCGACGATCACCACGGAAGATGCTCAGGCAATCGGCCAGACCAATCACCCCGCCCAGCAACGGAATGGCGGTAACGACCCAGAGCAATAGGTAGCGCTTGGCGACCATGGGCAGAAAGTCCGGCACATTGCCCTGCAGGTCGACGATGGCAATACGGAGCAGGTACTTGCCAACCGTCTGCCCGTAATTCTTCAGCAGGTAGCCATGGATCAGCACGAAGGCCAGCATGCCGACCAGCAGGCCCGTCAGCTGCTGCATCAGGCTCGGCTCGAGCCCCTGCTTGACGGCATCGAAGGCTCCGCTGAGAAAAGCGACCGGCACGCTGACCATGGCCAGCAGCAAGGTATCGATCAACACGGCGCCCAGCCTGGCCCCGCGTGAAGCCAGAAGGAACTGATCCGGGGCTTGTGCCTGCAAATCAGCCTGAGGAGCCTGATAGGGGTTCTGACTCTGTTCCATACAAACATTCCTTGTTCCAGTGAGAGGCTGCAATCCTGCCTCGTGCTCGACTATCCGGGCAATATCCCGCCCATAAAAAAGCCCGGCACATGACCGGGCTTCTTGTCACTCGCGGTACAGACGGAAGGCTTAAGCCTGCGGCGCCTGGGTACGGCCCTTGTAGGAACCGTCGCGGGTGTCGATCTCGATCCAGTCGTCAATGTTGCAGAAGTCTGCAACCTTGACTTCAGTACCGTTGCTCAGCTTGGCCGGCTTCATGACCTTGCCGGAAGTGTCGCCACGGGCGGAACCTTCGGTGTAGGTGATCTGGCGAACGATGGTAGTCGGCAGGTCAACGGAGATCACTTTGCCTTCGAAGAACACAGCTTCGCAGATGTCGGTCATGCCTTCTTCGATGAACGGCAGAACGCTTTCCAGGTCTTCTTCGCGCAGTTCGTAGGAGTTGAACTCCGGATCCATGAACACGTAGTCGGTGCCGCTGATGTACGACAGGGTCACTTCCTTACGCTCAAGGATAACCGGCTCCATCTTGTCGTCGGCCTTGTAAACGGTCTCGGTCTTCGAGCCGTTGATCAGGTTCTTCAGCTTCATTTTGACGATGGCGCTGTTACGACCGGACTTGGTGAACTCGGCTTTCTGGATCAGCCAAGGTTGACCGTCGATCAGGGCCACACTGTTGGGCTTCATTTCTTGTGCGGTTTTCATACGAATATCCGGATTTTGATGGAGGTACGAATTTCTAAGCCGCGCATGATAGCCAATTTCGGTAAAACTCTGCCAGCGCCGCAGCAAGATCAGGACGAGAGGCCTGTTGCAGACACCAGCGCTCGGCGTGTTCGCTCACCTCGGGCCAGACTTTCTGCAACGCTGCCCAGCTTTCGTCCATGCCTTGTCCGCTATTCCACGCCCGCCACAAGTCGCCCAGCGCCGTCGCAGCCTCGGCCGAAAGCTCCTGCAGGTACAGCTGCAGGAACGCTTCGAGCTTGTCCAGGTGCGCCTGCTCTTGCTGCACGTAGATATGCCAGAGCAACGGCCGCCCCGCCCACTGCGCGCGCACGAAGGAGTCCTCGCCGCGCACCGCGTTGAAATCGCAGCTCCACAGCAGCAGGTCGTAATCCTCCTGACGGACGAATGGCAACAGGTGAACCTGCAGGTTACCGCGTCGCCAACTACCACCCGGCGACAACTCGGCCTCGCCCAGCCAGGCCTGCAAATCGCCGAGGATGCGCCCTGGCGGCACCAGCAGCTGGGTCGGCCGGGCATCCGCGGCCAATGCCTCCAGCCAGCTGGACAGCCTCGGATTCTCGTAGGCGAACAGGGAAATCAACCGCGCGCCATCGAGCAGCGGCACGCCCAACCCGGCGAGAAACGCCACGCGCGCCGCCGGCTCGGCCTGAAACGCCCGGCGCCGCGCGAGCAAATCGCCTTCGCGCAGCAGGCCGCCGGTCTGCCCGGTAAAACCGGGAAAGAAGAAGAATTTCTGCAGGCCACCAGGCTGCGGCGATGGCAACCCATGGCAACCACCGACCCAATCCTCGGCACTCAGGTATTCCAGGTTCAGCCACAGCGGTTTACGCACCTGGGCGGCCATCGCGCCGACGAACGCCGCCGGCAGATGGCAGGCAAACGCCTCGATCACCACCTCGCCCGGCTGCGCGCCCTGCCAGTCGGCAGACCAATGACAGACCTCTACTCCATCCAGCCATTGGCAGGCAGCCTGCGTGTCGGCTTGCGGGCACAGGCGCTGCAGCGCCGCCAGCTCGTCCACCCACAAACGCACGGCCACGGCGTGCTCGGCCACCAGCTGCCGGGCCAGGCGCCAGGTCACACCGATATCGCCGTAGTTATCCACCACCGCGCAGAAAATGTCCCAACGGGCGCGCATAGGCCGCTCCCCTGCAAAGAATCGACGCACCTTAAGCGCTTGTCAGAAAGAGAGAAAGTCCCAGGGTCGGTTGACCCCGTCGCGCGATAAACCGCTCAGTCCGTAGCCCGGATGCAATCCGGGAAACAGACAGCGCTGCTCCCGGATTGCATCCGGGCTACGACTGACAACACGGACAGCCCCTCTACCACTGGCGGGAGTCGGTTAGGGCGGCCCGTACTAGCCGTTCAGGACGACAGGGAAAAGCGATTCCTTCCCGCCTGCTTGGCCTGGTAGAGCGCCTGATCGGCTTTTTCCAGCAAGGTTTCCGGGCAGGGCGTCTGCGCATCGAGCATCGCCACGCCAATGCTGGTGGAGACCGCCAGGCTGTGCTGACGAATCTGTAACGGCTCGACCATGGCCTCAATGACCTTGGCTGCCACTTCACAGGCAAGTTCTGCCGACGACAGGTGCTGCAACAGAATGACGAACTCATCGCCCCCCAGACGCGCCACCACATCGCTGGTGCGCACGCTGCGCTGCAGGCGTGCGGCAAAGATCTTCAACACCTCGTCGCCCACGGCATGACCGAGGTTGTCGTTGATCTCCTTGAAGTGGTCGACGTCCAGGTAGAGCAAAGCCAGATCGCAACTGCCGGGCCCGTGTTCGGCGATCGCACGCTCCAGCGTCTCCATGATCGCAGCACGATTGAGCAGGCCGGTGAGGCTGTCGCGCAGGGCGCGCAAGCGGAACTGCTGCTCCAGCGCCCAGCGCTCGGTAATGTCCCAGAGAATCAGATAGAAACCGCGCACCTCACCGCCAATATCCCGTTCAGGCACATAGCGCACCTCCAGATAGCGCTCGTTGCCCTGCACCTTGAGCGCCCGCTCGAAAGAAGTCTGCTGCCCCGCCAAGGCCTGCGCCACATGGGGCTGGATGAAGGCGTACTCATCGGCGCCGAGCAACTCAAGCAACGAGTGGCCAAGGCACTGCGCCTCGATCTTGCCGAACGTCTGCAAGAACGGTTTGTTGCAGTACCGCAGCACTTCGCGCATGTCGATAAAGGCCACCACGGCGGGAATGGCATCGGTGACCGAACGCAGCAACTGCTGATTGAGCAGCACCTCCTGCTCAGTCCGCTTGCGCTCGGTGACATCCCGCATGAAGGCACTGAACTCCCGCTCCGCACCGCTGCCACTGGTGCTGATGGTGATCTCCACGATCAGCTCACTGCCATCCTTGCGCAGAGCCGGCAATTCGACCCGGCGATTGATCACCGGCCCCTGGCCGGTTCTGATGAAACGCGCCATGCCTTCATGATGCGCGTTGCCGAGGCGCTCCGGGATGATCACCGAGGTCAGCGGGCGGCCGATCACTTCGCCACGCTCCCAGCCAAATATGCGGCTGGCCTCGGAGTTCCAGTCGGTAATTTCGCTCTGCTCGTTGACGCAGACGAAAGCCTCATGGGAACTCTCGATAATGCGCTGGGTACGCTCGACGTTGGCGCGCAGCACCGCCTCGGACGCCATGCGTTTGGCCACTTCCTCGGTACGCTCTGCGAGCAGGCGCTGGTTGTTCTCGAAATCGACCTGATGACCCAGCTCCGAGCCCAGCAGGCCGGCCATCAGCTGTAACGTCTGTACATCCGTGGCGCTAAAGGCGTTCGCTTGCGACGCCATGATCTTCAGTACACCGACAGCCTTGCCCGCCAGCAATAAGGGCGCCACCACCATCGAGGCCACGCCGATCTTGCGGCACGCTGCCAGATCGACCCGTGGATCCTGCTCGGTATCGGCCGACATCAGCACTGCGGCCGAACGCACGCAGAGCCCGGAGAGGCTGCTGCCAATGGCCAGGCGCACGCCCACGAATGGCGCCACGCTGCCAGAGGCGGCGCGATAGACCATTTCCTCCCCCTCAACCAGCTCGACCGCCGCCCCCGAGGCCGGCGTCAGCTCCTGCATCTGCTGCACCACCAGGTTGAGGAACAGGTCGAGATCCAGCTCGGCCTCGGCCAGGCGAGTCTGGGTCGCGATAATCCGCGCCAGGTTATCGGTATGCGACTGCAACTGACGCAGCAAATACTCGCCCTTCTGCACTTCGGCCAGCAGGTGGGTATTGACCCGCTCGATCAGCATCGTGCGCTCGAGCACCTGTTCCTGCAGGCGTTGCTGAACCCCAGCCAGCGACTCGGCAGCGCGTTTCTGGTCATCGATATCGGTACAGGTGCCCAACCACTTGAGAATCTGCCCGTCGGCCTGGCGCAGTGGCTCCGCGCGCCCCAGATGCCAGCGATAAGTCTGGTCGGCGGCCCGCCGAAAGCGATACTCCATTGCATAGGACTCGCCAGTGGCCAGCGCCTGCTGCCAGCGAGCAAGCGTAGGGGGCAGATCATCTGGGTGAAGAACGTCCTGCCAGCCTCTCTCGTCCGGGATGCCCGGCCTGGCGCCGATAAAATCCCACCAGCGCCAGTTGAAATAGTCGACGGCGCCATCCGCACGGGCCGTCCAGACGATCAGGGGCAAGCCATCCGCCATCTGGCGGAACCAGCGTTCGCCATCCAAACCATGCAGTGCCTGGACGAGCCCTAAGGTCAGGCCGCTTTCAGGGTCAGCTTCGCTCATCGCACATCCGCGCCAGCTCGGGGCTGGATCAAGGCTGGAGGGGGTATCGACTTCCTATAACAGTAGTCCAGCACCCTGGGCTTGGCAGTAATCCTGCTCCGGGACAGTGGGACGGCGCATCCGAGCCATCGGCGCAGCCCCCGAAAAACCTGGTCGAGCTGTACTTGCCGAGGATTGGCGAGCGCCAGAAACAAAAAACCCCTGAAAGACTGCTCTTTCAGGGGTTTGATTTGTCTGGCGGTGAAGGTGGGATTCGAACCCACGATACGGTTTCCCGTATACACACTTTCCAGGCGTGCTCCTTCAACCGCTCGGACACTTCACCGGGTCTCGTCGAACTGGTCAGTCCGTCGAGGCGCGCTAATGTAGCCGAACGGCCTGTTTAAGGCAAAAGTTTTTTTCAGTCGATTCATGCGCTTATGCAGAATGCCGGACGCGCTGGCGGCGTTCCTGCCTGACCTCGGTGAAGCGCTGGCCACCGAATAGAAGGAAACCCAGGGAAAAGAACAGGCTCAGGGCAAACACCTGCACCACGCCTGAAGGCGTATGACTGTGGCTGCTGCCGGCCCACAGGATCAGGCCCAACAGCAGAAGGGCTGCGCTGACCCGCAAAATCAGGGGGATCATTCGATACATGTTCGGCACTCCTCAGGTTGCTGGCTAACCTAAGACGTCATGGGGTATAGCAGCCAATTGGCTGAGCCGACGACCTCGATAGATGACAGCAGACCAGTGGCAATGACCAGGCGGTCAGCCAAAGCGCTTTACCCGCGGCGCCCCGCTGGGTAACGTCAGCGCCACTTCAGCCCACCCCAGGACTAGGAACCCCGCCATGAGCGACCTGATCAGCTACCAACTCGAAGACGGCATTGCCACCCTGACCCTGAACAACGGCAAGGTGAACGCTATCT
Organism: Pseudomonas campi; assembly: GCF_013200955.2. Taxonomy (NCBI): domain Bacteria; kingdom Pseudomonadati; phylum Pseudomonadota; class Gammaproteobacteria; order Pseudomonadales; family Pseudomonadaceae; genus Aquipseudomonas; species Aquipseudomonas campi. The sequence goes on from NZ_CP053697.2 coordinate 2,565,292, forward strand.
CCCCGGACGTGATTGCCGCCTTCAATGCCGCCCTGGATCAGGCCGTGCAGGATCGTGCCGTGGTGATCATCACCGGCCAGCCGGGCATCCTTTCCGGCGGTTACGACCTCAAGGTGATGACTTCCGGCCCGCAGAACGCCGTGGCCCTGGTCACCGCCGGCTCCACCCTGGCGCGCCGGATGCTGTCGCACCCCTTCCCGATCATCGTCGCCTGCCCAGGCCATGCCATTGCCAAGGGTGCTTTCATCCTGCTCTCGGCGGACTACCGCATCGGCGTGGAAGGCCCGTTCAACATCGGCCTGAACGAAGTGCAGATCGGCATGACCATGCACCACGCCGGCATCGAGCTGGCCCGTGACCGCCTGCGCAAGTCGGCCTTCCACCGCTCGGTGATCAATGGCGAGATCTTCAACCCGGAAGGCGCCGTGGATGCCGGCTTCCTCGACAAGGTGGTGCCGGTCGAGCAACTGATGGCCACTGCCGTCGCTGTCGCCCAGCAGTTGAAGAAGATCAACATGACCGCGCACAAGAACACCAAGCTGAAAGTGCGCAAGGCCTTCCTGGAAACCCTGGACAAGGCCATCGAGCTGGATCAGCAGCACCTCGGCTGATCGTTGCGCTACCCGCAAAGCCCGGGCTAACGCCTGATGCTGTTCACTTAAGAAAAACGCCGCCTCCTCCTGGAAAGCGGCGTTTTTTCTTGCAGCAAATGCAGCGGCCATGCAACGGGATAATGACTTCTGGCAACACGAACAGTCCCCTCTCCCACTTGTGGGAGATTCTATGTTGCTACGCAACACCTTCCATCCCTGCCGGCTGATATTCGCTTTGGTTTTTCATCAAGGCGAATGCCACCCGTGCGATCTTTCTGGCCATGATCACGTAGACCTGCGTGGCCTTTAGGCCACGTGCCAAATAGCGCTCGTAAACAGGCTTCCAGATGTCACTGCGGGACGCGGCCATGGACGCGTTGTGCAGCAACCGCCGCGGCTCAGAGTCGCCTCGTTTGGATAGGCGTCGGCGCCCTGTTTTCTGGCCAGAGTCGCTTACCCGCAAGTCCAGCCCCAAGAAGGCGATAAACGCATCGCTGCTTTTAAAATCACCCCGTGAAAACGAGGTTGCCAAGGCTGCGGCGGTAAGTGGTCCTACGCCCTCGATCCCCTCACACCTTCGTACTTGGGACGTTAATCCTGCTTCCTCAATTAGCGTGTGAAGCATTTTTTGAATCTGGGTATCCACCTTCGCTATTACCGCCAGTAGCTCTTTAAGCTGGCGTTTGAGCATCGGCTCGTCTGCCCAGCTCTGATTCAGGGCAACCTTGATTTGTACCAGTTGGCTTCTTTTACGCATCAGCCCCTGAAGCTTGCTAAAGCCCTTAGGTGGCGGGCTCCACGGACGCAGGTCTTCAAGTTCGTTGGTTAGGTAACGAGCTAAAAGGCGAGCATCAGAGAAGTCGGTTTTGGACCTTCCGCCGGTACCTTTGCGGTAGTTGCTAAGGCGGTAGCCGTCGATCACGTAAAGCGTATGGCCCATCGCATGAGCCAACTCCACCGTTTGTATGTGATAAGAGCTCGTGGCTTCCAGGGCGATCAAACTGCCTTTGGGCAACGATCTCAGCCACTTCTTGATCGGACCAAGCTCGTTGATGACGATAAGGGTTTCTTGCAGGTCTGCGCGATAGACGACCAGTTCAGTCTTGGCCACATCGACACCTGCGACCGTTTGCGAAGTGATGGTTGTCATGAACAATCCTCCACGCTAGGTTTTCAGGGCTTGTTGGGGCTTTTACCAAAGCGCGCTGGCTTGCCTCTATCGTCGGTTTTCCCGATGCATTCTTTATCGGCGCTCTTTGGTTGAAGAGGTGGGGCGAGGTCTCCCACGGTCTGTACTGGCTAGAGTCAGATTTGGCTTGTCGGTCCCACCACCCCTTCAAGTTTCGAACATACAAGAGGGTTAGGGAGAGGGGCGCACTTGACCACTACACGTGGCCTGCCCACCCTCTCCCCCGCCCCCTCTCCCGTGAACGGGAGAGGGGAGTAAAGTGCTATGGCCTAGTGCCGGGTTTTTGCTTTCAGGGCCGAACAAGCCACGTACCGGCGGCTATCGGAGCGGAAATGCCCGGTAATAACCTCTGATCGGGGTCAATTGCCGAAAGCAGTGCACGCCCGTACACTGCCCGCCTTTTTGTCTGCCTACAGGCCTACACGATGCTTTTCCTCCCCCGCATGCTGCTGATGGGTCTGCACTTCATCATTGCCGGAATTCTCGGCCTGCTGCTCGGCCTGTGTCGTCCGTTCAACCCGGACAACAGCCGCCTGTGCGCGCGCCTGTATTCGCTGCCGGCCCTGTGCATGCTGCGCCTGCGGGTGAAGACCGAGGTGCAGAGCCTGTACGGCCAGGAGCAATCCTGCGTGATCATTGCCAACCACCAGTCCAACTACGACCTCTACGTGCTCGGCCGCGTGGTGCCGCCGCGCACGGTGAGCATCGGCAAGAAGAGCCTGAAGTGGGTGCCGTTCTTCGGCCAACTCTACTGGCTGGCTGGCAATGTGCTGATCGACCGCGGCAATGCGCGCAAGGCCAAGGAAGCCATGCTCACCACCACCGAGACCCTGCAGCATCGCGACACCTCGATCTGGGTGTTCCCGGAAGGCACCCGCAACCTCGGCAACGGCTTGCTGCCCTTCAAGAAAGGCGCGTTCCAGATGGCCATTGCCGCCGGTGTACCGATCATTCCGGTGTGCGTCAGCAGCTACGCCAAGCGCATCAAGCTCAACAGCTGGGACAGCGGCCGCATCATGATCCGCTCGCTGCCGGCCATTCCCACCCTGGGCCTAACCCTGGACGACCTGCCGCAGTTGATGGAGCGCTGCCAGACGCTGATGCGCGAGTGCATCGAGCAGCTCGACCAGCAGCTCGCCAAGGCCTGAGGCCAACAACGCCCGAGCATAGCCCCGGTTTTTCTACCAGGGGCTTCGCGGCTGAAGCCCCACAGCCACGCTGCACACGCCCCGGCCATCGGTTAAGCTGCGCCATCGCCCCGCAGAGGAAAACCCATGGCCCAGGTCGTTGCCGCCGTCGCCTACAGCAAAGGCCGGAAAGTCGCCGACTTCACTCTCGATGAAGGCAAACAGTGGGCCACCCGGCCCGAGCATTTCGTCTGGATCGGTCTGCGCGACCCCGGCAGTGAGGAGCTGCACTGCCTGCAGCAGCAGTTCAACCTGCACGAGCTGGCCATGGAAGATGCCATCGCCCAGCACACCCGGCCCAAGCTGGAAACCTTCGGCGATGCGCTGTTCATGGTGCTCTATTCGCCGATCCGCGAAGAGGGGCGCCTGCAATTCGTGGAAACCCAGCTATTCGCCGGCAAGGGCTATGTAATCAGCGCCCGCTACGGTAACTCGGCGCCCTACTCCTCAGTGCGTCAGCGCTGTGAAGCACGCCCGCTGCTGCTCGAGCACGGCGAAGACTTCGTGCTCTACGCCCTGCTCAGCTTCGTCATGGAGAACTACCGGCCGCTGATGGACTGCATCCACGGCGAGCTGGAAGACATCGAACAGACCGTGCTTGGCCGCCCGCTGAGCCAGGCCGACGTGGAGCGCATCCACGGCCTGCGCCGCGACCTGCTGCGCCTGCGCCGACAGATCGCGCCGATGGTGGAGATCTGTCAGGAGCTGCAACAGCTCGACTTTCCCTTCATCGACAAGCACATGCGCCCGTACTTCCGCGACATCGCGATCCATGTCACGCGCCTGCTGGAGGACCTGACCGGGCTGCGGGAAATGGCCGACCATGCGATCGAGATCGGCCTGCTGCTGGAGTCTTCACGGCAGAGCGTAACCCAGCGCAAGTTCGCCGCCTGGGCGGCGATCCTGGCGTTCCCCACGGCGGTGGCGGGTATCTACGGGATGAACTTCCAGAACATGCCGGAGCTGACCTGGCAGTACGGCTACTTCGGCGTGCTCGGCATCATCACCGTTGGCTGCGTCGGCCTGTTCGCCAACTTCAAGCGCATGAACTGGCTGTAAACGTAGCCCGGATGCAATCCGGGGCAATGCACACACCTGAGCGATAGCCAGCAGCCGCCCCGGATTACATCCGGGCTACAGCGCTGGCGACTTGGTATCTCAGGCGGTCTGCGCGCCCTTGCCGTGGGCGACGAAACGCATCATCCATTCGGCGACCAGATGCCCCTGATGATCCTGCTCCAGGCTGGCGACTGCCTGCTGGTAGGTCGGCTCGCCAATGCACTTCTGGCGAATATCCAGCAGCGCCCGCGAGTAGTCGTGGATGAACTCCGGATGGCCCTGGAAGCACAGCACCTGATCATCGATGCAGTAGGCGGCAATCGGGCAGAACGGGCTGGAAGCCAGCAGCGTGGCCTTCTCCGGCAGCGCGGTAACCTGGTCCTGGTGGCTGATCAGCAAGGTCAGCTGCTCGAGTGCCGGGCTCATCCAGGCCGCTTGCTGCTTGACCTCGTAACGATGGATACCCACGCCCCACCCCTGCTGCGCGCGCTCGGTATGGCCGCCGAACATCAGGGCCAGCAACTGGTGGCCGAAACACACGCCGAGCAGCTTGTCGCCGCGCTGGTAGCGCTCCTGCAGGTAAACCTTGAGCGTCTGGATCCAGGGATCACTACCAAAAGAATCGGCCTTGCTGCCGGTAATCAGGTACGCATCGTATTGCTCGGCATCGCTCGGGTAAGCGCCCTGCATGACGTTGTACACGCTGAACTGCGCAGGTATCGGCTGACGCTCAAACAGGCGCTCGAACATACGGCCGTAGCCCTGGTATTGCTCGACCAATTCGGGGCGAAGGACATCGGTTTCCAGAATGCAGATGCGCAGTGACATTAAGCGGATTACCTGACTCGACGGAGGGTTGGAAGAAGGCGCTAAGCCTGCATCGAAGTGCTCTGCAACGCAATATCCACGGGACTGCCAGGCGCATCAGCCGACATCCGGCAACCATCACCGGCCTTGATAGTTACCATGCTCGCCATTCACTTCTGTCGATGGGGCGTCTCGTCAATGATGCAGGCGTCGGATTCAACCCATCACCCGTACAGGAGATACCCCATGAGCAGTTTCGCAGCCATCGCCAGCCTGATCGCGGCTTCCGCCTTCCACAGCCCCGCCGCCGCGCAAAACCACCAGGCCCAACAGGCCGCCAACCGCAAGTAAGCCAGAGGGGCCGCTACCCGGCCCCGGCTAACGAGGACGTGACGATGACCATCAACGAAGCCTTCTCCAGCACCCGCACCTACGGCGTCACCTATGCCAGCCTCGACGAGTCCGGCCTGCGCTTCGAATCGGAAGCCACCGTGCACCTGGAAGACGGCAGCCTGATGACCCTGCGCATGCCCACCCGCCAGGACGAGAAGCTGGATATCCACGAAGTGGTGTGCATGCAGAACGGCTGGTGCCAGGCCGCCTGAAGCGCCTGGCCGCTCCACTCGCGGCTCAGAGCAATTTCAGGCGCTTGAGCACCTCACGCACGCCGGTCATTTCTTCCGCCGTCGCATTGCCGCTGTCACCGCAGACGCTGTAGTCCAGACGCTGGGCCAGCGACAGTGGCTGCAGATCGCGCGAGCGCAAGGGCACATAGATGTACTCGACGACGCCGACCTTGAGGGTGCTGCGCTCGATCTTCTCCTGGTGGCCAATGCGCATGCCGCCGACGCGCACATCGATCTGCTCACAACCCAGGTAACGCGGCTTATCGTCGCCACGCATCAGCACCAGGGTCAGCTGCACTTCGCGGCTTTGTGGATCGCTCATGCCGAAGAAGTTCAAGGTAACGCGCTGCGAGACAGCCTCCTGGACGAAGCTCACCACCCGGGCACCGCTCTGCGGGTCGTTCTGGTCGTTGATCTTGCCCTCGGCATGGGCGGCCGAAAACGCCAACCCGGTCAGCCAGGCCACGCCCAGCATCCCTGCCTGCCTGCAACAGCGCTTTATGGCGTGTTCCATACCTACCCCCACAGCTCGCAAGCCGGCTCAATGCATATGTCGCCCAGCCTACAGGGAAAGCCGGAGCGGGCGCAGCCTTAGGCAAGCGGCATAAGCAAATAGCCTCGTGGTGGCAGCCGCGAAGGCTTCCCGCAGCTTGGGTTGGGCAGGCCACTCCGCCCCCTACCCCTCTTCCACAAGTGGGAGAGGGGACTGCCCGGGTTGCCAGCAGGTCATTATCCCGTTGCCTGGCCGCTGCATTTTCCGCAAAAAAAAACGCCGCTTTCCAGAAGGAGGAAGGCGGCGTTTCCTTAAGTGAACAGCATTACCCACAGGGGCCGGTTTCTCAGGGCATCGCCTGCTTACCGGGCAAACTCAGAACTGTTCGCCCTTGGCCGCCTTCTCCAGCAGCAGCGCCGGCGGTAGGAAGCGCTCGCCGTACTGCTCGGCCAGGTACTGGGCGCGGGCGACGAAGTCCTTCACCCCATACTGGTTGATGAACTGCAGCGCGCCGCCGGTCCAGGCGGCGAAACCGATGCCGAAGATCGAACCGATGTTGGCGTCAGCCACCGACTTCAGCACGCCCTCCTCCACGCATCTCACCGTTTCAATCGCCTGGATAAACAGGATGCGATCACGCACATCTTCCTGGGAGATCTGCGCATCGGCCTTCTCGAAGCGCGCCTTGAGCTGCGGCCACAGGTGCTTCTTGCCGCCTTCCGGATAGTCGTAGAAACCACCACCGGCGGCCTTGCCCGGACGCTTGTACTCCTTGAGCATCAGCTCGATCACGTTGAACGCCGGGTGCTGAGGAATCTGCTTGCCCTCGGCAGCCAGGTCGGCAACGGTCTGCTGGCGGATGTGTTCCATCAGGCTCATCGACACCTCGTCGCTGATCGCCAGCGGGCCCACCGGCATGCCGGCCTTGCGCGCCTCGTTCTCGATCATCGCCGCGCTCACGCCCTCGCCGAGCATGGCAATGCCTTCGTTGGTGAAGGTGCCGAACACCCGCGAGGTGAAGAAGCCGCGGCTGTCCTCGACCACGATCGGGGTCTTCTTGATCTGCAGCACGTAGTCGAAGCCACGAGCCAGGGTCTCGTCGCTGGTCTTGGCACCACGGATGATCTCCACCAGCGGCATCTTGTCGACCGGGCTGAAGAAGTGCAGGCCGATGAACTTGTCCTGCTTCTGCACGGCCGTGGCCAGGCCGGTGATCGGCAGGGTCGAGGTGTTGGACGCGATCACCGCGTCGCTCAGCGCCGCGCTTTCGGCGGCGGCGGTGACCTTGGCCTTGAGGCCGCGATCCTCGAACACCGCCTCGATGATCAGGTCGCAGCCGTCGAAATCGGCATCGCTGACGGTTGGCTTGATGCGGGCGAGGAAGGCGTCGCGCTTCTCGGCCGTCACCTGGCCGCGGCTGACTTTCTTGTCCAGCAGCTTGGCCGAGTAGGCCTTGCCCTTCTCCGCCGCCTCGATGGACACGTCTTTCAGCACCACGTCGATGCCGGCGGCAGCCGACACATAGGCGATGCCGGCGCCCATCATGCCGGCGCCGAGCACGCCGACTTTCTTCGTCACGTATTGCGGAATGCCCTGCGGGCGCGAGCTGCCGGCGTTGATCTCGTTGAGCTGGAACCAGAAGGTGCCAATCATGTTCTTCGCCACCTGGCCGGTGGTCAGCTCGGTGAAGTAGCGCGCCTCGATGATCTCCGCAGTGTCGAAGTCGACCTGGGCGCCCTCGACGGCGGCACACATGATCTTCTCCGGCGCGGGGAAGCAACCCTTGGTCTTGTCACGCAGCACGCTCGGCGCGATGGCCAGCATCTGCGCCACGGCTGGGGTGCTCGGCGTTCCACCGGGGATCTTGTAGCCCTTGACGTCCCACGGCTGCACGGCGCTCGGATTAGCGGCAATCCAGGCGCGCGCCTTGCTCAGCATCTCCTCGACGCTGGTTGCAGTGTCATGAATCAGGCCGGCCTTGAGTGCGGCGTCCGGGCGTACCTTCTTGCCTTCGGCCAGGTACGGCAGGGCTTTTTCCAGGCCGAGGATGCGCACCATGCGCACCACGCCGCCACCGCCCGGCAGCAGGCCGAGGGTCACTTCCGGCAGACCGAGCTGCACGCTGGCGCTGTCCAGGGCGATACGGTGGTGGCAGGCCAGGCAGATTTCCCAACCGCCGCCTAGCGCGGCGCCATTGATCGCGGCCACTACAGGCTTGCCCAGGGTCTCCAGACGGCGCAGCTGGCCTTTGATGCCCAGGACCATGTCGTAGAACGGCTTGGCGTCGGCCTTGGTGACCTTGATCAGCTCGCCCAGGTCGCCGCCAGCGAAGAAGGTCTTCTTCGCCGAGGTGACGATCACCCCGGCGATGGAGTCCTTCTCGGCCTCCAGGCGCGCGACGGTCTGGCCCATGGCCTCGCGGTACTGCGCGTTCATGGTGTTGGCGCTCTGGCCGGGCATGTCGATGGTCAGGACGACGATATTGTCCTGGCCCTTTTCGTAACGGATGGCGTCAGTCATGTGTATGTCCTGTCGATAGGTGCCGCGTAGGGTGGAAAACCCGCAGAGCGGTTTTCCACCAGGCAGCTACTCGGTGGATGAGCTTCGCGTCATCCACCCTACAAAGTCCTTAAATGCGCTCGATGATCGTCGCGATGCCCATGCCGCCGCCGACGCACAGCGTGGCCAGGCCGTAGCGCAGCTCGCGCTTTTCCAGCTCATCGAGCAGGGTGCCGAGGATGGCGCAGCCGGTGGCGCCCAGCGGGTGGCCCATGGCGATGGAGCCGCCGTTGACGTTGACCTTGTCCTCGGAGACGCCCATGTCCTTCATGAATTTCATGACCACCGAGGCAAACGCCTCGTTGACCTCGAACAGGTCGATGTCTTCCACCGACAGCCCGGCCTTGGCCAGCGCCTTGCGCGTGGCCGGCGCCGGGCCGGTGAGCATGATGGTCGGGTCGGTACTGGTCACCGCGGTGGCGACGATGCGCGCCCGCGGCTTGAGGCCCAGCTCGCGGCCCTTGGCTTCGGAGCCGATCAGCATCAGCGCGGCGCCGTCGACTATCCCTGAGCTGTTGCCGGGCGTATGCACGTGGGTGATCTGCTCGACATGGCTGTAGACGCGCAGCGCGGTGGCGTCGAAGCCCATCTGGCCCATCATCTCGAAGCTCGGCTTGAGCTTGCCCAGGCCTTCCAGCGTGCTGTCGCCGCGAATGAATTCGTCGTGGTCGAGGATGACGATGCCGTTCTGGTCAGTCACCGGAATCAGCGACTTGACGAACGAGCCGTCCTTGCTGGCGCGCGCGGCCTTCTGCTGCGAGCGCAGGGCGTAGCTGTCGACGTCGCTGCGGCTGAAGCCTTCCAGGGTGGCGATCAGGTCGGCACCAATGCCCTGCGGAGTGAAGTGGGTCTGCATGTTGGTTTCCGGGTCCATCACCCAGGCGCCGCCGTCGGAGCCCATCGGCACGCGCGACATGGACTCCACGCCGCCGACCACCACCAGGTCCTCGAAGCCCGAGCGCACCTTCATCGCGCCCATGTTCACCGCTTCCAGGCCCGAGGCGCAGAAGCGGTTGAGCTGCACGCCGGAGACGCTGACGTCCCAGTCGGCGACCATCGCGGCGGTCTTGGCAATATCGGCGCCCTGGTCGCCCACCGGGGTCACGCAGCCCAGCACCACATCATCGACCTGGCGGGTGTCCAGACCGTTGCGCTCCTGCAGCGCGCGCAGCAGGCCCGCCACCAGGCTGACCGGCTTGACGCTGTACAGCGCGCCGTCCTTCTTGCCCTTGCCGCGCGGGGTGCGCACGGCGTCGAAAATCAGTGCTTCAGTCATGACGTCCTCGGTAACTGGCAGCGGCAAAAGCCGGGTTGCCTAACCTTAGCCCCACGCGTGCCGGACTCAATGACCGATGCGCTCAGGGCCATTGACCGTTCGGCTCAGACGGGCGGTAGAAATTGTCAGGCATTCCACCCGCGCTGCAGCAAGCGCTCTGGCGCCTGGCCTGCGCATCGATTGTTTATCCGATGCAATAACTACAGGGTTTTGCCTATGCCTTGTTAGGAGCCAAGTCGTCTAAGCTCCACGTGACGCGGGCCCTAGAGTTATCAAGGCAAGGTGCCGCCGCCGGGTTTTGCCGGGGTGGTTTAAGGTCTGAGCCAAGGTGTTGTGCCCGTGTCTACCAGCCACTGGTTGCTGACAAAAGCCAATACACCAACAAGAAGAAAGGCAGTAGCAGCATGTTCAAACAAGCCAAGTACCGGCAGGCGACGCTGATCGTCCTGGCCACCGCCGTTATCCTGATCCTGCCCAACGTGACTCGTCTGGTCAGTTGATCATTCTTCCCTGCCGTGGCCTGATGCCGTAGCTGCTCAGGCCACGGAACTACTTCCCCCCTCAACCCGTGCCAGCAGCTGTGCTAGCGTGGCACTTCATTGCACCTGCGAGGTGAACCCCATGCGCGCCCTACTGCTGAGCCTTGCCCTGATCCTGCCCATTGCCCAGGCGGGAGAAATCGACCAGAGCGCCGCCTTGCGCACCCTTGTCCTGTCGGACACCGTACTGATCGATGTGCGCAGTGCCGATGAGTTCGCCAGCGGCGCCCTGCCCGGTGCCCAGCTGATCCCCCACGACCAGATTGGCGCCCGCATCGCGGCGGTCGTGCCAGACAAGAACACCCCCGTCGTGCTGTATTGCCGAAGCGGCCGACGCTCATCGCAGGCCCAGGACGAGCTGCGTGCACTGGGTTACACACAAGTGATGAATGCCGGCGGTTATGAACAACTCAAACTGGCCACCACTCCACGGGATAAGGAAGCGGCATGCGTCGACTGCTGAACGCACTCTCCAGCCTGGCATTACTGGCCACCCTGCACGCTGCAACCGCGCATGCAGCCGAACTGCACATAGAACTGTCTAGCGGAACGCGTACCTGGGATAGCAGCAGCCTGCTCAGCCACCCCCAGACCGAAACCATCAGCATCAGCGCCGACGTGGCCTACAAGCGCGACATGCAGTACCGCGCCATCCCCCTGGCAGCGCTACTAGAAGGCGTAACCCCAGGCGACCACTTGCAAGCAGTCGCTCTGGACGGCTTTGCTGCCGAACTGCCAGCCGCGCCATTGCTGGCGACCCAAGGCGCGCGCGCCTGGCTGGCCATCGAAGACCCACAACAACCCTGGCCTGCACTGGCCCAAGGCAAACCCAGCGCGGGCCCGTTCTACCTGGTCTGGCAGAACCCCGAGGCGGCCCAGATCGGGCCGGAACAGTGGCCGTTCCAGGTTTCCCGCATCCGCCTGCTGGAAGCAGTCGCCAAACGTTTCCCTGCCCTGCTCCCCGCAGCGAACGCCAATGCCGATGTGCAGGCCGGCTTCGCCCAGTTCCAGAAAAACTGCCTGGCCTGCCACCGCCTCAACAACGCCGGCGACTCCCAGTTCGGCCCGGACCTCAACCTCCCGCACAACCCGACCGAGTACTTCGCTGAAGGTTATCTGGCCGCCTACATCCGCAACCCGCAAAGCCTGCGGCGCTGGCCCCTGGGCAAGATGCCTGGGTTTACCGAAGCGGTGCTGAGCGAAGCAGAGCTGGCCCAGTTACTGGGTTATTTGCAGCATATGGCGAGCCGCAAACAGGCCGCAGCAACGCCTTAAACGGCGGCGCAGCGACAGTGGCCACCCGCTGCAACTCTGCTCCGACAAGCCTAGCTATTGACCCCACTGCCTACCGAAGCACCTCAAACGGCGCATTCGCGGCGCTACGTTTTGTGTTCAGGCGCTCGACTTACAGGCAAAAGCCTTGAGCCAATCGTGGCGGGCATCCAGGGCGGTGGGTTTGATATCCCCGGCCCTTTGTCCTGCCGCAGTCAAGGTGCGCTGGAAGGTTTGCCAGGCGTGCGTGACCGGCTGGACTTGAATGGCCCCAAGTTGCCCCAGGCGCCGACAGGTCCGGTAATGGTGTCCGGTGGCCAGGTAGTCTTCGACCAAGTGGACGATTTGCTCGCACTGTGACGACCCGGCGTTACTTTCCAGAAACAAGCGGTAGTGTGGCGGCGCGCCATGCACCGGTGCCAGCAGGGCAAAGCGGATCTCGACAGCGAGTTTTTCGCGGACCAATGCCAAGGCTTGTTCGACCTGATTGGCGTGGATCTTCTCGCCGCACAAATCGCTGACGCGGTCGAGCTTGCCGGCGAAACGGATTCGGGGTGTGCGCCCGGCCATGCCGACGCACTGCACCACATCCTTGAGGTGATAGCGGAACAAGCCACCGCCCGTGCTGAGGATGGGGCTGTACGCCCCACCGACCCGCAACTCATGGGCCAGACAAGGCACGCGGTCGGGATGGTCGAGATCGATGAATTCAAGAAAATGACTGGTGATCGCCAAGGGACAGCCAGAGCCATCTTCGGGCAGCAAGGGCGCGGACACCACGCCTTCGGTGGCCAGCAGGCCTTTGCCTTGCAAGGGCGTGCGCACAAACCACTGCTGCAATTCAGGCAAAAATTGGCTGGCAATGCTGTCTGTCCAGCAAGAGATCAGCTTGAGCTGCGGCCAGATGGCCTCGCCACAGAGTCGGCCCTCGCGGTCGAGACCTTGGCGGATGCGCTTGGCGCGTGCGGCCGGCAGGTCGGCCAGCAAGGCATCCAGATTCTGGCTGATATAGCTCATCAGCAAGGAGATGAACGTTGGGCTCCAGACCGAGATCAAGCCCAGGCTTTCGGCCTTCAGCAGGTGCCGCGCGGTTTGTTGGCGCCAGCTGTCCATGTCGGGCGCATTGGCCACGGCATTGGGCACCGCCATCATCTTGTTGAGCGCCCAGCGCATCAACGGGCTGAAGTACTGCGTGTCGTCATCAAAGCCAATCGGCACGCCACCCTCTGTGCAGCGCGCACCCTGCTTGGCCAAGGAAATCGACCAATAGCTTTGCGTGCCCTTGAGGCCACGGGTATGGCTGAACACGTCGTACAACCAGGGATTGGTCGCCCTGGCGAAGTCAGCCAGCAAGTCATCCGTATAGGGAATGAACTTGTTGGTGGAGGTGGACCCGCCGGAGGGTTCGAGCATGCGCACCGGCGCGTGCGTCAGGACGCCCTGCTCACCCGCGGCGATGCGATCGATCCAGGGGCTCAAGGCATCGTAGTCAACCAGCGGAACACGGCTCTGGTAATCCTTGATCGAGTGGATGGCAGCAAAGCCATGGGCTTTGCCATAGGCACTGTCCTGATTGGCTTGCAGCAAACGACTCCAGCGGGCCAGCTGCGCCTGCTGCGGGTCTTGCAGGCTTTGCTGCAGTTGCCGGGCTTGCCCGCGCAAGCTCAGCGTATGGCCGCTTTGCAAGGCCCATAAGGCAAAGCTCATGCCGCCTCCTTGCGTTGCTGCAGCTGGAGCCTGAGAGCAGGCCACTGTGCCGACAGCACCAGGCCGAAACAAATCAGGGCAGCCACCAGGGTGTAGATGATGGGCACAATGGTCATATCAGGGTTGCCAATCATCTGGGCAATCACAATACCCAGGGCGCTGTTGTGCATGCCCACTTCGATGGCAATGGTCAGGCTTTGCGCCTTGTTCAGGCGGCTGAATCTGCCGATGACAAAGCCCAGCAGCATGGTGCTGGCACCTAATATCAGGGTGATGAGACCGGCGCGCTGGGCATAGCCGAGCATCTTGGTGAAGTCTTTGATGACCAGACCGGTGATCAGCAGCGTAATCAAGACAAAGCCACCCAGTTTGATATAGGGCAGGATTTTTGCCGTGAACGCGGGCCATAGGCGCTTGACTAGCATGCCCATGGCGATGGGCATCATCGTCAGGGCCAGCAAACGCTGGACGGTGTCCCACATGGGCAGAGTCTGGCTCAGTTGCGCACCCATAAAGTGGGTCAAGGTAGCGTTGACCAGGGGTGGCAAGGTCAGCACGATCAGGCAGCTGCTGACGAAGGTCAGAGTAACGGACAAGGCGGCGTCCCCCTTGGCCAGCAACGAGAACATGTTGGAGCCGACACCGCCAGGGCAAAAGGTCAGGATCATCAGGCCACAGGCGATGGCGGGGTCTTGCGGATAGACTTTCAGCAGCAGCCAACCCACGGCCGGCAACATCACCATCTGGCAGAAGGTGCCGAGCATGACCGCCCGTGGGTAAACCACCACGCGCCTGACGTCCTCCCACACCATGGACATGCCCATGCCGAGCATCATGGTGAAGATCAACAGGTTGCCCAGGTACTGCGCCGCCGAGTTCGCCTCCATATCAAGCTACCTGCTTGGGGACTAACGGGCCACGAACCTGATGCTCCACAGGCCAGGCGCACTCGACCGGTTGCGGCGGAGCCCAAAGCTTCAGGTAGGTCGCCAAATAGCCTTGAGTCGGCTCGGTCTGCACCAGCTTGGGCATGTGCAACCAAGGCACATTGGTTGCGCGGTGATGGCTCAGGTGCAAGTTGAAGTGCAGGTACAGCCACTGCAGCGGCCACCAGAGCTTGAGATCGTAGGCGCCCTCGATCAAATGGCGAGGTGTACGCACGTGATAGACGTACTGCTGGCTTGACCATGAAAAAGCAAAAGCGGCGTAACAGATGGCCACGGCTTGCCAGGTCAAATCCAGGGTCAGCCAGGTGCCAATCCAGAGCAGCAGGCCGAGGCAGGTTTCTTGACGAACCTTCCCGGCGCCACAGGTCTGGATAAACGCCAGGTAGCGAGCCAGCCCTTGGTTTTTGCCCTGGGCAAAAGCACGCGCGAGCCAGTTGCTGGGCGTCAGGCTGATGAACAGGGTCATCAAGGGGGCGGCCAGCCAGATCAATCCCGTGATGAACCCATAGTACTGAGCCGATTTTAACCACGCGCTTTCGCCCGGCTTGATGTAGTCCACCAACTCGGCATCCGAACGATTGGCCTTGTGGTGATTCAAGTGGGCCACCGTCATCAACTGATAGCTGCCAGGGAACAGGGTCGCGCAGATGAATCCCAGGCCGTCGTTGATGCGCCGGTTCGAGTGCAGCTTGCGGTGCTCGGCTTCATGCAGCAACGAAAAGCCGGTCTGCATGACAAAGGAGAACAGCAGTGCGGCCAGGCCCAGCCACAGGCCCTGACCAGCTGTCCAGGCCAACGATGCTCCAGCCAGCAACGCCAGACTCACGCCAACTTGGATCAAGGTGATGGTCACATTGAGCCGGTTGGGTATCGCAAACTTTGCTGGACGCGTTTTGCCGCTCACAGACCGTTCCCGGTGCGTTGGTTGGGATAGACCTCCGGGTGGTTGTGCAGATACCACTGACGCAACTTGGGCAGGTTTTCGAGCGCCACTTGCGGGTGCAGGTGATGGGCAATGTGAAAACCAATGTTGCGTGGGGCCAGGAATATACGACCCAGCCAGTTCATGTTGTGGTCCACCGTAGTCCGCATGATGGTTTCCATGCGGCGGTCTGTAACGGGGGTGTAGTTGTGCTCGACCAAGACCCGGTGCCCGGCAAACAAGGCGGCCACAATAGCGGGGATGAAGTAATAGAACAGCGCCTCCTCTGGCCGGAAGTAGGCGAAGGTGAACAAGCCAGCATGCACGACAACCTGGCCCAGCTCGGCTTTGCAGCAGTCGATCAGCTCGCGCAAATGGGTCAGGTCTTCACCTGATTTGTCTTGCAGGAACACGCGCGCGTAGCTGTTACGCATGCCTGGGATCAGGTAGGCCAACAAGCCATAGGGGCCGCGGATCATCCATAAAGGCACCAGCAAGATGTGCCGTAGCCAGATCAGGAAAAATATCAAAGGGCGGCCCGCTACTTTGGGCTTGAAGTACGGGTCAGCGGCCATGCCGCTGTCGCGGTGATGGCGAATGTGGTGATAGCGCATGGCGTTGAGGGTCGAGGCCATGGGGTAGCCGGCGAAGATTTCGACGATACGAATTTGCCAGCTTTTGCGCTTGATGGACTGGTGCGCCGCATCATGCAGGATCACCCCAAAAGAGTGGATGCGCCCGGCAATCAAGACCACCCACAAGGGGTAGGTCCAGGTCGGTGCATAAGTCATCCCGACCCAGAAAGCGGCTATCCAAGCCCAGTCAACCAGCGTGAACCACACCAGTCGAGTGTTGTTCGCGCGACCCAGCAACTCGCTCGGGACATTCTTGCGGTCAAGGTTCTGGCGCTGCGACCCTGCTGCCAGTAACGCCGTTTCCAGATCGTCGACCAGGTGCTGATCCTGGTGCGGAGGTAGGGCTAGAGATGCTGACATTACGCGCTCCTGCGAAAGTGAAAATCCAAAAAATTCCACCCCACCTTAATGATGAACGTGGAAATTGGTAACGCCATGACCGCTTACAGGCCTGCAGTGTAAGTATTCGAAAGAAATTTGGGAATATTCAATACATTTTTTTCGTAATCGCGCATTTAATGGTTACATAATGGCCGGAGCTAGTGGCATCATGCGCAGCGATCGCCGCCCTATGTTCGTTAACGAACATGCGGCACCTTGACTCTAGGGATTGGGAGCACTGCCATGCAGGGATTGAAGCAAGGTCAAGGCAAAGCCAGCGCGTGTGCCGCGGATAGCGTGTCACTCGAGGCCGCTGACCTTCGGGCCGCCAGTGGCAAGCTCGCGTCGCGGCGCATAGCCGTCAGCGAACTGGACAGCGACACCATCGCGCAGATGTGGTCGGTGTTTTGTGGCTACTACGCCGACATCAGTCGCGACAGGTTCCTCGCGGACTTGCATGAAAAACAGTTTGTGCTTCTGCTGCTCGACAGCGGCGATCGCAGCGTGCAGGGCTTTACCACCATTCAGGTGCTGCAACGGCACTTCGCGGGCAAGCCTTACCTCGCCGTCTATTCAGGCGACACCATCATCAATGAAGCCTACTGGGGGCAGAGTGCCTTACAGGCCGGTTTCTATCGGTTCCTGATGGGCTTGAAAGCCAGGCATCCGCTGACCCCGCTCTACTGGTTCCTGATTTCCAAGGGCTACAAGACCTATCTGCTGTTCAGCCGCGGCTGTGCCGACCATTGGCCCCGCTATGACCGCCCCACCCCCGATCACGTGCTGGGCATCATCGATCAGCTGTCCCGAGAAAAATTTGCCGATGACTGGAAGCCCGAACTGGGCCTGCTGCAGTTCGCCACGCCCGCCGGCAGGCTCAAGGAAGGTGTTGCTCCCGTCGATGACGCCGCCCTGGCTTATCCAGACATCCGCTACTTCGTTGAACGCAACCCCGGCCACGCCCAAGGCGATGAGCTGTGCTGCCTGGGGGCCATCAATGCCAAAACGGGCGTTTCCTATGTCGGCAAGCTGGCACGCAAGTGGGTTCGTCGCCAATTAAGAAACCTCGGGGCTTGATATGACCAGTCAATCAACCATCACCCTGATTCCCGTCACCCCCTGCGACCAGGCATCGAGCGCCCAGAGCGGCGACGCCAGCATGCGCGAGCGCAGCGGCGACTTGCGAAACTATTGGTACGCGGCCGCCCAGTCCATCGAGGTTTCGGCCAAGAAACCGCTGAGCGTGATCATCATGGAAACGCGCATAGTGTTGTGGCGCAATGCGCAGCAACAAGCCGTCGCCCTGCGTGACCGTTGCTTGCACCGCAATACATTCCTGAGTCCGGGCGACATCACCGAGTTGGGCATCAAGTGCCCGTATCACGGCTGGACCTTCGATGATCAAGGCGTGTGCGTGAATGTGCCGTCTGAAGGCGAAAACGGCAAAAGCTACCCCAATCGCAAGGTGCAGAGTTTCCCTACCCAAGAGGCTTACGGCCTGGTTTGGGTCTGGATGGGCTACGGCGAGCCCGACGCCAGCCGCCCTCCATTCCCGATGCCGCATTACCAGGAAGAGGGCTGGACCACCTACTACATGAAGACCCATTTCAACAACGGCGTCACCTCGTTGGTGGAAAATTTCATGGATGTGCCACACACCGTGTTTGTCCACAAAGGCTGGTTCCGCGATCGCAAGAAGCTGCGGGTCGAGTCCAGCGTCGAGCGCACGGCCGA
Source organism: Pseudomonas campi (assembly GCF_013200955.2). NCBI lineage: Bacteria > Pseudomonadati > Pseudomonadota > Gammaproteobacteria > Pseudomonadales > Pseudomonadaceae > Aquipseudomonas > Aquipseudomonas campi. The sequence continues at coordinate 2,583,218 of NZ_CP053697.2, forward strand.
CAGTGTGCTGGTGACCTACCATGGCCAGGATTCGATAGGTTTTACCGAGCGGGTGCTGAACCCGAAAAGGCTGCCGATGCAGCACACGGACAATTTCTACATGCCGAACAACACGCGTGTGGACTACATCTACGGCGACAACGAACGCGGCTTCGTCATCAGCAGCACCTGCACGCCGATCAATGACTTCCAAAGCACCGTGTTCACCTTTATTTGCTACAAGTTCGGCTGGGCCAATCCCCTGTTCCGGTTTTTCATGCCCTGGTATACCCGCCAGGTGATTCAGCAAGACGTTGAAATCATGGAAAACCAGGGCAAGAGCCTGCAAGAACAAGGCCCCGACTTCAAAAGCACGCCGGCAGACACCCTGCATCTGTTTATCGAGTCCTTGCGTGAGCACTCCCAAACCGAGGGCAAAGACGCTCAGGGCCAGCCGCTGCCTGCGCCGCCGGCCATGACTCGCTCCGTAACCTTCTGGATATGAGCGATCCGCTGAGCACTCCCGACATCCTCCACGAGGAAGATGGCTGGCGCATGCGCTTGGCCCGCCCGGCGGACAATGCGCGCCTCTGCGACTTGTTCCGGGAAGTGGATATGTCCGCGGACCTGTGCCTGGCGGAGGAACGTGACCCGGACTTTTTTGCCCTGCATCGCGCGCAAAGCCCGCAGGCTTACAGCGTGATACTGGAGGACTCGACTCAAGCGGGTCGCCCGGCTTTTGGTTGTGCCAGCATCCTGGCTCGCGATGCCTGGTATGGCGCAGAGATTCGCCGAGTGGGCTATGCCTGCGATTTGCGCATTGAACACGGCTTTCGGGGCGCCCGCGTGTTCCCGACCGTGATCGATAAATTCATGTCCTTTATGCAGGAACATGAAGGCATTGACCTGATGTACAGCGCCGTCTTGAGCAGCAATCAGCGTGGTCGAAACGCGCTGCTCAACCAGCACGGCAAACGCGCCGGCCAACCCGTGGGTCAGGTCATGACGCCCTACCACATGACCTCGATCCAGTTTGTCGGCGCGCGCATGCCCAGCGACCCACGGGTCCAGCGCGCCGAGGAGGCGGATCGAGCGGCCCTGGTCGAGTTTCTCGCCGCACAACAGAAACAACGCCTGTTCGGCTATGTCGTCGACGACGCCTGGTTTCAGGCCCGGCTCGAGCAGTGGCCAGGCATGCGCCTGGAGGATTTCTTTCTCCTCAAGAACGGCGATGGGCGCGTCCTGGCCTGTGCGGCCCCCTGGGATACCGCGGGGCATCTGCGCCGGTCTCGGGTCATCAAGTATCAGGGCAAGATGCAATGGCTGCGCCTGGCTTACAACGCCGAAGCGCGCTTAAGGGGCTTTGCCAAATTACCTGCGCCGGGCGACTGCTTCCACTTTGCCTACCTGACCCATCTGGAAGTCAGCAACGATCAGCCCGCCCTGCTGGATGCCTTGCTGTGTGGCATTTACAACGCGCTGCGCGATCAGCCCTGGCACTTCATGAGTCTGATGGTGCCCATGGGCAGCCCGCTGGAAGCCGGCTTGAAGCGCTTTCGCCTGCAACGCATCGCCATGGAGTTGCTCGCCTTCAGCAATCCGCGCTCATCCTGGCATGGCCGGTCCTTGAGCACCCTGCGACCGGGCTTTGAGATGGCACTTCACTGAGAGCATGGACAAGGAACGTATATGACACCCGAACAATACCGTGAGCTGCGCCAGAAGCTGGTCAAGGATGGCCTGTTCAAAGCCCACAATGGGACGGGGCTGGCCATGGTGGTGGGCGAAGCCAGCCTGTTTCTGGGTGGCCTGTATGGGCTGAGTTTTCTGCAGCCCTGGTCGATCGGCTTTATTGCCCTGCAGATACTGCTGGGCACCTCGGTCTTTCGCCTGTTTGTCCTGATGCATGACTGCGGCCACCACAGCCTGTTCCGTACCCGCTGGCTCAACACCCTGTTCGGTCTATTGACCAGCATGCCCGGTCTCGTCCCGCTGGAGGGCTGGCGGGAGAACCACTACCCGCATCACCGCTGGGTCGGCATTCGCGACAAGGACCCTTCCGCCACGGGCCTAGTCAGCTTCGAACAGAAGAAACAACACTCGCGCCTGTATGTGACCCTGCTGCGCCTGATCTGGGTGCTGCGCCTGCCGGTGCCCGCCCTCACCTTCATCATCAATAGCCTGTGGCTGTGCCCGTTTCGTCTAACCCGGCAAGGTCGGTACAAGCGAGCGGCCCAGGTGCTGGGGTCGAGCCTGGTGGCAGTGGCACCGCATGCGCTGGCAGTGGCTGTGGTGGGCTGGTCGACCTACCTGACCTACTTCGGCCCCATCCTGCTGGCCTGGTTGTACTGGTACGAACTGATCAACCTGATTCACCATTCCGGCCTGTATGAACTCGACTCCAAGCAACACCCCGAGCCCCTGGCACTGTACGAACAGCAAAGGGTAAGCCGTTCGGCCTATATGCCCACCTGGCTGTCAGCGGTGCTGTGCTACCACTTCACCTTGCATGCCGAACATCACTTGTTCCCCTTGATCCCCTGGCACCACCTGCCGGCTGTGCGCAAGGCCTTGGCCGAAATCCAGGTGCATGACTACCTGGGCGTGCCCTTTATCGCCTTCAACATGGCGCTGCGCAAAGAAGACCCCGCCCAGGTCTTGTTGAACCGCATGTCCCCCGCCATTCAGCGTTTACAGAAACCCTTGCTGCGCCCATGACGCACGCCAGCCGGGCGCGACTGTCTCTAGCGCCCCTGAGGTTTCGCGGTTTTTCCTACCACTGCGGCGTGCCGACCGGCGTGCTGAATAAATCCTGAGGTGAGTCCCATGAACAGCAGCCAACAAAGCATTCTCGTCACCGGTGCTTCCGGGTACCTGGCGTCGTGGGTCGTCGAACACCTGCTGCGCCAGGGTCACCAGGTGCACGGCAGTGTGCGCAGCCTGGATGACCAACAGAAAATCAGTCATCTGCAGCAGTTGGCGAGCACGCTGCCCGGCACGCTGCGCTTGTTTGAAGCCGACTTGCTGGTGGAGGGCAGCTTTGATCAGGCCATGCAGGACTGTGATGCCGTGATTCATTGCGCCTCACCGTATTTCTTGGAGGACTGCGCGGATCCCGAAGCGCAATTGCTGCGGCCCGCCGTGCAGGGCACCCGCAATGTCCTCAATTCGGTCAATCGTTGTCCGTCGGTGCGGCGGGTGGTGCTCACCAGCAGCGTGCTGGCCCTGTTCAACGACGCCCAGGACCTCGCCACGCAGCCCGCGCAGACGGTTCAGGAAAGCGACGTCAACCCCAATACCGACCTGCGGCATAACCCCTATGCCTATTCCAAAACCATGGCCGAGCGCGCGGCCTGGGAGATGCAACGCGCGCAGACCCGCTGGGACCTGGTGACCATTCACCCCGGCGCTATTTTTGGCCCGTCGCTGTCCTCGCGCGCCGACGCCACCAGCGTCGGCATGCTCACCCAGTTTCTCAATGGCTCGTTCCGTCGGGGTGTGCCGCGGCTCTGGATGGGCCTGGTGGATGTGCGCGATGCGGCACAGGCGCATGTCACTGCCGCCCTACTGGACAGCGCCAGCGGCCGTTACATTGTGGTTGCCGAAAGCGCCCGCTTGCTCGATATGGCGGCCCTGATGGACGTCGCGGCGGTGGGCATCAGTGACCGACTGCCCACCGCTGAAGCGCCGAAAAGCCTGCTCTGGCTGATTGCGCCGCTGCTCGGTCTGCGCCGCAACTACATTACCCGCAACGTCGGCTACCCGCTGGCCTTCAACAACAGCCGTAGCCAGCGCGAGCTGGGGCTTGCCTACCGCAGCCTGAGCAGCACGTTCAACGAGCACATTCAGCAGATCGCCAACGATGGCTTGCTGAAGTGAGCGCAAGGCTCCTGTCAGCATCAACCGTCAGGTAAAAGCCCTACGGCAAGCCCGGCAACTGACTTAGCAGCGGCTGCACTTGCTGTTGCTCGTGGCTTTTCACCGGCACGGGGTGAATACCGGCACAACCCACCGCTTCCAGAATGGCATCGCCGTCATTGCGATCCGTCTTGTTACGCCGACGATACGGTCACACGTAACGCGGATGTAACAGCATCACCCGATGGCCCAGCCTGCGCTCTCGCCCCCCAGTAATGCGCCGTGCCACACGCATCCCTCACCCACTCGACAGGCTCCGCTTGCTCCTGTACATATCGGCCAAATACCTCTCGGTTCAGCTCCTTGCGTTGACCCACCACGCCGGCACGGACACTTTCGGCAACCTGGTAAACGGACTTGGCCAAATCAACTGCGATGTGCTTCATAGACCCTCTGAACAAAACCTCGCCACTCGGAGTCACAGACTGTGGCGTGGAGAGAGTCCATTAGAGCACTCACTTCGCTCGCTGGGAGCGCGTTCCGCGGCCCCTTAGCTTAATCGTTGCACAGCGCTAGTCAGACCGTGATCAATCCAAGGAGTGGTGACATCTATGCATCCAATTCAATGTAAATGTGGCGCCATTAGAGGTGAACTCAAAAATATTGGAACCAGCAATCGCCTTATCTGCTATTGCACAGACTGCCGAGCGTTCGCGCACTTTCTTGATAAAACTCCTTATGTGCTAGATGAACAAGGCGGAACCGAGATCATCCAAGTAGCGCAACGATGCCTAAGCTTCTACCAAGGCGAAGATCTTCTTTCGACAGTATGCCTCAGCGAAAAAGGCATGCTCCGCTGGTATGCGACATGTTGCGGAACGCCTATTGGTAATACGATGGCTAGCCGCAAAGTGTCATTCATAGGCCTTATTCACACCTGCCTAGATCGCCAGAAAATGGATAGCGACTTTGGAGCCAGTGTGGCAGTTTTAAACACTGACACCGCGCTGGGTCAACCGAAGCCGAAGCAGCACGGACTGTTGGGGGTTATAGCTCGCTTTATATGGATCCTTGTCACGAACCGCATCAACGGGCGATATAAAGAATCCCCTCTTTTCAATTCTTCAGGCTTACCTCGGGCAACCCCCAAGATCCTAGAAGCTGACGAACTGAAGCGCTTGAAAAGTACCGTATAAAATGTGACTCAAATCGCTTGCTTCGCAGACTTTGGAGCATCGACAACACAGCCCTTAACCAAACATTAAGCGTCAGTCTCTTTTAATTACGGTGCAAGCACGGAAGTTGTGTCAGCCCGACACAGTAGCAAAGCCACTTCCGGCGCATTACGCGACTGCCTGGCATCCAACCCACACCTTCTTTGCCCTCCCCCACCCACCGCACCAGTCTTCTTTCACGACAATGCTGTGTAAGTTTGTAAAGTGAGCGCACAGCCGCACAGCCACGCCATGAACCTGAATATCTCTGGCACATTTGTCACGCTGATCTACGAAGCAAGCTTTGAATACTGTGCGGGCATGACGCACTTCAGTTAACCGATCATCGGCAACAAAACCTTGCTAGCCAGGTGCTAGATCAATTCCAATGACCGGATTAGCCAATAGCGGCCAACCCAAGGACGGATCATGAAAAAAATCGCACTGCCCCTGCTCACGCTGATCGCCTTCTCGGCCTACACGCTGTTCGTCATGGCGCATGCCGAACAATCACTTATCCAGTTCGGGTTGCAGTTGATGTCTCGCCTGGATACGGCGCAGGTGGTGATCGATCTTTATATTCTCGCCGCACTGGCCTGCGTGTGGATGTACCGGGACAACCAGTCGCGCAAGCGGCCGCTGCGGGCCGTATTGCCGTATATGGTGCTGACCGCCGTGTTCGTTTCGGTAGGGCCTTTGCTTTATCTGGTTGTGCGCGGTTTTTCCCAGCCGCCCAAGCCAGTAGATCCTTAACCACTCTTGTCCAAGGAGGACATCCATGCATTGCTTCAACCATCCGAACACTCCCGCCATCGGCAGCTGCAAAGCGTGCTGCAAAGGCCTGTGCGCTGAATGCACCACCGATATGGATCACGGTCTGGCCTGCAAGGACAAGCATGAGGCGATGGTCGAAACCTATCAGTTCATCATCGACAAGAACTCGGAAATCTATTCGGCGGCGCCGAAGAACATTGTCATCGCCCCGGCTTTCTATCTGTTCATGGGCGGCGCTTTTGCTTTTTATGGCTACCGCTCGGGCGGCTTCACCGATCTGCCCTTTATGCTCGGCATCGGGTTTATCGTCTTCGCCGCGGTGACCTATATCAGTAGCAAGGCACTGTTCAAGGAGGCCTCGGGCAAGGCCTGAAGATATGAACGGGCAAGCAGCGCTTGGCGGGCTCGGATGTGATCGTTCCCACGCTCCGTGCGGCAATGCCGCCTTTGGCGCTCAAGCCCGACTGGGTGTTTGATCGTTCCCACGCTCTGCGTGGGAATGCCGCCTTCGACGCTCCTGCGTCCACCCGCTGCCTTGTACCGACCAACAGCTCTGTGACGCAGAGCGTCACGAGCTTGGCTCCCACGCGGAGCGTGGGAGCCATCGAAACACGAAACCTTCAGGCAACTCTCCCGCCCCCTTCAGAAGGCCGAGCGGAATCATTACGGAAGGGAGCGAGCCGCATGGATGCGGCGAGAGGCTTAAAGGGCCAGGGATGGCCCTTTAAGCCGGCCCCTGGAGCGATGATGGAGTGAGGGAATCCCGCCGCAGGCGGGGCCGGATGCTGGGGGCAAGCGTTTTGGGTTACTTTTTCCGCGACACGCGACTGGAAAAAGTGACCCGCCCAGCAGGGCGAAGCCAATGTTTCAACCAGCGCGAGAACAGGCAGCGGCACAAACACCAAAGAATGGCGGATAACGCTTCGCGGTTATCCACCCTACGGGTTTGGAGCCGACCACCAGCTCGGAGTATCTAGCAGAAGCCCCTCTCCCCCTTCCCCTCTCCCGTAAACGGGCGAGGGGTGCGCGCGCGCTACCGGCCAAGCCCTACGCAGCCCTCGGAAGCGACCGGGCAAGCACCCACCGCCCTGCTCACAGCCAAGCAGCGAGCCCGGCGGCGAAGCCCGGTGATAGAGCTGCGCCAGGATTGAAGCGAGTTGGCCTAGATCACGTACCGAACGTCGAGCAATTTTCCGATAGGCGTGTCCAGGGTTGACAGCGAGCAATCGTGACATCATTTTGATATCACGCATCGTGTAACAAACCCGACACGCCCATAACAATAACTAGGCGGGAAAAATGAACGGATCGCCAGCCGACGAGCCGCAGGTCAACTACATCGCCCTGACTGCCGGGCAGATTCAGCTGGGAAAACCCCTGCCCTGGCCCGTCTACGACGCCAGAGGCGGCCTGCTGCTGAATCAGGGTTTCGTCATTTCCTCGCCCGGCCAGCTCGAGCGCCTGCTCGAACGCGGCCTGTTCCAGGCCAAGAGCACGCGTACCCAGCTGGCCCATGCCGTGGCGGACGCGACATACCGGGTCAACCCCTTTGCCGAGTACGGGGAGTTGCTCGAACACCTTGAAACCACCCTGGATCGCTTGCTCAACCAGCAACCCGAGGCGGAGCGGCGCGTGCTGACCCTCGGCAAGCGCATCGACCAGATCTGCCAGGCCGATGCCGATGCCTGCCTGGCCCTGGTGCATATCTATTCGGTCGAGCCCACCGCCCACGAGCAGACGCTGTTCCACGCCATCCTGTGCAACCTGCTCGCCCGCCATCTGCAGTTGGAAGCCTCGCAAATCGTGGCACTGATGGGAGCCGCCCTGACGGCCAATATTGCCTTGCTGCGCCATCAGGACAAACTCAACGGCATGTGTGGCGATCTCAGCCCGGCGCAACGCAGTATCGTCAACAAGCACCCGACGCTCAGTGCCCAGGCCGTTAGCGCGGCCGGCGTTAGTAGCCCGGTATGGCTACAGATTATCGAGCAGCACCATGAACGCGGCTCGGGCGAGGGTTATCCACTGGGCCTTCAGGAAGGGCAGATCCGTATCGAGGCACTCATTCTGTCACTGGCAGAACGCTATACCGCCATGATCACCAAACGGGCCTACCGCAATCGCTTCAGCCCCGCGCAAGCCATGCACCTGCTAGAAGAAGAAAGCCATGAGGGCACCACCGAAGCGAAACTGCTCAAAGAGCTGCGCCAGCTACTAACGCCCTACCCACCTGGCTGCTTCATTCGCCTGAACAACAGCGAAACCGCGATTGTCACCCGCCGCGCCGCCGACAGCCTCGCGCCAAAAGTGCGCGCGGTCACCAGTGCCAAGGGCAACCCTTACCTGGGTTCTTTCAGTCGCGATACCCAGCATGAAGACTTCCGCCCTTGCGAGTACATAGAGCCGCTGCACCTCCCTTCGGTGAATATCCCGACGCTTTGGGGTTACGGCTAAGGAGCAGCCACACGCAACTGGAACTCGGAATAAAGCGCCTTACGCGGCAGTCAGCGCGGCCGGCGCCCCCATAAGAGCCAGGAGCAGTGCACCCCCTATTGCTGCTGCACCTGCAGCAACGGCGAGACCTTGACCCGCGCATGCATCTGTTCGCCGCCACCGCCACGGCGCATGCCGCGTACCGGGCAGGCGTCGAGGTAGTCCAGGCCGACGGCCAGCTTGAGGTGGCGCTCCGGGCGGGCCAACTGGTTGGTCACGTCGAAGCTGTACCAGCCGTCATCCAGCCAGGCTTCGGCCCAGGCGTGGCTGGCCAGGTGGCCACTGTCTTCGGTGAACAGGTAACCCGACACGTATCGCGCCGGCACCCCCAGGCTGCGCGCGCAGGCGAGGAACGCGTGGGTGTGGTCCTGGCAGACCCCGGCGCGGCCGGCGAAAGCCTCGGCGGCGGTGCTTTCGACCTTGGTGGCGCCGGGGGTATAGGGCATCTGCTCGTGCAGGCCATGCATCAGGCTGATCAGGCTGTCGCGATCGCGGCGACCACCACTGCTGGCCTGGGCGAAGTCGTACAGGGCGTCATCCGGCTGGGTCAGGCTGGTGAAGCGCAGGTACGGCAGGGCCGAATGGGTGTCACCTTCGGATTCGCAGTGTTCGTCGATCTCGACTTGGCCGCGGGCACCGATCACCAGTGCTTCGTGGGGTTCATCGAGGGTCAGCACATGCAGGATGTTGCCGTGCGGGTCGCGCTGGGCACGCACCGCGCGTGGCAGGTCGAGCTGCCAGCTGAGCACATGCTGGCGCACGCTCTCCTGCGGGGTCAGGCGCAGGTACTGGATGCTGGAACGCACCTGATCCTCGTAGTTGTAGGTAGTGTCGTGACGGATCGAGAGTCTCATACGACCTCCAGATAGGACGTGTGGATGGAGCTGCCCAACTGCCGGACGAGCAGGATGAAATCGGTGAGCCAGACATGCAGGCCCTCGTCGAGGACCTCGTCGATGCTGGTGTAGCGCAGGCGGGCGTCGATTTCGGCGGCCATGCGCTGGGCCGGGCGACCGTTCTCGCCGGGCAGGCCGGAGAGCATCAGGTTGAGTTCTTCGATACAGGAGCGCAGTGAGCGCGGTACGTCCGGGCGCAGCAGCAGCAGTTCGGCGATCTTGCGGGTGCGTGGCGAACCACGGTAGATCTCGGTGAAGGCCTCGTAGGAAGACAGTGCACGCAGCAGCGCGCTCCACTGGTAGTAGCCGCGTGCCGAGGTGTCGCTGACCGCATCGGCTTCCTCGCCGAGCATCTCGTAGCGAGCATCGAGCAGGCGCAGGGTGTTGTCGGCGCGTTCGAGGAAGGTGCCCAGGCGGATGAAGCGGTATGCCTCGCCGCGCATGATGGTGCCGAAGGTGGCGCCACGGAACAGGTGCGAGCGTTCCTTGACCCACTCACAGAAGCGGCTGATGCCGTAGCGCCCCAGGCCCTGGGCGGCGATGCCGCGCATTTCCAGCCAGGTGGCGTTGATGTTTTCCCACATGTCGGCGGTGATGCGCCCGCGCACGGCGTGGGCGTTGGTGCGCGCGGCCTGCAGGCAGCAGTAGATGCTCGCCGGGTTGTCCGCGTCGAGGGCGAAGAAATGCAGCATGCGCTCGGCGTGCATTTCGCCGTGTTGTTCCAGGTAGTCGTCCAGGGTGCCGGTGATCAGCAGTGGCATGGCCAGTTCGTCGAGGCCATCGCCACGGCCGTCCTGCGGCATCAGCGACAGCGAATAGCTGACGTCGAGCATGCGCGCGAGGTTCTCGGCGCGCTCCAGGTAGCGCGACATCCAGTACAGATCGGAGGCAGTTCTACTCAACATGATGCGTTTTCCTTAATCCTCGACCACCCAGGTGTCCTTGGTTCCGCCGCCTTGCGACGAGTTGACCACCAGCGAGCCATCGCGCAGTGCCACGCGGGTCAGGCCGCCGGGCACCAGGCGGGTTTCGCGGCCGGACAGGACGAACGGGCGCAGATCGATATGGCGCGGCGCGATGCCGCTTTCGACGAAGGTCGGGCAGGTCGACAGGCACAGCGTGGGCTGGGCGATGTAGGCCGCCGGGTTGGCCTTGAGACGGGCGCGAAACGCCTCGATCTCGGCCTTGCTCGCGGCCGGGCCGACCAGCATGCCGTAGCCGCCGGAGCCCTGGGTTTCCTTGACCACCAGCTCGGGCAGGTGGGCCAGCACGTGGGACAGGTCCTCGGGCTTGCGGCACTGCCAGGTCGGCACATTCTTCAGGATCGGTTCTTCGTCCAGGTAGAAGCGGATCATGTCGGTGACATAGGGGTAGATCGACTTGTCGTCCGCCACCCCGGTGCCCACGGCGTTGGCCAGCACCACGTTGCCGCTGCGATAGGACGAGAGCAGCCCCGGCACGCCGAGCATGGAATCCGGGTTGAAGGCCAGCGGGTCGAGGAAGGCGTCGTCCAGGCGGCGGTAGATCACATCCACCGGCTGTGGGCCGGCGGTGGTGCGCATGAACACCTTGTCGTCACGCACGAACAGGTCGGCGCCTTCCACCAGCTCCACGCCCATCTCGCGAGCAAGGAAGGCGTGCTCGAAATAGGCGCTGTTGAAGCGGCCCGGGGTCAGTACCACCACATTGGGGTTGTCCAGCGGACTGGAGCTTTTCAGGGTTTCCAGCAGCAGGCTCGGGTAGTGGTCGATCGGCGCCACGCGCTGCATGGCGAACAGCTCGGGGAACAGGCGCATCATCATCTTGCGGTCTTCGAGCATGTAGCTGACGCCGCTGGGGGTGCGCAGGTTGTCTTCCAGTACGTAGTAGGTGCCGTCGCCATCGCGCACCAGGTCGACCCCGGCGATATGCGCGTAGATGTCTCGATGCAGGTCGAGGCCCTGCATGGCCAGCTGGTAGCCCTCGTTGGCCAGCACCTGCTCGGCGGGGATGATGCCGGCCTTGATGATGCGCTGGTCGTGGTAGAGGTCGGCGAGGAACATGTTCAGCGCCTGCACGCGCTGGATGCAGCCGGCCTCGACGATGCGCCATTCGCTGGCGGGGATGCTGCGCGGGATGATGTCGAAGGGGATCAGGCGCTCGGTGCCCTGCTCGTCCCCGTAGAGGGTGAAAGTGATACCGGCGCGGTGGAACAACAGGTCGGCTTCACGGCGGCGCTGGGCCAGCAGTTCTTCCGGCGTAGCGGCCAACCAGCGAGCAAACTCCCGGTAGTGCGGGCGAACGATGGTGCTCGCTTCATACATTTCATCAAAAAAGGTGCGGACCATGCCGTACTCCTTGCCACCTGGTCGTAACAAGCATCGCAAGGGCCGTGCCATAGGAATTTATTGTTTTATTTCAATGAGTTGAATATCAGACCAAACAGTCACGCACCATGTCGGCGCGTTAATCCAAGCCCCAAAACAGGTCACGCCCCAATCGGAGGCAGGCGCGACAAGGCAGATTGCCGAGACTTAGGCCACCCTGCTCCGGGAACGACTTTGCTGGGATGGGAGGATCGGAGCTGCCCGAAGGCATCAGGGCTGAAGCCGCTTACGGGAAGCGGGAGACTTTATCGCAGGCAAAAAAACGGCCCAACGCCGGGAGACGTGGGCCGCAAAGCACTATCGGGTCGTGCGTGGTGCCCCGCCGTCAGGTACTGGACCTGAGGCGAAGCGAAGACGCGACTGGACGACCGGCCAGCCGCGCCTGGGGGTCAGGCTTGGGCGTCCTGGTATTCCTTCTCGGCCACGTCGAAACGCTGTTGCATGGTTTTCGAAGGGCCGTTGCCGATGCGGCTGAAGACCAGAATGGCCAGGGTGGCGAGGATGAAGCCCGGGATGATTTCGTACACGCCCAGACCGATCAAGTTCTTCCACACCACCACGGTCACGGCACCGACGATCATGCCGGCCAGGGCGCCGTTGCGGGTCATGCCTTTCCACATCACGGAGAGGATCACCACCGGACCGAAGGCGGCACCGAAGCCGGCCCAGGCGTAGGACACCAGGCCCAGCACACGGTTTTCCGGGTTGGACGCCAGCAGAATGGCGACCACCGCGACCAGCAACACCATGCCGCGGCCGACCCAGACCAGTTCGCTCTGGCTGGCGCCTTTACGCAGGAAGGCCTTGTAGAAGTCTTCGGTCAGGGCGCTGGAGCACACCAGCAGTTGGCAGCTCAGGGTGGACATCACGGCGGCGAGGATGGCGGACAGCAGGATGCCGGCAATCCACGGGTTGAACAGCAGCTTGGACAGCTCGATGAACACACGCTCCGGGTTTTCGGTAACCGGGCCAGCCAGGTCCGGGTTAGCGGAGAAGTAGGCGATACCGAAGAAGCCTACCGCTACGGCACCACCGAGGCAGAGGATCATCCAGGTCATGGAGATGCGACGGGCAGCCGGGATGGATTTGACCGAGTCGGCCGCCATGAAGCGCGCCAGGATGTGCGGCTGGCCAAAATAGCCCAGACCCCAGGCCATCAGCGAGATCACGCCGACGAAGGTCGCGCCCTTGAGCATGTCGAAGTTGGTGGCGTCTTTCAGTTCGATCGCCGCGAAGGTGGCATCGGCGCCGCCGGTGGCCAGCATGACGATGACCGGCGTCAGGATCAGGGCGAAGATCATCAGGGTGGCCTGTACGGTGTCCGTCCAGCTCACCGCGAGGAAGCCACCGATGAAGGTGTAGGCGATGGTCGCTGCAGCACCGGCCCACAGGGCGGTTTCGTAGCTCATGCCGAAGGTGCTTTCAAACAGACGGGCACCGGCCACCACGCCCGAGGCGCAGTAGATGGTGAAGAACACCAGGATCACCAGGGCAGAGAAGATGCGCAGGATGCGGCTGTTGTCTTCAAAGCGGTTGGTGAAGTAGTCCGGCAGGGTCAGGGCGTTGCCGTTGTGCTCGGTCTGCACGCGCAGACGGCCGGCGACCAGCAGCCAGTTCAGGTAGGCACCGACGATCAGGCCGATGGCGATCCAGCCTTCGGACAGGCCGGACATGTACACCGCACCCGGCAAGCCCATCAGCAGCCAGCCGCTCATGTCGGAGGCGCCAGCGGACAGGGCAGTGACGAAGCTGCCGATGCTGCGGCCACCGAGGATGTAGTCGGAGAGGTTCTTGGTACGCAGGTAGGCGACGAGGCCGATCAGTACCATCGAGGCGATGTACACCACGAAGGTAATCAGCATGGGGGTGCTAGCGGTCATGGGAGGATGCCCTCTCGTTTGTTGTTATGGCGCTGCGGTGGATGATCCGCAGCCTGGTTGGCAAATACGCCCGCTTGTGGCGGGCCGCTTAGAACCTGTTCAATGTCTGCTGCGCGTCGGCCATGCTGCGTTGAAATCGGGCTCAGAATGCTCATTTACAGCTCGTAAACTCCGCTTCTTCGCCCGATTTCGCCTTGCCTGGCTCTAGCTCGCGAGACTTTGAACAGGCTCTTAGAACCCGCTCCTGCTGCAGGAACGGGTCATGAATGGGGTGGCGCCATCCGCGCTGCCATGCTGCTCTCGGTCATCCGGATGAGAGCCAATCAACCTACGTCTCTACTCAACTTTAGCTCGCGCCGGCGAAAACAGAGTGCAACCCGGCCGGGAGAGCCAACACGCCGCGCACAACCGGGTTGCGCCAGCGGTTTGCTGGGATGCAGGACTCTAGTGACAGGGGGGTGACAGCTTCTTGCAGAAAACTCTGGAGTTTTTGCGAAAAACTCCGAGGCGGGGAACTTTATCCATACAGCCGTTTGAAACCAGCGCGCCGGCAAAGATGCCGGCGCGTGGAGATACAGCAAGGCTTACTGCACGGTGTCTACCAGGTACTTGTGTACCAGCTGGCTATCCATGCGCTCGCTGAAGGCGAAGATGATGTAGTCGGCGTCGTCCTTCTGCAGGTCGACCTCGCTCTTGGCGCGCCCGATTTCCTGGCCATCCTTGTCATACGCCTTGGCCAGCAGAGTGCCTTTAAATGGCTCGTTGGCCACCAGATAGACGCTGAAGCTCTTTTGCGCGTCGGCCATACCGTTGGACTTGGCAGTGGTTTTGACCAGACCGGCTTTGCTCGCGCCTGCGCCAAGCTCGGTCTCGACCACCATGCTCTGGTCGATACCACTGCCCACACCGGAGAGAAAACCGGTGACACCCTCACCCACCGCTTTGCCGGCTTTCTCCGAGAGACTCTGCTCACTCTCGCCACAACCGGCCAGGATGGCAGCACTGAAAAGACCTACCAGCAGGCTTTTGTACTTCATTTTTCACTCCCTGAATTCATAGGTTTTGCTCAGGCAACCGGCAGCATGCCGATCGCAGCCGCGCAGAATACGCCAAGCCGCTTCCCATCGCGCCCGCGCAATGCCTGGATGTGAAGGAGTTGGCGACCAGGCGTGGCGCCATGGCCTGCCGCAGCCGAATCGCTAGCGGCTAGCGCGAGAGTGGCGCTAACGCTCGATGATCTGCCCACGCAGCGGTGCCAAACGTGCCAGTAGGCGGTTTTGCGCGGCGACCGGGATGCCTTCGGCGTCCATCGCGTCGATCAGGTCTTCGACCAGGGCATTGAAGTCGCCCCGGTCGATATTCAGCCCCTTGTGGCTCTCTTCCATGCTGTCACCGGTGTATTCGCAGGGGCCGCCGGCCTCGACGCAGACCTGTTCGACCAGTTTGTCGCGCAGGCGCTCGATGTCGATCTCGCGGAAGTAGTGGGCTATGCGCGGGTTGCGCGCCGAGTTGAGCAGCATGCCTTCGACGATACGGGTGATCCCGGCTTGCTCGCCGAGGCTGCGATAGAGGCTGTCATCCCTGGGCGGCTGGCTGGTGCAGGCAGCCAGGGTCAGGCACAGCACAGCGAGAAGAACGCGCATGCTCAGAAGCTCCCCTGGATGGACAGGTAGGCGCCGTCCTGGTGATCCAGCCCGGCGATTTCACCCAGCCGCGCATAAGCCAGCACCACGGCCAGGTGTTTGTTGGGGAAATAACCGATGAACACATCGGACCAGTCGTTTTCCCCGGCGAAGGATAGGTTGTCCGGCTTCTCGCGGTACTCCACCCCCAGAGCCCAGCGCGGGTTGAACAGCACGGCCACGGAGCCTTCCTTGAGTACAGAATGCTCGTCGCGGCGATCGCCACCGAAGCCCAGCAGGCCCAGCTCGTTGGCCCGGCTGTAGCGCAGGTTGCCGTTGAGCAGCAGGTTGTAGCCGAACGCGCCACCGAGCAGCAGGCGGCTGGCAGCGATGTAGCCTTCGGTGTCTTCGTCACGCTGGGCGCCGATCAGGCTCGGCACCAGAAAGTCCTTCTGCCGCTTGTGCTGGATGCCCAGGGACACCTGCGGCAGCTGGTCGTAGATCAGGTCGCCGAACAGGCGCACCTTGAGGCCGAGAATGTCCTGACTGAGGCTGTTGTCCGGCAGGCTGAGGTCACGGGCCAGGGTGCCGAGGTCGAAACGCTGGCGCGCGTAGGACAGCTCCACGCGGTTGCCATAGGACGCCGCCATACCCGCCACATCCAGGCGGTAGTCGCCAGTCTCGACGCGGGTGGCAAAGGCGCTGGCGCCCCACTCGCCCTGCTCGCCATAGCCGGACAGTACCGCCCAGGGCGTGATACCGCCACCGGCAGCGCCTTCGATGCTACTCGCACCGCCGGTGGCCAACAGGCGCCCCTGCTCGGCCAGCACCAGGCCAGGGCAGAGCAGCCCGAGGAAGATCAGCGCGAGGGTCTTGCCCATGGTCAATGTGCTCCGGCCAGAACCGATGGTTGCCACTGCTGCATCCACTGCTCGAACGCCTGGGCCGGCAACGGCCGGCTGATCAGATAGCCCTGGGCGGTGTCGCAGTTCCACAGGCGCAGCAGATCGAGGTTGTGCTGGAATTCGACTCCCTCGGCCACCACCTTGAGGCCGAGGCTGTGGCTCATGTCGATGGTCGAACGGACGATCACCGCGTCATCACTCTGCTCATCCAGCTCGCGGATGAACGACTGGTCGATCTTCAGCTCCTGCACCGGCATGCGCTTGAGCTGGGCCAGCGAGGAATAGCCGGTACCGAAGTCATCCACCGACAGGTGAATGCCGCAGTTGCGCAGGCTGTGCAGCACCTCCAAGGCCCGCTCCGGGTCCTGCATCACCGCGCTCTCGGTGATCTCGAACACCAGTTGCTCGGCCGCCACCGCCTGGCGGGCCAGCAGCGCCGCTACGCGCTCGGCCAGTTCCTGGCTGATCAGATCCTCGGCGGAGATGTTCAGCGACACCTGCATATGCAGGCCACGGCTGTTCCATTCATGCAGCTGGCGCACCACTTCTTCGATCACCCAGGCGGTGAGAATCTGGATGCTGCCGGTGCGCTCGGCCAGGGGGATGAATTCGCCCGGTGAAACCATGCCGAACTGCGGATGGTTCCAGCGCAGCAGGGCCTCGGCCTCGTGCACCCGGCCGGCGCGGATATCCAGTTTGGGCTGGTAATACAGCAGCAATTCCGCATTGCCCGCCGCATGGCGCAGGTCGCGGATCAGGCTGATCTGCCGTTGATGGGCATCATCGCGGCCCTGCTGGTAAACCTGCAGGTGGCCCGGCAGGTGCGCGGCATCCTGCATGGCAATGGCGGCGCGGCGCAGCAGCTCATCCGGGGTCGCGCCATCGACCGGGTAGACGGCGATGCCGATGCAGCAATCCAGGCTGATGACCAGGTTGCCAATGTGCATGGGCTTGACCAGCAGCTGCTGCAACTTGTCGGCGGCGGCGATGGCACTGTCGCTGTCGCAGTGCTCCAACAACAGCAGCATTTCATCCGCCACCAGGCGCGCCAGGCTGTCGCCAGGACGCAGGGTCGCCTGCAGGCGCCGAGCAAGCTGCTGCAAGGCCAGATCGATGCCGTCCGCACCGCTGCTTTCCAGAATGCTGCGGAAGTTGCTCACGCTCAGGTAGAGCAAGGCGGTCGGTCGCCCCGCGGTAATCGCGCTGCCCAGGCGCTCGATGGCCAGGGTGCGGTTGGGCAGCCCGGTCAGGGCATCGTGCAGGGCGTTGTGCGCCAGTTGCCGCTCACGCTCGGCAATCCCCTCCTGCATGCTTTTGAAGGTCTGCGCCAGGCTGCCTAGCTCATCACTGCGCTGCAGGGTGATGGGCGTCTGGTAGTCGCCCTGGCCGATGCGCTCGGCCACCAGAGCCAGCTGGCGTACCGGCTGCGACAGGTTGCGCGCCAGCAGCAGAGCGCCCAGCAGCGAGGCGAACAGGGCCGCCAGGGCGATCAGCAGGATGTCCCGATCGAGTGGCGCAAAGGCCGCCTCGGCCTGGTCCAGCGACTTGTGCAGCAGCGCCAGGACCTTGTAGTTCGAGCCGCTGGCCAGGGTCCGCCACTCGCCGAGATAGCGCTGACCACCCTGCTCCAGCAAACGGCTGCCGCTGTCGAGGTTCTGCTGCATGATTTCCGCGCGCAGACCGCCGTGCAGGGCGGCCGGCAAGGTGCTGACCCAGCCCGCCGGCTTGCCCTGTTCGATCGACACCAGGGTCAGCTCCAGGTGGGTCAGCTCGCGCAATTCGTTGGCGAAGGCCTCGTCGACATGAAAACCCATCACCACCCGGGCAATCGGCAATGGCGCACTGACCATGGCCTCGACCAGCAGGAATACTTCACCATCGATGGGCAGCAGGAAGACCTGCGGGCCGCTGCCGGCCGGGTCCTGCATCTGCCCGGCCAGGCGACTCACCGAGTCGCTGCCGATCTGCTCGGCAGTGCTGACCTGCAGGCTGCCATCCAGCCCGAGCAGCATCACCACCCCGGCATTGATGCGCGCGCCATGGTTGGCCAGCGCCGAGCGGATGGTGTCGGCGTCGCCACTGGCCACTGCATCCTTGAAGCCGAAATCCGCCGCCAGCACGCGCACCGCATCGTGCAACTGGCGGCCGCGCACCTCAAGCAGTTGCTCGAACACCCGGCCACCGACGCCCAGCTCCTCGCGCAACTGGTTCTGCACGGCCACGCCGGTGGCGGCCTTGACCGAGAAATACAGGGCGCCGATCACCACCAGCAACAGCAGGATCAGGACGCTGGCGATGCGCGCCTGGAAGCTATGGCTGAACTTCACGCGTGGCCTTCTTGAATGCATCACCAAAGGAACTCGGCGCCGGCGCCGCAGGCACTGCCTGCACGGGAGCGGAGAGCTGCAGGGTAAAACGCTGATGCAGGCTTGGCTCGACAACCTTCAGCTCACCCGCAGCAACCGGCAGCATGTTCGGGCTCTGCGGATGCCACAGGGTGGCCTGGTAGCTGCCGGGCGGCAGACCGTCGATCTTCAGCCGCCCCTGCTCGTCACTGACGGCGAACCAGGGATCGTCGGTGACATACACGTAGCCGAGCATCCAGTCATGGATGTTGCAGCCGAGCACCACCACTCCCGGCTTGTCGAACAGCACCGGCTCGCTGGGCGTGCCCTGGTACAGGCGCAACTCGAAACGCTTGGCCGGCGAAAAGGAATAGACCTGGTGGCGGATGTTGTCGCTATTGGGGAACTTCACCGAGGTGCCACTGCGCACGGCCAACACGCTGGGGGCAAACTGCTTGTCGCGCTGATCCATGATGCCCTCGCCCGGCGCCGCACCCGGCGCGCCGCGCAGCGTGAGCACGGCATTGGCCAGCGGCTGGCCCTGGCCATCCACCAGCTCGGCGACAACGCCAGCAGCACTGGCAACACTGCTGAAAAAGCAGCTCAGGGCAATGCCCAGAGCCAGGTTGGAAAGATTGGTCATACGACAGTCCAGTACCCGGCAATGCCGGGGATGCAAGGTGAATACCCGCCTTCCTGGCAACCTTGAGCGATGGTTTCCAGCAGATTAGCCGAGCCATCGGCCAAGAGCACGCACAGTGATGCGGCAAATGCCCTTGATTGCTAACCAAAACCGACGCTTCAAGAGGCCAGCTACAGCTCTGCCGTGCACTTTTTACGCGGATCGACGTAAGCTTCGCCCTCTGCGCAACCTGAACGCTGCCGCGCCACTACGACGGCCAGCCTGCCGAATCCTGTTTTTCGCGTCCGCGACGCCCAGTGAGGACTTTGAAATGAGCAATCGCCAAGCCGAAATCGCCGCCGCCCTCGATGTGGTGCCACCTTTCGCCGATACCGCCGCGCTGGTGGCGCAGATCGACAAGCGCAAGGCCTTCATCAAACAGTGCCTGCGCAACTCCGGCCTGAAAGTGCTGGTGCTGGGCATCAGCGGCGGGGTCGACTCGCTGACCGCCGGCCGCCTGGCGCAACTGACGGTCGAGGAGCTGCGTACCGAAACGGGCGATACGGCCTATCGCTTTATCGCCGTGCGCCTGCCCCACGGCACTCAGCACGACGAACAAGACGCCCAGGATTCGCTGCAATTCATCCGCGCCGACGAGGAAGACACCGTCAACATCGAGGACAGCGTGCGCGGTCTCGGCGAGCAGGTCAGCCACCTGCAGCAGCTGGCCGACGCCCGCCGTGACTTCGTCACCGGCAATATCAAGGCGCGTATTCGCATGGTCGCCCAGTTCGCCATCGCCAACGCCAACAACGGCCTGGTGATCGGCACCGACCACGCTGCCGAAGCGGTGATGGGCTTTTTCACCAAATTCGGCGACGGCGCCTGCGACCTTGCCCCGCTGTCCGGCCTGGTCAAGGGTCAGGTGCGGGCCATCGCCAAACACCTCGGCGCCCCGGAAAACCTGGTGTTCAAGGTGCCCACTGCCGACCTCGAAGAACTGCGCCCCGGCAAGCCGGACGAGGAAGCGCATGGCGTCAGCTACGCCGAGATCGACGCATTCCTGCATGGCCAGGCAGTCAGCGAGCACGCCTACGCCACCATCGTGCGCACCTACGACAACACCCGGCACAAGCGCGAGCTGCCCCTGGTGCCTTAAGTTTGTCGACGCCGCGGGCTGGAATGCCCGCGGCAGACTACGCTTCCAGAGTCTCGGCCCCGCGAGCCCGGCTACTTAAGGAAGGAAAGCCTCATGTCGACCAATGCCACGCCAGATCAACTGCTCACCCGCACCCTGCTCGACACCCTGATTCGCGCGGGCCTGATTGCCGCCCTGGTGGTCGCCTGCTACCAAGTCTTCAGCCCCTTCCTCAGCCTGATGGTCTGGGCGCTGATCCTCGCCGTCACCCTCTATCCGCTGCATGGCATGCTCAAACGCCGGCTCGGCGGCGGTGAGGGCCGTTCTGCGACCCTGCTGGTGCTGATCGCCATCGCCATTCTGCTGGTACCGGCCTACCTGCTCGGTGCCTCGCTGACCGAGTCCGTACAGAGCGCCATCGCCGTGGTCAAGGAGGGTAACCTGCACATTCCGGCGCCACCCGACACCGTGGCCCAGTGGCCACTGATCGGCAAGCCCCTGCATGCCGTCTGGGCCCAAGCGGCTGCTGACATGAGCAGCGTGCTGCAGCAGATCGCCCCGCATGTCAAAGACACCGCGCTGGGGCTGCTAGGCAAGTTGGCCGGAGCCGGTCTCGGCCTGCTGGCGTTCATCGGTTCGCTGGTCATCGCCGGCATCATCATGGCCTATGGCGAAAGCGGCCACCGCAGTGCGCAGCGCATCTCCTCGCGCATCGTCGACCCCAGCCGCAGCGACATGCTGGTCGATCTGTGCACCGCCACCATCCGCGCCGTGGCCCAGGGGGTGATCGGCATCGCCTTCATCCAGATGATGTTGATCGCCGTCGCCTTCGTCCTGATGGGCGTTCCCGGCGCCGGCCTGCTGGCTCTGGCCGTCTTGCTGCTGGGGATCATGCAGTTGCCGGCCACCCTGATCACCCTGCCGGTGATCGCCTTCGTGTTCTTCAGTGAAGGCGTCAGCCTGCTCACCATCATCTTCGCCATCTACACCTTCGTCGCCGGCCTCGCCGACAACGTGCTCAAACCGATGCTGTTGGGACGTGGCGTGGATGTACCCATGCCAGTGGTGCTGATCGGCGCGCTCGGTGGCATGGTCAGCGGCGGCATCATCGGTTTGTTTATCGGCCCGGTGTTGCTGGCCGTGGGCTACAAGCTGTTCTGGCAATGGGTCGAGACCCCTGCCATCGAAGCGGCCGGACCGCAGGATGGCAAATAAGCATCTGCGCGCCTGGACCTTGTTGGCCGCAGCCACCCTGGGTGGCTGCGTACGTCTGGGTCCGGACTTCCAGTCGCCGCGCCAGGACTGGATCGACCACTGGGACAGCCAGGCACTCGACGCAGCCAGCCAGCAGCAACCACAGCCGGATCGACGGCAATGGTGGGCGCAGTTCGAAGACCCGTTGCTCGATCGCCTGATCAGTGCCGCCGATACGAACAACTCCAGCCTGCGTATCGCCGCCCTGCGCATCCTCGAGGCCCGCGCCCAGCTCGGTATTGCCAGCAGCGGGCGCTACCCGCAGGTGCAGCAGGGCAGCGCCGACAGCCTCTACCTCGACCGCAACCAGTACGACGGCGCCCCTGAGCTGGACAGCAACGCCTGGCAGTACAGCACCGGTTTCGCGGCCGGCTGGGAGCTGGACTTCTGGGGCCGCTACAGCCGCGCCATCGAGTCGGCCGACGCCAACTACTTCGCCGCCCAGGCCAATTACGAGGATGTCCTGGTGCTGCTGCGCGCCCAGGTGGCACAGACTTACTACGCCTTGCGCACCGCCGAAGCCCGCCTGGGCATCGCCCGCGACAATGCCAAGCTGCAGAAGCGCAGCCTGGACATCACCGAGCGCCTGTTCAACAGCGGCAACAGCGACGAACTCGACCTGCAACAGGCCAAGACCCAGTACCTGGCAACCTTGAGCAGCATCCCCGAGCTGGAGACCCAGGTCGCCCAGACCCGCAATGCCCTGGCCGTTCTGGTTGGCCAGCCGCCGGGCAGCCTACCCGAGCTGAGCGCCGAGACCGCCCTGGTGCCGCTGGTCGATCAGGCCCTGCTCGATGACGTACCCGCCAACCTGCTGCTGCGCCGCCCGGATGTACGCGCTGCCGAATTGCTGGTGGCCGCCCAGTCCGCGCTGATCGGCGTGGCCGAAGCCGACCTCTACCCCTCGATCAGCCTGCTTGGCAGCATCGGCTGGTCCGCCAGCAGCCTGGACGGCAGCCCGCAGACGGTCAGCCTCGGCGGTGGCCCCAGCCTGACCTGGAACCTGTTCGACCATGGCCGCCTGCGCAACAACGTGCGCGTACAGGACGCCCGCCTGCAGCAACTGATCGAAGCCTATCAAGACCGCGTGCGCCAGGCGGCGCGCGAGGCCGACGATGCCGCCACCGGCCTGAGCAAGGCCCTGGAGCGCGAACGCATCCTGCGCGAGGCCTCATTCTCGGCCAAGCGCTCGCTGACCCTGGCCAACGCCCAATACCGCGAAGGCTATTCCGACTTCCAGCGCGTACTGGACGCCCAGCGCGCCCTGTTCGCCCAGCAGGACGGCTACCTGCTGGCACGCAGCGCCGCGCTGAGCAACCTGATCAACCTCTATCGCGCCCTCGGAGGTGGCTGGTACAGCAGCCAGCCGCTGCTCGACCCGGCTACCCACGCACAGATGAGTCAACGAACCGACTGGGGCGACCTGCTCGACGAGCAACCCGCCCGCCCAGTCGAAAACGCCATGCCCGGCAACCTCGACAAACCCGTGAATACCCCGGCACCAGCCGCCCAGGCAGATACGCCATGACCGACAAACCCGAGCACCGTCCACCGGCCCCGGCCAAGAGCCAGGACCCCAGCCGTCGCGGCGTGCAGATCACCCTGGCGGTGATCGGCCTGACCCTGATCTGGTACCTGCTGGCCGACCGCTTCACCCCTTACACCCAGCAGGCGCGGGTGCAGGCCTATGTGGTGCCGGTGGCGCCGGAGGTGGCCGGCCGCGTGAGTCGGGTGCTGGTCGAAAACAACCAGATGGTCAAGGCCGGCCAGGTGCTGTTCGAGATCAACCCCGAGCCTTACGAGATCGCCGTGGCCAAGGCCCGTGCCGAGCTGCAGAACATGCGCGGCCAGGTCGGCGCCAGCACCGCCGGCATCGACTCCGCCCTGGCCTCGCTGCGCGTCGCCGAGGCCGGCGAACTCGAGTCCAGGCAGGACCGCGAGCGCCTCGAACGGCTGTATCGCGATGACCCCGGCACCATTTCCCTGCGCCGCCTGGAAATTTCCCGAGCCAATCTGGCCAAGGCCAGCAGCCAGGTGGCCGCGGCCCAGGCCGAAGTGCAGCGGGCTCGCGAAACCGAAGGCGGCAGCGGTGAGGACAACGCCCGCCTGCTTAGCGCCACTGCGGCGGTAGAGCAGGCCGAACTGGACCTGAGCAAGACTCGGGTAAAGGCCGCCTCCACCGGGCTGATCACCGATCTGCGCATCGAAGTGGGCCAGTACGCTGGGGCTGGCAGCCCGCAGATGACCCTGATCGCCCTCAACGACCTGTGGATCAGCGCCGAGATGAGCGAAAACAACCTCGGCCACCTGCAGCCGGGCACACCGGTATCCATCGTCCTCGACGCCCGCCCCGGACATGTCTACCGCGGACGCATACGCAGCATCGGCTATGGCATCAGCGTCGGCCAGGCACCGCCTCCCGGCACCCTGCCGACCGTAGAGAACAGCCGCGACTGGCTGCGTGCGGCACAACGCTTCCCGGTGATAGTTGAGCTCGAGGCCAACGAGCTGGGCGACTACCGCGGCCTGCGTGTCGGCGGTCAGGCCGAGGTGATGGCCTTCCCCACCGAGGGCAACCCGCTGAACCTGCTCGGCCGCGCCTTTCTGCGCGTGATGAGCTGGTTGTCGTTCGCCTACTGATGGACATGCCCGTGGCCGATCCCCGTCCCCAGCGCGCCCTGCGCCTGGCCTTCGGCGTAGCCCTGGGCACGGCACTGGGTTTCGGCCTGGCGCTGCCGTTGCCCTTCCTCACGCCGATGCTGGTCCTGGTGCTGCTGGCATCGAGCAACCAGCCGTTGAGCGCCAAGGCCGGCCTGAGCCTGGCCCTGGTGGTCGCCCTGACCTGCGGCAGTGGCCTGCTACTCAGCCCGCTACTGCGCCACTCGCCGGTCAGCGGCGTGCTGCTGGTGGCGCTCGGCCTGTTCCTGATCTTTCGCTTCAGCCTGCGCGGCGGCAACGGCCTGCTCTCGACCCTGCAGGTGGTCGGCCTGACCATGATCTCCGCCGCCGGCACGACTTCCCTGGCCCTAGGCCAGACGGTGGTCGAGGCGCTGGTCAAGGCGGTGCTGCTGACCACCCTGTGCGTGGCCTTCAGCCACGTACTGTTTGCCGAACCGCCCGGCCAGGCCGCAGCCGCCAAGCCCGCGCCCATGGCCAACGCACGCTCCACCTGGATTGCCCTGCGCGCCATGCTGGTGGTAATGCCGGCCTGGCTACTGGCCCTGATCGACCCCGCCAGCTATATGCCGCTGGTAATGAAATCGGTCAACCTCGGCCAGCAGGTCTGCAGCACCAACGCCCGCGACGCCGGCCGCGAGCTGCTCGGTTCGACCCTGCTCGGCGGCGCACTGGCGATCGCCATCTGGATGCTGCTGAGCATCCTGCCGCACCTGTGGATGTTCTTTCTGCTGATGCTGCTGTTCGTCCTGCTGCTGGCGCGGCGGCTCTACCAGCTGGTGGCCAACCGGCTAAGTCCGGGTTTCTGGCTCAACACCTGTGCCACCCTGATCATCCTGCTCGGCCAGTCGGTACAGGACAGCGCCGCCGGCAAGGACGTCTACACGGCCTTCGCCATCCGCATGGGCCTGTTCATCCTGGTCACCCTGTACGCCTGCGCCGCGGTCTACCTGATTGACCTGCGCAGCAAAGACTCAAGCGAGGAAATCCCATGCTCATGAATCTGTTGATCGGCCTGCCGGTGACCCTGCTGTGCCTGCTGTTGCAGGCTGTGATGGTCGCCCTCAGCCTGCGCCGCTATGTCGAGTTCCGCCGCAATCTGCACGACCCCTCGCCGAGCAGCACCATTCTGATCCTGGGCCTGGTGATGCTGCTGATGCTGTTCGGCAACTTTCTGCAGATGGCCATCTGGGCCCAGTTGTTCGTCATGCTCGGCGAGTTCGAGAGTTTTTCCCGGGCCCTGTATTTTTCCGGCGTGACCTTTTCCACCCTGGGTTACGGCGACGTGGTGCTGTCCAAGCCCCGGCAACTGCTGAGCGCGCTGGAGGCAGCCAACGGCATCCTGATGTTCGGCGTGTCCACCGCAGTGCTCACCGCAGCCCTGCATGACGTGATCAAGCACTACACCGAGAAATCCAGAGACCCTGAGCAGGCTTGAGGCCGGGCGCCTCAGTCGGCAGCGAAGCCCAGGCTGATGGACACCAGCACCTGCTGCCCGGGGTCGTCACCCAGGTGGTAGTCCGGCGCCGGGCCGTAGCCCAGCCAGAGCTGCTGACCGTTCTTGATCCGCACATCGGAACGCTCGTCGCCATCACCTTCCAGCCCGACAAGCAAGGCGCTCACCTGCTCGCGCGGCATGCCCAGGCGCAGTCGGTCATCGACCACGAAGCCCTGCATGTCGGCCTTCGGCTCGACCTGCTGTAACCAGCCCAGGAACAGATCCTCGGTGAACTGTTCCAGCTTCCAGCAGCGCACCTCGCGCAGCCTCTCACCCTCGAACGCCAGCAGCAGCGAGTTGCCATAGAGCAGGCCACGCCGCCCCTGACGCAGCGGCAGTTCGGCCGTAGGCGGCCCCAGCCGTTCGATGAAAGCGGCCTTGGGGGCGCTGGGCGACAGACCGAACACGGCCTTGCCGACATGCACCTGCAGTTCGGCATGTACCCACCCGGAACCACCCAATAGCAGCAGAATCGCCACCAGTTTCAGCATGTTCATCGCCATCTCCTTTGACTGTAGTGTTTAAGCAGACACAAAAAAGCCGGGCATGACCCGGCTTTTCATTCTGGAACCGATCAGGTTCTCGGCAGCGTCACGCCGGTCTGGCCCTGGTACTTGCCGCCACGGTCGGCATAGGACACTTCGCACTCTTCGTCGGACTGCAGGAACAGCATCTGCGCCACGCCCTCGTTGGCGTAGATCTTCGCCGGCAAGGTGGTGGTGTTGGAGAATTCCAGGGTCACATGGCCTTCCCACTCGGGTTCCAGCGGGGTGACGTTGACGATGATGCCGCAGCGCGCGTAGGTGCTCTTGCCCAGGCAGATGGTCAGCACGTCGCGCGGGATGCGGAAGTACTCGACGGTGCGGGCCAGGGCGAAGGAGTTCGGCGGGATGATGCACACCGGGCCTTTGATATCGACAAAGCTCTTCTCATCGAAGTTCTTCGGGTCGACGGTGGCCGAGTGGATGTTGGTGAAGACCTTGAATTCGTCGGCGCAGCGTACGTCGTAGCCGTAGCTGGAGACCCCGTAGGAAATCAGGCGCTCGGCGCCTTCGGTGCGCACCTGGCGCTCGACGAAGGGCTCGATCATCCCGTGTTCCTGGGCCATGCGGCGAATCCACTTGTCCGATTTGATGCTCATGGCGGGCGTCCTGACTCAAGGTGTGGTGAAAAACTGAGCGCGCATCTTACCGGGAGGCAAGGCGCGCTTCAAAGGCCCCTCGTCTGTAGGAGCCAGCTTGCTGGCGATCAACGCCCAGCAAGCAAACGGATCGCCAGCAAGCTGGCTCCTACAAGAGCGGCATTAATCGTCGCTGATTTCGATATTCGGCATGGCACTGGCGCCCAAGCCGCTCTGGGCGATGCGCGCACCCACGCAACGGGCCATTTCCTGGTAGATCATGGCGATCTGGCTTTCCGGGTCGGCGATGGTGGTCGGCTTGCCGCCATCCGACTGCATGCGGATGGCCATCGACAGCGGCAAGGAGGCCAGCAGGTCGACGCCGTACTGGCTGGCCAGTTTCTCGCCGCCACCTTCGCCGAACAGGTGCTCGGCATGGCCGCAGTTGGAGCAGATGTGCACCGCCATGTTCTCCACCACGCCGAGCACCGGGATATTGACCTTGCGGAACATCTCCACGCCCTTGCGCGCATCGAGCAGGGCCAGGTCCTGCGGGGTGGTGACGATCACCGCGCCAGCCACCGGCACCTTCTGCGCCAGGGTCAGCTGGATGTCGCCGGTACCCGGCGGCATATCGACGACCAGATAGTCGAGGTTGTCCCAGGCGGTTTGGGTGATCAGTTGCAGCAGCGCGCCGGAGACCATCGGCCCGCGCCAGACCACCGGGGTGTTCTCGTCGGTGAGGAAGGCCATCGACATGACCTGCACGCCGTGCGCCTCCAGCGGCACGAAGAACTTCTCGTCACGCACTTTCGGCCGGGTGCCTTCGGCGATGCCGAACATGATGCCCTGGCTCGGGCCGTAGATATCCGCATCAAGAATGCCCACCCGCGCGCCTTCGCGGGCCAGGGCCAGGGCCAGGTTAGCCGCGGTGGTCGACTTGCCGACGCCGCCCTTGCCGGAAGCCACGGCGATGATGTTCTTCACGTTGGCCAGCGCCGGCACCTGGGCCTGGGCCTTGTGCGCCTCGATCACGCAGTCGACCTCGACCTTGGCGCTGTCGATGCCTTCGACCCCTTCCAGGGCCATCTGCAGCATCTGCGCCCAGCCGCTCTTGAACAGCCCGGCGGCGTAACCCAGCTGCAGGCGTACGCGGACCTTGCCGCCGTCGATATCGACTTCACGCAGGCAGCCGGCGGACACGGGGTCCTGATTGAGGTTGGGGTCGGTGAACTGGCGCAGGGTCGCTTCGACCGCTTGGCGGGTAACGGCGCTCATGGGGCAACTCCGAAAGGCTGAGCAAAACAGGCGGGCATCTTACCGCAGGCGCTTGATCCGTAGGGTGGATGACGCCCTTTTCATCCACCAGGACCCAGCTCGGCGGATCGGTGAAGCGTGATCCACCCTACATCAGACATCCACCCCGCCACGGATGAAAACCCTCGCCCCGACCGTAGGGTGGATGACGCCTTTTTCATCCACCAAGGCCCCGCTCGGTGGATCGGTGCAGCGCGATCCACGACAGCCATCCGCCCTGCCACGGGTGAAAAAAAAACCGCCGCGCCTATATAGTTGCCGGCTCCCTCGTAACACCAGTGCAGCCGATCATCATGTCCGAAGCCCGCAAGATTCTCGTTACCAGCGCCCTGCCCTACGCCAACGGCTCGATTCACCTTGGCCACATGCTCGAATACATCCAGACCGACATGTGGGTGCGCTTCCAGAAGCTGCGTGGCAACCAGTGCATCTATGTCTGCGCCGACGACGCCCACGGCTCGGCGATCATGCTGCGCGCGGAAAAGGAAGGCATCACCCCGGAACAGCTGATCGCCAACGTACAGGCCGAGCACAGCGCCGACTTCGCCGATTTCCTGGTCGACTTCGACAACTTCCACTCGACCCACGCCGAGGAAAACCGCGAGCTGGCCACCAGCATCTACCTCAAGCTGCGTGATGCCGGGCATATCGCCACCCGTTCGGTGACCCAGTACTTCGACCCCGAGAAGGGCATGTTCCTCGCCGACCGCTTCATCAAGGGCACCTGCCCGAAATGCGCGGCCGAGGACCAGTACGGCGACAACTGCGAGAAATGTGGCGCCACCTACGAGCCCACCGAGCTGAAGAACCCGCGCTCGGCCATCTCTGGCGCCGTGCCGGTGCTGCGCGACTCCAAGCACTTCTTCTTCAAGCTGCCCGACTTCGAGGCCATGCTGAAGACCTGGACCCGCAGCGGCACACTGCAGGACGCCGTCGCCAACAAGATCGCCGAATGGCTGGATGGCGGCCTGCAGGAGTGGGACATCAGCCGTGATGCGCCCTACTTCGGCTTCGAGATCCCCGACGAGCCGGGCAAGTACTTCTACGTCTGGCTGGACGCGCCGATCGGCTACATGGCCAGCTTCAAGAACCTCTGCAGCAAACGCCCGGAGCTGGACTTCGACGCGTTCTGGAACAAGGACTCGACGGCCGAGCTGTATCACTTCATCGGCAAGGACATCGTCAACTTCCACGCCCTGTTCTGGCCGGCCATGCTCGAAGGCGCCGGCTACCGCAAGCCGACCGCAGTCAACGTGCACGGTTACCTGACGGTGAACGGGCAGAAGATGTCCAAGTCGCGCGGCACCTTCATCAAGGCGCGCACCTACCTGGATCACCTGAATCCGGAATACCTGCGCTACTACTACGCCAGCAAGCTGGGCCGCGGCGTCGACGACCTTGACCTGAACCTCGAAGACTTCGTGCAGAAGGTCAACTCGGACCTGGTCGGCAAGGTGGTCAACATCGCCAGCCGCTGTGCCGGCTTTATCCACAAGGGCAACAATGGCGTGCTGGTCGACGCCAACCCCGAGCCGGAGCTGTGGGCTGCCTTCCAGGCCGCCGCGCCGAGCATCAGCGATGCCTATGAAGCCCGCGATTTCTCCCGCGCCATGCGCGAGATCATGGCCCTGGCCGACCGCGCCAACGCCTGGATCGCCGACAAGGCGCCGTGGGCGCTGAACAAGGTCGAAGGCAAGCAGGCCGAAGTACAGGAAATCTGCGCCCTGGGCGTCAACCTGTTCCGCCAGTTGGTGATCCTGCTCAAGCCGGTACTGCCGAAGCTGGCCGCCGACGCCGAGGCCTTCCTCAACGTCGCCCCGCTGAGCTGGAGCGATCTGGGCACACCGCTGGCCAACCACCAGCTCAACCCATTCAACCCGCTGCTGACCCGCATCGAGCCGGCGAAGATCGAAGCCATGACCGCCGCCTCCAAGGAAGACCTCGCCTCTACCGAAGCCCCGGCCGCACCCTCCGGCAACGGTGAACTGGCGAAAGACCCGCTGGCCGCCGAGATCGCCTTCGACGCCTTCGCCGCCGTCGACCTGCGCATCGCCCTGATCGAGAAGTGCGAGTTCGTCGAGGGCGCCGACAAGCTGCTGCGCCTGACCCTGGATATCGGCGACGAGAAGCGCAACGTGTTCAGCGGCATCAAGAGCGCCTACCCGGACCCGAGCAAGCTGGAAGGCCGCCTGACCCTGTACGTGGCCAACCTTGCCGCGCGCAAGATGAAGTTCGGCGTCTCCGAAGGCATGGTCCTGGCCGCCGGCCCTGGTGGTGAAGAGATCTACCTGCTCAGCCCGGACAGCGGCGCCAAGCCGGGGCAACGGGTCAAGTAAGAACCAGTTAACGGGCTGCGGCGCAGCGCCGCATGCCCTCGACTAGCCTTATAAGCTGCTAATCAGCCGGCTTTTGCCGGCTTGTTAGTGCCCGTGCCCTTTCCGATAATAGGCCCCCTTTTAATCCGGCCTTCCTGCCCGCAACGGTAATCCGATGACCGAACTCGCCTTGATCATGGTCAGTGCCATCCTGGTCAACAACTTCGTGCTGGTGCAGTTCCTCGGCCTGTGCCCGTTCATGGGCGTATCGAAGAAGATCGAGACCGCCATCGGCCTGTCGCTGGCCACCACCTTCGTCCTCACCCTGGCTGCCATGTGCAGCTACCTGGTGCAGGAATACGTGCTGGAGCCGCTGGGCCTGGAGTTTTTGCGCACCATCAGCTTCATCCTGGTGATCGCCGTGGTGGTGCAGTTCACCGAGATGGTGGTGAACAAGACCAGTCCCCTGCTCTACCGCGTGCTCGGCATCTTTCTGCCGCTGATCACCACCAACTGCATCGTCCTCGGCGTGGCCCTGGTCAACGCCAACAAGGCCGAGTTCACCTTTATTACCGCGACCGCCAACGGTTTTGCCGCCGGCCTCGGTTTCTCCCTGGTGCTGGTGCTGTTCGCCGCCATGCGTGAACGCATCGCCATCGCCGATGTGCCGCAGTCCTTCCAGGGCGCGGCCATCGGCATGATCACCGCCGGGCTGATGTCGCTGGCGTTCATGGGCTTTGCCGGGCTGATCAAGCTATGAGCCTGATTCTGATTGCCGTGCTTGCCATCCTGGCCCTGTGCCTGCTGGCCGGCGCCATCCTCGGTTACGCGGCGGTACGTTTCCGCGTCGAAGGTGATCCGATCGCCGAGCAGATCAACTCCCTGCTGCCACAGACCCAGTGCGGCCAGTGCGGCTACCCCGGCTGCAAGCCGTACGCCGAGGCGATTGCCGGTGGCGACAAGATCAACAAGTGCCCGCCTGGCGGCGAGGCGACGATCCAGGCCCTGGCCGACTTGCTGGATGTCGAGCCCGAGCCGCTGGACGCCGTCGAAGGCGAGAAGCCGCAGATGGTCGCCTTTATCCGCGAAGCCGAGTGCATCGGTTGCACCAAGTGCATCCAGGCCTGCCCGGTAGATGCCATCGTCGGCGCCGCCAAGCAGATGCACACGGTGATCGTCAGCGAATGCACCGGCTGCGACCTGTGCGTCGAGCCCTGCCCGGTTGACTGCATCGATATGATCCCGCTCGGCAGCACTGTGCAGAGCTGGAAATGGCAGCTGCCGCTGGCCCCCGGCCAATTGATCGCCAGCGACCGGGAGCACGCCGCATGACCGCGCTGATCGACCACGCCCAGCAGATCTGGGACATCCCCGGCGGCATCCACCCGCCGGAGCAAAAAACCCTCTCCAACCGCACGCCGATCCAGCCGGCGCCACTGCCCAGGCGCCTGATCCTGCCGCTGGGCCAACATATCGGTGCCGCCGCCGAGCCCTGCGTGGCGGTGGGCGAGTACGTGCTCAAGGGCCAGAAGATCGCCGAGGCCAACGGCTTCGTCAGCGCCGCCGTGCATGCGCCGACCTCCGGCACCGTCAGTTTTATCGGCGCGCAGCCCTACCCACATGTGTCCGGCATGCCGGCAGCAGCCATCGTCATCGACAGCGACGGCCTGGAGCAGTGGACCGACCTGCAGCCCTGCCCGGACTACCGGCACATGGAAGCCGCCGAGCTGCTGGAAAAGATCCGCCAGGCCGGCATCAACGGCCTGGGCGGTGCCGGCTTCCCGGCAGCGGTCAAGCTCACCGCGCGGCCGACCCAGAAGACCCACACGCTGATCATCAACGGCACCGAGTGCGAGCCGTACATCACCGCCGACGACCTGCTGATGCGCGAACGCGCTGCCGAGCTGATCTCCGGCATCGACATCCTGGTGCAGCTGATTCAGCCCGACCAGGTGCTGATCGGCATCGAGGACAACAAGCCCGAGGCCATCGCCGCCGTGCGCGCCGCCCTGGTCGAGCGCAGCTACACCCTCAAGGTGTTCCCCACCAAGTACCCGTCCGGTGGCGAGAAGCAGCTGATCCAGATCCTCACTGGCGTGGAAGTTCCCAGTGGCGGGCTGCCGGCCGATATCGGCATGCTCTGCCAGAACGTCGGTACCTGCGTGGCCATCCATGACGCCATCGTGCTGGGCAAGCCGCTGATCTCGCGCATCACCACCCTCACCGGCGAAGCCCTGAGCCGTCCTGGCAACGTCGAGGCCTTGATCGGCACCCCCGTGGGCGAGCTGCTCGACTTCGCCGGGCTAGACAAAGCCAAGCTCAATCGCCTGGTGATGGGCGGGCCGATGATGGGCTTCAGCCTGCCCGACCTCGGCGTGCCGCTGATCAAGACCAGCAACTGCCTGCTGGCTTCGACCCGCGCCGAGTTGCCCGCGCCACCACCGGCCATGCCGTGCATCCGCTGTGGCGAATGTGCCGAGGCCTGCCCGGCCAGCCTGCTGCCGCAACAACTGCACTTTTTCGCCCTCGGCCAGCAACACGAACAACTCAAGGCGCACAACCTGTTCGACTGCATCGAGTGCGGCGCCTGCGCCTATGTCTGCCCGTCGAGCATCCCGCTGGTGCAGTACTACCGCGCCGCCAAGGCCGACATCCGCGACCTGGAGCAGAAGCAGCAGAAAGCCGAGCACTCCAAGCAACGCTTCGAGCTGCGCCAGGAGCGCCTGCGCCGCGAGGAAGAACGCAAGGAAGCCGAGCGCCTCGCCCGCGCCGAGCGTGCCGCCAAGGCCAAGGCGGCCCAGGCCGAAGCCGCCAGCGCAACTCCGGTTGCCGCCGCGCCTGCCGCCGACGACCAGCTCAAGCGCCTGAAGATCGAAGCCAGCATGGCCCAGGTCGCCCTGAAAAAAGCCGAGAAACAGCTGGCCAGCCACGACACCCCAGAGCTGCAGGCCCAGGTCAGCAGTCTGCGCGCCGCGGCCGAAGCCGCGCAGAAAGCCCTGGAAGCCGTCCAGGCCAGTGCCCCGCCAGTGACCGCCGCGCCGCCGGCTGACGAAGCGCTGAAGAAGGCCAAGATCGAAGCCGCCATGCTCAAAGCCCAGCTGCGCAAGCTGGAGAAACTGGAAAGCCCGACTGCCGAACAGCAGACCGAGCTGGAACAGACCCGCCAGCAACTGGCCGCCGCCGAGCAAGCCGTGGAAAGTCTGCAAAGCGCAGTACCGGCTCCAGCGGCCAAACCGGCTGGCGACGAGGCGCTGAAGAAAGCCAAGATCGAAGCCGCCATGCTCAAGGCTCAGCTGCGCAAGCTGGAGAAGCTGGAAAGCCCCACGGCCGAACAGCAGAGCGAACTGGAACAGGCTCGCCAGCAACTGGCCGCCGCCGAGCAAGCCCTGGAAAGCCTGCAGAGCGCAGCGCCGGCTCCAGCGGCCAAGCCGGCCGGCGACGACGACGCTCTGAAAAAAGCCAAGATCGAACTGGCGATGAAACGCGCCGAACTGAAAAAGGCAGAAAAGGCCGCCGCCGGGGAAGCCGAGCTGGCGACCCTGCGTGCGGCCCTGACCGCCGCCGAACAGGCCTTGCATGCCGCCGAGGCTGTCTCGAACAAGCCAGCTCCCGAGCTGGTGCGTACCGACAAGGCTCCGATTGATGAAGCCTTGCGCGCCCTGAAGACCGAACTCGCCTTCGCCCGCGCCGACCTGCGCAAGCTGGAGCGCGATGAGCAGGCCGCCAGCGAGGCACTCGATGCCGCCCGCGCGCGCCTGGCCGCGGCCGAACAGAAACTGGCGGAGCAGCAGGAACCGTAGCCCGGATGCAATCCGGGGCAGGCCACGCAATGCCATCAATGACCTGCAAGGCCCGAAAACAAGACAACGCCCCTCTCGCGTAATTCGCAGAGGGACGGGATTAACCGAACGATCTGCGGATCGCCCCCCCGGATTGCATCCGGGCTACAGAACAGCGCTGCGCCGCCCAATGGCTGTGCAACCAGACACGGAGCATCAATGGCCCTGCCCCGCATCACCTCGCCCCACGCCAAGGGCAGCAATCGCACCCAGCGCGTCATGCTGCTGGTGGCTGCCGCCTGCGCGCCTGGCGCCCTGGCCCTGACCTGGCTGTTCGGCATTGGCACCCTGGTCAACCTGGTCTGGGCCAGCGTCGTCGCCCTGGCCGTGGAAGCAGCCATCCTCGCTGCACGCCAGCGCCCGATCGCCTTCTTCCTCAAGGATGGCAGCGCCCTGGTCACCGCCGTGCTGCTGGCTCTGGCCCTGCCGCCCTACGCGCCCTGGTGGCTGACCCTGGTCGCGGTCGGCTTCGCCATCGTCTTCGGCAAGCAGCTGTATGGCGGCCTCGGGCAGAATCCGTTCAACCCGGCAATGATCGGCTACGTGGTGGTGCTGATTTCCTTCCCCATCGAGATGACCAGCTGGCCCAAGCCGCACACGATGGGCGCCTGGGACGGCATCCAGCAGATCTTCGGCCTCGCCGCCCTGCCCGATGGCTGGAGCCAGGCCACCGCCTTGGACAGCCTGAAAATCAACAAAAGCCTGACCATGGACGAGCTGTGGGCGCAGAACCCGGCCTTCGGCGAGTTCGGTGGCAAGGCGGTGGAATGGGTCAACCTGGCCTTCCTGCTCGGTGGCCTGTTTCTGATCTACAAGAAAGTGATCAGCTGGCACGCGCCCCTGGGCATGCTCGGCGCGCTGTTCGTCATCAGCCTGCTGTGCTGGAACGGCTCCGGCTCGGACTCCAACGGCTCGCCGCTGTTCCACCTGCTGACCGGCGCGACCATGCTCGGCGCCTTCTTCATTGTTACCGACCCGGTGTCCGGCGCCACCAGCAACCTGGGACGAATCCTCTTCGGCGCCGGGGTCGGTGTGCTGGTCTATATCATTCGCACCTGGGGCGGCTACCCGGATGGCGTTGCCTTCGCCGTGCTACTGATGAACCTCTGCGCCCCGACCATCGACTACTACACCCGCCCGCGCACCTACGGCCATCGCAAGCCGGGGCGCGGCTTCAAACTGGGGGAATGACATGGCCCTGCCGGAAATTTCCCGTTCGATGCTGAAGAACAGCCTGGTACTCGGCCTGTTCGCCGTGGTCACCGTCGGCGTGGTGGCAATCACCCAGCAAGGCACCGCCACGCGCATTGCCGCCGCCGAGCGCGAAGCCAAGGCCCAGGCGCTGGCGCAGATCCTCCCCGCTGGCAGCTATGACAACCACCTGCTGGATCACCCGCGCCAGGTGTTCGACCCACTACTCGGCAACAAGACGTCCAGTCCCGCCTACCTGGCCACCCTCAAGGGCGAGCCCACGGCAGTGATCCTCCAGGCCACCGCGCCGGACGGCTACAGCGGCAACATCTTCCTGCTGGTGGGCATCCATGCCGATGGCCGCCTGGCTGGCGTGCGCGTGGTCGGGCACAAGGAAACCCCCGGCCTGGGCGACAAGATCGAGCTGGCCAAGAGCCCGTGGATCAACAGTTTCGTCGGCCAGTCGCTGCAATCACCGGATACCGCCGGCTGGGCGGTGAAAAAAGACGGCGGCCAGTTCGACCAGTTCGCCGGCGCCACCATCACCCCGCGCGCGGTGGTCAAGGCGGTGCACAAGGCGCTGCAGTATTTCGACGCACACCAGGCCGAGCTGCTCGCGCCGGTCTCCAGCAACGAGGGCGACAACAGCCATGGCTAGCTACCGCGAAATCGCCATCAACGGCCTGTGGAAAAACAACCCGGGCCTGGTCCAGCTGCTCGGCCTGTGCCCGCTGCTGGGGGTCAGTAACTCGGTGGTCAACGCCCTCGGCATGGCCATCGCCACCGCCCTGGTGCTGGCCTGCTCGAACGCGGCCGTGGCCCTGATCCGCCGCCAGGTCACCGATGCCGTGCGCCTGCCCGCCTTCGTCATGATCATCGCCGCGCTGACCACCTGCATCGAGCTGCTGATGCAGGCCTTCACCTACGAGCTGTATCAGATCCTCGGCATCTTCATTCCGCTGATCACCACCAACTGCATCATCCTCGGCCGCGCCGAAGCCTTCGCGGCGAAGAACAGCGTGGCCCACGCCAGCTTCGACGGCCTGATGATGGGCACCGGCTTCGGCCTGGTGCTGCTGGCCATTGGCGCGGTGCGTGAGCTGCTCGGCACCGGCGCACTGCTGGCCAACATGCACCTGCTGTTCGGCCCGATTGCCGCCAACTGGCAGCTGGTGCTGTTCGCCGACTACCAGGGCTTCCTGCTGGCCATCCTGCCGCCAGGTGCGTTCCTTGTGCTCGGCCTGCTGATCGCCCTGAAGAACCGCATCGACGCCGTGGTCGCCGAGCGTGCCAAGGCTGACCAGCCGGAAGCTGCACCCGCCGCCAGCCGCCGCGTACGGGTCACCGGGGTAATCGAGTGAACGCGGCCAAACGCTACGAGATCTTCCGCCGGCTGCACGAGGACAACCCCGAGCCGAAGACCGAGCTGGCCTACAGCACGCCCTTCGAGCTGCTGATTGCAGTGATTCTCTCTGCCCAGGCCACCGACGTCGGGGTGAACAAGGCCACGGCCAGGCTCTATCCGGTGGCCAACACCCCGGAAGCGATCTACGCCCTGGGCTATGACGGCCTGTGCGAGTACATCAAGACCATCGGCCTGTACCCGAGCAAGGCGAAGAACGTCATAGAGACCTGCCGCATCCTGGTGGAAAAACACAACAGCCAGGTGCCGGACAACCGCGAAGACCTCGAAGCTCTGCCCGGCGTCGGCCGCAAGACCGCCAACGTGGTGCTCAACACCGCCTTCCGCCAGTTGGCCATGGCCGTGGACACGCATATCTTCCGCGTCAGCAACCGCACCGGCATCGCTCCGGGCAAGAACGTGCTGGAAGTGGAAAAGAAACTGCTCAAGTTCGTGCCCAAGGACTTCCTCCTCGATTCGCACCACTGGCTGATCCTGCATGGCCGCTATGTCTGCCAGGCGCGCAAGCCGCGTTGTGGCAGCTGTCGCATCGAAGACCTGTGCGAATACAAGGCAAAAACCTCCGACGATTGAGCGCCTATTGATTAAGCCAATACGTCGATTGAAAAAATCTTTTTTACCCTGTCCCGCTTTGCCGCTATAAGGTCGCCAACATCGCCCCCTGAGTTGGAGTGAACCTGATGAGCACTGACAAAGAAGAACTCGTACTCGACGATGACTTTGTCGCCGAAGAGGCCGAAGAAACCACCGAACGTCCGGTGGTGGAAGTCGCCAAGACCAACCTGGCCAAACGCCGGGTCATCGACAACTACCTGGAAGAGCGACGCCTGCAGAAACAGCTCGGCGACTACGACTTCGACCTCTGAAGGTCAAACATGAAAAAGCCCCGCAAGTGCGGGGCTTTTTCATGTGGCCGAGAAATCTCAGCTGGCGACCTGCAAGCTCCGCCGCGCACACTTGTTGGCATACATGGCTGCGTCCGCCTGGGTCAGCAGGCTATCCAGCCCAGCGCCGGCACTCAACGAGGACTCGGCAACGCCGAGACTGATAGACAGTTGCCGCCCCGTTTGCCGCTGGAAGGCCTTGATCGCCGCAGCCAGTCGCTGCAGGACTTCCTCACTGCTGACATAGTCACTGGTCAACACCACGAACTCGTCGCCCCCCAGTCGCGCCAATACATCGGTGCTGCGAAACACCGAGCGCAACACCTGCGCAGCATCGATCAACATGACATCGCCAGCGGCATGCCCATGGCGATCGTTGGTCTGCTTGAGGTAATCCAGATCAGCGTACAGCAGCAAGCAACGACTCCGCCGACGCTGGGCAGCTTCCAGCTCACGCTCGGCCAGCAGGAGGAAGCCACGACGGTTATGTAGCCCCGTCAGTTCATCGGTCAACGACAGCTGGCGCACCTCCGCGGCCATCCGCTCGCGCTCGCGCACTTCGGCATGCAGGCGCCTGTTGGCTTCAGCCAGCTGCGCCGTGCGCTCTTCCACACGCTGTTCCAGCTCGGCATAGACCTGCACATTTTCCATGGCTATCGATATGGAATCAGCCAAGGCCTGCAGCAACTCGACCTGCTCAGCAGTTGCCCGGTAGCCACTGGCCCAATAGGCACCAATGGCACCAATCGGCTCGAGGGTACGGATTGGCACCATCACCAGGCTTTTAACGAAGGTCGGCCGATAGGCCGCGTGGGGTATGCGCTCGTCCTGGTAGATATCAGGAATTACGGTGGCCTGGCGATTGAGCATGACCCAACCGCTGATGCACGCGCTCATGGGAAAGCGCTGCCCCTTCCACAGCGGCGAGATGGCATCTTCGTCACGATAGAAACAGCGATCCCCATCGCGCAACACGAATGTAGCGCCATCGGCACCACTCAGCTCGCGGGCAGCATGCCGGACAATTTCCGCCACGCTGTCCACATCCCTCGCCATCGACAACTCCTGCACCACCCGGATCAGATGCAGCGCATGCTTGTCAGCGGCCATGGAACACCTCGTTAAATCTACTGGAATGACTACCTTCCTTGTAAGCAATTGCTTACAAAAGCATAGCAGCTATCAATCGTTGCGCTTGGGCGACAGCAGCTCGATCTTGTAGCCGTCCGGATCCGCGACAAAGGCCAGAATGCTCGTGCCGTGTTTCATCGGCCCCGGTTCGCGGGTGATCTTGCCGCCACGCGAACGAATGTCCTCACACGCCTTGTACACATCGGCCACTTCCAGGGCGATATGGCCATAGCCGGTGCCCAGCTCGTAGCTGTCCACGCCCCAGTTGTAGGTCAGCTCGATCACGCTATTTTCAGCCTCGTTGCCGTAGCCGACGAAGGCCAGGGTGAACTGCCCGTCCGGGTAGTCCTTACGGCGCAGCAGGGTCATGCCCAGCACTTCGGTGTAGAAGGCGATGGACTTGTCCATGTCGCCAACGCGCAGCATGGTATGCAGCAGTCTCATTGAATATCTCCTCTTCGCGGCCCGTTTCTCGGGCCCTTGAATGCAAAACCCCGGCTCGTGGCCGGGGTCCTGTGGCTTGCCTGGCAGCTTATCAGAACAGCTTGCGGCCCTTGTTCGCAGCAATACGCATGCGCAGGGCGTTGAGCTTGATAAAGCCCGCCGCGTCGGCCTGGTTGTACGCACCGCCGTCTTCTTCGAAGGTGGCGATGTTGGCGTCGAACAGCGAGTCGTCGGACTTGCGGCCGGTGACGATGACGTTGCCCTTGTACAGCTTCAGGCGCACCACACCATTCACGTGAGCCTGCGAGGCGTCGATCATCTGCTGCAGCATCAGACGCTCCGGGCTCCACCAGTAGCCGGTGTAGATCAGACTGGCGTACTTGGGCATCAGTTCGTCTTTCAGGTGGGCCACTTCGCGGTCCAGGGTGATCGACTCGATGGCGCGGTGGGCGCGCAGCATGATGGTGCCGCCGGGGGTCTCGTAGCAGCCGCGCGACTTCATGCCGACATAGCGGTTCTCGACGATGTCGAGGCGACCGATGCCGTTTTCGCCGCCGATGCGGTTCAGTTCGGCCAGCACGGTGGCCGGGCTCATTTCCTTGCCGTCGATGGCGACGATGTCACCGGCACGGTAGGTCAGCTCGATGTAGGTCGGCACGTTCGGTGCGGCTTCCGGGGACTTGGTCCAGCGCCACATGTCTTCTTCGTGCTCGGTCCAGGTGTCTTCCAGCACGCCGCCTTCATAGGAGATGTGCAGCAGGTTGGCATCCATGGAGTACGGCGACTTCTTCTTGCCGTGGCGCTCGATCGGGATGGCGTGCTTCTCGGCGTAGTCCATCAGCTTCTCGCGGGACAGCAGGTCCCACTCGCGCCACGGGGCGATGACTTTCACGCCCGGCTTGAGTGCATAGGCGCCCAGTTCGAAACGCACCTGGTCGTTGCCCTTGCCGGTGGCGCCGTGGGAGATGGCGTCGGCGCCGGTCTCGTTGGCGATTTCGATCAGGCGCTTGGCGATCAGCGGACGGGCGATGGAAGTACCCAGCAGGTACTCGCCTTCGTAGACGGTGTTGGCGCGGAACATCGGGTAGACGAAATCGCGGACGAATTCTTCGCGCAGGTCGTCGATGTAGATTTCCTTGACGCCCATGGCCTGGGCCTTGGCGCGAGCCGGCTCGACTTCTTCGCCCTGGCCGAGGTCAGCGGTGAAGGTCACCACTTCGCATTCATAGGTGTCCTGCAGCCACTTGAGGATTACCGAGGTATCCAGACCACCGGAATAGGCCAGAACTACCTTCTTAACGTCCGCCATGCCAATCAACTCCACGGGGTTGTACGGAAAACCCGCGATTCTACCGGCCGCGCCCGGCGATTTACAGGGGCGCGACAGGCACTGGCGACAAAGCGACAGATTTATTTAGGGTCTGCTCCTGTTTCGCAGCGGCCGCGACGCAGCCTGGCGAACTCAGGAAGTGGCCGCAGGCTCGGCTGGCGGGGTAGGTTCCGCCGGGGCTGGAGCCGCCTCCTCTGCCGGTTCGGCGACCGGTTCTCGGGACAGGGTCATGGTCACCCGGCGGTTCTTCGCCCGGTTGCTTTCGCTGCTGTTCGGCACCAGCGGGTAACGTTCGCCGTGGAAGCGCACGACGATCTGCTCGGCGGGCACGCCACTGGCCTTGAGGTACTCCTCCACGGCAATCGCCCGCCGTCGCGAGGTATCGCGGTTGGTCAGGCGGTTGCCACTGTTGTCGGAGTGGCCATCCAGCTCGATGCGATTGACGCTGGGGTCGGCCTTGAGATAACCGAGGATGATCTCCAGCTTGGCCTGCCCCAGATCATCGAGCGCTGAACCGCCACCGGGAAAGCCGATCTGTGCCTTGCGAATCTGGTCGAAGTTGACCGGCAGCAGGCCGGCGGTGCACTTGAGGTAGTCGCTGTAGGCCTGGTTGAACTTGACCGGCAGCAGGCGCACATCGAGGCTGTCACCACCCGCGGTGGTGCGGTGTTTGACCAGCGGGCTGCGCCCTTCCATCAGACCGGTGAGCAGGCGCCCGGCCTGTTCCTGGGAGCTGTTGAACGGCACCTCACCCGCCACCACGCTGACCGGGCCGAGGTTGATATCACCACGCCCCGGTTGCCAGGGCGCAGCCGCCGCCAGCAAGGTCGCCGAGCCTGCTCCCAGCCAGCGCTCGCGGGTCTTCAGACGGAATGTCGCCTGCTCGCCCGCGCGGCGGACGAACTCGCCGCTGCCAAAATCCGCGATTGGCTGCGACAGCCGGCACTCGAACTTGTCGCCCTCGACTTTCCACTCCACCTTTTCCATGCGCGTCTGGAAAGTGATGGCCGCAGCAGGCTGGCCCAGGGATAGGCAGGTCAGCACGCTCAGCAGGGTCAGATAGGGTTGGCGCACGACAGGCTCCACACGGAGAAACGGCATTCCCCTGAAGTATCGGTCAGCCTCGGGAAAACTTGATAG
The DNA here is from genome assembly GCF_013200955.2 of Pseudomonas campi. Classification (NCBI taxonomy): domain Bacteria; kingdom Pseudomonadati; phylum Pseudomonadota; class Gammaproteobacteria; order Pseudomonadales; family Pseudomonadaceae; genus Aquipseudomonas; species Aquipseudomonas campi. The sequence goes on from NZ_CP053697.2 coordinate 2,624,872, forward strand.
CCGTGCCGGCGAAGACCATTTCCGGTAGCATGCGAGCACGTTTTACCCGCCTGGAATCCTCCATGTCCGACCGCATTACCCTGCTGCGCCCCGACGATTGGCATATTCACCTGCGCGACGGCGCTGTACTGCCACACACCGTTGCCGACGTTGCGCGCACCTTTGCCCGCGCCATCATCATGCCCAACCTGGTACCACCGGTACGCAACACCGCCGAGGCCGATGGCTACCGCCAGCGCATCCTCGCCGCCCGTCCCGCCGGCAGCCAGTTCCAGCCCTTGATGGTGCTGTACCTCACCGACAACACCTCGGCCGAAGATGTGCGTAGCGCCAAGGCCAGTGGCTTCGTGCATGCCGCCAAGCTCTACCCGGCCGGCGCCACCACCAACTCCGATTCCGGGGTAACCAGTATCGACAAGATCTTCCCGGCGCTGGAAGCCATGGCCGAAGTCGGCCTGCCGCTGCTGGTGCACGGTGAAGTGACCCGCGCCGAGGTCGACGTGTTCGACCGCGAGAAGCGCTTCATTGATGAGCATCTGGTCCGCGTGGTCGAGCGCTTCCCCAGCCTGAACGTGGTGTTCGAGCACATCACCACCAGTGACGCGGTGCAGTTCGTCAACGCCGCATCGAGCAAGGTGGGCGCGACCATCACCGCCCACCACCTGCTGTACAACCGCAACCACATGCTGGTCGGCGGTATTCGTCCGCACTTCTATTGCCTGCCGATCCTCAAACGCAACACCCATCAGGAAGCCCTGCTGGATGCCGCCACCAGTGGCAGCGCCAAGTTCTTCCTCGGCACCGATTCGGCTCCGCACGCCAAGCACGCCAAGGAAGCCGCCTGCGGCTGTGCCGGCTGCTACACCGCCTATGCCGCCATCGAGCTGTATGCCGAGGCCTTCGAGCAGCGCAACGCGCTGGACAAGCTGGAAGGTTTTGCCAGCCACTTCGGCCCCGACTTCTACAACCTGCCGCGCAACACCGACCGCATCACCCTGGTGCGTGAAGAGTGGACCGCCCCGGCCAGCCTACCGCTGGGCGAACAGACCGTAATCCCCCTGCGCGCCGGTGAGAACCTGCGCTGGCGCCTGCTGGAGAACCCCGCGTGAGCGAAGAACATTTCGACGACGAACTCGACGGCAGCCTGCCCTCAGGCCCGCGCCACCCGATGGCTGCGCGTTTCCGCGGCTACCTGCCGGTGGTGGTGGATGTCGAGACGGGCGGCTTCAACTGCGCCACCGACGCCCTGCTGGAGATCGCCGCGACCACCATCGCCATGGATGAAAGTGGTTTCGTCTACCCGGACCACACCCACTTCTTCCGCATCGAGCCGTTCGCCGGCGCCAATATCGAGCAGGCGGCCCTGGAGTTCACCGGGATCAAGCTGGACCACCCGCTGCGCATGGCGGTCAGCGAAGAGCACGCGCTTGGGGAAATCTTCAAAGGCCTGCGCAAGTCGATCAAGGCCAACGGCTGCAAACGCGCCATCCTGGTCGGCCACAACAGCAGCTTCGACCTCGGCTTCCTGAACGCCGCCGTGGCCCGCTGCGACATCAAGCGCAACCCCTTCCACCCCTTCTCCAGCTTCGACACCGCCACCCTGGCTGGCCTCGCCTACGGCCAGACCGTACTGGCCAAGGCCTGCCAGACCGCCGGCATCGCCTTCGACGGCAAGGAAGCGCACTCCGCGCGCTACGACACCGAGAAGACCGCCGAGCTGTTCTGCGGCATCGTCAATCGCTGGAAGGAAATGGGCGGCTGGGACGAGTTCGACCACTAAGCCCGTGCAGCCGCAAAAGGAAAACCCGGCCCAGGCCGGGTTTTTTGTGCCTATTGCAAAGCTGGATTAAAGGTTCGCAGCACTCCAACCCGGGCCAGCATTGAGCAGACAGGAAAAGCTAACGCAAAGTTTTGACAAGCATTCTCATTAACATTAGTATCCCCTGCCAACAGCAACCCATTCTCATCCGAGCCTGTCCATGTACGTTTGCCTCTGCCAAGGTGTTACTGACGGTCAAATCCGCGATGCCATCTATGAAGGCTGCTGCAGCTACCGCGATGTTCGCGAAACGCTGGGCGTTGCCAGCCAATGCGGCAAATGTGCCTGCCTGGCCAAGCAGGTGGTACGCGAGACCCTGAGTGAAGTGCAGAGCAGCCAAGCCGGCCTCGCCTACCCCGCCAGCTTCGTCGCCGCCTGAGCCCTTGCTCGCGGTCAAAAAAAGGATGCTGCGGCATCCTTTTTTGTGGGTTCAACTTGCACGCCACCCAGCTCAACCCGTAGCGTGCAGCTTGGAGTCGCTGGTTTGCGGCTCATACACTGAACATCCGGGAGTTCCCTCTATGAAACACTGCTTTCTGATCCTGCTCTGCGCTGTCGGCCTGGCCGGTTGTGCCAGCGAATACATCATCACCACTACCGACGGACAAATGCTCACCAGCGACGGCAAGCCAGAACTGGACCGCGACACCGGCATGCTCGAATTCGAAGACAGCGAAGGCCGCAAGCAGCAGATTCCGCAGGATCATGTAAAGCAGATGATGGAACGCTAAGAACCCGTCTACGACCTCTTGATCGTCGGCCATGCTGCGTTGAAGTCGGGCTCGGGCTGCTCATTTACAGCTCGTAAACTCCGCGCCCTCGCCCACTTGATTCGCTGGCGCTTACCCTTCGGGCCAGCCTACGGCTGTTACTCCCGCTGGTCGTTGCGCCTTGCCTGGCTCTAGCTCAAAAGATCCTAAACAGGTTCTAAACCCTATCTGCTCCAGCAAACCCCGCTCCGGCGGGGTTTTGTTTTTCTGCCGCACTACTGCTGGCATATCGCTTGCTAGAACGAAACCAGCAGAACTTTCTCCAACGGCGGAGTCAGTTCATAGACAATGGCGTCGTTTCTGGTTACCACCCCGTGGTAGCTGGGGCGACGCCTTTTTTGTTCAACGGCGGAACAACGTACATGAGCGAAATCGAAAGCACCCGTAACGACAGCCTGGCCTGGGTCGCAGGCTCCGATGCACCGGAAAAGAGCGTGCTGGACCTGGGCTTCATGGCCCTGACTGACTCCGCTTCGCTGATCGTCGCAGCCACCCAGGGCTTCGCCCAACCCTATGGCCTGACCCTCAACCTGCAGCGCCAGGCCTCCTGGGCCACCCTGCGTGACAAGCTGCTGTCCGGCGAACTGGACGCCGCTCAGGCGCTGTACGGCCAGGTCTACGGCATTCACCTGGGCCTCAGCGGTCCGGCCACCGACATGGCCATCCTCATGGGCCTGTGCCAGAACGGCCAGGCGATCAACCTCTCCGAGCCGCTCAAGCAGGCCGGCGTGACCAGTGCCGAGGCGCTGGCCACACGCGTGCGTCAAAGCGGTGCAAAGCTGACCTTCGCCCAGACCTTCCCCACCGGCACCCATGCCATGTGGCTGAACTACTGGCTCGCCAGCCAGGGCATCCACCCCCTGGAAGACGTCAACAGCGTGGTGGTGCCGCCTTCGCAAATGGTCACCCACCTCAAGGCGTCGCGTATTGATGGGTTCTGTGCCGGCGGCCCCTGGGGCGCCCTGGCCGTGGACGAAGACCAGGGCTTCACCCTGGCCACCAGCCAGATGATCTGGGCCGATCACCCGGAAAAAGTGCTGGGCGTCACCCGTGAGTTCGTCGAGCAGTACCCCAACACCGCCCGCGCCCTGACCATGGCGGTCCTGGAAGCCAGCCGTTTCATCGATGAGAATGAAGAGAACAAACGCAGCACCGCGCAACTGATCAGCAGCAGCGAGTACGTCGACGCGCCGCTGTCGGCCATCGAGCCGCGCTTCCTTGGCCAGTATCAAGACGGTCTCGGTCATGCCTGGCTGGACGCCCATCCGCTGCGCTTCTTCGCCGACGGCGAGGTGACCATGCCCTGGCTGTCCGATGGCATGTGGTTCATGACCCAGTTCCGCCGCTGGGGCCTGCTCAAGGACGACCCGGACTATCTGGGCGTCGCCCGGCAGATCCACCAGCTCGACCTCTACCGCCAGGCCGCCGGCGCGCTGGGTATCGCGGTGCCCAGCAACCCGATGCGCAGTTCCACCCTGCTCGATGGCAAAGTCTGGGATGGCAGCGATCCGGCCGCCTACGCCGGCAGTTTTACCATTCACGCGCGCAGCGGCCTTGCCGCGCCCATCGCCCTGTAACACTGCGAGACGAACGCCAACATGCTACGAATTCTGCTGATCAACGACACCCCGAAGAAGGTCGGACGCCTGAAGAGCGCCCTGATCGAGGCGGGCTTCGAGGTCATCGACGAGTCGGGGCTGACCATCGACCTGCCCGAGCGCGTCGAGGCCGTGCGCCCCGACGTGGTGCTGATCGATACCGAGTCCCCCGGCCGCGACGTGATGGAACAGGTGGTGCTGGTGACCCGCGATCAGCCGCGCCCGATCGTCATGTTCACCGACGAGCACGACCCCAGCGTGATGCGCCAGGCCATCCAGTCCGGCGTCAGCGCTTACATCGTCGAGGGAATCCATGCCGAGCGCCTGCAGCCGATCCTCGACGTGGCCATGGCCCGCTTCGAGAGCGACCAGGCCCTGCGCGCGCAACTGGTGGCACGCGACGAGCAACTGGCCGAACGCAAGCGCATCGAACTGGCCAAGGGCCTGTTGATGAAGATGAAGAGCTGCAACGAGGAAGATGCCTACACCCTGATGCGCCGCCAGGCCATGAGCCGTCAGCAGAAGCTGATCCAGGTGGCCGAACAGATCATCGCCATGCATGACATGCTCGGTAACTGACACAAGCAGCGGCGCCCGGCCCACGGGCGCCATAACTGTACCGGTCAACCTTGCACTGTTACCCCATCCGTACCGCAGCAGCCGTCAACTGTACGGCTCACTCCCCCTAACTGTGTATCTGCGCGGGCAAGCCCCGACTGGCTAAGGTGAAGGCCTCATCGCCCACCGCCGAGAACGCCATGCCCACCAGCCACGAAGAACGCCAGTTACTGGCCGAAGCGGATCGCCGCGCCCTCGGCTATTACGATGGCATCGACAGCCGTCCGGTCTTCCCCCCGCCTTCCGCCATCGCTGCCTTGCAGGCCTTCGAGCAGCCGCTGCCCGAACAGGGCCTGGCCGACCAAGAGGTGCTGCGCCAGCTGGATGAAATCGGCTCACCGGCCACCGTGGCCAGCAACGGCCCGCGCTACTTCGGCTTCGTCATCGGCGCCACCCTGCCCGCTGCCGCCGCGGAACGCATGGTGTTGGCCTGGGACCAGTGCGCCTCCTCCTTCGACAATGCGCCGGTCGCCGATGTGCTGGAGCGCACGGCCGGACGCTGGGTGCTGGAGGCCCTCGATCTGCCCCGCAGCAGCGCCGTCGGTTTCGGCACCAGCGCCACCGCTTGCACCCTGGCCAGCCTGTCAGCCGCCCGCCGCGCGCTGCTGGCACGCAAGGGCTGGGACTTCGATGGCGATGGCCTGAGCGGTGCGCCGGAAGTGCGCGTGGTGGTCTCCGCCACTTGTCATATCACGGTGAAGAAGGCTCTGCGCATCCTCGGCTTCGGCATGAACCGGCTGATCATCGCCCCCACCGATGCCCAGGGCCGCATCGACCCGGCGCAGCTGCCGACCCTGGATGACCTGAGCATCCTCTGCCTGCAGGCCGGCGAGGTGAACACCGGCGAATTCGACCCCTTCGCCGAGCTGATCCCCAGAGCCAAAGCCGCCGGCGCCTGGGTGCATGTGGACGGCGCCTTCGGCCTATGGGCCCGTGCCTCCTCTTCTGCGCATCTGGCCACTGGCGTGGAGCTGGCCGACAGCTGGACCTGCGACGGCCACAAGTGGCTGAACACCCCCTACGACGGCGCCATGGCCATCTGCCGTGACGCGGATGCCCTGGCCACGGCGATGAACAGCGACGCCGCCTATGCCAGCGCGAGCAAGGACGCGCAGAAGAACCTGACCCTGGAGTTCTCTCGCCGCGCCCGCGGCGTGGCGATCTGGGCGGCCCTGGCCAGCCTCGGCCGCGACGGCCTGCGCGAACTGATCGACCGGCATATTCGCCAAGCCGGCCAGCTGGCCGAGCGCCTGCGCGATGGCGGTTACCCCGTGCTCAATCGCGTGGTGCTCAACCAGGTGTTGGTGCGCGGCGATAACGACGCACAGACCGTGGCCATCCGCGAGGCGGCGCAGGCCAGCGGTGAGGTCTGGTTCGGCCCGACGATTTGGCAGGGCCGTCCGGCCTTTCGCCTCAGCGTCTCGTCGTGGCGCACCACGGATGCCGATATCGAGCTGCTGGCCGACCTGCTGCTGCGCCTGAAGCGGCAGATTCCAGTGTGAACACCCGCGCTGCCAGGGGGCTCGACAAAGTCCCGCCGCAGCGCTTATCTTCGCCGCCTGGCCAGCGCACTGGCCAACGTCGCTCGGACGGTTCCGGGCGCTTACGTCTTCGAGGAAAGCATGGCTGAACAAGCTAAGCGCCGTTTTGCGCGCATCGATCGTCTCCCCCCCTACGTTTTCAACATCACTGCCGAACTGAAGATGGCCGCCCGCCGCCGTGGCGAGGACATCATCGACTTCAGCATGGGCAACCCCGATGGCGCCACGCCACCGCATATCGTCGAGAAACTGGTGCAGGTCGCCCAGCGCGACGACACCCACGGTTACTCCACCTCGCGCGGCATTCCACGCCTGCGCCGGGCCATTTCGCGCTGGTACAAGGATCGCTACGACGTCGAGATCGACCCGGAAAGCGAAGCCATCGTCACCATCGGCTCCAAGGAAGGCCTGGCGCACCTGATGCTGGCCACCCTGGACCATGGCGACACCGTGCTGGTGCCCAACCCCAGCTACCCGATCCACATCTATGGCGCGGTGATCGCCGGCGCCCAGGTGCGTTCGGTACCGCTGGTGCCCGGCGTGGACTTCTTCGCCGAGCTAGAGCGGGCAATTCGCGAGTCGATCCCCAAGCCGAAGATGATGATCCTCGGCTTCCCCTCCAACCCCACCGCGCAGTGCGTGGAGCTGGATTTCTTCGAGCGCGTGGTGGCCCTGGCCAAGCAGTACGACGTGCTGGTGATCCACGACCTGGCCTACGCCGACATCGTCTACGACGGCTGGAAGGCCCCGTCGATCATGCAGGTGGAAGGTGCCAAGGACATCGCCGTAGAGTTCTTCACCCTGTCCAAGAGCTACAACATGGCCGGCTGGCGCATCGGCTTCATGGTCGGCAACCCGGAACTGGTCAGCGCCCTGGCGCGGATCAAGAGCTACCACGACTACGGCACCTTCACCCCGCTGCAGGTGGCGGCCATCGCGGCCCTGGAAGGCGACCAGCAGTGCGTGCGCGATATCGCCGAGCAGTACCGCCAACGCCGCAACATGCTGGTCAAGGGCCTGCATGAAGCCGGCTGGATGGTGGAGAATCCCAAGGCCTCGATGTACATCTGGGCCAAGATTCCCGAGCCCTATGCGCACCTCGGCTCGCTGGAGTTCGCCAAGAAGCTGCTGCTGGAAGCCAAGGTCTGCGTCTCACCGGGTATCGGCTTCGGCGACTACGGCGACGACCATGTGCGCTTCGCCCTGATCGAGAACCAGGACCGCACCCGCCAGGCCATCCGCGGGATCAAGGCGATGTTCCGCGCCGATGGCCTGGTGCAGGCACCCGCCAGCAAATCGCGCAGCAAGGCTGATAGCTGAGTTAGCAACCGGTAATGCCGGTGTGTGTGCTGCACGCACCCGAGCAAGCGTGAGCAACGAGGCCCCGACAGAGCAATCTGCCGGGGTCTTGTCGTTTAACTGGAGTAATCCAGCGCGGTCCAGGCGCGGCTGAGGCCGTTGCCGATCACGCAGTCCGGGCGTGCCAGTTGCTCATTGCCGCTCGGCGCCAGGCGGGTGATCTCGCCGAACTCGTCGCGCTCGGTGAGCCACTGCAACTTGCCGCAGTTGGCCGTCTCGATCACATAGCTGGCAGCAATACTGGAATGCTGGCCGGGCAGCTTGACCACATCCAGTACCCGCCCCGCTTCCGCGACCCGCTTGCCATCGGAAACCAGCACCGCCCAGGCGGCGCCGTCCTCGATCACCAGATAGGCGCCATTGGCCTTGGGCTGTTCCAGTTGTGGCTGCGCGCAGCCGGCCAGCAGGGCCAATAGCAGAAGTGTCATCAGCTTGTGGTGCATATAAGCGGCTCCTCTCTCGGTTGATCCCCTGCGGGGCTGATCGGTAGTGCGTGAGCCCACTATTATCGAATACTGTTTATTTGTACAGTACTTTCTATTACCCTGTCTCCACCGCCCAACCAGCACCGCGCCCAGGTGCATAGCAGAGGATCGCCACCATGCAGGACGTACTGCTGCTGAAGAACAAAGTGAACCAGATGCCACTGGAGAGCGTCCGCGCCATGGTCGAGGAACTGCACCTGGAGGGCCTGGTGACCGGCAGCAAGACGCCGTTCACGCGCGTGCACTTCAACACCTGCTTTGCCGAGATCGAGGCCCTGCTGCAACGCGCCGGCTATCACCGCCAACTGGACGTGGTCGGCTACCAGGGCCAGGCCTATGCCCTGTTCGACCCGGCGCGCTGGGAAGCGGTGGAAGTACTGCGCTGGCTGAAGGACTTTGTCGAGGAAGCGCAGATGCAACCCGCTTCCTGAGGCTGCCGCCTTGGGAGTATTGCCAATGCCCTGAACGGGCAACTGGGTACCTGTGCGCCTGCCCGAACCTGCTGGACGGAAATCGAACCAAAAGGGGCCAGTTCGCTCAAGCCATGCACGCCAATGGCTCAACAAAGTGCAGGGCGCGCGCCTGCCATCCTCATTTTTGTCCTCGGTCACTCGCCCACACACCCGCTATCTCGAATCCGCACAACCTGCTAACAGACTGATTTATAAGCCTTAATACCTCGCATACCAGAGCCTGGAATGGCGCCGTGGCGGCGACCTTTGCCTTTGCCAGGCACTCCTGCCCGCAAACCTGGCAAGCCCCTTGCTTATACCCATCCAAGACCTAACACCCGTCTTCGGATCGCCAACGGCGGTGATCGGGACGAATAGACAAAGACGTCAAAGGCATCCTGCCCATAGGGGGAGGTTTGTCTGCGACGTCTTTTTTCGTTTCTGATACCAGAGGATCCACCATGCACCATTCCACCGTCCGTCGCTCCCTGCTGAAAAAGACCCTGGCCGGCCTCGGCTGCGCCCTGCTGCTGTCGCCACTGAGCCTGCAGATCGCCCACGCCGCCGATCCCGAGAAGGAAGAACTCAAGCTCGGCTTCATCAAGCTGACCGACATGGCACCGCTGGCGATTGCCTACGAGAAAGGCTTTTTCGAAGACGAAGGTCTCTACGTCACCCTGGAAGCCCAGGCCAACTGGAAAGTCCTACTGGATCGGGTAATCACCGGCGAACTGGACGGCGCCCACATGCTGGCCGGCCAACCCCTGGGGGCCACCATTGGGTTCGGCACCAAGGCCGAAGTGGTCACCGCCTTCTCCATGGATCTCAACGGCAACGGCATCACCATGTCCAACGCCGTCTGGGAAGAAATGAAGAAGCACGTGCCGATGGCAGACGGCAAGCCGGTGCACCCGATCAAGGCCGATGCACTGAAACCAGTGATCGAGCAGTACAAGGCCAAGGGCAAGCCCTTCAACCTGGGCATGGTCTTCCCGGTCTCTACCCATAACTATGAGCTGCGCTACTGGCTGGCCGCCGGCGGCATCAATCCCGGTTACTACGCCCCGGCCAAGGGCGACATCACCGGCACCCTCAACGCCGATGCCCTGCTCTCGGTCACCCCGCCGCCGCAAATGCCGGCCACCCTCGAAGCCGGCACCATCAGCGGCTACAGCGTGGGCGAACCGTGGAACCAGGCCGCCGTATTCAAGGGCATCGGCGTGCCGGTGATCACCGATTACGAAATCTGGAAGAACAACCCGGAGAAAGTTCTCGGGGTGTCCAAGGCCTGGGCAGACGCCAACCCGGAAACCCACAAACGCCTGGTCAAGGCGCTGATCCGCGCCGGCATGTGGCTGGATGCAAACGGCAACGCCAACCGCAAGGAAGCCGTGGAAATCCTCTCGCGGCCGGAATACGTCGGCGCCGACGCCAAGGTGATCGCCAACTCGATGACCGGCACCTTCGAGTACGAGAAGGGTGACAAGCGCGAAGTACCGGACTTCAACGTGTTCTTCCGCTACAACGCCACCTACCCCTACTACTCGGACGCCATCTGGTACCTGACCCAGATGCGCCGCTGGGGCCAGATCGGCGAAGCCAAGCCGGACAGCTGGTACCTCGATATCGCCAAGCAGGTCTACCTGCCGGCGGTTTACCAGAGTGCCGCCAGCGAACTGGTCGCCGAAGGCAAGGCCAAGGCCGAAGACTTCCCGGCCAGCAGTGAAGAAGGCTTCCGTGCGCCGAGCAACGAGTTCATCGATGGCCTGACCTACGACGGGCGCAAACCGAACGAGTACATCAACCAATTCAAGATTGGCCTGAAACCCGACTCCGTTCTGTAAGAGCCGGTTCACGATCTCGCGAGCTAGAGCCATACAAGGCAAAAACAGGCGAGGAAGCGGAGTTTACGAGCTGTAAATGAGCATTCCGAGCCTGTTTTTAACGCCGTAGGGCCGACGCGCAGCAGAGCGTGAACAGGTTCTAAGCATCACCACTGCCCCAGGAAGCCGGGCATTCCGGCTCCCCTTTGCTTCGAGGACAAGACGATGAGCAACCCCGCCGTCGCCCAGCCTATCCAAGACACCCTTAAATCCGCCCGCAGCGCTGCTCTCAAAAAGTGGCTGCCCACTGTACTGATGCCGCTGATCGGTATCCTCGCTTTCCTGCTGTTCTGGCAGTTGGCTGCCGGCAGCATCGATACCAGCCTCGGCAAGTTCCCCGGCCCCACCCAGGTGGCCAGCCAATTCAGCAGCCTGGTCGGAGAGCACCTGCGTGAAGCGGACAAGGCCGATGCGTTCTATGAGCGCCAGGAAAAGCGCAACGCCGAGAAACTGGCCAAGGATCCCGAAGCCCAGGTCAGCATTCGTCCCTACACCGGCAAGCCGACCTTCTTCAAACAGATATTCACCAGCCTCTACACGGTGATGACCGGTTTCGTCATCGCCTCCCTGGTAGCGATTCCGCTAGGCATCGTCTGCGGCCTGAGCAAACCCATCTACAACGCAGTCAATCCGCTGATCCAGGTGTTCAAGCCAGTCTCACCGCTGGCCTGGCTGCCCCTGGTGACCATGGTGGTCAGCGCCGTGTACACCAGCAACGATCCGTTGTTCGCCAAGTCCTTCATCACCTCGGCGATCACCGTGGCCCTGTGCTGTTTGTGGCCCACCGTGATCAACACCACCGTCGGCGTAGCCAATCTGGACAAGGACCTGCAGAACGTCAGCCGCGTGCTCAGCCTGTCGCCCCTGTCGCATGTGCGCCGAATCGTCCTGCCGGCTGCCATGCCGATGATCTTCACCGGCCTGCGCCTGTCCCTGGCCACCGGCTGGATGGTGCTGATCGCCGCAGAAATGCTGGCGCAGAACCCCGGCCTGGGCAAATTCATCTGGGACGAATTCCAGAACGGCAGCTCCAACTCGCTCGGTCGGATCATGGTGGCGGTGATCGTCATCGGCCTGATCGGCTTCGTCCTCGACCGCCTCATGCTCATGCTCCAGCGTCATGCCAGTTGGGACAAGAACGCCGACCTGCGCTAACGACCGCCAATTTAGGAGTCCGCCATGAACAATGCACACCTCGAACTGACCGGCGTCGGCATCAGCTTTCCCACCGACAAGGGCCTGTTCTGCGCCCTGCAGAACGTCAACCTGAAGATCAGCAAAGGCGAGTTCGTCTCGCTGATCGGCCACTCCGGCTGCGGCAAGTCGACCGTACTGAACATCGTCGCCGGCCTCTACCAGGCCACTACCGGCGGGGTGATCCTCGACGGCCGCGAGGTCAACTCGCCCGGCCCGGAACGCGCGGTGGTCTTCCAGAACCACAGCCTGCTGCCCTGGCTGAGCAGCTACCAGAACATCGAACTGGCCGTGCGCCAGGTGTTCCAGGGCAAGAAATCGCGCAGCGAGATGCGCGACTGGATCGAGCACAACCTCGAGTTGGTGCACATGACCCACGCCCGCGACAAACGCCCCAGCGAGATTTCCGGCGGCATGAAACAGCGCATCGGCATCGCCCGCGCCCTGGCCATGGAACCCAAGGTACTGCTGATGGACGAGCCGTTCGGCGCCCTCGACGCGTTGACCCGCGCCCACCTGCAGGACTCGCTGATGGAGATCCATGCCGAACTGGGCAACACGGTGATCATGATCACCCACGATGTCGACGAGGCAGTGCTGCTGTCCGACCGCATCGTGATGATGAGCAACGGCCCGGCGGCGACCATCGGCGATATCCTCCACGTCGAACTGGAGCGCCCCCGCGAACGCATGGCGCTGGCCCATGATCCGCGCTACCACGAATACCGCGCGGCGGTGCTGGAGTTCCTCTACCAGCGCCAGCAGCGCCCTGCTGCCTAGTTTTCCGGCCTGCCGGCCCCCTCGAAAGCCCGACCTCGTGTCGGGCTTTCTTTTGCCCGCCATAACCCCAGGGAATCACTGCCATAAGCACTGGCGCTTTTACATCGCCGGCGCCTGCCCCTACCCTCGCCTCTAACAAAAACAAACGAGAAATAGCCATGCCCTACAGCGTCTATATCGCCGCGATCCTGTCTCTGCTGCTGATCGCCCTGTCACTCAACATCACCCGTCTGCGCATGCGTCATCAGATCGCCTTCGGCGACGGTGGCAAGAGCGACCTGCTCAAGGCCGTGCGTGCCCATGGCAACAGCCTGGAACAGTCGGTGCTGTTCATCGTCCTGCTCTACCTGGGGGAAACCAGTGGACAGATCAGCCCGGCGCTGACCGCAGCCCTCGGCTTCGCCTTCATCATGCTGCGCCTGCTCTACTGCGCCGGCCTGTTCGCCCGTCTGCTCCTGCTGCGCCAGGCCAGCCATGGCCTGACCGTGCTGGTACAACTGGCCGTCAGCGTGCTCCTGCTGCTGCCGTAATGAGCAGCGACGAACAGAAGATCGCCCTCTACCGCCGGGTCAACGGTTTCACTGGGCCGCTAGCGCGCAGCGCCTGGCACTGGCGCACGCGCTGGCTGGCACGCCTGCTGGCGCAGCTGATCTGGCGCAAGAACCGTGGCCGACCTCAGCACGGTACCCTGGCCATCGCCGAGGAGTGGCGCCGGCTGTTCGGCCTGCCGCAGTTCTGGCACATCGAGCGCCTGGAGGACGATACCGCCTACTGCGAGATCCGCTTTCCCTGCGCGCTGGAAGGCAGCGGCGACGTGGCCGCCTGCCAGCGCCTGATGGAGTACGACCGTGCCCTACTGAAGAAAATCGGCGGGCAGCTGGTGGTGCTGCAATCGCGCGCCGACCCAAAGGTGCGCGGCGCCTGCCAGGTGGCCATCCGCCGGATCGATGACCCGCGCAGCGACCTGATCCCGGCGCGCCTGCTCGACTGATCCGCCCCTGGCTTGCCCACTGCCGCCGCAATAGAGAAGATGGCGCCGGCAGTCCTGCCAGGGAAATGGAGCCACCGACGTGCGCCTGGAAATGAAACACCTGCGCCTGGTGCGCAGCATCAGCCAGACCGGCAACCTGACTCGCGCCGCCGAGGCGCTGTTCATCTCGCAACCGGCATTGAGCAAGCAACTGGCCGAACTGGAAGAACGCCTGGGCCTGGCCCTGTTCCAGCGTACGCAGAAGGCCATGCTGCCGACCGAGGCCGGCCTGGCCTTCGATGACCACGCCCAGCGCATTCTCGGCGACGTGGCGGTGCTGGAGGAGCATCTGGAGCGTTTTGCTCGCGGCGACTCCGGACGCCTGCGCCTGGCCATCGACCGCATGCACCTGAGCGACTGGCTGGCGGACTTCCTGCAAGAATTCCGCCGACGCTTCCCGCAGATCGAGGTGCAGGTCAAACAGGTGCCCAACCTGCTCGACAGCCTGCTAGCCCACGACTGCGATATCGCCATCCTCGGCGAAACCAGCGCGGCCAGCGGGGTCAACTGGCTGGCACTGAATCGTGACGAGATAGTCGCCATCCTGCCGCCGAACCATGCCCTAGGTACCAAACCCTGGCTGGAGGCCAGCGACCTGGCCGGAGCCGACCTGCTCTACCACTTCAAGCTGGAGCAGTCCTTGCTCTATCGCCGCTACCTGCACCCGCAGCGCATCGAGCTGGGCTCGCTGCAGCATATCCAGGACATCGCCACGATCATCGCCCTGGTGCGCGCCGGCCTGGGCATCAGCCTGCTGCCCCGGCGCCAGTTACAGGGTGACGAAAGTGGCTTGCTGGTCCGGCCGGTGGGCGCCAGCGGCATGGCCTTCCGCTGGCAAGCCGCCGTGGCCAGCGACGAACGCCGGCCCTTCGTGCAAGGCGCGCTGCAGTTGTTGCAGGCGCAGCTGTATCAGCCTGCCGGCCTCACGTCGGCAGTTCCACCAGCCAACCCTTGACGCACGCCACCACGCCCTGCGGCGCCTTCAACCAGGCGCTGTGTGGGTTCTCATGGGGCGGGCGCGGTGACGCCAGCTGCTCGATACGGGGTTCAGCCTGAATCAGCTCGGCCAGGCCACGGGTCGAGGCCAGCGGGGCGAAGTTGTCGTCGGCGATCTGGATATACAGCGAGTTCACCCGACTGTGGCTGGGTGGCGCCAGTGACAGGCCGAGGTGGCGATAATTGCCACTGAACGCCACCCGTCCCCAGTCGCGCATCAGCCGCCGCGGCTCATGGCCGCCGAAGCCGATGCGCTTGCCCGGCAGATGGCCGAACGTGCTGGCCAGCAGGTTGCACAGGAGTGCCACGCTGGGTGTGAGCAAACGCCCCAGGCCCGTCCAGTGGCGGTAGTGGATATTGCCGCAGGCCACGCCCACCACCGGCACCCGACTGGCGGGATTGGCCGCGGCATACAGGGTGGCGATATGCCCACCGAGGCTATGCCCCAGCAGCACCGGCTGGGTATCGGGAAAATGCCGCTGGGCCACCAGCAGCAACTTGGGCAGGAACTCCTCGACCAGTTGCCGATAGCCATAATTGAAGCGCCAGCCAGGCCGCGGCAGGCTTTCCCCCTGCCCTGGCCAGTCGGTGGTCAGCACGTTGTAGCCGGCGCCCACCAGCACCTGGGCCAGCATCGCGTATTTGCGCGCCGTGACCCCAAGGGCCGGCAGGACGATCACCGTGCGCTGGGCCTGCCGCGCCGGATAACAGGTGACCGGGCAGGTGAACTGGCTGTTGGAAAACTGCAGGGCATCGACCATGTCGCCTTCTCCTGAATACTGTTGGGCGGCTCTGGGCGAATCTAGAGCAACTGCTCTAGCAACTCCAGCACAATCCACGCGGCAACATGCCCAGCCCGCGAGGCCAAATCGCAGGCAAAAAAAAGCCGCGAAACGCGGCCGAGAAACAAGCACAGCAACTACTTAACTACGAGGCATGTTCCGCCCTCTGTGTGACAGCCTCATGACCAGCGCTGGACGGCGTGGCCCCCTCAAGTGGCAACGGATGCGGCGCGCTGAGTCGCTGCTGCAGGCGCTCGACGAATTGGCCGGCCTCCTGATGCGAAGCAAAAGGCACCACACACAAACCAAGCTGGACGACCCAGCCGCGCTCGGCGACTTCGCTCATGCTGATATCCATTGGTGAATCCCCCTCAGTGAAGATGACGGCAATGCGAGATTAGGCCGCCAAGGTGATAGTTCAAAGCCTGATTTGTTCTAAGCCTATGCACCCAGGTAATGAACAAAAAACAGGCACGCAGCGCTCTGCAATGCACCTTTAAAGCTCACGCGCTGAGCCGCTCACGCAGACGGCCGAGCATGCCCAGCAGACTGCCAACCCGCTCCCGCTCGGGCTGTTCGCGTGGCACCTCGGCCAGGCGCGTGACCACCTGCTGCGGCTGCGCGCGGTAGATCAGCGCCTGCTCGGCTGCGGCGCGCAGGCCCTTATCGAACAGGCCGCGGCGGATCGGTTTGGGCAGGTAGCGGAAGATCTGCGCTTCGTTGATCAGCTTGAGCAGCGCCTGGGTATCGCAGAACGGCGTCACCACCAGGCTGAGCAACTTCGGATGGGCCTGGGCCAGGCTCTTGAGCAGCGGTGCGGTGTCTTCGCCGGCCAAGCGCAGGTCGCTGACCAGCAGATCGACCCGCTCGTTGTTAAGCACCTGCAACGCCTCGCTCAGGCTGGCGGCGCGCAGCAGACGATGGCCGCCGGTCATGCAGAAGGCGCCCACGCAGTCGAAAGTTTCTTCGGCCTCGTCGAGTAACAGCAGGTTAAGACTGATCGCTGGCGCCGCTTGCAGCGGCAGTGGTGGCAGGGCTTGCCGGTGTTGCGCCAACTGTGCCGCCTGGCGCAGGGTGAAGGCCATCTCCTGCGGGTCCCAGGGCTTGGTCAGGTAACGGAAGATGCCGCCGCTATTGAGCGCCTCCATCGCCGCCTCCAGGTCGGAATAGCCGGTCAGCAGGATGCGCATGGCGTCCGGCTGCAGCTCGCGGGCCTGGGCCAGCAGCTCGGCGCCACTCATCTGCGGCATGCGCTGGTCGCTGACGATCACCTGCACCTGCTCATGGCGCAGGCGTTCCAGGGCGCGGCGCGGGTCGCTCTCGGTGAGCACCTCGTAGTCACGGCGAAACTGCAGGGCCAGGCTGCGCAGGATGCGCTCCTCGTCGTCGACGAAGAGGATGCGGATCGGTTGGTTCATGGGTCAGGCACTCCGTTGCAGGGCAGCCGCCTGGCTGCACGGCAGGCTGATAAGGAAGCGCGTGCCGCGCCCCGGTTCCGAGACCACGCGGATGCTGCCACCGTGGTCCTGGATGATCTTGAAGCTGATCGACAGGCCCAGGCCGGTGCCCTGGCCGACCGGCTTGGTGGTGAAGAACGGGTCGAAGATGCGCTTGAGCACCTCGGGCGGCATGCCGCGGCCGTTGTCCTGCACGGAGATCAGCACCTGTTGCGCCTGGGTCCAGCTCTTCACCTGGATGCGGCCGAAACCGTCCATGGCCTGGGCCGCGTTGTTCAGCAGGTTGAGCAGCACCTGGTTGATCTGCGACGGCGCGCAGGCGATGCGCGGCAACTCGCCGAGCTGCTGCTGCACCTCGACCTTGTCCTTGATGTTGTTGCGGGCGATCAGCAGGGCGCTGCGGATGCAGTCGTTGAGGTCGACCTCCTCGCTCATGGCACGGTCCAGGCGGGCGAAGTCCTTGAGGCCGACCACCAGTTCGCCGATCTGCTGCAGGCCATAGCCGGTGTCGTCGAACAGCTGCGCAAGGTCGTCGGCCAGCAGTTCCGGGGCGGCCAGCTCGCGGGCATGGGCGGCATCGGCGAAGGCCGCCGCCAGCTGCGCCTCGTCACAGCCCGGATCGCTCAGGCAATCGCCGAGTCGGGCCTGGGCGGCGGCCAGTGCCAGCAGCGGGCTGGTCAGCTCGCGCAGCAACTGCACATTGTTCTTCACATAGCCCAGCGGGGTGTTCAGCTCGTGGGCCACGCCGGCGACCATCTGCCCCAGCGACGCCATCTTTTCCGACTGCACCAGCTGCGCCTGGGACTCCTTGAGGTCGATCAGCGCCTTGCGCAGCACCCGGTTGCGCTGCGCCACCTGGCTTTCCATGGCCTTGAGCAGGTCGAGCACGGTGCCTAGGCCGCGATACCGGCCGTGTTCGTCGATCAGGATGAAGTCGTCGCGGATCGGCGACTGCAGCTGCGCGGTGATCTGCCGGGCCGCCTCCTCCAGGCTGGTGTGCAGGCTGACCACCAACGGCTCCGGATTCATCACTTCGCGCACCGGCTTGCGGCCCCACAGATCGCGGCCGAAGCGCTGCATGAAGATGTCCTGCAGGGTCGAGCGACTGACCAGGCCCAGCGGTCGCCCCTGCTCATCCACCACCGGCAGGGAGAGGAAGGCCTTGTGCTCGGGCATCAGCAACTGGTCGGCCACATCGCTGATGCTGATCGTGGCGAGCAAGGGCGAAATCGGCCGCAGCAAGTGCGTCAGGGCGGGAACAACATCCATGAAACTAATCCCGAACAGTACGAATGGCCGGCATTGAAGCAGTAGCAGGTTGCTGGCGTGTGACAGCCGTCACTGCTGGCCATTCTCGCAGCCCCGCTGCAGCCCCTCGCGCAGGCACAACAAACGCACTGCCCGCGCCCGCTGCTGCACCAGGATGCATCATCACCCGGCCTCGGCGCGGCAGCGTTATGCTAGCCGGGCCCAGCGCTACGCCAGGCCGGCGCCGAACCGGCAAACTGGCATGCGCACTGCAGGCGCACCTAGCAGTCATTCGTCACCGGAAAGCACCCATGCCCTACCAGACCACCGTCGGCAGCCAGGTCTATCGCTTCGGCGACCTCAAGACCCTGCTGGCCAAGGCCAGCCCGGCGCGCTCCGGCGACTACCTGGCCGGCCTCGCTGCCGCCACCTACGAAGAACGCATGGCGGCCAAACTGGCCCTGGCCGACGTGCCGCTCAAGGCCTTCCTCAACGAGGCGCTGATTCCCTACGAGCAGGACGAAGTCACCCGCCTGATCATCGATCGCCATGATCTGGTCGCCTTCGCCCCGATCAGCCACCTCACCGTCGGCGACCTGCGCGACTGGCTGCTGCTCGACTCCACCGACAGCGCCACCCTCAGCGCCGTGGCCATGGGTCTGACCCCGGAGATGGTGGCCGCGGTGAGCAAGCTGATGCGCAACCAGGACCTGATCCTGGTGGCCAAGAAGTGCCGGGTGATCACCCGCTTTCGCAACACCATCGGCCTGCCCGGCCACCTCTCGGTGCGCCTGCAGCCCAACCATCCCACCGACGATGTACGCGGCATCGCTGCCAGCCTGCTCGACGGCCTGCTGTATGGCTCCGGCGACGCCACCGTCGGCATCAACCCGGCCAGCGACTCGCTGCCGACCCTGATGCGCCTGTGGCAGATGATGGACGAGGTGCGCCAGCACTTCGACATCCCCATGCAGAGCTGCGTGCTCACCCACGTCACCACGCAGATCCAGGCCATCGAGGCTGGCGCGCCGATCGACCTGGTGTTCCAGTCTATCGCCGGCAGCGAGAAGACCAACGCCAGCTTCGGCGTGTCGCTGGCCATCCTCAAGGAAGCCCATGAGGCGGCGCTGAGCCTCAAGCGCGGCACAATTGGCGACAACCTGATGTACTTCGAGACCGGCCAGGGCAGCGCGCTGTCGGCCGGCGGCCACCATGGCGTCGACCAGCAGACCTGCGAGACCCGCGCCTATGCGGTGGCCCGCGAGTTCAAGCCGCTGCTGGTGAATACCGTGGTCGGCTTCATCGGCCCGGAGTACCTGTACGACGGCAAGCAGATCATCCGCGCCGGCCTGGAAGACCACTTCTGCGCCAAGCTGCTCGGCCTGCCGATGGGCTGCGACGTCTGCTACACCAACCATGCCGAAGCAGACCAGGACGACATGGACAGCCTGCTGACCCTGCTCGGCGCGGCCGGCCTCAGCTTCATCATGGGCATCCCCGGCGCCGACGACATCATGCTCAACTACCAGAGCACCTCGTTCCACGACGCGCTGTACCTGCGCTCGGTGCTGGGCCTCAAGCGCGCCCCGGAATTCGATGCCTGGCTGACGCGCATGGCGATCACCGAGCCATCCGGCGCGCTGCGCGAGATCGGCCGTGGCCACCACCTGCTCAAACAACTGCCCTTCGTTTCAGGAGCCGCCTGATGAGCGACAAGGACCTGACGCAACACAACCCCTGGGACGAACTGCGCGCACACACCTCGGCGCGCATCGCCCTGGGCCGGGTCGGCTGCAGCATGCCGACCCGCGAAGTGCTCAAGTTCGGCCTGGCCCACGCCCAGGCCCGCGACGCCGTGCACCGCCCGCTGGATTTCGCCGAACTCAAACAACAGCTGCGCCACGCCGGCTTCCGTACCCTGCAGGTGCACAGCAGCGCCGCCGACCGGCAGACCTACCTGCTGCGCCCGGACTACGGCCGCCACCTCAGCGAGGAATGCCGCGTGCGCCTGCTGCATGAGCTGGCCGCACCGGAGCTGGCCATCGTCCTCGCCGATGGCCTGTCCTCGGTGGCCATCCAGCGCCATGCCCTGCCGCTGCTGGAGCTGTTTCGTGAACGTTTCGACACCGACTGGGCCAATACCCCGGTGGTATTGGCCGAACAGGGCCGCGTGGCGATTGGCGACGGCATCGGCGAGGCCCTGCGCGCACGCCTGGCCATCGTGCTGATCGGCGAACGGCCGGGACTCAGCTCGCCGGACAGCCTGGGCATCTACCTCACCTATCAGCCCGCCGTGGGCAAGATGGACAGCCAGCGCAACTGCATCTCCAACGTACGCCCCGAGGGCCTGCCCTATGCCCTGGCCGCACATAAGCTGGACTTCCTCGCCCGCCAGGCCCTGCGCCTGCAACTGTCCGGAGTCGAGCTGAAGGACGACAGCAGCCTGCTCAGTGTGCTGGGCAACTGACAGCTCTGGCGTAGGGGGTTATGGTGGAGCTGTAACGGAAGGAGAAGCCTAATGCCCTGGTACGCCTGGTTAATCATGATCCTCGCTCTTGGCTCGATCCTCGGCAGCCTGATGCTGCTGCGCGACAGCGCCCGCAAGCTGCCGCTGAGCGAAGAACAGCTCAAGCGCATTCGTGAGCGCAATGTCGAGCAGGATGCCAAGGACGCCGCGAGCCGCTGAGCCCCTGCCCCGGATTCCATCCGGGCTACGTCACAAGGATGGCGCATGCCGCTGCACCTGAGCTGCTGCTAGCGGTTATTGCCCTCACCCTGGCGCAGGCGAAACCGCCGCAGGGCTTGGGCTATGACCTGCAGTCCACTACAGCGGGCGCCATCGCCCTGCACGGCGCGGTCAATCTGTTGCACTTGTTGCTGTTGAGCTACCCGCTACGCGAGGTCTGACTGCGATTCCGTACGGCGCGAATATCTGCTCCAGCTGACCATTCTCGCGCAACTGCTGCATCAACTCGCGGAACCGCTCGCCGCTGATCGGCGCTTGTGGCCGCAGAATCACGTAGTGGCGGTAGACCTGATCGACCCACTCCGAAATCAGCAGCTGTGAGCGCAACTCGGGGTTGTCACGCAGGTAGGCACCGATCCAGGAACGGGTAATGGGCGCCACATCGACACGCCCGCGCAAGACCATGTTCAGGTTGCTTTCGTGGGAGTAGGTCAGCTGCGCCTGAAAATTCTTGGCCAGCCACACCGGGTCGTTGTTGAAGCCGGCAAAACCATAGTGATAGCCGTTGAACAAGGCCATGCGCTTGCCCATCAGGTTTTCGAAATAGGCTTGGCTACGGCCTGGCAGGGCGCGGGCCACGAAAATTTCGGCATCTTCCAGGCCCATGTCGATGCGCGTACCGGCGATACCCTGCCATTGCCAGTCGGGATTCTCGAAGATGGCCAGGTCGATACGACCCTGCTGGAGGTCATTGAAACGACGGTTGAGCGAGGTCGGTCGCAGGACGAACTGATAATCGCCCTGAACCTGATTGAGCGCAGCGACCAATTCGACCAGCAATCCTTGCGGCACGCCGGTTTCGGGCTTGATCACATAGGGGGGGAAGTGGACGGCGGCGACCTGTACTTTTTGTGCAGCGATAACGACATTACTGCCCAGTAGCAGGCAGACCACAAGCCCGACAAAGCAGAATCCCTGTCGTACAAAATCCATGTTGACCCCACCGACAACTTAACTATTGCCGAGACTAGCCCAGAGCATCACAGCTGCATAGGGTTGGCCTGTTCCTGCTCTTCCCCCGTAGTAGGGCGCAAATGGTACCGCGCCAGCAGCGCCGGCAGTTTGCCACTGCTCTGCAACTCTTCAAGCAAGCGCGCCAGGGCTTCAGCCTTGAGCGGGCCGCCAGGGCGCAGCAAAGCCTGATGGTGATAGACCTGATCGGCTCGTTCAGACACCAGCAACTGCTGGCTTTGCTCGGGCTCGCTCTGCTGGTAGAGGCGCAGGTAGGAGCGTGGCACCACGCTGAGTTCGACGCGCCCGTGCAGCAGCATGAGCAGGTTGCTGTCATGGGAATAGGTCAGCACGGCTTTGAAGGTTTGGGTGAGGTAGTCCTGGTCGGCATTGAAACCGGCAAAACCATAGTGATAGCCGTTGTAGAGAGCCATCCGCTTGCCCTTGAGGCTAGCGAAGTAGTCCTGGCCACGGCCGGGCTCGGCGCGGGCGACATAGACTTCGGCATCGCTGACATGCAGGTCGAGCTTGGCCAGCTTGATGTCCTGCCAACCCCACTCCGGCGATTCGAAGAGAATCAGGTCGTAACGAGCCTGAGTGAAGTCCCGATAGCGTCGCGTGACCGAAGTAGGTACCAGCGTGAAGCGGTAATCCTGCTGCGCAGCATTGAGTTGCGCCAGCAGCTCGGGCAACACCCCGCCCGGCTCCGCGCTCTCCGGTTTGTTCACATAAGGAGGGAAATGGTAGGCACCCACCCTTACCACCTCGGCGGCCATGGCCAGGGGTTGCAGGCAGAGGCCCAGCGAGATCAACAACAGCCTGACAATCGAATGCAAGGCAAGGCACCTCGACCAAGATGGAAGCAGGAATGATCACGTCACATGGTCCGGACATCCCTGATCCAGTAGTCGGTCGTTGACCAGTAGCTGCAGCTTAGCCTATCCCGGTCAGGTTTCCTTGATCACCAGCGCCAAGGCTTCTTCAGCCAGTTGATCGAGGCTCATCTTGCCGTCCTGGCGGAACCAGGTGGTGGTCCAGCTCAGCGCACCGGTGAGAAAACGCCGCAGGATAAACGGATCACCCTTGACGTAGCCGGCCGCGCGCGCCTCGCCGAGCACGTCCAGCCAGATCTGCTCATAGGTGTCACGCAGGGCAAGAATATGCGCACGGCCCTCCTCCGACAGCGAACGCCATTCATACACCAGCACGCCCATTGCCTCGCCGGTACCGCCCATGATCGACTGCAGCTCGCAGCGGATCAGCGCCAGCACGCGCTCGCGCAGGCCACTGGCATCGGCCAGGGCGGCGTGCATCAACGCGGTGTTGTAGCGCACCGTTTCCTCCATCACCGAGCGGAGGATTTCATCCTTGCTCTTGAAGTGGTGAAAGATGCTGCCGGACTGGATGCCGACCGCGCCCGCCAGGTCACGCACCGTGGTGCGCTCGTAGCCCTTGCTGCGGAACAGGTGGGCGGCGGTCTGCAACAGCTTGCCACGGGCGCTTTCCGGGTCGGTCACCTGACCGCTGGCCACCAGTTGCTGCATCACGGCGCGGGCCTTGTGATCGTCCAAACGTGTTTCTCCGGCTAAAACAGGAAGGCAGGTTTGTGAAGACCTGCCAGGGATAAGGGCTTTATGGACGAAATTTACGGCTCCCCGGCCACCCAAGCAAGCGCTTGGCTGAAAAGTTGCTCGCAATGCTTTTCAACCAAGCGCTTGCTTGGTAATGTCTTCCCATCTTCTGGCGTCGATGGAAATACCTATAAATGAGCAAGACCATCCGCATTGGCTGCGCCTCCGCCTTCTGGGGCGACACCTCCACCGCTGCCGCCCAGCTGGTGCACGGCACCGAGCTGGATTACCTGGTGTTCGACTACCTGGCCGAAGTGACCATGTCGATCATGGCTGGCGCGCGGATGAAGAAGCCGGACGAAGGCTACGCCACCGACTTCGTCGAAGTGCTCGCCCCGCTGCTGCAGGACATCGCCGCGAAGAACATCCGCGTCATCAGCAACGCCGGCGGGGTCAACCCCAGCGCCTGCGCCGCGGCCCTGTCCGCTGCCTGCGCCAAGGCCGGTGTCGAGTTGAAGATCGCCGTGCTGCATGGCGATAACCTGCAACCCAAGCTAGGCGAACTGGTCAAGGCCGGCACCGTGGAGATGTTCACGGGCGCCGCGCTGCCGCCGATGTGCGTATCGGTCAACGCCTACCTCGGCGCGCCGGGCATTGTCGAAGCGCTGAAGCTCGGTGCCGACATCGTCATCACCGGCCGCGTGGTCGACAGCGCGGTGGTCAGCGCGGCCCTGGTGCACGAATTCAACTGGGCCTGGAACGACTACGACAAGCTGGCCCAGGCCGCCCTGGCCGGCCATATCATCGAATGCGGCGCACAATGCACCGGCGGCAACTTCACCGACTGGCGCGACGTGCCGGACTACGAACATATCGGCTTCCCGGTAGTGGAAGTCGCCGCCGACGGCAGTTTCGTGGTCGGCAAGCCGGAGGGTACTGGCGGCCTGATTTCCACCCTGTCGGTCGGTGAGCAGATGCTCTACGAGATCGGCGACCCGCGTGCCTACTACCTGCCCGATGTGGTCTGCGACTTCACCCAGGTGCAGCTGCAGCAGGTCGGCGCCAACCGCGTTGAACTGAAAGGCGCCCGCGGCCTGGCGCCGACCGCGCAGTACAAGGTCAGCGCCACCCATCCGGACGGTTTCCGCTGCACCGCCAGCTGCCTGCTAGCCGGCATCGATGCGGTAGCCAAGGCCGAGCGGGTCAGCCAGGCGATCATCGCCAAGACCGAGGAGATGTTCGCCGCACGCGGCTGGGGCCCGTACAAGGAAGTCTGCATCGAATTGCTCGGCTCGGAAGCCACCTATGGCCCGCGCGGCCAGCGCCGCGACACCCGCGAAGTAGTGGTCAAGATCGGCGTGCGCCACGCCAAGAAGGAAGCGCTGGTGCTGTTCTCCCGCGAAATCGCCCAGGCCGCTACCGGCATGGCGCCGGGCCTGACCGGCATAGTCGGCGGGCGCCCTACGGTGTACCCGGTGATCCGCCTGTTCAGCTTCCTGGTCGACAAGAGCGCCTGCAGCCTGGAGGTCGAACTCAACGCTGAGCGCAGCCCGCTCGCCCTGCCCCAGCTGGACTCCTTCAGCCCGGCGCAGATTGCCGCCGACGTCAGTGTGCCGGCTACCAGCGGCCAGGCCGACGCCACGGTGCCGCTGATCCAGCTGGCCGTGGCCCGCTCCGGCGACAAGGGCAACCACAGCAATATCGGCGTGATGGCCAGAAAGCCCGAGTATCTGGCCTGGATCGCGGCTGCGCTCTCCGAAGGCGCCGTGGCCGAATGGATGCAGCACGTACTCGACGGCCAGACCGGCAAGGTCAGCCGCTGGTACCTGCCGGGCAGCCACAGCCTCAACTTCCTGCTGGAGAACGCCCTGGGCGGCGGCGGCGTGGCCAGCCTGCGCATCGACCCGCAGGGCAAGGCCTTCGCCCAGCAGTTGCTGGAGTTCCCGATTCCGGTGCCGCGCGCACTGGCTGACAGCCTGTAACAAGGACAATAACAATGGCATACGACTCAGTCTTCAAACCCGGCCTGTTCAGCGGCCAGACCATTCTGGTCACCGGCGGCGGCAGCGGCATCGGCCGCTGCGTGGCCCACGAACTGGCCCACCTCGGCGCCCATGTGGTGCTCGTCGGACGCAAGCTGGAGAAGCTGGAAAAAACCGCCGGCGAGATCGCCGAGGACGGTGGCAGCGCCAGCTTTGCCGTGTGCGACATCCGCGAGGAAGAAGCGGTCAAGGCCATGGTCAAGGCGGTGATCGCCGAGCGCGGGCCGATCCACCACCTGGTCAACAACGCCGGCGGCCAGTTCCCCGCGCCGCTGGTATCGATCAACCAGAAAGGCTTCGAGACCGTGGTGCGCACCAACCTGGTCGGCGGCTTTCTGATCGCCCGCGAAGTGTTCAGCCAGAGCATGAGCAAGACCGGCGGCAGCATCGTCAACATGCTCGCCGACATGTGGGGCGGCATGCCCGGCATGGGCCACTCCGGCGCCGCCCGCGCCGGCATGGAGAACTTCACCAAGACCGCCGCCTACGAGTGGGGCCACGCCGGCGTGCGGGTCAATGCCGTGGCGCCGGGCTGGATCGCCTCCAGCGGCATGGACACCTACCCCGAGTCGATGAAGAACATGATCCGCAACCTCAAGGATCACGTACCGCTGCAGCGCATCGGCACCGAGTCGGAAGTGGCGGCGGCCATCGTCTTCCTGCTCTCCCCCGGCGCCAACTTCATCAGCGGCAACACCATTCGCATCGACGGCGCCGCCAGCCAGGGCACCCGTGCCTGGACCCTGGGCAAGGCGAAAAACAGCGAGTCCTACAACGGCTTCCACCGGGCCTACGTGCCCGATGTACTGAAAGACCAGGGAGAGTGATGCGATGCCGGTGATTCAGTCCGAACTCGACGTCCACGGCGACAGCTTCGCGCAGAACCGCGAGGCCATGCTGGCGACCATCGCCAGCTTCCGCGACGTCGAACAGAAGGTGCTGGACAAGGCCTTTGAAGCCAAGCCCAAGTTCATCAAGCGCGGCCAGCTGCTGCCGCGCGAGCGCATCAACCTGCTGCTCGACTCCGGCGCGCCGTTCCTCGAACTGGCCTCGCTGGCCGGCTACAAGCTGCACGACGACAAGGACGGCACCCAGGCCGGCGGCGGCATCATCGCCGGCATCGGCTACGTGGCCGGCGTGCGCTGCCTGGTGATCGCCAACAACAGCGCGATCAAGGGCGGCACCATCTCGCCCACCGGCCTGAAGAAGTCCCTGCGCCTGCAGCAGATCGCCGTGGAAAACAAACTGCCGGTGATCACCCTGGCCGAGAGCGGCGGCGCCAACCTCAACTACGCCGCCGACATCTTCGTCGAAGGTGCGCGCGGCTTCGCCAACCAGGCGCGCATGTCGGCCATGGGCCTGCCGCAGATCACCGTGGTGCACGGTTCCAGCACCGCCGGCGGGGCTTACCAGCCGGGCCTGTCCGATTACGTGGTGGTGGTGCGCGGCAAGGCCAAGCTGTTCCTCGCCGGCCCGCCCCTGCTGAAAGCCGCCACCGGCGAAGTGGCCACCGACGAGGAACTGGGCGGCGCCGAGATGCACGCCCAGGTCGCCGGCACCGCCGAATACCTGGCCGAGAACGACGCCGACGGCGTGCGTATCGCCCGTGAGATCGCCGGCCTGCTGCCGTGGAATGCCCAGCTGCCGGCACGCCCGGCCAAGACCTGGAACGAGCCGCTGTACCCGGCCGAAGAACTGCTCGGCATCGTCCCGGCCGACGCCAAGAAACCCTACGACGTGCGCGAGATCATCGCCCGCATCGCCGACGGCTCGCAGTTCCTCGACTTCAAGAACGAGTTCGACAGCCAGACCGTGTGCGGCCACCTGGCCATCGAAGGCCAGCCCTGCGGCTTTATCGGCAACAACGGGCCGATCACCCCGCGCGGCGCGGCCAAGGCGGCGCAATTTATCCAGCTGTGCGACCAGAGCAACACGCCGATCCTGTTCTTCCACAACACCACCGGCTTCATGGTCGGCACCGAGTCCGAGCAGAACGGCGTGATCAAGCACGGTTCCAAGCTGATCCAGGCGGTGGCCAATGCTCGCGTGCCGAAGCTCACCATAGTGGTCGGCGGCTCCTACGGCGCCGGCAACTACGCCATGTGCGGTCGTGGCCTCGACCCGCGCTTCATCTTCGCCTGGCCCAACAGCAAGACCGCCGTGATGGGCGGCGCCCAGGCCGGCAAGGTGCTGCGCATCGTCACCGAGGACAAGCATCGCAAGGAAGGCAAGGAGGCCGACCCGAAGATGCTCGACATGCTGGAAATGGCCACCGCGCAGAAGCTCGACAGCCAGTCCACCGCGCTGTACGGCACCGCCAGCCTGTGGGACGACGGCCTGATCGACCCGCGTGATACGCGCAAACTGCTCGGCTTCCTGCTGGATATCTGCGCCGAAGCCGCAGTACGCCCCCTCAAATCCAACTCGTTCGGCGTTGCCCGCCTGTAACCCTTCGGAGCACAACAAAAATGATCTTCACCCAGGAACACGAAGAACTCCGCCGCACCGTACGCAACTTCGTCGACAAGGAAATCAACCCGCACGTTGACGAGTGGGAAAAGGCCGGCAAATTCCCCATCCACGAAATCTTCAAGATGGCCGGTGACCTCGGCCTGCTCGGCATCTCCAAGCCGGAGAAATTCGGCGGCATGGGCCTGGACTACAGCTACTCGATCGTCGCCGCCGAAGAGTTCGGCACCATCCGCTGCGGCGGCATCCCGATGTCCATCGGCGTGCAGACCGATATGTGCACCCCGGCCCTGGCCCGCTTCGGCTCCGATGAGCTGCGCGAGGAATTCCTCAAGCCGGCCATCAGCGGCGACATGGTCGGCTGCATCGGCGTCTCCGAAGTCGGCGCCGGTTCCGACGTTGCGGGATTGAAGACCACCGCGCGCAAGGACGGCGGCGACTACGTGATCAACGGTAGCAAGATGTGGATCACCAACTCCCCTAGCGCCGATTTCATGTGCCTGCTGGCCAACACCAGCGACGACAAGCCGCACGTCAACAAGTCGCTGATCGTGGTGCCGATGAACACTCCGGGCATCAGCGTCAGCCCGCACCTGGACAAGCTCGGCATGCGCAGCTCGGAAACCGCCCAGGTGTTCCTCGACAACGTGCGCGTACCGCAGCGCAACCGCATCGGCCACGAAGGCGCCGGCTTCATGATGCAGATGCTGCAGTTCCAGGAAGAACGCCTGTTCGGCGCAGCCAACATGATCAAGGGCCTGGAGCACTGCGTCGACGCCACCATCGCGTACTGCAAAGAGCGCCAGACCTTTGGCCAGCCGCTGATCGACAACCAGGTCATCCACTTCCGCATGGCCGAGCTGCAGACTGAAATCGAGTGCCTGCGCGCGCTGGTCTACCAGGCCACCGAGCAATACGTCCGTGGTCGTGACGTGACCAACCTGGCGTCCATGGCAAAGCTCAAGGCTGGCCGCCTCGGCCGTGAAGTGTCCGACGCCTGCCTGCAGTACTGGGGCGGCATGGGCTTCATGTGGGACAACCCCGTGTCGCGCGCTTACCGCGACGTGCGCCTGGTCTCCATCGGCGGCGGCGCCGACGAAATCATGCTCGGCATCATCTGCAAACTGATGGGCATTCTGCCGGGTAAAAAGAAGGGCTGATCGTAGTGCGTAGGGTGGATGTCGCTTTTTACATCCACCGAGGCGCCGCACGGTGGATCGGTGAAGCGTGATCCACCCTACAGACCTGCCCTATTTCAACGGAGCGATGAAGATGTCTCTACCGAATACGCAAACCCTGTTGCTGGAGCGGGTCGAGGGCGTGCTCTACGTCACCCTCAACCGCCCGGACAGTCGCAACGCCATGAGCCTGGCGATGGTCGAGGAACTGCGTGCCGTGCTGCGCACGGTGCGCCATGACCAGAGCGTGCGCGCCCTGGTGCTGCGCGGCGCCGACGGCCACTTCTGCGCCGGTGGCGATATCAAGGACATGGCTGGTGCGCGAGCCAAGGGCGGCGACGCCTACCGCGAGCTGAACCGCGCCTTCGGCAGCCTGCTGGAGGAGGCCCAGTACGCGCCACAGGTGCTGGTCGCCGTGCTGGAAGGCGCGGTGCTCGGCGGCGGTTTTGGCCTGGCCTGCGTGTCCGACATCGCCATCGCCCACCAGGGCGCCAAGTTCGGCCTGCCGGAAACCAGCCTGGGGATTCTGCCGGCACAGATCGCGCCGTTCGTGGTCAAGCGCATCGGCCTGACCCAAACCCGCCGCCTGGCGCTGACCGCCGCCCGTTTCGACGGTGCCGAAGCGCTGCGCCTGGGCCTGGTGCACTTCAGCGAAGCCGACGACCAGGCCGTGGTCGACCGCCTCGCCCAGTGCCTGGCCCAGGTACGCCAGTGCGCCCCCGGCGCCAACGCGGCGACCAAGGCGCTGCTGCTGGCCACCGAAACGGAAAACCTCGGCAGCCTGCTCGACCACGCCGCCGGCCAGTTCGCCGAAGCGGTGCTGGGCAGCGAAGGCGTGGAAGGCACCATGGCTTTCATGCAGAAGCGCAAGCCCAAGTGGGCTGAGGATTGACTCCCCTCTCCCCCGAGGGGAGAGGGAACCGATTGACGTAGCCCGGATGCAATCCGGGAACCGACCACCCCGGATTGCATCCGGGCTACGACTAGCAGGAGCACGACGATGCCCGCCTTCAAAAAGATCCTCATCGCCAACCGTGGCGAGATCGCCTGCCGGGTGATGCGCACCGCGCAGGCCCTGGGCTATCGCACGGTGGCGGTGTACTCCGCGGCCGACGCCGGCGCGCGCCATGTCCAGCTGGCCGACGAGGCCGTGTGCATCGGCCCGGCGCAGGTCAACCAGTCGTACCTGGTGATCGACAACATCATCGCCGCCGCACAGAAAACCGGCGCCGACGCGATCCACCCCGGCTACGGCTTTCTCTCCGAGAACGCCGACTTCGCCCGCGCCTGCGAGGCGGCCGGCATCGTCTTTATCGGCCCGACCGTAGAAGCGATTCACCTGATGGGTAGCAAGCGCCTGTCGAAGATCGCCATGCTCGAAGCCGGCGTGCCGTGCATTCCCGGCTACGAAGGCGCGGCACAGGACGACGACACCCTGAGCCGCGAGGCCGAGCGCATTGGCTACCCGCTGATGATCAAGGCCAGCGCCGGTGGCGGCGGCCGCGGCATGCGCCTGGTCCACGAATCCGGCGAACTGCTGGCGCAGATCCGCACCGCCCGCTCCGAGGCGCAAAACGCCTTCGGCTCCGGCGAGCTGATTCTCGAACGCGCGGTGATCCGTCCACGCCATGTGGAAATCCAGGTATTCGGCGACCAGCACGGCAGCATCGTTTATCTGGGCGAGCGCGACTGCTCCGTGCAGCGCCGCCACCAGAAAGTGGTCGAGGAAGCACCCTGCCCGGTGATGACGCCCGAGCTGCGTAAATCCATGGGCGAAGCGGCGGTGAAGGCTGCGGCCTCGGTCAACTACGTCGGCGCCGGCACAGTGGAATTCCTCCTCGATCAGAGCGGCGAATTCTTCTTCCTGGAAATGAACACCCGCCTGCAGGTCGAGCACCCGGTCACCGAATTGATCACCGGCCAGGACCTGGTTGCCTGGCAGATCCGCGCCGCCGAAGGTCAGCCGCTGCCGCTCAAGCAGGACGAGATTCGCCTCACCGGCCACGCCATGGAAGTGCGCCTGTACGCCGAGGATTCGGCGCACAACTTCCTGCCGCAGACCGGCGAAGTGCTGCGCTGGGAGCCGGCGCTGCTGGACGGCATCCGCATCGACCACGGCCTGGTCGAAGGCCAGGCCGTCACCCCGTTCTACGACCCGATGCTGGCCAAGGTCATCGCCTATGGCGCCACCCGCGACGAGGCCCGGCGCAAGCTGGCGCGCGCGGTCGAGGACTGCGTGCTGCTCGGCGTCAACGGCAACCAGCGCTTCCTCGCCAACCTGCTCAAGCACCCCGAGTTCGCCGCCGGCAACGCCACCACCGCCTTTATCGGCGAACACTTCGCCGACGACCCGAGCCTGACCCCGCAAGCACCGGCTGCCGCCGAGCTGGCCAGTGCTGCCGCCCTGCTCTACCAAGCCTCGGCCAATAGTCGTGCGCACCAGGGCGGCCTGGCCGGCTGGCGCAACGCCGGCGGCGCGCCCTGGAGCTTCGTGCTCAAGCAGGGCGAGCAGAAACATGCAGTCGAGCTCGAAGTGCTGGAGTCCGGCGCCCAGCCGCTGCTGCGCGCCCAGATCGGCGAAACCCAGGTCGAACTGCGCCTGCTGGCCAGCGACGGCCGCTGGGCCACGTTTGAGCTCGACGGTATCCGCCAGCGCCGCGCTTATCACCTGGCCGGCGAGCGACTCTGGCTGTATGGCCACAGCGGCAATTTGGAACTCACCGACGTCACCCACGAACCGGCCGGCGGGCAGAACGCCGCCAGCTCCGGCACGGTCAAGGCGCCGATGGATGGCGCGATCGTCGAGGTGCTGGTCAGCGAAGGCCAGCAGGTCAGCAAGGGCCAACTGCTGGTGGTGCTGGAAGCGATGAAGATGGAACACCCGCTCAAGGCCGGCATCGACGGAGTAATCCGCCGCGTGCAGGTCAGCCAGGGCGACCAGGTGAAGAACCGCCAGCTGCTGGTGGAAGTCGAAGCCGCAGAAGCCTGACGTAGGGTGGATGGCGCTTCATCCATCCACCACAACGCCACCTTGGTGGATGAACAGAGCGCCATCCACCCTACAAGAACAACCAGCCACGGAGCACGAGCATGTCCCTGCAAGGCAAAACCCTGTTCATCACTGGCGCCAGCCGTGGCATCGGCCGCGAGATCGCCCTCAAGGCCGCCGCCCAGGGCGCCAATATCGTCATCGCCGCCAAGAGCGCCGAAGCCCACGCCAAGCTGCCGGGCACCATCCATTCGGTGGCCGCCGAGGTCGAGGCCGCCGGCGGCAAGGCCCTGGCCCTGCAACTGGACGTACGCGACGAGGAGGCAGTGAAAGCCGCCATGGCCCAGGCCGCCGCCCACTTCGGCGGCATCGACGCGCTGATCAACAACGCCGGGGCGATCAAACTGGTGGGTGTCGAACACCTGCAGCCCAAGCGCTTCGACCTGATGTACCAGATCAACAGCCGCGCGGTGATGGTCTGCAGCCAGGCCGCCCTGCCCTACCTTAAACAGAGCAAGGGCCACATCCTCAGCCTCAGTCCGCCGATCAACCTCGACCCCAAGTGGTTCGCCAACTACGGCCCCTACACCACCACCAAGTACGGCATGAGCATGCTGACCTTGGGCATGCACGAGGAATTCCGCAAGTACGGCATCAGCGTCAACTCGCTATGGCCGAAAACCGTGATCGCCACCGCCGCCATCGAATTCGAAGCCGGCGGCCCGGCGGTGATGAAGGCCGCGCGCCTGCCAGCAATCATGGCCGACGCCGCCTGCGCCATCTTGTCGAGCAGCGAGCGCACCATCAGCGGCCGCCTGCTGATTGACGAGGAAATTCTGCGCGAGCAGGGCCAGAGCGACTTCGAGCACTACCGCTACGACCCGGCCGGCAAGCTGATGACCGATCTGTTTGTCGACTGAGCTCCAGCATTACCGGGCGCCAGCACTGTGCTGGCGCGCCGATCATCGGTAAAAACCCCTAGTCACAGCTGCGATCCAACTCAGGCACAATGCCAGTACTCGACTGGCTGGCGACAATCGCTAGCAGGCTGTGTCGAAAACAATAAACCATGTCCGCTGCATTATCGTCCGGCTCTCGCCCGGTCTTTCTGGGGAAACCATGAACAAAGCCTTTCGCATCGTCTGGAGTCACGTCCGTAACGCCTTCGTCGTGGTCGACGAACACACCAGCGCACGCGGCAAACGCAGTGGCGGTGCACAGATTCTCGCAGGGCTGGGCCTGAGCCTGCTGGCCAGTGGCGCACAGGCCGTCGGCACTTGCTTCGGGGCCAGTACAACCATCAGCAGCGCCGAGACCTCTCAGTGCGACCTGCCTGATGGCAGCAGCGTGACGGTCACCAGTACCGGTAGCATCACCGAATCAGGCGCCCCTGCCGTCTACGCCTTCCAGAGCTTCGGCACCATCAGCAACGCCGGCAGCATCATCAATATCGGCGGCAGCGATGAAACCGACGGCTCCGCCATTCTGCTGTTTGCCGGTGAACTCGCGGAAAGCGGCACCAGCGTCAGCAACCTCGCTACCGGCATCATCGAGGGCTCGTACGCCGGCATTACGCTGGACGGCCACGTCTATTCCCTGGCCGTCGACAGCATCAGCAATGCCGGCACCATCACTGGCCAAATCGGCATCTACGCGGAGGGTGATGTGGATCTCGGCACCCTCACTAACAGCGGTACCATCAGCGGTATCAGCAACAACGGTGGCGGTGGCATTGCTCTGGCGGGCGGTGCCGATATCAACGTGCTCAACAACAGTGGCATCATCACAGGTAGCCAGGTGGGTATCAGCAGTATTGGTGCCAGCATCATCGATGAGCTCAATAACAGTGGCGTAATCTCTGGCGACCTCTTCTCCCTCGTCGATGAGCCTGGCAGCTTTGGTAACTTTTTCGCCATCAACATCACGGGCACCGAGGCACGCCTGGTTGGTGACGTTTATGCCGAGCACAGTGTGCTCACCCTCAAGTCCGGCGCTGTCTTCACCAATGAAAACGCCATTGCCGTGCAGATGTTCAATATTGAGCAAGGCGCCACCCTGCAGATGGGCGCCGGCACCCGCACCAGCTCCATCACCAACTATATCGATGCCGATGGCATTACCGTTTTCGGCGGCTTCAACAACGCTGGCACCCTGAGTATGGCTGCCGGCACCACCGGCAGGATCAACGGCAACTTCGCACAAGCCACCAGTGGCGTGCTGCAGATCGACGTCGCCGACGACAGCTCCTACGGCAAGCTGGTGGTCAACGGCACGGCCACGTTTGGCAGTGGTACCCAGATCGCGGTGAATGTGGCCAACCCCAACTACAGCTTCAGCGCCACCACCCTGCAGGATGTGCTCAGCGCCACCACCCTGAGCAGCGACGGTGCCTTCCGGGTCAGCGACAACTCAATCCTGTTCGACTTCGGTGCGATCAAGGATGGCAATACTGTCGATCTGACCCTGGCCGCCGCCACGCAACCGCACGAACCGAGCAGCGGTCTGGTGGAAGACATCGTTACCAGCCTGGGCAACAATCCGGCCATCGGCGCCGCCCAAGTGCTGGATCAGGTCATCGCCAATGACCCGAATGGCGAGCTGGCCAGCCACTTCGTTGGCCTGAGCAGCGAGCAGGAAGTCTCCGACGCTGTCACCCAGACCCTGCCCACCGTCGCCGGCAATACCAGCAATGCCATCGGCAACACGCTGAGCGGCATCAACCGCGTGATCCAAGCCCGTCAGGGTGATAACAGCGGTCTGTCCTCCGGCGATGCGCCACTCTCCGAAAAAAACCTGTGGATCAAAACCTTCGGTTCCTGGGCTGACCAGGACGAGCGCGACGGTATCTCCGGCTTCGATGCCGATACTCAGGGCCTGGCCATCGGTACCGATGCGGCGGTATCTGAAACCACCCGCCTCGGCCTGGCTTTTGCCTACGCCCAGACCAATCTGGACAACGACTCGAACATTGCCCCGCAAAGCGCCGATATCGACACCTTCCAGCTGATCGGCTACGGCAGCTATGCCCTGTCTGCCGACACCGAGCTGAACTTCCAGCTCGACGGCGGCCAGAACCGTACCGAGGGCAAGCGCCACATGCCGTTCGCCGATGCCACCGCCAAGGCTGACTACGACGGCTACAACTTCCACGCTGGCGTCGGCATCGGCCACAACCTGCGCCTGAACGAACAGCTGACCTTCGTGCCCTCGGCCCGCGCCGACTACACTTGGATCGGCACCGAGTCCTACCACGAGAAAGGCGCCGGTGCGCTGAACCTCGATGTCGACAGCAACGACGCCGAGGAGCTGCTGCTGAGTGTCGATGGCAAGCTCGACTACGCCCTCTCCGAGGCCACCGTGCTCAGTGCCAACCTCGGCGCCGGTTACGATGTGATCGACGAGGACAGCTCCATCACCTCCACCTACGCCGGCGCATCCAGCGCCGCCTTCAAGACTCCGGGCATGGACATGGAACCCTGGGTGGCCCGCGCCGGCCTGGGCCTGAACCACACCCTTGCGGGCGGTACCGAAGTCAGCCTGCGCTACGACGCCGAAGCGCGCAGCGACTTCACCAACCAAGGTGCATCCCTGAAGGCGCGCTGGGCCTTCTAAACAGCGCCATGTGAATGCAAAAGGCCACGACTCATGTCGTGGCCTTTTGCTTTGCGCGGTCAGCTGCCCCTATCAGACCTCGGCCCAGCGCCGCAGCAAATTGTGGTAGACCCCAGCCAGCTGCACGCAGCTGGCATGACCGCCACCCAGTTCGCGGTTGAGCTGCTGCACGCTGTTGTCCAGCTGAAACAGCAGACTGCGCTCGGCATCGTCGCGCACCATGCTCTGAATCCAGAAAAAAGCCGCGATCCGCGCCCCACGCGTCACCGGCGTAACACGGTGCAGGCTGCTTGCCGGATAGAGAATCAGGTCGCCTGCCGCCAGCTTGACGCTGTGGCTGCCGTAGGTGTCGTCCACCAGTAGTTCACCGCCGTCGTACTCCCCTGGCGCACTGAGGAACAGGGTGGCAGACAGATCGGTGCGCATGCGCTCTCCCTGCTCGCCAGACACGGCATTGTCGACGTGCGCACCATAGGACTGGCCGCCCTGGTAGCAGTTGAAGCGCGGTGTGAGAATTTTTTTCGGCAACGCTGCCGAGACGAACAGCGGATTGCGCTCCAGCGCCTGCAAAATGACCTGACCCAGGGCCTTGGCCTCAGGCGCATCGACCGGCAGCTGCAGGTTGTCCTTGACCCGGATGGCCTGGTGCCCGGCCGTTGTCCGACCATCCATCCAACGCGCCTGCAGCAACACCTGGCGAAACTCGCCGAGTTGCTGCTCGCTCAGGACCTGCGGAATGCGCAGCATCATCTTTGATTTCTCCCCAATCAACGCGCCGGCTGCGCAACAGATAGCGACTCGTTCTCGGCTTGTGAGCACAACAAACACCGGCTCAGGCGGAAACAGCTAGCCCCGGCGCCACCCATACCTCTTCGCCATGCAACTCGGCACTGATCTGCGCCAGACACCCACGATAGTACCTGTGGAACAGACAAGCGTGTGCGTGCTCGCTAATCGCTGCACCAGCCCCAGGCATACATGCCTAGGGCCTGGACACCGCCACCCTGGCCGCAAGCGGGCGGTGACCGATCCACACTAGCGGCTGATCTACCCCATTCTTCCGCATAACCTGCTGCATCTCCTCCGCCAGCATGATGGGGGCTGCCCGCGCGGTGGCAGAACCGTAGCATCGGAGAAATCCTCTGTGGGGGCGCGCGAAACGGCCCGCGCACGGCTATGGACCTAGTCGACCGTTACTGCGGCGTGGCACTGGTGCAGCTGTACCAAGTGGTGCAGCATGCTCCCGACACCACCGAGGTACGCCTGATGCTGGCGCGTATTATCCAAGAGTCGCTGGATTAGCTGTTCAGGCTCGACTTCCGCTACTTCGTCGATACCCTTCCCCATGGTCCGGGCGGCAAGTTTGAGGAGTTCATCCGCACATGCGACTAAGCCATCTCCTGCCGCTGTTCGGCCTAGCACTGCTGGCAGCCTGCGCTTCTTTCCCCAGCCCCGACGAGCGCCGCCAGCAGGCCGCCGCCCTGGCGCAAGGACAGCACTGGCAGAGTCTTGAGCTGCAGGCCGGGGCCTTTCGGCTGCAGGCCTATGTGCCACGGGCCGCAAGCGCCAGCGAGGAGCTGACGATCTATCTGGAAGGCGATGGCTTCGCCTGGCTCAACGCCCGCCAGCCCTCCCCCGACCCGACCCCGCTCGATCCCCTGGCCCTGCGCCTGGCCCTGGCGCAGCCAGACGGCCATGCCGCCTACCTGGGCCGGCCCTGCCAATATCTGGATGGCGAACGCCCGCCCTGTCAGAAACGCTACTGGACGCAAGCACGCTTCGCCGAAGAAGTGGTGCACAGCCTCGACCAGGCTGCCGACCAGTTGAAGGTACGGGCCGGCGCGCAGCGCCTGGTACTGGTCGGCTATTCCGGCGGCGGCGCCCTGGCCCTGCTGCTGGCAGCGCGGCGCGAGGATGTGGCGCGCGTGGTCACGGTCGCCGGCAATCTCGATCATCTCGCCTGGACTCGTCATCACCGGGTCACGCCGCTGCAGGACTCACTCAACCCGGCGACGCTGCGTCCACACCTGGCAGGTGTTGAACAAATTCATCTGCTGGGCGAGCAGGATCGGGTGATTCCACCACGGCTGGTCGAGGCCTTCGTCGCTGGCTATCCGCCCGGCCATCGTGCTCAGGTCCGGATGCTGGCGGGTTATGACCATCGCTGCTGCTGGGCTGAAAACTGGGCGCAGCTTTGGCGCCAGAACGCCCAGCCCTGACTAGTTACGAAACTCGAACTGCAGCTCGGCGCCTTCCACCGAATCCCAGTAGTCCTCGCTTTGGTCGTTGGTGATCAAACGGCCATTGAGCTGGAACGGTCCCGGCTCGGTCGGTTTTTCCCCGAACAGCGGCGGCAGCAAAGGCTGCTCCGGCAACTCCTGGAGCGGCTCGCCCAGCTCCATCTGCTCGACCAGTTCGGCGGGCAGACGCAGATCGAGTTTGGCCGGTGGCAATGGCTGGGGTTTGACCGGCCGCGCTTTGGCGACCGCTGGCGGCGGCACCTTGGCGCGAACGGGCTGATTCTTTTGCGGCTGGCTGGACGTTGCAGCAGGTTTGGCGCTGACGGCCGGCTTGCTGGCAGCCGCCTCAGTGACGACTGGAGTGACGACTGGCTCTGCCGGCACACGGGCCGGCGGCTCGCTCGCCGGAACGGGCGCTGCCTCGGTGCGCGGCGGGGTCGGCAGCGGCGCGGGGGGCTTGGGTGGTTCGTCGCAGGCCGCGAGCAGGCCCAGCGCCAGCACCAGAGCAGTGATACGAAAAGCTGTCATGGCAGGCAGGATCGAAACAGGACGCCTTATGCTCCCCCCTGCCCGGCGTTATGGCAAGCAGAGCGCCTTGCCCTGATGTTTCAGCCGAGAGTCTGTTTCAGATCTAGCGAGCTAGAGAAAAACAAGGCGATGGTGGCTGAGGAAGCGGAGTTTACAAGTTGTAAATGAGCATGACTTGCTCCGCTCACCCCTTCGGGGCCGCCCTGAAGGGCGTTGGCCGCAGGCGTCCTCCGAAGCCACTATCAACGCAGTTTTTCCGACGCGCAGCAGATCCGAGACAGGCTCTCAGCGCCAGGCTTGCAGATGGCTGCCATCCAGGCGCTGCCACTGGCCGGCCCGCACCAATTCCTCGGGGGGCAGCCACAACGCGCCACGCGCTTCGAACTGGACCGTGGACAACGCCAGCAGCTGGCTCAGGTCGATATGCCGCGCCTGCCATTCGCCAGCCGAGTCTTCGTGTTCCCAGTCGCTGGGCAGCACCCGCAGCTCGATGCCGCTGGCGTCGAAGCGCAGGAACTGCGGCATGCAGCCGATATGGCTGGCCGTATCGCGCAGGGTGCGCTGCTGTACATCGAGCAACAGCAGGTGCCATTGATCGGTGTCGACCTGCTCGCTGGCCTCCATGCGCCGGATATAGCGGGTCAGGGCCAGGTAGCGGCCATCCTCCGACCAGATCAGCGACGGCCCCAGATTGGCCAGGCCTAGGCCGGAAGCAGTCAGTAAACAGCCGCCACCGCGCGGATGGCGCTCGCGCAGGTAGTGGTCGCAAAACTCGCTCTGTGCGCCGAACAACCAGGCCGCATCACCGCCGCCTGGCGCCGGCAGAACGAAGTCGCCATCGCCATTGGCCACCTGCGCTCGCTCGACCAGGCGCCAGTTCGGCAGCGCCTGCAGATCCTGTTCAGCAACGCGCAGAGCGAGTGGCTGGTAGTAGGGCCGCGTGCTGTCGTCCCCTTCGACAAAGCGCGCGGCGCGCTCGGCGGCCGGGGCGGCCTGGTCGAAACGGCGCAGCGGCGTATCGCGCTCATCCCGGCCCAGGCGCCCGAGCACCTCGGCCAGGCGTAGCACACCGCCGCGGAAATCCAGCAGGCGCGCCACCAGCGGCTGCCCGGCGTAAGCCAGCAGGCGGCGCTGCTGCAGATCGGCCACATAGACCCGATGCGGCACCGCCGGCGCCTCGGCAAAGGCCAGCAGGGCCAGGTAACGACCGCAATCGGAAACCCGGTGATCGAGCAGCCACTCGCCTTCCAGCTGCCAGTCGCCGATGCGGCAGGCATAGGCGCCCAGGCGACCATCCTGGCTGTCGCGGCGCCAGTCGAAGCGCGCGGCCACGTCGCCGAGCAGCGGCTGGCTCAACAACCCCGCTTCACCGCGCACACCCTGCCCGGCCAGCGCCTGCAGCAAGGTCAGGCGGCTACGGCGGTACTCGCCGAGCAGAATGCGGCCTTCGGCATCGTGGCCCACGCCGATCTCGATGTCGCTGCAGGTGCTGTGCAGCCAGTAGCCAAAATGCAGGTGATCGAGATAGGGCGCGTTGAAGGTGCCGGCCAATTGCAGCTGATCCTGGTCCAGACGTACAAGCGCATCCCAGGACAGATCCGGCTCGTCTGCGGCCTGAACCCAGCCGGCTGGCAGTTGCCGCCAACCCTGGTCGGCCTGCCACAGCCACAGCTCGCGCGGCCAGCGCCGGATGGCAGCCAGGGTGATGGCGTGGCAGACCAGAGCCTGGCCATCGGCACGCCACAGCGGCTGCTCGTTGGCATCGATCAGCAGTTCGCTCAGCGCGCCATCGATCTCCAGGCGCAGCGCCGGGTAACGCAGCAGTTCGGTGGGGTCGTCCAGCTCGCGCAGGTTGTCCGGCAGGTGGCTGATGCCACGCAGGCGATGCTCGCCTGCCGGTGCGGGGAACGCCTTGTCCGCCGACGCTTGGTGCCAGCCCGGCTCCAGCCACAGGTCGCGCACCGCCACCAGGTCGACGCCCGTGCTTTGCGCCAGCAGGTCGGCCAGTGGCATGCGATAGCCCTGGTTGCCCACCAGCGGGCTGTGCCGACCGCTGATGGCCTGGTCGGTGAACTCGTCGATTTCCCAGAACTCGCCGATCTCGGCGTTGCGGTACACGCGCTTTTCCTGGCGATCGAGGATCAGCAGACCCCAGCCCTCGCGGCTCGGCAAGGGCGCGGCGAAGTAGCGGCCGCTGCTGGAAAAGCGCACAGAAGAGCCGAGGCCGTCGAGCAGCACACCATCGGGAAACAGGTAGGTGCCGTAGGTTGGGCCACCCATGGCGATCTCGCCCATGGACAGACAACGCACCGGCTCGCCCTCCGGCGTCAGCAGGTCATCGCCGTGCCAGGCGCTGCCCCCGCGCTGCGCGGGCGCCTCGATCGGCTGCGGCTTGGCCTTGGCCAGCCCCAGGTAGCGCTCGTAGCTGCTCACACAGGCCATGCCGATCAGCAGGAGAATGACGCAGACCGGAATACCCCACCAACTGGACATCCAGCTGAACACGGCAAAGCTCAAGCCGATGACCGCGGCAGTCAGCAACCAGCTCAGCGCCTTGGCGGTTTTCGGCCACTTGAGCCAGGCGCACAGGCCGGTCAGCAGGCCGAACGACAGCACCACAGCCAGCGCCGCCAGAGGATGCAGCAGGGCCACGGCGGCAATCGGCACGATCAGTTTGGCCAGTTCCCAGAGCAACATCAGAACGATCTTGCTCAGCGATGCCTTGGCCTCTTCCGAGGTTTCTTGGTACGACACGGCGCGGCTCCTTGCGCTTCGCGGGAGCCGCATTTTAGCCGTACGCCAGCGCCACTAGCGGGAACTGGCCGGCTTTTCCGACTCGGCCTCCAGGCGCTTCAGCTCGGCATCCAGGTCCAGCTGCGGATACTCCGGGCGCAAGGTCTGCAGCAATTTATCGGCCTCGTCCTGCCGGCCTTCCGCGCGCAGGCGCAGGACATCGCGCAGACGCGGCTCCAGTGCGGACACTTCCTCGGCCAGCACCGAGGCCTGACCCGGAGTCACCGTCTGCGCACGCGCCTGCGCCTGAGCCTCCTGAGCCCGGGCTTTGGCCTGGGCCACTGCCATCGCCTTGGCCTTGGCCGCCGCACGGGCGCGGGCCTCTGCCTCGGTCAGCGGAGCTGCCGGCCCGGCCAGGTCTTCAGCGGCAGCTACATCGCTCAGTGCCTCGGCCGGCGGCGCTGCGGCGGGTTTGGCCGGTGCCGCCTGACGCTGCAGGACGTTGGCCGACGCAGCGGCCCCATAGGACGCGTTGCGGTCGACCGCTCCACCAATGGACTCGGCCGCCTCGGCCTTCTTGCTCGCCGCCTGGGCTTTTTTCTTCTCCACCTCGGCAAACGGTTGGTGAGCCTCGCGGGCCACCTTCGGCGCCATTTCACCCAGCATGGGTGCTGCCGGCGCCTCGGCAGCGACCGGCGCAGGCATATCGTAGGCAGTGGGCGCCTGTTCCTGGGTGCGCCAGGTCAGGCTCAGGCTGATGCCCAGGGTGGCCAGGCCGGCAAATGCCACCGACCAGCGGGTACGGCTGCCACGGCCGAACAGCCAGCCATGCAGGCGCTGGGCAGCGCTGGGCGTGGCTGGGGCGACGGCCTGGCGGGCGGCGGCAAGGATCAGCGCATCCACGGCGGCAGAGGGCTCGCCCTGGCTGTGCTGGCGGTAGTGCTGCAGCAGTTGCTGTTCCTGCTGCAGATCTTTGTCTTGGGGGCTCATGCGGATACCTCCTCGGCCGAAGCCGGATCGGCCAGCAGCCGACGCAACTTGTTCAACGCGTAACGCAGACGACTCTTCACGGTTTCCGCCGGGGTCTGGGTGAGGTCGGCAATCTCGTGCAGTTCCAGATCACCATGGGCGCGCAGCAGGAACACCTCGCGCTGCTCCTCGGGCAAATCGGCCAGGGCCGCCTGCAGGCGCTCCTGGTCACGACTGAGCAGCAGTTGCTGCTCGGGTCCGGGGCCCGGATCGGCGCTGGCGTGCTGCTGCTCGTCGTACTCATCGAGCTTTCCCTGGTGGCGACCGGACTTGCGCCAGTGGTCGATCAGGCGGTTACGCGCGATCTGGTACAGCCAGGTCTTGAACAGCACCGCCTCGCGTTGCTCGCTGGCGCTGCGGATCAGGCTCATCCAGGTGTCCTGGAACACCTCCTCGGCCAGGGCATGGTCGCCACACAGGCCCAGCAGGAAACGAAACAGGCCGAGGCGATGGCGCTCGTACAGCTGCGCAAAGGCCCCGGCATCACCTTGGCGATAACGCCGCAACAAGGCGGCGTCATCGTCTCTGAGGGGTTGGTTCAATTAGTCGATCCTGACTTGAACGTTTTGCGGAGTTTGCAGGCTTTGCGCAAGCTCCACCAGTTGCACGAACTCGGCACGCAGGCCGTAGCGGTCCTCGCCCTTGGCGCCACGGGCCAGCTTGGCGCTATCCGCCAGGCCGAACTCGCCGGTGTATTTGCCCTCCTTGAGCTGCTGAGCGAAAGCAGCCACGGCGGCGGCGAAGCGCAGGTCCTCGCTGGCCTGGGCGATCGGGGTGACACGCTCGCCCTTGTCGATCGGCACCTCGACCAGTTTGCTGCTGCCACCCTCTGGCGCCTTGTAGCGCAGGCGCAGCCAGGCGATCTCGCCGGGTTTGCCCGCGCCCTTGCCAGCCTCGGCGTAGCGCAGCGGCTCCAGCCAGCCCTCGGCGCCGACCGGGACGATTTCATACAGCGCGGTGACCGTGTGCCCGGCACCGATCTCGCCGGCGTCGATCTTGTCGTTGCTGAAGTCCTCGCGCTTCAGCGCGCGGTTCTCGTAACCCAGCAGGCGGTACTCGCTGACCTCGGCCGGGTTGAACTCGACCTGGATCTTCACGTCCTTGGCCACCACGGCCAGGGTCGAGCTGAGCTGATCCACCAGCACCTTGCGCGCCTCGCGCAGGTTGTCGATGTAGGCGTAATTGCCATCGCCGGCGTCGGCCAGCTGCTCCATCAACTGCTCGTTGTAGTTGTCGGTGCCGAAGCCCAGGGTGGTCAGCGACACGCCCGTCTTTCGCTTGTCGGCGGCCAGCTGCTTGAGAGTCTCAAAGTCGCTGATGCCGACGTTGAAGTCACCGTCGGTGGCCAGCAGGATGCGGTTGATACCGTCCTTGAGCAGGCCCTTCTGCGCCTCCTGGTAAGCCAGCTGGATACCCGATTCGCCAGCAGTGGAGCCACCGGCGCTGAGCTGGTCGATGGCCGCGCGGATCTTGGCCTTCTCGCTGCCTGCGGTGGATTCCAGCACCACGCTGGCATTGCCGGCATAGGTGACCAGGGCCACGCGGTCCTGCGGGCGCAACTGGTCGACCAGCAGTTTCAGGGTGCTCTGCACCATCGGCAGGCCTTCGCGGCGATCCATGGAGCCGGACACGTCGACCAGGAACACCAAGTTGGCCGGCGGCAGCTCGGCGGCGCTCACATCAGAAGCCTTGATCGCCACCCGTAGCAGGCGGGTCTGCGGGTTCCACGGTGAGGTGGCCAGCTCGGTGCCGACGCCGAATGGGGTGTCGCCCTTGGGTTGCGGGTAGGCATAGGGGAAGTAGTTGACCAGCTCCTCCAGGCGCACCGCGTCCTTGGGCGGCAGGCTGCCGTCGTTGAGGAAGCGCCGCACGTTGGCGTAGCTGCCGGTGTCGACGTCGATGCTGAAGGTCGACACCGGTTGCTCGGCCACGGCATGCACCGGGTTGTCGGCAACTTTCTGGTACTGCTCGCGGTACACGTCCTGATAGCCGAACTGGGCACTGTCAGCCAGCGGCGCCGGCGCGATCATCGGCATGCTCTGCGGCATCATCTTGCGCGCCTCCATGGCGCCGGTGACGCTGGCCGCTTCGGCCTTGATCTTGGCCGGCGCGCGATAGGCCGCATTGGCATCGACTTCCTCATGCAGCACGTGCTGCTGCACGACCGGCTCGACCGGCTTGGCCGCGGCTTTTTTCTCGGCGTCGCTAGGGGCGTCGTTATTGGCGGCACTGCAGGCGGCCAGCGCCAGGGCAAGGCCGGCGCTGAAACCGGCGAGCAGGGGTTGGCGGATCAGGGTGGTGAGGTCGGACATGAT
Organism: Pseudomonas campi; assembly: GCF_013200955.2. Taxonomy (NCBI): domain Bacteria; kingdom Pseudomonadati; phylum Pseudomonadota; class Gammaproteobacteria; order Pseudomonadales; family Pseudomonadaceae; genus Aquipseudomonas; species Aquipseudomonas campi. The sequence goes on from NZ_CP053697.2 coordinate 2,669,287, forward strand.
GGCGGTCTCCTGGGGCGAAAGGTTCACTCGCTCAGGTAGACGACGCCATCCAATCATTCGGGTTAAGCCGGGTGAACAATCAATCTCTCAGTGCAGCACCCCGGCCTCCTGGCACAGCTGCCCGGCCAGCATGCCAAGGGTCATCATGGCCCGCTCGGCCTCGCGATTCCACGGCACGCCGCAGGTCAGGCGCAGGCAGTTGTTGAACTGCTCGGTGTTGCTGAAGATCAGCCCCGGCGCCACGCTGATACCCTGCTGCAAGGCCCGCACATGCAGTTCCTTGGCGCTGACCCGCCCGGGCAGGCTGACCCAGAGGATGAAGCCACCATGCGGACGGGTCATCTGCGTGCCTTCCGGGAAGTACTGCTGCACCGCCAACTGGTAGGCGGTCATGTTCTTGCGGTACTCCTGGCGGATATGGCGCAGGTGACGGTCATAGCCGCCATTCTCCAGGTAGGCGGCCACGCCCATCTGGGTGACGCTGCAGGCCGAGTGGGTGCTGAAGGTCTGCAGGCGCGCGATCTCGTCCTGGTGACGCCCGGCGATGATCCAGCCGATGCGCACGCCCGGCGAGATGGTCTTGGAGAAGCTCGAGCAGTACACCACCTGATCCTCGCGATCGTAGGCCTTGAGCGCCTTGATCCGGCCGGGCTCGAACAGCAGCTCGCCGTAGATATCGTCCTCGACCACCTGGATGCCGTAGTCGCCGGTGAACTTGAGCAGCTGCTTCTGGCGCTCCTCGGGCATGCTGCCGCCCATGGGGTTGCTCAGTCGCGAAGTCAGCACCAGGGCCTTGATCGGCCACTGGTTGGCCGCCAGCTGCAGGGCTTCCAGGCTCATCCCGGTAGTCGGGTCGCAGGGAATCTCGATGACCTTGAGACCGAGCAACTCGGCCAGTTGCAGCAGGCCGTAGTAGGTCGGTGACTCGGCGGCAATCAGGTCGCCGGGCTTGGTCAGCACGCGCAGGGCCATGTGGATGGCATCCACGCAACCATGGGTGATCACCACTTCCGACGGATCGACCACCACCCCGGCATCGCGCATGCGGATCGCCACCTGGCGCCGCAGCGGCTCAAAACCGGGGCTGAACATGTAGCTGAAGGCACGCGGACTGTGGAAACGGGTGACCTTGGCCAGTTGCTGGTGCAGCGCCCGTGCCGGCAGGTAATCGACATGCGGCACGGCGGCACCCAGGGGGAACACGCCGTCCTGGCGCGAGTCGGTGAGCACCTGGCTGATGATGCTGCTGCGGGTGACCAGACTCGGCAGCTCGACCCGCGCGATATCCGGCGTCGAGGCCGTCAGCGCGGCACTCTGGTGCACGTAGAAGCCGGATTGCGGACGGGCACGGATCAGCCCCTGGTCTTCCAGATTGGCGTAGGCCTGCAACACGGTGGCGTGGCTGACGCTGAGCTGCGAGCTCATCTTGCGTACCGATGGCACCCGCTCGCCGGGCTGGTAGACGCCGCGGCGGATATCCTCGGCGAGCTGTTGGGCGATGCGTTGGTAAAGCAACAAACTGGTCATGGCGAACACTCACTGAGCCCCTGCACCAGAACAGTAGCCGAACATGAGCAATATCGATGGGTACAGTTGTCGGTTTTCTCGACCGTACAGCACAGATCAGCCTGTTTTGCCCGGCCAACTGTGCCGCTACCCTACTCCCGCCAGTACAACCATAGGCATCTCGCAGACAGAAAAAACCCCGGTGCCTCGCGGCTACCGGGGTTGTTTCGAGTCTTGCTTGGCTCAGCGACCGGGTTGCAGCTGCCCGGTCTCATCGGAAAAGACGATTTCTACCCGACGATTCTGCGCACGACCGCGACTGGAGGCGTTATCCGCGACCGGATAAGCCTCGCCAAAACCCTTCACGCTGATGCGCTGGCTGTCGATGCCCAGGTCAACCAGGACATCGGCTACGGCCTGCGCGCGGGCACGGGACAATTCAAGGTTCTCCTTGGCATCGCCACGCCCGTCGGTGTAACCCTCGATGCGCACAATGCGCCGCGGGTTGAGCTGGAGGAACTGCACCAGCTTGAGCACCGTACGGTTGGCCGACGCCTTGAGCTCAGCACGCCCGGCATCGAACAGGACATCGCCCAGGGTCATCACCAGACCACGATCGGTCTCGGTGGCCGCCAGATTGTTGGCCATCTGCTCATCGAACCACTGCCCGTGTTGCTGCAGGCTGAGCAGCTTGGCTTCGCGCAGGGCCAGCTGCAGGCGCTGACGCTCCAGCTCCAGCTTGACTGCACGCTCCTGGTTCAGGCTCAGCTCGCTGTGCTGGCTGGCGATAGCGCTATAGCGCTGGCTGAGATAGGCGTAGTGCAGCACGTCATCGTTGCTGCCCCAGTAGCTGGACAGGCGCTGCGCCCGCGCCAGGGATTCGCCGGCGCGGATCACATCCTTCGGCGCGCTGCGCAGGACGTCCGGGTTTTCCTTGACCTTCTGGAAGCTCGCTTCGGCGGCAGTCAACGCTTCGACGCTTTCCTGGCTGGCACAGCCACCGAGCAGGGTCAGGGACAGCAACACGCTGGCCAGGCCATGATTACGAGTCACTGCTGATCTCCCAGTTGCTTGCGCAGACGCGTGATGCGGGTATTCAACTCATCCAGCTGCGCCTGACTCTTCTGCGTCAGCACCTTGGCCTCGGCCAGGCGCGCATCCAGTTCGGCCTGTTCGGCGAACACCCGGGCGCGCTTGAAATCTTCCTCGCCCATGTTCTTTTCCGCTCGGGCGAGTTTCTTCTCGGCCAGCTGCATTTCGACTATCTGCTCATCGGCACCTACCGCCCGGGCCTGTTCCACAGCCTTGACGGTGAGCCCCATCTGGGTGGTCGGTGCAGGGTCGTTGGCACAACCGACCAGAAGCAGCGAGGCCAGGGCGGCGCTTGCAATTTGCTTGTTCACTGAACGTTTCCTACTCACTCGGCGGGACACTGGCGGGCTGCAGCTGCTGGCTTTTCCAACGCTCAAGATTGCGTTGCAACAAGGTTTCCGGCAGCCCGGTGGCGGTCAATTCTGTCATTTTTTTCGCCAACTGTCCGCGCAGCCAGGGATCGTTGCAGGCGGAGTTGTGCGACAGGGTAAGGAACAGGCCCTCACTGGAAATTGGGGGTTCCAGCGCCTGTAGGTCTTCCATCAGGCCGAGGGTATTGGCCAACGCCACTCCGGGGTAGCGCTCGTAGAGCACGTATTCGGTGCGCCCGAGCAGCAGTTTCTGGAAGGCCTGGGTCAGGCTGGGCACGCTCTCCAGGGTCAGGTTGGCCTTGGCGAAGGCATCGAACTGCTGGCCAAAACTGTTGTTGACCAGGGTCCCGCCAACGCGACCGCGCAGGTCCTCCCAGCCGCTGTAAGGAAACTCGTGCCCCTTGCGCACCCAGATCATGCTCGGCGTGATATAGAAAGCCGGATGCACGTAATCCATGCTTTCCAGGCGTGGCAAGGTGAGGAAAGCGCCGGCCAACAGATCGACGCGACCGGTGCGCACTTCATCCTGGGCGCGGGACCAGGGACCGGTGTGCATGACCTCGATCTCGACGCCGATCTGCTCGCCGATCTGCTGTAACAGATCGGCATTGGCGCCGATCAGCTTCTGGGGGTTCTGCGGGTCACGCCAGAGGTAAGGCGGGTACTCCGGATTACCTGTCGCTACCAGGCGCTCGCACTTGCCTGCTGCCACGCCCAGCATCGGGGCCAGCAGACTCAGCAGAAGCAGCGAAGACGTAACAAACGACGGAGCGCGCATGGGCAATGTCCCGGCTTGATGTTCAAAGAGGCATGCGTCATATCTGACAGCCCGGAAGCGTATTAATGCTAGCGTAAAGCCAGCCTAAATAATTATTAGCGATAAGGATTCGCCATGAAAAAACTCCTATTCGGTCTCATTTTACTGCTGGCCGCTGGCGCCGGGGCGCTTTACCTATCACCCAGCGCACTGATTGGCAGCGTGCAGCTGGTCGAACGCGGGCTGGCCGGTCTCTCGTCCAAACAAGTCCAGGTTGATAACGGGCAGATCACCTACTACGAGGGTGGCCCGGCAGATGGTGAGACCATCGTGATGATCCATGGTTTCGGCGCCAACCGCGACAACTGGCTGCGCTTCGCCCGTCACTTCACCGACCGCTATCACGTTATCGCCCTCGACCTGCCCGGCTTCGGTGAAAGCAGCAAGCAGGATGCCAACTATGACGTCGGCTCTCAGGCCGAGCGCCTGCAGGCCTTTCTCAAGGCCCTGCATATCGAGCAAGCCCACCTGATCGGCAACTCCATGGGCGGGCATATTGCTGCGCTCTACGCTGCGCGCCACCCTAAACAGGTTGTGACCCTGGCGCTGCTGGACAACGCCGGCGTGACCTCGCCGAAGCAAAGCGAGATGTTCGAACGCATCGAGCGCGGCGAACCCAACCCGCTGGTGGTACGCAAGGCCGAGGATTTCGAGACGCTGATGAATTTCGTCTTCGTCAGTCCACCGCCTCTGCCCGACTCGCTGAAGCGCCACTTCGCCGAGCAGTCCATGGCCAATCAGGAGCACTACGACCGAATCTTCGCGCAACTGCGTGAGCGCTATGTCCCGCTGGAGCCGGAACTACCGAAGATCTCAGCCCCAACCCTGCTGCTCTGGGGTGAGCAGGATCGTGTACTGGACGTGTCCAGCATCGAGGTGATGAAGCCCCTGCTGCGTCAACCCAGCGTGGTGATCATGAAGGATTGCGGCCATGCGCCAATGATCGAACGCCCCGAAGAAACGGCTGGGCACTATCAGGCCTTCCTCGAGAGCAAGCGCTACTAAGAGCCTGTTCACGATCTTCTGGATTAGAGTCAGACAAGGCAAAAATGGCCGAGGAAGCGGAGTTTACGATCTGTAAATGAGCATTCCGAGGCCATTTTTAACGCAGGATGGCCGACAGTCAGGAGATCGTGGACAGGTTCTAAGCGCAGGCAACAAAAAACCCGCTCATTGAGCGGGTTTTTTGTGGGAGCGGGAAGCTGGCTTACACCAGTTTTTCCAGTTCCGGTACGGCTTCGAACAGGTCAGCGACCAGGCCGTAGTCAGCCACCTGGAAGATCGGGGCTTCTTCGTCCTTGTTGATCGCGACGATCACTTTGGAGTCCTTCATGCCCGCCAGGTGCTGGATGGCACCGGAGATGCCGACCGCGATGTACAGCTGCGGTGCGACGATCTTGCCGGTCTGACCAACCTGCATGTCGTTCGGTACGAAACCGGCGTCGACCGCAGCGCGCGAGGCACCCACAGCAGCGCCCAGCTTGTCGGCCAGGGCGTACAGGTGCTTGAAGTTGTCACCGTTCTGCATGCCACGGCCGCCGGAAACGACGATCTTGGCAGCGGTCAGTTCCGGACGATCGGACTTGGCCAGTTCTTCGCCAACGAAGGCAGATTTGCCAGCGTCAGCCGCACCGCTCACTGCTTCAACAGCAGCGGAACCGTCTTCGGCGGCAACCGGGTCGAAACCGGTGGAACGCACGGTGATCACTTTCACGGCAGCCGAGGACTGCACGGTAGCGATGGCGTTACCGGCATAGATCGGACGCTTGAAGGTGTCAGCGCTTTCAACGGCGATGATCTCGGAGATCTGATCGACGTCCAGCTGGGCAGCAACGCGCGGCAGCACGTTCTTGCCGTTGCTGGTGGCAGCAGCCAGGATGTGGCTGTAGCCCTTGCCCAGTTCGGCAACCAGCGGCGCAACGTTTTCCGGCAGCTGATGCGCGTAGGCAGCGTTGTCGGCAACCAGAACCTTGGCTACGCCAGCGATCTTGGCGGCAGCTTCAGCAGCAGCGCCGCAAGCAGCGCCAGCAACCAGAACGTGGATGTCGCCACCGATTTTCGCGGCAGCGGCAACGGTGTTCAGCGTGGCAGGTGCCAGGGCAGCATTGGTGTGTTCAGCGATAACCAGGATAGTCATTTAGATTACCTTCGCCTCGTTCTTCAGTTTCTCGACCAGTTCAGCCACGGACTTGACCTTGATGCCAGCGCTGCGGGCAGCAGGCGCTTCGACTTTCAGGGTCTTGACGGTGGAAGCGGTGGAAACACCCAGGGCGTCCGGGGTAACCACGTCCAGCGGCTTCTTCTTGGCTTTCATGATGTTCGGCAGCGACGCGTAGCGCGGTTCGTTCAGGCGCAGGTCAGTAGTGACGATTGCCGGCAGATTCAGCGCAACGGTCTGCAGACCGCCGTCGATTTCGCGAGTCACATTGACCTTGTCACCAGCAACCTCGACTTTCGAAGCGAAGGTGCCTTGGCCGTAACCGGTCAGGGCGCCCAGCATCTGGCCGGTCTGGTTGTTGTCGCTGTCGATGGCCTGCTTGCCCATGATGACCAGCTGCGGCTGCTCTTTATCAACCACGGCTTTCAGCAGTTTGGCCACGGCCAGAGAGTTCAGCTCGTCGTTGGACTCGACCAGAATGGCACGGTCAGCACCCAGAGCCAGAGCGGTACGCAGCTGCTCCTGAGCGGTGTTCGGGCCGATGGTGACGACGACGATTTCGCTCGCAACACCCTTTTCTTTCAGGCGCACGGCTTCTTCCACTGCGATTTCGCAGAAGGGGTTCATCGACATCTTGACGTTGGCGAGGTCGACGCCGGAGTTGTCCGCTTTGACGCGAACTTTTACGTTGTAGTCGACCACTCGTTTGACAGCTACAAGAACCTTCATGGATTCCTCGTTACTCTCCGGTGAATAAGAATGTCGCCAAGTCGAGCCTGGCCGGTGATGCAGGTCGGCCGGAACCGACGATCAGCCCATACGGCGAACGCAAAACCGCCCGTATCTTGACCGCAACGCCTTTTTCGGTCAACACGAAAAACCGCCCTTCCATCCGCCGCCAAGCCTTGTCCGGCCGGGGTTTAACAAAATTCAAACAAACGTTTGTATTGGACGTGTCCGAGGCTGTAGATATAATGCCCACGCGCAGGCCAGAGAAAGCCTAGCCCCAAAGCAAAATCAATAACACCGAAGAGCCTTGAGTAGGAGATTTCTGTGGAACGCGAATTTATGGAATTCGACGTCGTCATCGTCGGTGCCGGCCCGTCCGGTCTGTCCGCCGCCTGCCGACTGAAGCAGAAGGCCGCCGACGCCGGCAAAGAGATCAGCGTCTGCGTGGTCGAGAAGGGTTCCGAAGTCGGCGCTCACATCCTCTCGGGCGCGGTGTTCGAGCCGCGCGCGCTGAACGAGCTGTTCCCCAACTGGCAGGAGCTCGGCGCCCCGCTGAACACGCCGGTCAAGCGCGACGACATCTACATGCTGAAAAGCGCCGAAGGCGCGATCAAAGTCCCCGATCTGTTCGTGCCGAAAACCATGCACAACGAGGGCAACTACATCATCTCCCTGGGCAACCTGTGTCGCTGGCTGGCCCAGCAGGCCGAAGCCCTGGGCGTCGAGATCTACCCGGGCTTCGCCGCCCAGGAAGCGCTGATCGACGAGAATGGCGTGGTGCGCGGCATCGTCACCGGTGACCTGGGTGTCGACCGCGAAGGCCATCCGAAGGAAGGCTACTACACCCCCGGCATGGAACTGCGTGGCAAGTACACCCTGTTCGCCGAAGGCTGCCGCGGCCATATCGGCAAGCAGCTGATCAAGAAATTCAACCTGGACAGCGAAGCCGACGCCCAGCACTACGGCATCGGCATCAAGGAAATCTGGGACATCGACCCGGCCAAGCACGAGCAGGGCCTGGTGGTGCACACCGCCGGTTGGCCGCTGGACGTGGTCGGCACCGAGAACACCGGTGGCTCCTTCCTCTATCACCTGGAAAACAACCAGGTGGTGGTCGGTCTGATCGTCGACCTGTCCTACGGCAACCCGTTCCTCTCGCCGTTCGACGAGTTCCAGCGCTACAAGCACCACCCGGTGATCAAGCAGTACCTGGAAGGCGGCAAGCGCGTGGCCTACGGCGCGCGCGCCATCTGCAAAGGCGGCCTGAACTCGCTGCCGAAGATGATCTTCCCGGGCGGCGCCCTGATCGGTTGCGATCTCGGCACCCTGAACTTCGCCAAGATCAAAGGCAGCCACACTGCCATGAAGTCCGGCATGCTGGCTGCCGAGGCGGTAGCCGACGTGCTGCTGGCCGACGGTCAGGGCGGCGACCTGCTCAATGGTTACGTCGATGGCTTCAAAGCCAGCTGGCTGTACGACGAGCTGTTCCGCAGCCGTAACTTTGGCCCGGCACTGCACAAGTTCGGCCCGCTGATCGGTGGTGGCATCAACTGGCTGGACCAGAACATCTTCGGTGGCAAGATCCCCTTCACCCTGCACGACACCAAGCCGGACTACGCCTGCCTGAAGCCCGCTGCAGAATCGAAGCGTATCGACTATCCGAAGCCGGACGGCAAGCTGAGCTTCGACAAACTGTCCTCGGTGTTCCTCTCCAACACCAACCACGAGGAAGAGCAGCCTTGCCACCTGAAACTGACCGACGCCAGCATTCCGCTGAGCAAGAACCTGCCGCTGTACGACGAACCGGCGCAGCGCTACTGCCCGGCTGGCGTGTACGAAATCGTCACTCAGGAAGACGGCGAGAAGAAGTTCCAGATCAACGCGCAGAACTGCGTGCACTGCAAGACCTGTGACATCAAGGACCCGGCCCAGAACATCAATTGGGTGGCTCCGGAAGGCACTGGCGGCCCGAACTACCCCAACATGTAATTCGAGCCGTAATGAAAGAGCCGCCGCAAGGCGGCTTTTTTATGCCCGCAGATCTTGCACGTTCAACCGGCAAAGGCCCGCTGCAGCTCCGCGATATCCAGCTTCTGCATCTGCAGCATGGTCTGCATGGCGCGCTGCGCGGCGGCTGCATCCGCCGCACAGAGCATCTGCGGCAATATCCGCGGCACGACTTGCCAGGCCAACCCATAGCTATCGCGCAGCCAGCCACACTGCTGCGCTTGCTTGGCCCCACCCGCTCCAAGCCGCTCCCAGTAGTGATCGACCTCCGCCTGGCTGTCGCACATGACCTGCAGCGAGATAGCTTCGCTGAAGGTGAATGCCGGACCACCATTGAGCGCGGTAAAACCCTGCCCCGCGAGCTCGAAGGCCACCGTCATGGCACTGCCCGCCGGCCGACCATGAAACTCGAAGCCCGCCTCACCATAGCGACTGACCTGGGTAATTCTCGAGTCAGGAAATATCCCGGTATAGAAAGCCGCGGCCTCCTCGGCCTGGCTGTCGAACCACAGACAAGGGGTGATCCGCTGAATATGCGCCATGACCTGCCTCCTGATTGCGCTGCGCCGCAACCGAAAATGGCTGCAACCACCAACTAGTCGGTTGCCTGCCCGGCCAATCGACAGGCCATTCAGTCAAGCAAAGAAAAAGGGCCCCCGAAGGAGCCCTTTGTCATTACGCGTCAACTATCAGTGGGCGAACAGCGAACCACCGACCTTGCCGGCCAGTTTCTCCGGCTTGATCAGGAAGCGCGCCAGGGCTGGCAGCAGCCACAGGGCACCGAACATGTTCCACAGCAGCATGAAGGTCAGCATCAGACCCATGTCGGCCTGGAACTTGATCGCCGAGAAGATCCAGGTCACCACACCGATGGCCAGGCACAGACCGGTGAACAGCACGGCCTTACCAGTAGACTTCAGGGTCTGGTAGTAGGCTTCCTGCAGGGTCATGCCGGCACGCAGGAAACTCTCCAGACGGCTGTAGATGTAGATGCCGTAGTCGACACCAATACCCACACCCAGCGCGATCACCGGCAGGGTCGCCACCTTCACGCCGATACCCAGCCAGGCCATCAGGGCGTTACCCAGGATGGAGGTGAGGATCAGCGGCAGGATGATGCACAGCATGGCGCCAAACGAGCGGAAGGTGATCAGACACATCACCGCCACGCAGATGTACACCAGCACCAGAATGATCAGCTCGGACTTGGCGATGACCTCGTTGGTCGCGGCCTCGATGCCGGCGTTACCTGCAGCCAGGAGGAATTCCAGGCCGTCCTTGTTGTGCTCCTTGGCGAACTCCTGGGCCACGCCCACGGCGCGCTTGAGGGTTTCCGCCTTGTGGTCGTTGAGGAACACCAGCACCGGCGCCAGCGAGCAATCGGCGTTGTACAGGCCATCGGCACGGGCGATGGAGTTGTTCAGGACGTCCGGGTTGCGCGACAGGGTTTCCCATTTCAGGTTGCCCTCGTTCATGCCCTTGATCACCTGCTTGGACACGCTGACCATGGAGATGGCCGACTGCACGCCCTCGGTGTTCTCCATACGCCACATCAGCTCATCCATCGGCGCCAGGGTGTCGTGGGTCGAGCAGCCTTCGTTCGGCGTCTTGACCATCACCACCAGTACGTCGGAACTGGTCGAATAGTTGCTGATGATGAAGTTGTTGTCCTGGTTGTAGCGCGAGTCCGGACGCAGTTCCGGCGCACCCTGATCGAGGTCACCGATCTGCAGGTTGGCCTTCTGGTACCAGAAGCCACCAATGCCCGCCGTCAGCGCGATGACGACCGAGATCGGCGCCACCACCGGATGGGCGAAGTTGGACAGCAGGCGCCAGAACGGATGCTCGCGGCAGGCGTCCTTCTTGCTGCGCTCGACCGCCTTCTTGCTGATACCGATGTAGGAAATCGCTACCGGCAGCAGGATCAGGTTGGTGAAGACGATCACGCCGACACCGATGGAAGCGCCAATGGCCAGCTCGCGGATCACCCCGATATCGATCACCAGCAGGGTGATGAAGCCGACGGCGTCCACCAGGATGGCAATCATCCCCGGCAGGAACAGCTGACGGAAAGTGCGGCGTGCGGCGGTCAGGGCGTTATCGGCATCACTCGACTGCAGGGCGATACCGTTGATCTTCTGCACGCCGTGGGAAATACCGATGGCGAAGATCAGGAACGGCACCAGCATCGAGTAGGGGTCGAGACCGAAGCCGACCAGATGCATCAGGCCCAGCTGCCAGATCACCGCGATCAGCGTGGTCGAGACCACCGAGATAGTGGAACGGATACACCAGCTGAACCAGTACAGCAGCACCAGGGTGATGACCAGGGCGATACCGAAGAACGCCACCACCATGATCAGACCATCGATCAGGTCACCGACCTTCTTGGCAAAGCCGACAATGTGGATCTGCACATTGGGGTTCTGCGCCTGGAACTTGGTGCGGATCTTGTCTTCCAGCTCGTGGGAGAACTGGCGATAGTCGAGCTTGAGCAGCTCGCTCTGGTTTTCCGGGTTCGGGTAGGACTCTAGCAGCGGCACATCGACGATGCTGGACTTGAAGTTGTTCGCCACCAGGCGACCGACCTGACCGGACTTGAGCACGTTGCCACGCAGCTCTTCCAGGCTCTGCGGCGAGCCGTCGTAGGTCTGCGGGATCACTTCACCGCCATCGAAGCCCTCTTCGGTCACTTCGGTCCAGCGCACGCTGGGACTCCACAGCGACTTCAAGCCGGAACGATCGACGCCCGAGATGTAGAACACCTCGTCATGGATCTGCTTGAGCGTCTCCATGTATTCCTTGCTGAAGATGTCACCGTCCTTGGCTTCCACGGAAATACGCACGGTATTACCGAGGTTGGCCAGGTCGTTGCGGTGTTCCATCATCTTCTGGATGAAGGGGTGATCCAGCGGAATCATCTTCTCGAAACTGGTCGAGGGACGAATCATCGAGGCCTGCCAGAGCAGAAGCGCGGTCACCAGCAGACAGAGGGTGATCACTATCGGCCGGTTGTTGAAAATCAGGCGTTCCAGAAAGGTTGCCTTGTCCTGGTGATGGTTACTCATCGTACTCATACCCTAAAAAGCCCGGCTTATTGTTGTTGGCCCGCAGTGGCGCCATTCTCTGTCGCGAGCAGCGCGCCACCTTGACCGACGAGGACCAAGTTGCCTGCCGCATCATCCGTCACGCCGGCCAGCGAGGCACGGTCGGAACGATTGACCACGGAGAAGCTGCGCCCGGAGTCCGTGCTCTTCAGCACGCTGCCACCATGCCCGACGATGACCACGGAGCCATCCTTGAGCAGGCTGCTGCCAGCCAGACCGAATTCCAGCACGCCGGAATCGGAGCGCAGCTGCAGGGCTTGCCAGGTGTTACCGAAGTCGACCGAGCGGAACAGATTGCCACGCAGGCCATAGACCAGCAGGGTGTTCGAGCTGGTCGTGCCTTGCGCGCCAAACAGCGAACCTTCATACGGGCCCGTCACGCGCTCCCAGGTCTGCCCCCAGTCGGCAGAGCGGAACATGCTGCCCTGCTCGCCCACCACGAACAGGCCGGCATCCTTGACGGCGGCAATGCCGTTCAGGTGATAGCCGTCTTCGTTGTCCAGGCGATCGCTGACATCGTTCCAGGTCTTGCCGGCATCGCTGGTTTCCAGCAACGCGCCATAGGCACCCACGGCATAGCCACGGTTCTCATCCTGGAACCAGATATCCAGCAACGGGGCTTCACGTTCGAGGTCTTCGTGCTGCAGGGTCCAGTTGGCACCACCGTCAGTGGTGGCGAGGATCTGCGCATCGTGACCGACGGCCCAGCCTTTCTTGTCATCGACAAAGAACACGCCGGTGAGCATCTGCCGCGACGGCACACGGGCCTGCACCCAGTTGCGTCCGGAGTCGTCGGAAAACAGGATATGGCCACGATCACCTACCGCCACCAGACGCTTGCCGGCATGGGCAATGTCCAGCAGCAGGCTGCTGACAGCCTTGGAGGATTCGATGGCGAATACCGCCGAAGCTTCCGCTGCGACGGCTTGCATGGGTGCAGTCAGCGCCAGGGCAGAGACGACACCGAGCAAAGACAAAGCCTTTGCCAGCGGAGATAGAAGACGGTTGGAAACCTGAACGGAGTGCAGGTTGCCGGAGCGGGTGGGCCGCAGAGCGGGCTCACGCATAAAACTTCCCCCTTTATTCTTATAGGTGGGTGCATGCCTTATTGGCAGACCCCGCATGCTATACGGCTTTGGAAAAATCTGACAATCGGCGTGACGTTATGTTTTGTTAAGCGGCCTGCCCCGCGCCTCTGCGCAGTTCTGCAGCTTATATGACAAAGGCCGCTACAACTGTAGCGGCCTTTTGCCTGCAACTGGACTTTTAACGTGTACCGAGACGCCGCAGCGTTGCTACCGAGAAGTGACTGGCTTGCGGCGTGGGCTGACTGAAGTCACTGGTGCCGCGCTCTTCGTTATCCAGGTTCTGCACGTAATAGCGCCCGGATTGCAGATCATGGAACACATCCAGCGCCGACCAGGTGGTCGGCAGCTCGTAGTAGTTCTTCAGATAGGCCAGCGAGACGCGCCACAGCTCGCCGCGGCTGTCGTACTGGTCGACGGCGGCGGCCTGCCAGCTGTCCTCGTCGAGGTACAGGGTGCGTTTGCCATACACATGGCGGGCGCCCGCCTTCAGTTTGCCCTCGACCACCCAAACCCGGTGCAGCTCATAACGGGTGTACTGCGGATTGAGATGACCCGGCTTGATCAGCTGCTCGTACTTCACCTGCGGGCTGGACAGCAGGTAGTTGTTGTAAGGAATGTAGATCTCGCGCTTGCCCAGCAACTGCCAGTCGTAGCGATCCGGCGAGCCGTTGAACATATCCTTGTCGTCTGCGGTCATCAGGTTGTCCGCGGTGCCCAGCGGGGTGTCATACGCCACGTTAGGCGCCCGCCGCACGCGCCGCTGGCCAGCGGCATAGGCCCAGGCCTGACGCGCCTGGGTGACCTGATCAAGGGTTTCGTGCACCAGCAGCGCACCGCCGGCCAGACGCGCCGGACTCTTGGTCTCCGCCATGTAGTAGAACAGCAGATTGTCCAGATCGGCCGCCGAACCACCTGGTTGGTAGTAGTTGAACAGCGCTTCCTGGCGCACGGTAACCAGGCCATAGCTGCCGTTGCGCTGCACGCTGGCATCCGAGGACTGGCGCACCGCATAGGTGCCGCGATAACGCGCGATATGATTCCACAGCGCTTCGACGCCACTCTGGGCAATCGGGAAGGGAATGCCGCCGTACGCGCCGGAGAAGCCGTTGCCGTCTTTCAGCAGGGTGGCTTCGCTGGCGTTCTTGCGCGTGTTGTCATACACCCACTGCGGTGCCGAGGCCGTGCGGCGGCTCGGGTAGACCGGAATCTGGAAGCTGTCCGGATAGGCCTTGAACAGGGCGATCTGGCCCGCGGTCAGGTTGCCCTTGTACTGCTCCAGATTGGCCTGGGTGATGGTGAACAGCGGTTTATCGTCCGCAAACGGATCGACATGGTGCTGCCCGGCCCCGGCGTAACCGGCCGGCGGCTGCGTAATGCCACCACTCCAGGCGGGGATGGTTCCTGCGGCATTCGCCGCCTTCTCGCCACCCAGCGGCGTCAAACTGACCCCCAGCTTGCCCGCTTCCTGCGGCGATACGGCCGCCATGGCATTCGACAGGCACACCAGCAAGCCTGCCGCGAAAATTCCTTTCAACATTCCGTTGCTCCCTTCGTTCAGGCCAGCTAAGCCAGCCGCATCTACACATCACCCCAGGCTGCGGCGGAAAACCCCATACGCTCCGGAAAACCTGCCGCGCTACCGGGCGCGCGCATGGTACAGGGCATTGCCGGTGATTACTCAGTGGCGAATTAGGGTCTGTTGCCGTTTCGTTCGCGAGCCGCGTTGCTGCGCAAAATCGCGCCAGGCTAGGCGTGGGACGCAGGCAATGGTCATTCCCTTAGCAAGTCCCGCAACGACGCATGGCGCGATTTTGCGCGCAACCCGCAGGGACGGGCCCGTTTTTGCGCGGAACGTCGTTACTCGACGGCTCATTTGGACGACCAAACCTCGCGTCTCGCGCCTAGCTCCGCGCAAAAACGGGCTCCGTCGCGGCCGTGAACGAAACGGCAACAGACCCTAGCAACCTGCCAGCTCGACCGCGGCGCAGTTAAGCAGATTGGCAGCGGCAAAAGCGCCGAGCAGCGCACGCGTGAAGACAGCGACTAGAAAGTCGGAAACAGGCCGAAAGGTCAGACGGAAAAAAGTCGACACGGTCGCAGACCGTGTCGCAAATGGCCGCTCGAGCGAGCGGCCGGAGTAGCACTGGTGCGCGGCGCAGGCTAGGCCTGCGCCGGGGTGCAGGAAAAACTCAGCGGGTACCGCGACGACGCAGGGCGGAAGGCGTGAACTGACTGTCCTCGGGGACTTTCTGGAAGAAATCGACGGTGCCCGGCTCCTCGCTGTCGAGGTTCTGCACGTGGTAACGGCGCCCCTGCAGGTCGTGGTAGGCCTCCATCGCCGACCAGGTAGTGGGCAGGTCGTAGTAGTTCTTCAGGTAGGCGATCGACACCCGCCACAGCTCATTGCGCCCGTCGTACTGGTCGACCACCGCGGCCTGCCAGCTGTCCTCGTCGAGGTACAGGGTGCGTTTCGAGTAGATGTGCCGCGCACCGGACTTCAGCGTGCCCTCGACCACCCAGACCCGGTGCAGCTCGTTGCGCGTCAGCGCCGGATTGACGTGACCGACCTGCAGCACGTCGCTGTATTTCACCTCCGGGCTGGAGATCTTGTAGTTGTTGTAGGGAATGTAGATTTCCTTCTTGCCCAGCAACTTCCAGTCATAGCGATCCGGCGCACCGTTGAACATGTCGGTGTCATCGGCGGTACGCAGCCCCTCGGAGGCGGCGATCGGCGTGTCGTAGGCCAGGTTCGGCGCACGCCGCACACGGCGCTGACCGGCGCTGTAGGCCCAGGCCTGGCGCTGTTCCTTGACCTGATCGAGGGTCTCGTGGACCAGCGCCGCACCACCGGCCAGGCGCGCCGGGCTCTTGGTGAAGGACAGGTAGTAGAACAGGATGTTGTTCAGGTCGGCGTAGGAACTTTTCGGGTCGTAGTAGCGGAACAGCGCCTCCTGTTCCGAAACCACCGGCGAATAGGCGCCATTGCGCTGCACCGCCACTTCCGCCGAGCGGCGCACGATATAGCTGCCGCGATAGCGCACGATATGGTTCCACAGCGCCTCGACGCCGCTCTGCGGAATCGGGAAGGGAATGCCACCGTAGGCATCGGCAAAACCGTTGCCGCCATCCAGCAGCTTGGCCGTGGCGGCATTCTTGATGCTGTTGTCGTACACCCACTGCGGCGCCGAGCCGGAACGCCGGGTCGGATAGATCGGCATCTGGAAGCTGTCCGGATAGCTGTTGAACAGGGCGATCTGCCCTGCCGTCAGCTGATCCTTGTACTGCTCCAGATTGGCCTTGGTGATGGTGAACAGCGGCTGATCATCCGGGAACGGATCGACATGGTGCTTGCCCTTGCCCGCATAGCCAGCCGGGGCCTGGGTTATGCCACCGGTCCATTCGGGAATGGTGCCGGCGGCGTTGCCGGCCTTCTCTGCCCCGAAGGGCGTCAGGCTGGAACCCAGCTTGGCAATATCCTGCGGCGCGACTGCAGCCAGCGCCCCGCCTGCATACAGGGCCAGGGCCACCGCCGCGCCGATCAGCGAGCGTGTCTTCAACATTTCAATTCTCCGTTAGCGTGCCAGCGGCCAGGCCGGTAGAGCCTGACCGCCGCAAAGGGGTTAGAAGGAATACTTGACGTTGATCCCGACGTTGTCGCGGTCACGCCCACTGTTGTTCTGCCCGCCGCCGTAGAACTCGGTGTACTGCAGTTCCGCTTCCAGGCTGTTGAGGTAACTGGCGCTCACGCCGACCGTGTAGGCCATGGCCCCTTCGACGAAGTTGCCGGTCTGGTGCGAGTTGCCCTGGAAGTTGTGCTTGAACACGGCGAAGGGTGACAGGTTGACCCCGGCATAGACGTCGTTCCAGGTGCCGTACAGGGCCATGGTGTAGCCATAGGCATCTCGGCTGATCTGATCGCCGTCGGCGTAACCGGACACGTAGGCACCATTGGGCCGCCCGGCGAAACCGCGCTGGGAGCCGTCATAGGCGGTGTAGCTCAGGCTGCTGGCACGGACATGCTCGGAGGCCAGCTCGGCCACGCCGAACAGCGAGTCGAAGCTGAGCCCCGCGCCGAAGTTGTAGATGGTGCCCAGCGAAGCGTTGTAGGCCTCGACCCGCTCGTAGTTATGGAAGACCGGGCTGCGGCACAGCTGCTTGCCGGAGATGGCGGCACAGGCCTGGTCATCCGGCACGCTGGCATCATAGATATCGGTTGCAACCGGGGTGATGCCAAACCCCTGCACCAGCAGATCACCCAGCAGGTCGTTGGTGGCACTGATGCCGACCGGCAGGTTGGGTCGATAAGCCAGCTCACCAAACACCGACGCTTCGCCGATGGTGGTATTGAAGCTGAAGCCGTAGACGCGGATATCTTCCACGTATTCGCGGCGGGCGATGGCATTGCTGGCCGCGTCGAGGGTGGCGACCGCCGGGGCGAAAGGTCCCTGTGCGGAACCCAGGGCAGCCATGTCGACGCCCTGATAGCGGCCCATGTCCACCGCGATCTGCGGCTCCTTGGAGTGGTAATTGATGTAGTACAGACCGAACTCGGTGAGGTTCAGCTCCTCGGCCACATAGCGCAGGGCGAAACCGTACTGGCCGTCATTCTTGGCGTTGATGTCGCCGCCGACATTAGCCACTTTGAACGTACTGGTATTTGGATCCAGATAGGCATTCGGCCCGAATGGTCCGTTGCCCACCAGGCCGGAAGCGGTCTCTGCCTGGTAAGCGGACATCACCGTACCGACCAGCGGGTTCTCATACACGGTGTAGGCGGTGTTGCCGCCCGCGGCGAACAGATCGGTCTCGGAGAAGTAGGTGCCGACCGGGTCGATCGCACTCTCCTTCCAGTTCCACTGGTAGAAGGATTCCAGGGACAGGTTGTCGGTCAGGCCGATGTTGAAGTTGAAGGCCTCGACCGGCACCAGCACTTCTTTCAGCTCCGCCCCCGGCAGGCGGAACTTGGCCGCATCCACCGGGTTGGTGGTGTTGATCCCGCCGCGATAGAAGATGCCCTCGCCCCAGTTGAACACCTGGCTGCCGACCTTGACGGTCAGTGGCATATCACCCACATCCCAGTTGCCATACACATAGGCATCGAGAATCTGCGCATCGCGCCCGGCCTTGTGCCGGGTCTCGTCGGTGAAGTGGTTGTTGTTCGGGTAACCCTGGCTGGGCCGGTAGTCGTCGTTGTCGTTGCGCTTGTCCATGATCTGCGTGTCATAGAACGCCGTGCCACGCACAAACAGACCGTAGTTCTGGTAGTTGGCTTCCAGCTCGGAGGTGATCTTGAACACCTCGGAAACCAGGCCGGTATCGAAGTTGCGGTTACCGTCGTTGCCGTTGGTGTCGTCGTTGCTCTTGTCCTGGCCTTGCACCCGGTACAGCTGACCATAGGACAGCGTGGTGTCCAGCGAACCGGTGACTTGGTCGTCGGCAACACTGAATTCGACGGCCTGCGCCGGCACTGCCAACAGCAAGGGTAAGAGTCCCGCCAGGGCAAAACCCGCACTGGCGGGCGCCAGGCTCAGTGAAGATTTGCGCAAAGGCATATCCATCTTCGGCTCCAATGGTGTGTTGTTCTTGTTATGGGCAGATGACGCCTGCAGCTGGCGCGCGATAAGCGCTGTGCGTGCAGACAAGCGGCATAGCCAATACAAGATCGATACCAGAAGCGCCGAGACCCTCGGTGTTTTTTCCGGCCATGGCGAAGGCTGCAGAAACCCCGAAAAAGCCGATCAAAAAATGATCACAACGAAAAAATCAGACGCCTTTGTCCCGATTCGCCCGTGCGTTTGGCGCAATCGAACCTTGAGTAATCGAGGGCTTTTTAAGGCGAAGGAAAGCCAGTAAAACCGGGCTTCAGAGGGGATAAAACTGATCAGGCGGAAAGGAAACAGAGTGGCGCCAAGCGGTAACAAATAACGCTACCAAGCAAGCGCTAGGTAACACTCTTTGCGCCCCTTCCCTGCTGGCAGGAAAGGGGCGCAAAAAGCATCAGGCGAGGCTCTTGCTGACCACCTCGAAGACATCACTGGACAGCTCGCCAGAAACCAGGATGCGCTCCAGTTCAGCCTTCATCAGCGCCTGGCGCGAGGCGTCGTACTTGCGCCAGCGCGTCAGCGGACCCAGCTGACGCGAAGCGATCTGCGGGTTCGAGGCGTTCAGGCTGATCACCTGGTCGGCGAGGAAGCGATAACCGCTGCCGTCGGCCGCATGGAAGTTGATCAGGTTCTGCCCGGCGAAGGCACCGATCAGCGCACGCACCTTGTTCGGGTTCTTCATGGTGAAGGCCGGGTGCTGCATCAGCGCCTGCACCCGCACCAGGCCACCCGGCAAGGTACTGGCGGCCTGCACGCTGAACCACTGGTCCATGACCAGGGCGTTGTCCTTGAAGTGCTCGGCGAAGCTCTGCAGCGCCGCGTCGCGCTCACTGGTGAATGGCGAGTTGACCAGCACGGCCAGGGCAGCAAGGCGCTCGGTCATGTTGTCGCAGACTTCGAACTGCTCCAGGCAGGCCGCCAGCACTTCGGCCTTACCGGTCAGCATCAGGTAGGACAGGGCAATGTTCTGCAGGCTGCGGCGGGCGAAATGGCTCGACTCGGCGACATAGGCCGTGCTGCGCGACAGCTCGCGGTTGACCTGGTAGCGCGCCCACAGCGGCTCGAACAGTGCAGTGGCCAGCGCGCTGCGAGCAAACTCGCGGGCGGCGTGGATGGCGTCGACATCGGCCACTTCGCTGATTTCGGTGAGGTAGCCCTCACCCGGCAGCGAGAGCATTTCGGCGACCATGGCCTGATCCAGGCTGGCGTTCTCCAGCACGCTGCGCAGCGCACTGACCAGGCGCTGATCGAGCACCAGCGCCTCGCCACGCTGATGCTGGCCGATCAGCTCCTGCAGCACCTGCACGGACAGCTGCTGGCCGGCTTCCCAGCGATTGAAACCGTCGCTGTCGTGCTGCATGAGGAACATCAGCTGGTCGCGGCTGTAGGGGAAGCTCAGTTTGACCGGCGCGCTGAAGCCGCGCAGCAGCGATGGCAACGGCTTCGCTTCGAGATTGAGGAAGGTGAAGGCTTGCTCGGCTTGGGTCACCTGCAGCACGCGGGAACGGCCGACCGGCTTGTCTTCACCGACCAGCTGCAACGGCAGCTCGCGGCCCTCGGCATCCAGCAGCGCCAGCTCGACCGGAATCACGAACGGCAGCTTCTCGGCTTGCCCCGGCGTGGCCGGGCAGCTCTGGCGGAATTGCAGGCGGTAAGTGTTGGCCGCCGCATCGTAGCTTTCGCTGACCTCCAGGCGCGGCGTGCCGGCCTGGGTGTACCAGCGCTTGAACTGGCTCAGGTCGACGCCGCTGGCGTCTTCCATGGCCTGGACGAAATCATCGCAGGTCACCGCCTGGCCGTCGTGACGCTCGAAGTACAGGTCCGAACCCTTGCGGAAGGTCTCCGCGCCCAGCAGGGTGTGGATCATGCGCAGCACTTCGGAACCCTTCTCGTAGATGGTCAGGGTGTAGAAGTTGGAGATTTCCATGTACGCATCCGGGCGCACCGGGTGGGCCATGGGGCCAGCGTCCTCGGCGAACTGGTGGGTGCGCAGGTAAGCCACGTCCTCGATGCGTTTGACCGTGCGCGAGTTCATGTCGGCGCTGAACTCGCTGTCGCGGAACACGGTGAAGCCTTCCTTGAGCGACAGCTGGAACCAGTCGCGGCAGGTCACCCGATTGCCCGACCAGTTGTGGAAGTATTCGTGGGCCACCACGGCCTCGACGCGCTGGTGGGCGGCATCGGTCGCGGTCTCGGCGCGGGCCAGTACGCAGCTGGAATTGAAGATGTTGAGGCCCTTGTTCTCCATGGCGCCCATGTTGAAGTCGTTGACCGCGACGATCATGAAGATGTCCAGGTCGTATTCGCGCCCGTACACCTGCTCGTCCCACGTCATCGACTTCTTCAGGCTGTCCATGGCGTGCTGCACCTTGTCGATGTTCTCCGGCTCGACATAGATGCGCAGGGTCACTTCGCGGGCACTCATGGTGGTGAAGCGGTCTTCCACGCACCAGAGGTCGCCGGCAACCAGGGCGAACAGGTAGGCCGGTTTCATGAACGGGTCTTCCCAGGTCGCCCAATGGCGGCCGTCGCCTTCGCTGCCGGTGGCAATCGGGTTGCCGTTGGAGAGCAGCACTGGGTAGCTGTGCTGCTCGGCACTGACGGTCGTGGTGAACTTGCTCATCACGTCCGGGCGGTCGAGGTAATAGGTGATCTTGCGAAAGCCCTCGGCCTCACACTGGGTGCAAAACATGCCACTGGAC
Organism: Pseudomonas campi; assembly: GCF_013200955.2. Taxonomy (NCBI): domain Bacteria; kingdom Pseudomonadati; phylum Pseudomonadota; class Gammaproteobacteria; order Pseudomonadales; family Pseudomonadaceae; genus Aquipseudomonas; species Aquipseudomonas campi. The sequence goes on from NZ_CP053697.2 coordinate 2,690,467, forward strand.
TTGTAGAGGCCTTCCAGCGCGGTGTTGCTTTCCGGGTGGATGCGCACGCTGCTGTCGATGACGAAGCGTTCCTGGGTCGGCTGCAGGGTCAGGTGGCTGTCGTCCAGCTGGTAGTCGGCGACCGTCAGCTCGCGGTCGTCCAGGGCCAGGTTCAGCAGTTCCAGCTGCTGACCATCCAGCACCAGCGGCGGCAGCCCCCCCGTGGAATCAGCCGCGCAAGCCGGGTTGCGGCGCATCACCAGTTGGGCATGCACCAGGGTGTGATCCTCGTACAGCTCGAAAGTCAGGTGGGTCTCGTCGATCAGGTAGTCGGGGGCCTGATAGTCCTCTAGGTAGATCATTTTCGGCTGTTCGGTACGCATCGGCTTGTGGCCTCTTATTCGGTGAGTACGGCGACCTGGTAGGCCGTGTATTTGCGCAGGTTGATCACGCCCGTGTCGAGAATCAGGTACTGGCCCTTGATGCCCTTGAGGATACCCTCCACCACCGGGGTCTTTTCCAGATCATGGCTGGCGACTTTGCTCGGATAGGCATCGACCGGGTAGCGAATTTCCAGCACCTCGACATCGCTGACCGGCTGAATCGCCTGCAGGCCGAAGCGCTGCTGCAGGGCAGCGATACCTTCGGCACAACTACTCATGAGCTGCTCGCGCACGCCGGCGAGGTCGACCGGCACCGCATCGCCCTTGAGCAAGGCGCGCCAGTTGGTCTTGTCCGCCACCTGGGTGCGCAGCAGGTCTTCGACGAAACCGGACTGCTGGCGGGTGGCCACGCGGAAGATCGGCAGCGCCTGGCTGGCGCCCTGGTCCAGCCAGCGCGTGGGCAGCTGACTGGCACGGGTGATGCCGACCTTGATCCCCGAGGAGTTGGCCAGGTAGACCACATGGTCGGTCATGCAGAACTGCTCGCCCCAGCTCGGCTCGCGGCAGGTGCCGGCGTCGTAGTGGCAGCGCTCGGGGCTCATGATGCAGCTGTCGCACTGCGCCAGCTTGGTGAAACAGGGATAGCAGTAGCCCTGGGCAAAGCTCTTCTTGGTCTTGCGCCCGCAGTGGCTGCAGTGGATCGCGCCGAGGAACTCCAGGCGGATGCGCTTGCCCAGCAACGGGTTGACCGGCACTTCCTGCTCGTCCAGGCGGAACGCGTATTGCGCCGTCTCGCCCAAGCGTATGGTCATCTTGCTCAGTGCGCCGCGGCCTAGCTCGTTCATCAAATTCTCCAGAGACTGTTCAAGGCCGTAGCGAGCGCAACGCAGGCAAGGCGAAAACAGGTGAGGAAGCGCAGTTTACGAGCGGTAAATGAGCATTCCGAACCTGTTTTCAACGCAGCATGCGCAAGCGCAGTAGGCATTGGACAGTCTCTCAGTGCAGGGTGTCGTTGGATTTGAACAGGATATTGGGGATCGGCGCGGCGTGGGACTGGCATTCCTGCGGGCCCATGTAGCCGGTACGCTGCTCTTCGGGCAGGTTCTGCACTTCCCAGGCGATCATCGCCTGCAGCGACAGCTCCTTCTGTTCCTGGGTCAGCTTGCGGCCGTCCGGCCATTTGCCGATTTCCACCGCCAGTTTCAGGCTCTGGTAGATATCGGGGGTGATGTTTTCAATCATTTCGGCAAACGAGGACATCGCAAACTCCAACAGCAGGAGGCTAGAACAGGCAGGCAGTTTACCGGCGCGCGCGCGCCAGTGCACCGCCCAGCAGGCCGGTGGCACAGCCGGCGAGCAGGCCGCCGACATGCGCGGCGTTGGCAATGGCGCCAAAACCCAGCAGATCGACGGCGCCGCTCAGGCACACCAGCAGCCAGATCAGCATCATCACCAGCACACCGCGCGGCAATTGATAGGCGGCACTTGGTGCCAGCAGCTGGAAGATCCAGCAGTGGCCCAGCAGGCCGTAGAGCACGCCGGACAAACCACCAAACAGACCGTCGCCGCCAAACCAGAACTGCGCCAGGTTGGACAGCAGGCCGAGCAGCAGCGTCAGCCCCAGCAGCATCGAGCTGCCCTGACGGGCCTCGATGCGCCGGCCCAGCTCCCAGTACCACATGCCATTCATGGCCAGGTGCAGCCAGCCGAAGTGGATCAGCATCGGGGTGACCAGGCGCCACCACTGCCCGGCCTGCAAGCTCTCCAGCCAGGGCGTGAAGTAGGCGTAATCGCCCGCTACCCGATACGCCTGGAAGGTCAGCCAGTGCAGGATCGCGTGGTTTTCACCCAGGCTGGTAAAACCGGCGACCAGCAGGGCCAACAGCAGCACCAGTGCGGTCAACGGGCTGTCGCGCAGCTGCTGGGCAACCCCACGCCACGCTGGCGGCCGGCCGGGATCTGTCTGAGTCTGCGCTTCGCCACCTTGCGGGTAGCGCTGGAACAGCCCGCGCACATCTTCGGCCAGTTGCTCGTCCGGCACCCACAGCACCTGCTCGCCCGCCTCCTCACTGACCCGGTGCGGTACGTCGAGCTGGCGCAGCATGCGCACGAAACCGCTCAAGTCCTCGCCCAGCGGCCGGCGCAGCGCCGCCACGATGCTCATCGTGGCGCCTCCGGTGGCTCGACTTCGACCCAGACAAACTTGTCCGGGTCGATGCGGGTTTCCTGGTCCAGGCGATAGGCCACCAGCTTGCCGGCCATCACCGCGCTGTAGTCCAGGCAGGCCAGGTTGGGCCGGATCGGCGCCGGCAGGCCACGCCGCCAGTAGTGGCCGACGAACAACATCGGCTGATCCAGGCCGTATTGCAGCAGGCGGTTGCGGTCGTCCGGCGACAGTGGCGTGCGGGCCACTTCATCGGGCAAGGCATCGGGCTGGAACACCACGTCGCCGTAGGTTTGCGGGTTGTCTTCCCAGAATTTGGTACGGAAGAAGGCGCGGGTGAAGCCTTCTTCGCTGGTCAGGGTCAGGCCCTGCGGCAAACGCATGTCGGTACCGCGCAGCAGGCGTTCGAACACCCGGTTGGCGAAGCTGCCAGGCACGCCCGAGGCCTTGACGAAAGCCTCGTCGATGCGGCCATCGCTATGTTCGGCGCGCAGGGCGGCAATCAGCCCGGCATCCCAGCAGGCGTGCACCATACGGAAACGTCCGGCATCGAGAAACAGCGGCAGTTGGTAGAACCAGCCGAGGAAATCCTGCCAGTCGGCCGGGTGGCCCTCGAACTGCAGCAGGGTCTGCTCCAGCAGGCGCTCGTGACGCGGCGTGTGTTCACGCACGAACTGCTTGCCGCTGCCTTCCAGCGCCGGCGTACACCAGCCCAGGGCGTTGTATTCGTGGTTGCCCATGATGCACAGCGCCTGGCCCGCGGCGACCATGTCGTGGACCAGGTGCAGGGTCTCGCGGATACGCGGGCCACGGTCGATCAGGTCACCGAGGAACAGCGCCATGCGTTGCGGATGACGCCAGACGCCGGCATGCCGCAGGTAGCCCAGCTGTTCGAGCAGGCGCGCCAGGCTATGGGCACAACCGTGCACATCGCCAATCAGGTCATAGCCGCGCGCCGCATCCAGCATCTAGTCGTTGCCCCCTAGCCGGCTGCCCCAGCCCAGCTTGGTGCGGCAAGCCTCGTAGTAGTTGTGTCCGAGCGGGTGGATCAGGCGCAGCTTGTGCGGCTTCTTGGCCACCGTGATGGTGTCGCCGGGCGCGCAGGTGAAGTGGTTCTGGCCGTCGCAGGAAACCAGCGGGTAGATCGGCAGGTCATCCGCCACCACGACCTTCAACTCGCTGTTGCCATCGACCACGATCGGCCGGCTGGATAGGGTGTGCGGGTACATCGGCACGATGACCATGGCATCCAGCTTGGGGTGCATGATCGGCCCGCCGGCGGACAGCGAATAGGCGGTGGAGCCGGTCGGGGTGGCGATGATCAGGCCGTCGGCCTTCTGGCTGCAGACGAACTGGCCGTCGATATACAGCTCGAACTCGATCATCTTGGTCGACTTGCCCGGGTGCAGCACCACGTCGTTGAGCGCATCGCCCTGGCCGATGGCTTCGCCGTGGCGGCGCACCTCGGCTTCCAGGAGGAAGCGGCTCTCTTCGAGGAAATTGCCTTCGAGCACCTCGGCGACCTTCACTTCCAGCTCATCCGGGCGGATATCGGTGAGAAAGCCCAGGCTGCCACGGTTGATGCCGAGCACCGGAATCTTGTGCCGAGCCAGGGCACGGGCGGCGCCGAGCATGCTGCCATCGCCACCGACCACGATGACCAGGTCGCAGACCTCACCGAGGATCTTGCGCGAGCAGGTCTGCAGGCCGTGGCCCGGCAACACTTCGGCGATGGTGTCTTCGAGGATCACATGCAGGTGGCGGCCGATGAGGAATTTTTTCAGGCGGCGAATGGTATCCAGCACCTGCGCGCTACCCAGACGACCGATGATGCCGATATTGCGGAATTGCTCCATGGGGCGCTCTGCAACGGGAGGAATTGCCCGGATTATGGGCGAAAGGCCGGCACAGCGGCAAACCGGCCTCGGCTATGCTCGGCAAATGCACACCCTACCCCGCCTCGACGAGCTGCTCGAACAGCTGCGCCAACCCCAGGTACGCGACCTGGCCTGGGCCCTGCTCGCCCCGCCTTTGCTGCAGGACAGCGCCGGCTTGCCGCTGCGCCATCCGCTGACGGCCAGCAGTTGGCTGCGCGAGCCGCATCGACTAGGCGACTGGCTGCTGGGCCTGGAACGAGACAGCCATGTCCTGCAGCAGTTTCTCGCCACCGGCTCCAGTCGCCTTGGCCGTTATTACGAGCGTCTCTGGCAATTCGCCCTGCAGGCAGCGCCGGATGTGCACGTGCTGGCCGCTAACCTGCCAATCCGCGCCCAGGGCCGCACCCTCGGCGAACTGGACCTGCTGCTGCGCGATGCGGACGGCGTTCATCATCTGGAGCTGGCAATCAAGCTCTACCTCGGCCCACGTCGAGATCCCGGCACAGAAGCCGGGCACTGGCTGGGCCCGGCCAGTGACGATCGCCTGGGGCTCAAACTGCAGCACATGGCCGCGCACCAGCTGCCGCTATCGGCCACGCCGCAGGGGCGCAGCGCATTGGCCGGCATTAGCGCGGAACCCGCGCAGCCGGGCATGTGGCTGAGCGGCTACCTGTTCTATCCCTGGGCAACCCCCTGCGATACGCCAACCGGCGCCAATCTGCAGCACCTGCGCGGGCACTGGCTGCATCGGCGCGAGTGGGCAGACTTCACCGCGCAGGATAAAGAGGCGCACTGGCAGGTTCTGCCGCGCCAGGCCTGGTTGGCGCCGGCACGCTTGGCCACCGATCAGCTCTGCTCAGCCGAGCAACAGCGCGATTGGCTGGAGAGCCTGGCGCCAACGGCCCCCGCACAGCTGCTGGTACGTCTGCAGGCGGGTGCAGATGGCGACTGGCGGGAGGCCGAGCGGGTCTTCCTGGTCAGCGACGACTGGCCGAACGCGGCATCCCTGTAGGAGAGAGCTCTGCTCGCGAAGGGGCACGAGTTGGCTTGATTCGCGAGCAGAGCTCGCTCCTACGGGAAAGCGCATCAGCCCGATAAGCGCCCGCACTGCGGGCACACTTCAGTGACTGCGTTCGGTACGCCCGCCGGAACGAGCCAGATAGCCCGGGCCGCTTTCGCAGAGCAGGGCATCACGCTGAATCGGCGGCAGCGCATCCAGGCCATCGCGCAGGGCGTAGGCGCTGAAACCCAGCTGGGAGAGGAGGAATACCGCGCTGGCGCTGCGTTTGCCACTGTCGCAGTAACACAGGTAGGTCTTGCCCTTGTCCAGCAGACGGGTCTTCAGGCGTAGCAGCTGCAACGGCATGTTCAGGGAGTGCTGGGCATGGGAGCGTTCGTACTCGTCCTGCAGGCGCACATCCAGCCACTGCGCGCCATTGCCCAGCAGGCGCGCCGCCTCGCCGAAGGAGACTTCGTCGACCACTGGCGCCTTGAGCAGGGAGAAGAAATCCTGGCGATCCAGGCGCAGCACCACACCGGCCTCGATCATGGTGACACTGGCATTGCGTGGCTGATCGGAAAGCAGCGCCTCCTCACCAAAACACGCGCCAATCTCCAGCTCGGCCAGCACCTGGCGCGCACTGTCGGCACCGCGAATCACCTCGGCGCGGCCACTCTTGAGGAAATAGCAGCAGTCACCGCTCTCCCCCTCGACCAGCACGCGGCTGTCGGCCGGCAGATCGATCGGGTGCAGGCGTTCGAGCATGGCGCGCACGTTGGCCGGCGGGACCTTGGTGAACAGCGGGTTTTCCAGCAGCCGCTCCAGCCATTCGGTGTCTTCACCGTTACCCGCCAGCTCCAGCAGCAGGTCCTGGTAAGCCAGACGCCAGGTCAGCAAGCGTCCGAGGGTCGCGCTGTCCAGTGCCAGCACGCTGGCATCGCTGAGCGCACGTGCCTCATGCAGGCGCGGCAGGCTCGGTGAAAGCGGGTGGCAGCTGACTGCAGTGCCGGCCTGCAGGCGCTCTTCCTGGCCATCGACGCCACACAACAGCAGCTCGCCGGACAGCAGATAGTAGGTGGTACGTGCCTGGTCGCCCTGGCGAAACAGCAACTGCCCGGCCAGCAGGTGCTGCGGCACCAACTGGCTGCGCAACTCCCGCCATTGCTGTTCGGACAGCACATTGAGCGGGGTGAAACTGCGCAACTGTTCGGGATTCAGGGGCTCACTCATCAGAACCTATCCTTTGATTGTTCTTGTCGGCATCACTACTCATGGCACAGCCAACTCCTGCATGCGACCCGCGTGAGCCCTGCGCCCCTGCAAACCACCAGTATGCAGAAACAACAGGCGCGTGCCCCGCGCAAAGTAACCGGCCTCAACCTCGCGGCGCAATGCCAGCAGCGCCTTGGCCGTATAGACAGGTTCCAGAGGCAGGCCGGACTCGGCTTGCGCCTCGTCGATGAACGCCGCCAAATCTGCGTCTAGCCGGGCGAAACCACCGCGACTGGCATCCAGCAGACGATAACCGCCAGTTGCCTGCCCGGCCTCAGCCAGCAAGTTGATCACGGTACTTTCCACCCCCTGCCCCGGCGGTACGGCCAGCGCCCCATGTACCGGGTGGCGCCCCGCCTCGGCCAGTACCAACCCGGCCAGGGTGGTACCGGTACCCGCCGCCAACCACCAACCCTGATAATCGGCCCAGCCCAGTGGCGCCAGTTGCCCCTGCGCCATTTCAACTATAGCCGCGCAGGCCTGTGCCGCCGGCAACCCGGCGCCACCTTCGGCCACTGGATGCAAATGTGAATAGCGGTCCTGCCAGGGCAGCCAGAAGCCTGCCTGATGGCGCGCGCGATAACCGCCGTAACCCAGCCAGTGCAGGTGCATGCCCATGGCCTGCAGGTCGTCAGTGGTCGGGGTGTCCTGGGGCTCGCCACGCAGCAAGCCCACCGTCGGGAAAGCGAAGCGCTGCCCGGCTGCAGCCAGCGCATGCAGATGATTGGAATGAGCGCCGCCCAGGCTGATCAGCCCGTCGGCCCCGGCGGCTTCGGCAGCGGCCAGATGCGGGAGCAACTTGAACCACTTGTTGCCGCAAATCAGCGGATCGAGCAGATCGAGACGCAGCACCGCCACCTCGACACCCGCAGTCGCCAGCCAGCCCAGAGACAACCGCTGCAGAGGCGCACGCGGCGTCCAGTGCGGAACGCGCAGCGTCACTAGCTGACGGTACGCAAGCGGCTACCTGCCTTGTGCCGGGCGCAGCAGTTGGAATCGCCGATAACGAAGCGGCTGGGGGTTTCCACCCGGTCGATCGGCATCGCGCAGCGATCACCGGATGGCAAGCTCGCCTCGCAGGTGGGCTGCTGGTAATGACTCAGCCACTGACGATACTGCGCCTCGGAGACGAAGCACTTGGCCGCGGCATAGCTCATCGGGTTGTCCTGGTAACGGGCAATATCCTGCAGCGGGATGGTCAGGTGCCCGGCGCCCGGGTGATAGACCACGAACACCACACCGAGCTTGGAAAGACGTTCGAGAATCTGCCCGCCGCCCTGGCTGGCGAATTCGTCGCGCTCGCGCTTGAGGCGCTCCAGATCCTGCTGCAGCTGGGTGTCCTGCTCGGTGCGATAGGCCAGTTCGACATCACGAATGGCCACCTGCTCTTTATATTCGGCCACCGCAGCCGCCACCTTGGCCTGCAACTCGCTCTCGAACTGTGAGCGCAGGATATCCACCTCGGTTCGCCCGTGACGCTCCAGAGCACGCAGCTGCTGGGTCATTTCCTCGCGGCTTTTCTGCAGGGTCGCACCCTGCCCGCCCAACTGCTCTTTCAGGCTGGCGTTCAGTTCTTCCTGCTGACGCAGGGCCTGGTGCAGGTTGTGCACTTCGGTCTGCAGGCTGCGCAGGCGCTCTTCGCCGGCCAGCTTGAGGCGGGCTACTTCTTCTTCGTACTGTTTGCCCAGGGTGGTGATGCGCAACCGCTGCTGCTTGATCAGCTGAGCGGTCTTCAGGCGATGTTCCTGATCCTTCTGTTCGACCTGTTGTTGCGCCGCCTCACGCACGGCGTCAGGCGCCTGCCACTTGTCCTCGGCCACCATCTGCAGGCGCTCGGGCGATACCATCGCGGCGGAATCATCCTCCACCAGCAGGCCCAGGGCGTTACGCTTGACCGCATCGCGCAGCAGCACCAGATCATTCTTGCCCGGCGCCAGGCTCGGGTCCCACAGGTGCATCTGGTGCCAGGACACCGGGCACTGACTGCGACAGGCCAGGCGGATAGGACCGGCACCCAGATCGGGGCCGCGCCCGGCGTTGTCGGCCAAATGACGCAGCGGCAGGTTCCAGCCCGTATCGGCAGCGCCTTTTTCGTCGAAATCCAGGTAGAAGAACACCACGGAGCGGATCAACAGGCGCGGGTTGACCAGCAGGTAGGCCATGCGCACCTGCTCGTCGGCGAACTCCGGCATGTTGACCACACCGTCGAGCAATGCCTCGAACTCGGGAAAGAACATTTCCTTGCAGATACCGCGCTGTTCACTGAAGAACATCACGGCTTCGACCATCTGCGGTTTGTTCTGCATGCTCATGACTTTCCTCGCGACACCTGGCTGACACGTGCTGTCTTGCGAGCCATCTTCCTGGGCACGCGAAACCGGTAAAACAGGCATCACTCCCTGCCTCAGGCAAGTCTAGGGGAAAATGCAAAGCGGGCAATGTGACTGGGTTGGCAGTCACCTGCCGCCAGCCGCAGATGCGCCGGCGGCAGGATCAAACTGTGATGGGGTTTTGCGCAATCAGGCCGGCTTGGCTGCCAGAAAGGGGGCCAGACGCCTGCCCATCTCCTCACCGAGGGCCTGCAGGCCGCTCATCGGCCGAATCATGACCTCGAACTCGACGATCTTGCCGGCCTCGTCGAAGCGGATCATGTCGATGCCCTTGAGCTCACGCTCACCGACCTTGGCGCTGAATTCCAGCACCACGTTGAGGCCATCGGCGCTGGCCAGTTCGCGGTGATAGACGAAGTCGACGAACACCTTGCTCACGGTATTGAGAATCAGCGAGACCATGGGCGCGCCAGCATAGGGCTTGTGCGCCATGGGCGAACGGAACACCGCTTGCGGGTGCAGCAATTCAGGCAACGGACGCAGATCATTGTTCTGCATCAGGCCATGCCACTGCGCGAGGGTGGCGGCAGCTGCCGGTTGCAGTTGAAGGTTAGCGGACACGGGCTTCTCCTTATTGTTATGAGCCAGATGCAAAACGCCCCGCTTCGTGCGGGGCGTTTATCGGTCAGAGTTCGGCGGCGAGGCGCGAGCCCTGGTTGATCGCGCGCTTGGCGTCCAGCTCGCTGGCGACATCGGCGCCGCCGATCAGATGCACGTTCTGCCCGGCGGCAACCAGGCCATCCTGCAGCTCGCGCAGCGGATCCTGGCCGGCGCAGACGATCACCGTATCCACCGGCAGCACCTGCGGCTCGCCTTCGCCGATACGGATGTGCAGGCCGGCATCGTCGACCTTGAGGTACTCGACCGAGTTGAGCATCTGCACATTCTTGTTCTTCAGGCCGGTGCGGTGGATCCAGCCGGTGGTCTTGCCCAGGCCGTCGCCGACTTTGGATTTCTTGCGCTGCAACAGGAACACTTCACGCGCCGCCGGGTGCGGGTGGGCCTGAATACCCGCCACGCCGCCACGGGCTTCCAGCGCGCCGTCAATGCCCCACTCTTTCCAGAACTCCTCGCGGTTGAGACTGGTCGCCTCGCCTTGGTGAGTGATGAACTCGGACACGTCGAAGCCGATACCGCCGGCGCCAATCACCGCGACCTTCTGGCCGACCGGCTTGCGCTGCAGGATGGCGTCCAGGTAGCTGATCACCTTGGCGTGCTCGATGCCCGGAATGGCCGGAGTGCGCGGGGCGATACCGGTGGCGAGGATGACCTCGTCGAAGCCGCCCTTGGCCAAATCATCGGCACTGACGCGGGTATTCAGGCGCAGATCGACACCGGTGGTTTCCAGCTTGCGCTTGAAGTAGCGCAGGGTTTCAAAGAACTCTTCCTTGCCCGGCACGCGCTTGGCCACGTTGAACTGGCCGCCGATTTCGCTGGAGGAATCGAACAGGGTCACGCTGTGGCCACGCTCGGCGGCCACGGTGGCAGCGGACAGGCCCGCCGGACCGGCACCGACCACGGCGATCTTCTTCACCGTGGTGGTCGGGATGTAGTTCAGCTCGGTCTCGTGGCAGGCACGCGGGTTGACCAGGCAGCTGGTCAGCTTGCCGCCGAAGGTGTGGTCCAGGCAGGCCTGGTTGCAGCCGATGCAGGTGTTGATTTCGTCGGCGCGGCCGGCGGCGGCCTTGTTGACGAAATCCGGGTCGGCGAGGAAGGGGCGCGCCATGGAGACCATGTCGGCGTCACCTTCGGCCAGCACTTGCTCGGCCACTTCCGGGGTGTTGATGCGGTTGGTGGTGATCAGCGGAATGCTCACCTCGCCGCGCAGCTTGGCGGTGACCTTGGTGAACGCGGCACGCGGTACCTTGGTGGCGATGGTCGGGATGCGCGCTTCGTGCCAGCCGATACCGGTGTTGATGATGGTCGCGCCGGCCTTCTCGATGGCCTTGGCCAGCAGGACGATCTCGTCCCAGGTGCTGCCGCCTTCGACCAGGTCGAGCATCGACAGGCGGTAGATGATGATGAAGTTCGGGCCGACGGCCTCACGCACGCGGCGGACGATCTCCAGCGGCAGACGCATACGATTTTCGTAGCTGCCGCCCCAGCGGTCGGTGCGGTGGTTGGTGTGGGCCACCAGGAACTGATTGATGAAGTAGCCTTCCGAACCCATGATCTCGACGCCGTCGTACTCGGCCTGCTGGGCCAGCACGGAGCAGTTGATGAAGTCCTGGATCTGCTTCTCGATGCCTTCCTCGTCCAGCTCTTTCGGCTTGAACGGGTTGATCGGCGCCTGGATCGCGCTCGGCGCTACCGATTTCGGGCTGTAGGCATAACGGCCGGCATGCAGGATCTGCATGCAGATCTTGCCGTCCGCCTCGTGCACCGCACGGGTAACGATCTTGTGCTTTTCCGCTTCTTCCGGGGTGGTCAGCTTGGCTGCGCCGGAATACACGCCGCCCTCATCGTTCGGGCCAATACCGCCGGTGACCATCAGGCCGACACCGCCGCGGGCGCGCTCGGCGAAGTAGGCCGCCATGCGCTCGAAGCCATTGGCCTTTTCTTCCAGGCCGGTGTGCATGGAGCCCATCAGGGTGCGGTTCTTCAGGGTGGTGAAGCCGAGGTCGAGGGGAGCCAGCAGGTGCGGGTAACGAGCGGTCATGGAGTTCTCCAGAGCAGGCTTGAGCAATTCACGGGATGCCGCAGTCTCAACAGGACCGCGATCGGTTATGCAGCAGAAGATAAAGAGCCGCCGCCGGGCGCTCAATGATCAAAACTAACAACTTATTGATCAAAAATAGCAGCTCGACTTGGCTTTGTCGGCTCACTCCCCTACCCTCATCGACGAATCCCTCAACAGCACCGCCATGCGTATTCTGCTCTCCCTGCTACTCGCCACCCTCCTGCTCGGCCTCGCCGGCAGCTACCTGTTCTGGCTGCGCGACGCACCACCCGGCCACTACCTCACCGATCTGCGCACCGATATCGCAGAGCTGGGCGGACCTGCGGACTGGCACGGCAACCTGCTGACCCTCAACCCCGCCCTGTATCCCAGCGACTACAGCAGCCCGCAACAGCTCAGCCGCAAGCTCGACAGCATCCTGCTACAGGCACGCGACAACGCCCTGCTGACGCCGGAGACGGTGGTGATCCTGCCCGCCCAAATCGGCACCTGGCTGTTGCTCAGCCACGAAAAACCGCAGGTCTATAGCGCCCGCAGCCTCGACGAGGTGAAACTGCAGCTGGCACTGAACAATCCGCTCAGCCTGCTGCGCACCTGGCTATTCACCGATGACGCCTCCTGGAACGAACTGCTGCTGCGCATGAAGGCGCAACAAGCGGCGGACGATTACCTCAAGGTCTTCACCCATCTGGCGCGCAAGCACGCCGTGACCCTGCACGCCGGCAGCATCACCCTGCCCTCACCGCAACTGCTCGATGGCCGCATCGTCACCGGTTATGGCGAGCTGCAGGCGTTCGGCCTGACCTTCGCCAGCGATGGCAGCATCCTCGGCCCGCCACGCAGCCAGAGCCTGCTGGCCAGCAGCGTCGCACCCCAGCCCATCGAGCAGACGCTGGGCGAGGATCTGCTCAGCACCCAGGGCAATGGTGGCAATGGCCCACCGCTCGAAATCGTCACCTTGCGGCGCAACCAGAGCATCGCCAGCAGCGTGACATTCCTGCGTGGCCGGCTCTGGCCGCTGCAAACCGATCAGATCCACCTGCGGCTCACGGCAGCGACGTCTGACAGCCACAGCCAGTTGCTGAATTTCTGGGTCGCGCCCTGAAAAGCTCACGTGTGCGCCTGGGCGACTTGTCCGTGGGTTTCATCCACGGCCTGATCGCCGCCGTGCGCGAAGCCGGACAGGATCCTGCCCCCCTGCTCGCCCAGTTCGGCCTGGACGCCGCGCGCCTGGCAGAGCCGCAGGGGCGCCTGTCCATTCCACGCTACATGCGCCTGGGCCACGCGGCCATGCAGCAATGCAGCGAGCCGGCCCTGGGCCTGTGCATGGGCCGCCTCAGCCACCTCAGCCAGTTGGGGCTGGCCGGCATCACTGCCGCGCAGGCGCCCAACCTGCGTGAAGCGGCCCGCACCCTCACGCGTTTCGAGCCGCTGTATGCGCACAACTACCGCGGCCAGTCGAGTTTCCACGAAGACAGCCAGGGTGCCTGGCTGCGCTTCTATTCGATCAGCCCGTACAACGCCTACAACCGTTTCGTGGTCGATTCGGTACTGGCCGGCTGGCACAGCCACCTGGGCCAACTGGCCGACATGCCATTGAAAGTGGAAAAGGTCGAGATCGAGTTCGCCGCCCCCAGCTATGCCGAGCGCTATGGCGCCGCTTTCGGTTGCCCGGTGGAGTTCTCCGCCGGCGCCAACCAGCTACGCCTGAACCAGGCCAGCCTGGCGCTGCGCAACCCGGCGCACTGCCCGAGTACCTGGCAGCAATTGCTAGCCCTGTGCGAACGCGAACTGGAACAACTGACCCGCACCCGCAGCCTGCGCGAGCGCATCACGCGCCTGCTAGGGCCATTGCTGCATGGCCGGGAACCGGATCTGGAGGAAGTGGCGGCACGCCTGCAACTGCCGGTGTGGACACTGCGGCGCAAGCTGGCGGAAGAAGGGACGCAATACCGGGCGATTCTCAACGATACCCGGCGCGATCTGGCGATGGCCTATATCCGCGATACCGAACTGGCGTTCGGCGAAATTGCCTATCTGCTCGGCTTTGCCTCGGCAGAGGCCTTTCAGCGGGCCTTCAAGCGCTGGAGCGGGCAGACTCCGGGGGAGTTCCGCCGCCACCAGCGCCTACAGCCCTGAGAGCATTCACAGCTCGGTGGCGTCTTCGGCGGGTTCCGCCGGATCGCGCTCATCGGCGTGACAGTCAAGCAGTTCTTCTACGTAATCATCCATTGGGCTTTCTCCTGTTGTGACGGCATGACCTAAACAAAGACCATGCCAACAGCCTGAAGATTCCCGATGACAAGGCGATGACAGTAAAAATTTTTCCGCCAGATGCGAAAAACCCCCAGCTCTTGCGAGCTGAGGGCTTCTCTAATATGGCGCAGCGGACGGGACTCGAACCCGCGACCCCCGGCGTGACAGGCCGGTATTCTAACCGACTGAACTACCGCTGCGCGTCGGTTCTCGCAAGAGACTGGTGGGTGATGACGGGATCGAACCGCCGACCCTCTGCTTGTAAGGCAGATGCTCTCCCGGCTGAGCTAATCACCCGAGTAGCCTTGCGAGGTGGCGAAATTTACGCAGCTGGCTCACCTAAGTCAACACCCTGCTTGAAGTTTTTTTCTTTGAGGTGGTTTTAGCGAGTATTTCCCCGCCCCGTCATCAGGCACGCAGTCGCTGCAGACGGGCGCTATAAGCCCGCACATTTTTAGTGCAAAGACGAGCCGTAATGCCTCCTGACGGTGATTTTCAAGCGCCACTGCGCAGCAACAGCCGACTGCTCACCAGCTCCTTGTCGGCCCGCTCCAGGCCGGCCTCGTCGACCCGCACGCCCTGCTCTTCCAGGCTCACCAGCCAGCGCAGCAAGCGACTGAATTCGGCAGGCTGCAGGCTGACCTGCACGGCACCGTCGCCCTGGCTGTCCAGGCGCTCGACATTCAGTCCATGGCTGCTGGCGCTGGCAGTCACCAGACCCTGCAACTGCGCCGGATCGACGCTGACCTGCGGCTTGCCGCTCTGCTCACGCAGCTGCGGCGCATGCTCCTGCAAGTACTGGTGCAAGACACGCTGCTGCTGCAGGTAGTCACGCGCCTGCACCACCTGCTGCGCCGCCGGGCGCCAGAGCGCCAGGTAGAGCAGCGCCAGCAACAGGAACAGACCGAGCAGGCCCAGGGCCAGACGATCACGCGACGGCAGGCCGCGCCAGTACGGCAGCAGGCCAAGCTGCTCCAGGCGCGCCTGCAGTGGCTCAGTCAGTCGATTGAAACGGCTCATCCATTACCCCCGATCACCAGGCGCGCACTGACGCCATTGTCCTCGCGACTGGCCGAGCCCATCTCGACCACCAGCCCTGCCTGCTGCAGGCGCGTACGCAAGCGCTCCAGGGCGGCGAAATCCTGGGCCTGCAGGTTCAACGCCAGGTCGCCGCGCTGGGAATTGAAATCCAGCTGTTCGACGCGCACCTGCGCGCCCTCGGCGTTGATCGCCTGCGCCGCCTGATCGAGCAGACCGAGCAAGAGGTTCTGCCCGCTGCCTTCGGCCTCGGCCAGGTGCTGATCGAACTGTGCACGCAGGTTGATCAGCTTGTTGTCATCCGGGAACAGCTCGCGGTACAGCGCCTCGCTGGCGCTGGCGTAGCCCTCGGCCTCGCGCTGCAACTGCCAGCCCTGCACCAGGTTGAAGCCCCACTGCAGCACCAGCCACAGACCGAGCAGCGCCAGCAGCGGACGCCAGCGCCCCAGATCATGGCTTGTTTCGCGACGGGCGAAGGCACCCTGGGCCAGGTTGCCGCCCGCTTTCTGCTGGGCCAGCCAGACATAGGGCTGGGCCAGTTCGTGGCACTCGTCGACCTGCGCCGGCACGGCCTGACCGACCGCCACATGCGCCACCCGTGGCGCCGGACAGAGCGCCTGCAGCTGCGGCCAATCCGGCGCCTGCAGGGCCAGGCGCGCCTCACCGCTGCCGCCGAGCAACCAGCGCTCGCCGAGGCAAAGCAACTGGCTGCCTTCACCGCCGAGCAGGTCGGCATCCACCTCTATTCGCTGCGGCAGACAGGCACCACAGAGCGCCAGCCAGGCGCCCAGCCAGTCGCGACGCACGGCATACACGCGCTGACGACCATCGGCCAGGGTCTCGCCGACGCACAAATGGAACAGCTCGACATCCTCGGCCAGCAGCTCTTCCACGGCGAACGGCAGCGCTTTCTGCAACCAGCGCGCCTTGGTGGTCGGCAACTGCACGACACACACGGTCACCGCCTCCACCGGCAAAATCAGCCGCCAGGCCTGATCTGCCGCCGGCACGGCCGTGGCAAACGGCAACGGCTCGACCGCCCCACTCTGCACGCGCCGCACCGGCAGCTCGGGATCGACGACAGAACAGGCTGCCGGCGGCAGAAACACACAAAGCGCACTCATTGCTTGGACTCCTTGGAGGGCTCAGGCGGCGCAATGCCGCTCTGCCCCAGATCACGCGCCAGCACACGGACGCGCCCATCATTGCCACGTTGCAGATAACTGACCAGCACCTGGCGGCGCTCGCCCAGGCTCGCCTCGCTGATCACCTGAAAATACTGACTGCCGATATCCAGACCCGCTGTGTCCTGCATGCCGAGCTGCTGGGCAAAACCCGCAAGGTCACGATAACCACCGCGTTGCTGCATGGCCACCACCCCATCCAGCGCCGACGCTGAAGCATTCGCGTTCAGGCTGGCCAACACCTGGGCGCTGGCGGTGTTCACATTCAGCCTGGCCTCGACCGGCAAGGCGCAGACGAACGGCAGCAAACGCCGATACTCGGCCTCTTTCATGCCCAGCAGCAGGCGCAGCTCGGACACCTCGCGAATCAGCCCGGGCCCGGTGCGATAGGGCGGCTGCAGCAGCAGGTACTGGGCATCCTCGGCGCCATTGCCGCCGAGGTTTTCCTGGTCCTGATCCAGCCAGTCCTGCAGGCGCTCGGCATATTCGACAGGAATCTGCAGCTGCTGCAGCAGCAGGCGCAAACGCTCCAGGGCAATTGCACTGCCGTTGGCCAGGCTATTGAGGTTGAAGCGCCCGGACAAATCGACGATGCGCAGGCGCAGCTCGCCGCCTTCATCCAGGGGAAAACTCAGTTTCGGGTTGGCCCAGGGCTCGCCCAGATGATCCAGCGGCTGGCGCGGATCGCCCTCGCGCAGGTCACGCTGCAGGATCGCCTTGGCCAGCAGCTCGCCGCCCTCGGCGTAGTACTGCGCCTGGCGCACCAGCAACTGGTTGCCAGTGCTGCGGATGGCCAGCTGCTGGCGCAGTACCAAACCGGTGCAGACCACGCTGACCAGGGCCACCACCAGCAGCACGGTGATCAGCGCCACCCCACGCTGGCGACTCATGCTGACGGCTCCGGCACGGGCTCTTCAGGCAGCAACTCGCCGCCGTCGCCACCAGGCACGCCCGGCTGGACCTGTTCGGCGGTTTCCGGCAGACGCCAGAGGCGCCGCAACTCACCGTAATGACGCTGTTCGATAACCAGCTCGACGGCCTTGGGCAACAAGGTCAGCGAATCCTCTGTACTGCTATTGGCCGGCGGCCAGCTCTGCAACCAGCGCCCCTCATCATCGAGAAAGCGCAGTTCGAAACGCTGCACCCCGCCAAGCGCCTGCTGCACGCGCGGCTGGCTGTCCTGCGCCTGATCCAGCACCGCCCAGTAACTGCGCTGCCATTGCTCGCCCTGCAACTGCCAGCGCACCCGCTGCAAGGTGGCGCGATTCAGGCCGAGTGGATTGCGCCAGCCATTGCGGGTGAACTCCAGGTTGCTGGCCGTACCGCTGTCACCGAGCATGCTCGGCTGCACGTCCCCCAGCGGATCGCGCACCGGTCGCCGCCACACCTGCAGCAGATCGCGCTCGAAGGCTGCCATGGCGCGGGTCAGCTCGCGCAGGCGCTGCTCCTGGGCACGCTGGCTGCGGTCGGCCTGCATCACGCTGTCGAACATGCGGTAGGTGGCCAGGCCGAGCAGCGCGAAGATGGCAATGGCGATCAGCAGTTCGAGCAGGGTGAAGCCACGGTTGCGCCTCATGGCTCGCTCCCGAGGAAGCCGCTGAGGGTCACCAGCGCCTGCTCCTCGACCTTGCCGCGCAAGCCACTCTCGGGGCGCAAGGCCACCCAGATGGTGACGCGGCGCATGCCCGGATCGCTGGTCGCCTGCACCTGGCTCTGCCACAGCCAGCGCCGCCCGGCGTAGGTTTCTTCGCCCTTCTCGCTGCCGTCGTCCGGCGGCGTCTCGGCCAGTTGCAGCTCCTGCATGCGGTTGTCCGCCAGCCACAGGGCGAAGGTTTTGTCTTCCAGGCGCGCGGCGGTCTGCAGTGAACGCGCGGTGGCGGTCAGCACGCTGGCGGCGACCAGGGCGAAGATGCCCAGGGCCACCAGCACTTCCAGCAGGGTAAAACCGCGCGCGCGATTCATGGCGCCTTACCCGGCGACTTTTCCGCCTCGATCAGCGGCTCGCTGAAGCCGTCGCTGGAAATCAGCAGCGCCGGGCCACCGCGCTCGCGCCCGGACAGGCGCAGGCGGAACGGGCTGAGCTCGCCGCTGGAGAGGATCAGCAGCTGCGGTACTGGCATCTTCGCCGCGCCCTTGCCGGTAGGGCTGGGCAGGGTCAGGGCCTGTTCGTCCAGCTCGATGCTCAGCTCCACCCAGTCGGGCAGGCCGTGCACCCTGGCGTCGTCTTCCAGCGCCTGCCACTGACCACGCTGCGGCTCGTAACGCAGCACCTGGTAGGACTGACGCTCGAAGCGCACACCGTATTCGCGGTTATCCAGCACGGCTTCGTCGAGCAGCACGCGCAGCAGGCCAGCCAGACGCTCGGCTTCGTCGTGTAGTTGGCGCGCCGGGCTGGCGGCCATGCCGCTGCCGAGCACGGCCATGCCGGTCAGGGCGCCGAGTATCACCAGCACCACCAGCAACTCGACCAAGGTGAAGCCGCGCGCGGCTCTCATCGAGAATCAGAGTTCCCAGTTGCCAATATCGGCGTCGCCGCCCTCGCCGCCTTCCTGGCCGTCGGCGCCCAGGGAGTAGAGGTCGATCTTGCCGTGGGTGCCCGGCGCCAGGTACAGGTAGGTGTTACCCCACGGATCGACCGGCAGCTTCTTCAGGTAGCCCTCGGCGTTCCAGTTCTTCGCCGGCGGGTTGCCGGTGGGTTTCTTCACCAGCGCCTCGAGGCCCTGCTGGGTGCTCGGGTAGTTCTGGTTATCCAGCTTGTACATGTCCAGGGCCGCACCGATGGCACGGATGTCGTTCTGTGCGACTGTGACCTTGGCCTGATCCGGCCGGCCCATCACCTGCGGCACCACGAGTGCGGCGAGGATGCCGAGGATCACCACCACCACCATGATCTCGATCAGGGTGAAGCCACCTTGTTTACCCAGCTTACTCATCGTTTCAACCCACCAGTTGGTTCAAAGACAGAATCGGCAGGAGGATGGCCAGCACGATCACCAGCACCACCGCCCCCATGAAGACCAGCATGAACGGCTCGAACAGCCCCACCAGCAGGCCGATGGTGGCCGCCAGGTCGTTTTCCTGATTGCGCGCGGTGCGCGCCAGCATCTGGTCCAGCTCGCCGGAGCGTTCGCCGCTGGCGATCATGTGCAGCATCATCGGCGGGAACTGTCGGCTGGCCTCCAGTGCCCGCGACAGGCTGCCGCCCTCGCGCACGCGCTGGGTGGCCTGGATCACATCGCTGCGGATCACCCGGTTGACCACAACTTCGCTGCCAATCGCCAACGCCTCGACCAACGGCACGCCGCTGCGCACCAGGATCGCCAGGGTCGAGGCGAAGCGCGCGGTCTCGGTGGCGCGGATCAGCCCACCGACCAACGGCACGCGCAGGACGAAACCGTGCCAGCGCTGGCGCATGCCCTCCTCGCGTATCGCCCGGCGAAAGCCCAGCACGCCGAGCACGATAAGGATCAGCGCCAGCCAGCCCCAGCCCTTGACCAGTTCGCTGACCAAAATCAGGCCACGGGTCAGCGCCGGCAGGGTCTGCCCGGAATCGATAAACACCCGCACCACGTCCGGCACCACGTAGCCGAGCAGGAAGCCGACGATGATCAGCGAGGTGATCATCAGGATCAGTGGATAGAGCAGCGCCAGCTGCACCTTCTGCCGCGACTGCTGGCGTTGCTCGGTGTAGTCGGCCAGTTGTTCCAGCACCGGGCCGAGGTGGCCGGCATGCTCGCCGGCGGCCACGGTGGCGCGGTACAGCTCGGGAAACGCCGCCGGAAACGCCGCCAGGCTGGCAGCCAGGCCGTGACCTTCGAGCACGCGGGCGCGCACGGCCAGCAGCATCGACTGGATGCGCGGCTGGCGCGACTGCGCGGCGGCGGCGCGCAAGGCTTCCTCAATCGGCAGCGCGGCGCTGATCAGGGTCGCCAGCTGGCGGGTGACCAGGGCCAGGTCGCGCGCGGCCAGCCCACGGCGCAGGCTGAAACCGCTGCCCTGCGGCGCCTCGCGGCTGCGCATGGCCTCCACCTGCAAAGGCGCCAGTTGCTTCTCGCGCAGCAGCTGGCGCACCTGGCGGGCGCTGTCGGCTTCCAGGACGCCTTTCTGCTGGCGGCCCTTGGCGTCGAGGGCGATGTATTCGAAGGCAGCCATCAGTCTTTCCTAGCCATCAGTCTTCTCGGGTGACGCGCAGCACTTCTTCCAGGGTGGTCACCCCTTCCAGCACCTTGCGCCGGCCGTCTTCGCGGATGCCGGGGCCGAGGCTGCGGGCGTGGCGGGTCAGTTCCTGTTCGCCGGCGCCGTTGTGCACCAGGGTGCGCATCTGCTCGTCGAAGATCACCAGTTCGTAGATGCCGGTCCGCCCGCGGTAGCCCTGCTGGTGGCATTCGCTGCAGCCCTGGGCGTGGTAGATGGTCGGCGCGGCGTGCGGGTCGAGGCCGAGCAGCCGGCATTCGGCCTCGTCGGCCGGGCGCGCATCGCGGCAGTGCGGGCAGAGCACGCGCACCAGGCGCTGGGCCAGCACGCCGAGCAGGGAGGAAGACAGCAGGAACGGCTCGACACCCATGTCGACCAGGCGAGTGACCGCGCCGACCGCGCTGTTGGTGTGCAAGGTGGACAACACCAGGTGGCCGGTGAGCGAGGCCTGCACGGCGATGTCGGCGGTTTCCTGGTCGCGGATTTCGCCGACCATCACCACGTCCGGGTCCTGGCGCAGGATGGCGCGCAGGCCACGGGCAAAGGTCATGTCGACGCGCGGGTTGACCTGGGTCTGGCCGATGCCTTCGAGGTAGTACTCAATCGGGTCTTCGACGGTGAGGATGTTGCGTGAGCGGTCATTCAGGGTGACCAGGCCGGCGTACAGCGTCGTGGTCTTGCCCGAGCCGGTGGGGCCGGTGACCAGCAGGATGCCGTGGGGCTTGCGCAGGTTTTCGTCGAGCAGGCGGCGGTCGCGCTCGCTCATGCCCAGGTGGGTGAGCGACAAGCGCCCGGCCTGTTTGTCGAGCAGGCGCAGCACCACGCGCTCGCCGTTGGCCGAGGGCAAGGTGGAGACGCGGATATCGACTTCACGGCCGCCGACCTTGAGCGAGATACGCCCGTCCTGCGGCACGCGCTTCTCGGCGATGTCCAACCGGGCCATGACCTTGACCCGCGAGACCAGCAATGCCGCCAGCTCGCGGCGCGGTTCGATCACTTCACGGAGGATGCCGTCGACGCGAAAGCGCACCACTAAACGTTTTTCGAAGGTTTCCAGGTGGATATCGGAGGCGCCGGCCTTGATCGCCTCGCCGAGGATGGCGTTGATCAGGCGGATGATCGGTGCGTCATCTTCCTGCTCCAGCAGGTCGCCGGATTCCGGGGTCATTTCCGCCAGGCTGGCCAGGTCCAGCTCGGCGCCCAGGCCTTCAGCCATCAGGCGTACTTCCGAGGAGTCGCGCTGGTAGGCGGTGGTCAGGGCCTGTTCGAATTCGGCGGGGGCCAGCCAGTGCAGCGGCAGCACCTGGCGGGCAAAGCGCTGGGCTTCCTGCAGAGCGGCCAGGGTCGCGCCTTCGCGCAGGCACAGGCTGACCTGGCCGGCGTCTTCGCGTAGCAGCACGCCGTGACGTTTGGCAAAGGCGAAGGGCAGCGGGCGCAGGGGCACGACTGCCGGAGCCGCTAGCGCGGCGTGAATATCGCTGGACATGCGCGGGCCCGTTCCTGAATGGCGGATTGCATCGGTTCTTAGAACCTGTTTGGGATCTTTTGAGCTAGAGCCAGGCAAGGCGAAATTGGGCGAGGACGCGGAATTTACGAGGTGTAAATGAGCAGTCCGAGGCCAATTTCAACGCAGCATGGCCGACGATCAAGAGATCCGAGACAGGTTCTTATTGTTATATGGCGCAATGGAGCGGCCAAGTTAACGGATTCAGTGGAAAAATAAAGGCTCGTGATTGCGCTTTGTCGCGACAGTGCGGGCAATCACAGAACAGCGCTGGATAAAAAAGGCCCCGGCATGAGCCGGGGCCTGGTGTTACGGGGCGGTTTGCGCCGCCGTTTTACTTGTCTTCGTGGCGCTGATGCTTGAAGAACACCCCGCTGTCACCGAACGCCGAGGCGACCAGCGGCGAGGTCAGCTCCAGCTCACCCACTTTCACCGCACTGCTGCGGCGTTGCTGGGCGTAGTTGCGGCTGGTGGACGGGATGATGGAGGTCTTGATCTCCATCGAGGTGGCGTACACGTCATACAGCTTGGTACCGGCGGTCAGGGTCACCAGATCGTTGCGGAAGTCGTGAGCGGCAGTGGAGAAACGGCTGCGCAGCTCGCTTTTCGGCACGAAGTAGATCTGCGTCGGCGCCTTGGGCGTGCTCACGGCCTGACCGTTCTGCGCGACCTTGGCGAAGTCGTCAACGCGCAGCAGGGTCGGCTTCAGGCTCACCGCCGAGAACAGGATGGTGGTGCCCAGGGTGTCGTTGACTTCCGGCACCACGTACTGCGAGAGCTCGTTGGCGAAGAAGTTGTAGTTGCTGCCCTGGCCGCTGAGGCTGTAGAGCGCGGAGACGTTCTGCGACGGCTTGCCGTTGACGAAGGCCTTCCACGCCAGCCCCGGCTGGAAGCCGTTCCTGGCCGGATCGCCGGCTACCGACAGGCGCAGCAGGCCGCTGTCGGCACCCTGGAACAGACCGGTGTAGGGGTTACCCGGAACCGCAATGAACTTGACCTTGGCCATCACGCCATTGGGGTGCATGGCCTTTTCATGGCCCACCGGGGCGACGTCGGTGCGCGTCTGCACCTTCTTCCACAGCACCGAGCCGATCAGCCCACCAACGTCCACCGGCGGGATCACCGGCAACTGGCCTTCGGCGTACTGGGTGCGCAGCGCACCGTTAACCCACAGGTTGTCCTGCTTGGCCTGGGCCGGCCAGCTTTCGTAGTCGGCCGGGATGTTCAGGCCCCAGGGTTTGAAGGCGTTTTCCACGCCCAGCAGGCTGCTGTCCAACTGCGGGTTGTGGCGCTTGAGCACGTCGACCATGGTGGTGTTTTCCACCCAGGCCAGACCTTCGGCGGTGTACACCTCGGGACGGTAGTCCTTGGTGTAGAAGCGGTCGGTCATCAGGCGGCGCGAGGCGTTCATGATGAAGATCTGGAAGGCCGTTTCACCGAAGGCGAAGCCGTCCGGACGCACGGTTTCGGCGAGCATGCCGACCAGGGTGTCGATCTTCTCGATGTCGTTACCATAGACCCGTTTGAGGTTGGCCAGGGCTACCGGCTCGGTGGTCAGGTCCTCGAACTTGGTGATCGGGTTGAGGCCGATCTCGCGGCGGAACTCGTTGTAGCGCGGTACGCCACGCTCACGATCACGCAGCACGTCGACGGTCGCCAGGTCGATGTTGCCGACCAGCGGAATCGACAGGTTGCGCAGGAAGTTCGGGTAGTTGTTGAGGGTCAGCGAACCCGGATTGGTGATCCCGAAGGAGTACCACAGGCGCTCCGGGCTTTCGCTGGACAGCAGATCCTCGGCGTCACCGTCGCGGGTGTTGGGCAGCGGGATCGAGTTGGCGATCACGTTCGAGCCGATGTCGTAGACATCCACCTTGTCGCGCATCAGCGGGTGCATGCGGTACACGGCGACGAACTCTTCGGTGAGGGTGTACGGCACGCCGTAGTTGTTCGGATTGGTCGAGCCGACGATGCCCGCCAGGGCATGGGAGATGGTGGCACTGCCGACATTCTCCGGGTCGATGCCGAGGATGCGCAAGACGAAGGAGTTGGAGCTGGCCAGGTCCTCCTGCAGCATGCGCGCCTCGTCCTGGTACTTGTCGCGGTTCGGCCCGGAACCCAGCAGGCCCCACCAGTTGGCGTACATGGCGCGTTCGGTGACCGGGTTGGCGATTACCGCCGGGGTCCATTCCACGGTGTGGATCTTGGCCATCAGCGCCGAGTTGACCAGGCGCGCGCGGTCATACAGCCACTGGTCGCTCTGGCTCGGATACTTCTGCTTGAGCATGCTGGCGATGGCGTTGTGTTCCTTGGTGAACAGCTGGTGCAGCATGCTCAGACCGACCCACCAGTTCTCGTTGACGCCGGTGATCGGCTTGCCGCTGAGAAACTCGCTGGGCAGGGTGCCATCGGCGTTGATCTTTAGCTTGCCATCGACGAAGGAACGCACCTTGTCGTTGGTTTCCTTGCTGCTGCCGTACAGCTGCGAGCCGTCCCACCAATGGGTGTTGTGGTTGCGGTAGGTCTGCGGCTTGCCGGCTTCGGCGGCGGTGCGGGTCGGATCAAGCTGGGTGCGGCGTACCGACAGCGCGCCACTGCCGAAGGAGTCGCCGGCCGGCAGCGGAATCTGGATCGGGTTGTCTTCGGCGTTAGGGCCGTGGTCGACCCAGTCATGGACCATGAACTGAATCCACGAGGCGGCGATGAAGTTGAGGCTAGGCGCCGGCTTGAACTCGCCACGGGCCATCAGCAGGTTACTGACTTCACGCGGGTTGGGGCTGAGCAGGGTGTCTGCTTCGGTTTCACCATGGGTGACCGTCGGGTCGACGTTACGCCCGAAACGCCGGTAGACCGAGCCTTCGGCCGGGTTGGCGAGGATGTTACAGGTGCCATCCTCGGTGCGTGCGCCCTGACTGCGCGCATCGCAGGTGAGGTTGGCGTTGGCCGCCGGCAGGTTGTCGACGTCGAACAGGTTGTTCTTGAACAGCACATCGCGCTCGAGCGCGAGCGTGATCAGGCCGGCATAAATGCCCAGGGTGCCGAGCTTGACCAGACTCGGCCATGTGACCCAAACAGACATGGCTATATCTCCCGATTTTTATTGTATTAGCTACGGTTGGGGGGCCGGTTTTTCCGGCTGCCGGGAGAGTAGGGATTTGCGCCGCCCCCTCCCCCCCTCCGTGGGAGGGGAAAGCGGCGATTCGCTTGCCGTTGGTCGCGGTGATCAGAACCTGTTTACGATCTTTTGGACTAGAGCCAGACAAGGCACTACGACCAACGGGAGTAACAGCCACCGGCTGGCCCGAAGGGTGAGCGCCAGCGAATCAAACAGCCGAGAGACGAGCGCAGCGAAGTAACGGCCAACGGCTGGCCCGTAGGGCGAGCGAAGCGAGTCAAGCGGAGTTTACGAGCTGTAAATGAGCATGACTCGTTGCACTCGCCCTTCGGGTCGCGCTGAAGCGCGTTAGCCGCAAGCGGCTTTCTGAGGCTGCTTTTAACGCGGTATGGCTGACGGCCAGGAGATCGTAAACAGGTTCTCAGCTGCGCGGGTGCTGGCTGAGAATGGCTTCGGTACGGCTGGAGAGGTTCAGCTTCGAGTAGATGTTCTTCAGGTGCCACTTGGTGGTGGACAGGGCGATGCCCATGCGCGCGCTGATTTCCGTGTTGGACAGGCCACTGAGCAGGCAGTCGAAGATCTCCACCTCCTTGCCGGTCAGCAGGCTGGCCAGATCCGGCGTGGGCGCGGGTGCGGTGCTCTCGGCCAGGAGGAATTCGGCATAGGTCTCGCGGTACTTTTCCGGCACGTCCAGCTGCCCCGACTGCAGCAGGCCGAGTACCGCTTCGGCGAAGCCAGGCGCCTCGTCGAACACCGAGCGGTTGATGTTGACGATGCCGTAGTGCTGCACCAGTTGCAGCAATGCGCGCAGCTGCTCGTCCTTGCTCAGTTGCGGCGCACTGAGCACCAGCAGGTTGGCTTCGACCACCAGGGTGCGCGCCTTCATCTCGCTGCGCCGCAATGACTCGGCCAGCACTTTGAGAATGCGACAGGCGCGCGGCTGGGCGCCACGCTGCACCAGCCAGTACACGGCGGCCAGGCCATAGCGTTCCCAGCATTCATCGTAGGGCTGCGCCCGCTCCCACTCCCCCGCCGCCAGCCGCTCTTCGATGCCCAGCCGCTGGGCCAGGGCATCCAGGGCCGCCGGACGACCGCCGAGGAAGGCCTGGCGCATGCTCTCCTGCGCCACCTGGCTGGCGAAACGGGCGTAGTTGCCCAGCTGCAGGATGCGCGACAGCTGCTCCAGCAGGCGCCCGGCGCGGCCGTCGGACTGGCGCCGATAGAGCAGGCGCGACAGGGTGATGTGCACGGTGGCGATGGTCTCGGTGGCCGAAGACGAGCTGACCACGGCCATCAGGTCCTCGCACAGCTGCTGGGCCGCGGCCAGCTGGTTCTGCTCATACAGTGCCACCACCATGGCCGTGGCCCGGTTGACCCAGGCCGGCGAGGAGCGTTCGGTGCGCTGGTAGTCGTGGTAGACGTCCTTGCGCGCACTGGTGGCGCGGCAGGCGTTGCGGTTGCACAGGGCGATGATCAGGTCGGCATAGCTTTCCAGAAAGCTCTGCCCGGTCTGTTCCAGCAGCGCCTTGGCCTCCAGCGCCATGCTGATGGCCTGCTGCAGCCTAGCGTTGAGCAGGTGGTGATAGGACAGGATGGTCAGCGCCAGCGCACGGATATCCGGCGGCACGCCCGCAGCCAGCAGGTCGGACCAGCGTTCGCCGGGGGTGAAACCGAGATCGAACTGGAACAGTTCCAGATTGAGCGCCAGCAGCTGGCGGGTCAGCACATCCACCGTCGGCTCGCGACTGGCGCGCGCACCCAGCTCGTCCAAGCAGTAGCGCGCCTGGTGGAAGCGCCGCGACAGGGTCAGCGCGTAGACCATCGGCACCAGCAGGCGCGGGCTGGCGAACAGTTCGCTTTCGCTGAGCGGCTCCAGCCACTTGAGCACCTCGGCAAAATGCCCGGAGCGCACCCACTGTTCGCAGGCCTCCTCCAGCATGCAGCGGAACAGTTCCGCATCATTGCTACGCTGGGCATGCTGCAGGGCCTGTTCGAAGTCGCCACGCTGCTGGAAGCAGTGCGCGGCACGGCAGTTAAGCGCACCGATGCGGTGCGGCTGCTCGACCGCCAGGCGCGCGGCCAGGAAGTCATGCAGCAAGGCATGGTAGCGATACCAGCCCGGCTGATTGTCCACCGGCAGCATGAACAGCTCGCGCACGGCGATATCTTCCAGCAACAGCGCCGAGCCACTGCGCTCCAGCACGTGATCACACAGGTCGCCATCGAAGCGCTCGAAGATCGCGCTGCACAGGAAGAAGTCGCGCAGGTGCGGCGACAGGCGCTTGAGCACCACATGGCCGAAATAGTCGACGATCTCCGGCTGGCTGCCGTTGAAGCGCTCGAGGGCGATGGTGCCGAAGCGGGCATAGGCCAGCAGCGCCACCTTGACCCCGGCGACCCAGCCCTCGGTCATGGCCATCAGGCTGTCGACGTAGGTCTGGCTGAGGCTGGGCCCGCCGAGGTGGGCATTGAGTTGCTGGATTTGCGCCGCCGTCATGCGCAGGTCGTGCTGATCGATGCACAGCAGCTTGTTTTCCAGCTTCAGCCGGCTGAGGGAAAACCCCGGATGGTTGCGACTGGAGAGGATCACCCGGGTATCGCCGGAGAGCCGTTCGAGCATCGCCGAAAGCACGTCGAGAATGGTCGGCTGGCTGATGTGCTGGAAGTCGTCGAGGACGATGTACAAGCCGCCGGCAATCCGCTCCAGGGCATCGGCCAGGTATTCACCGACCACCTCGGGCGCCTGGTGCATCTCGGCGGCGAAGGGGTTGAACCAGGAGATGTCGAAGTCTTCAACTTGGCCGCGGATGGTCTCCGCCAGGCGGCGGAAGAAACGCACGGGATCATTGTCGCGCGCCTGCAGCGGGTAGTAGACCACCGTGCGCCGGGTATCCCCGGCCTGCCAGTGGGCCAGCAGGGTCGATTTGCCCGAACCCGCAGGGGCCAGTAGCAGCGTCAGGGGGAAATGCTCGCAGTGGCTGAGCAGCTCCAGCAGTTCCTCCCGGGCAAATCCAGGAGGAATGGCGGAGGAAGGCTTGCGGTCTTCCATGGCAGTGTCCCGTCAGGCTTATTTTTATTGTTGAACGGAAAGCGCTTGGCGGCCGATGATAACGGCCGGGTGTCGGGAAAATCCGAAGCAGATCACGCTTCCGGCAGCAAAACTACCTGGTCGCCGATTGACGCAGCAGTACCATTTATCGTTTCCGCCCGCGCGGATCGCAGAAAATGCCCGGCGCCGACCTTTTTCACAGCACTGTCAGGGATTTCTGACTGAATCCCTGAGTGCATGACAGAGCGCGCACAGCCCGAACAGTTGCGGTATGGTTGGCGCTGCTCCGCGCATGACGGAGTAGGCAGGCGCAGCGCGAATGCGCCGCCTGGCTGCAAAGAATAAGAAAATCATTGGGGGATGATGCATTGAGCGCAACAGGCACCCGCCTTGCTGGCTGGCTGCAACGCCATGGTGTGAGCGGCCTTTGCCTGCTTATGGTGGCCGGCATGAGCCTGAGCCTCTCCTGGCAGATCGTCGACCTGCGGCGTCTGCTGCAT
The DNA here is from genome assembly GCF_013200955.2 of Pseudomonas campi. Lineage (NCBI taxonomy): Bacteria > Pseudomonadati > Pseudomonadota > Gammaproteobacteria > Pseudomonadales > Pseudomonadaceae > Aquipseudomonas > Aquipseudomonas campi. Next base: position 2,719,049 of record NZ_CP053697.2, read on the forward strand.
AGCCCTGCGCCAGCGGCCGACAGCCAACCCGCTGCCAACCAGAGCCAACCGCTTGCGGTAGAACCCCTGCGGGGCCTGTTCGGTACGCCGGTACAGCAGAATGGCGATCAACCGGCGCCACCTACCAACCTGCAGCTGACCCTGCTGGGCAGCTTCGTCAACCCGGACAGCAAACGCTCAACGGCAATTATCCTGGTGGCCGGCGGCAAACCCCGGCGCCTGACCGTCGGCGATGAAATCAATAGCGGCGTGCGCCTGCAGGCCGTGCACCAGGACCATGTGGTGCTAAGCCGCAACGGCCGCGAGGAAAGCCTGCACTTCCCTCGCCTGCGCACGGCGACAACTACAGCACCCACCTACAGCGAACAGTACGATCCGCAGTACGACTCTGCGGAACCGACCGCCGAACAGCTTGAGCACCTGCAGAGCGAAGACGTTCAGCAGTTGCAAGAGCGCATGGAAGTTCTCCGTCAACAAATGGAAGGCGATGGCACCACGCCGCCGACCGAAGCGCCAGAAGCCGAAATCAGCCAATGACCCACTTCAGATCCGCCTCGCCGAAACACCTGCCTCTCGCCCTGCTCCTGGCCATGAGCTGCCTGGGCAATCCGCTGCCTGCCGCCCTGGCCAACCAGCCCGCCGGCATCACCAGCGAACAGGGTGAAACCTGGACGATCAACATGAAGGATGCGGACATCCGCGACTTCATCGAACAGGTGTCCAGCATCAGTGGCCAGACCTTCGTCGTCGACCCTCGCGTCAAGGGCCAGGTGACCGTGGTATCGCAGGCCCCGCTGGGCCTCAGCGAGGTCTATCAGCTGTTCCTTTCGGTGATGAGCACCCATGGTTTCTCGGTGGTCTCCCAGGGCGATCAGGCGCGTATCGTGCCGAATACCGAAGCCCGCGCCGATGGTTCCCTGACGGCGGTCAGCGCCGCGAACACCCTGGAAACCCGGGTGATCCAGGTGCAGCAGAACTCAGTGAACGAACTGATCCCGCTGATTCGCCCGCTGGTACCGCAGTATGGCCATCTGGCTGCAGTGGCCTCGGCCAATGCGCTGATCATCAGTGACCGGCCGGCCAACATCACCCGCATCGAGCAGGTGATCCGCCAGCTGGACCAGGCCAATCAGCAGGATTACACGGTCTATGACATGCGCCACGCCTGGGTGATGGATGCTGCCGAGGTGCTCAACAGCACCCTCAACCGCGGCCAGGCCAAAGGCACCGGCGGCGCCACCCAGGTAGTCGCCGACAGCCGCACCAATCGCCTGATCCTGCTCGGCCCACCGGATGCCCGGGCGAAGATGCTGGCCTTGGCCAAGTCCATCGACACACCCTCCTCGCGCTCGGCCAATACCCGCGTGATCCGCCTGCGCCACAACGACGCCAAGAGCATGGCGGAAACCCTCGGCGAGATCGGTGAAAGCCTCAAGTCAAGCGAAGCTGGCGGCGAAGCCGGCGCCGGCAAGCCCAAGCAGATGCTGATCCGCGCCGACGAGAGCCTCAACGCCCTGGTGATCCTCGCCGACCCGGATACCGTCACCATGCTCGAAGACATCGTCCGCCAGCTGGACGTGCCGCGCGCCCAGGTACTGGTCGAGGCCGCCATCGTCGAGATTTCCGGGGATATTCGCGATGCCCTGGGCGTGCAGTGGGCCGCCAAGGGCGGCGATGCCATCGGCGGGGTGAATTTCAACAACACCGGCTTTTCGATCGGCACCTTTATTGGCGCCCTGCAAGACCAGAAGATCCCCTCGCCGCTGCCCAGTGGCGCGATCATCGGCATCGGTAACAGCGACTTCGGCGCGCTGATTACCGCACTGTCGTCCAACAGTAAGAGCAACCTGCTGTCCACCCCGACGCTGCTGACTCTGGATAACCAGGAAGCGGAGATTCTGGTGGGCCAGAACGTGCCGTTCCAGACCGGCTCCTACACCACCTCGACCGACGGCGCGAGCAACCCCTTCACCACCATCGAGCGTCAGGACATCGGCGTGACGCTCAAGGTCACCCCGCACATCAACGAAGGCGCCACCCTGCGCCTGGAGATCGAACAGGAAATCTCCTCGCTGGTGCCAGCCCCGGCCAACGTCAACGTGTCCGATGTGATCACCAACAAGCGCTCGATCAAGAGCACCATCCTCGCCAGCGACGGCCAGGTCATCGTGCTCGGCGGGCTGATCCAGGACGACGTCACCCGCAGCGACTCCAAAGTGCCAATTCTGGGCGACATTCCGCTGCTGGGACGCCTGTTCCGCTCCACCGAAGACACCCACGTCAAACGCAACCTGATGGTCTTCCTGCGCCCTGCGGTAGTCCGTGATGCCAACGGCCTGGCCAGTCTGAGCAGCAAGAAGTACAGCGATATCCGCGTGCTCAGCCAGCCTATCGGCGACGAGCAGAGCCTGCTGCCAACCGACCCGCAGCGCCTGTTCGATCGCCAGGACAGCTACGAGTCGGCCATCGACCTGCGCCCCGAACAGTAAGCGCCCCGGGCGCCGTAACACGGCACATCCTTGCGCTGCCCATTACCTGGGCAGAGCAAGGCTGCTCAGACCTTCTTGATCAGGCCCACGATAAACAGCAATACCAGAGCGCCGATCACCGCCGTCACCAGCGAACCGATCAGGCCGCCGCCCGCCGAGACGCCCAGATAGCTGAACAGGTGGCCGCCGATCACCGCGCCGACGATACCGACCACCAGGTTGCCGATCAGGCCAAAGCCACCGCCGCGCAACAACTTGCCAGCGATCCAGCCGGCAATGGCGCCGATCAACAGAAAAAGTATGAGACTCATGGGTGCTCCTAGTCGGGGTTGCTCATCCCAAGACTAGACCACGACAGGCAGGAGGCATTCCCGGCGGCTTGCCCGCCGGGAACTAAGGTTCTCAGAACCTGTTTAGGATCTCAGAGGGCGGCGAGGCCGCGAGCCAGATCAGCTTTGAGATCGGCAAGATCTTCCAGGCCCACTGCGACCCGGACCAGGTTATCGCGAATCCCGGCGTTGGCCCGTTCCTGCGGCGACAGGCGGCCGTGGGAGGTGGTCGCCGGGTGGGCGATGGTGGTCTTGGTGTCGCCGAGGTTGGTGGTGATGGAGATTACCCGCGTGGCGTCGATGAAACGCCAGGCCGCCTCCTTGCCACCCTTCACCTCGAAACTGACCACCGCCCCGAAACCACTCTGCTGCCGTTTGGCCAGCTCGTGTTGCGGATGGCTGGGCAGGCCGGAGTAGTAGACGTGCTCGATGCCCGGCTGCTGCTCCAGCCATTCGGCCAGGTGCTGGGCGCTGGCACAGTGCGCCTGCATGCGCACGCGCAGGGTTTCCAGGCCCTTGAGGAACAGCCAGGCATTGAACGGGCTGAGGGTCGGCCCGGCGGTGCGCAGGAAACCGACCACGCCTTCCATCTGCGCCTTGCGCCCGGCCACCACACCGCCGAGGGCACGACCCTGGCCGTCGATGTACTTGGTCGCCGAATGCATGACGATGTCCGCACCCAGCTTCAGCGGTTGCTGCAGGGCCGGGGTGCAGAAGCAGTTGTCGACCACCAGCAGCGCACCACGGGCATGGGCGATTTCCGCCAGGGCTGAAATATCCACCAGTTCGGCCAGCGGGTTGGATGGCGACTCGACAAACAGCAGCTTGGTGTTGGCCTTGAACGCCGCTTCCCAGCCAGCCAGATCGGCCAGCGGCGGATAGTCCACCTGGATGCCGAAGCGCTTGAGGTACTTCTCGAACAGGCTGATGGTCGAGCCGAATACGCTGCGCGACACCAGCACATGGTCACCGGCGCTGCACAGGCTCATAACAATGGCCAGGATCGCCGACATGCCCGACGAGGTGGCCACCGCCTGTTCGGCGCCTTCCAGAGCGGCGATGCGTTCCTCGAAGGCGCGCACGGTCGGGTTGGTGTAGCGCGAATAGACATTGCCCGGCACTTCACCGGCAAAACGCGCAGCCGCATCGGCAGCGCTGCGGAACACGTAGCTGGAGGTGAGGAACATGGCCTCGCCATGCTCGCCTTCCGGCGTGCGGTGCTGCCCGGCGCGCACGGCCAGGGTGTCGAAGCCAACGCCTTCGAGGTCGCTGTCCAGCCGTCCTGCATCCCAATCCTGGCTCATCGGCGGCTCCTCGCTATCAGTCGTTGTGCAAATCGATAATGGCACTGACCGCTTCCGCGGTTGACTTGCTGGCGTCATTGCGCGCCTGCTCGATCTTGTTCAGGTAGACCTCATTGACGTCACCGGTGACGTACTGGCCATCGAACACCGCGCAGTCGAAGTGCTCGATCTTGACCTTGCCACCGCCGACCGCGTCGATCAGGTCCGGCAGGTCCTGGTAAATCAGCCAGTCGGCACCGATCAGCTCGGCCACCTCTTCGGTACTGCGGCCGTGGGCGATCAGCTCGTGCGGGCTGGGCATGTCGATGCCGTAGACGTTCGGGTAACGCACGGCCGGTGCGGCGGAGCAGAAATACACATTCTTCGCCCCGGCTTCGCGGGCCATCTGGATGATCTGCTTGCAGGTGGTGCCGCGCACGATGGAGTCGTCCACCAGCATCACGTTCTTGCCGCGGAACTCCAGCTCGATGGCGTTGAGCTTCTGGCGTACCGATTTCTTCCGCGCGGCCTGGCCGGGCATGATGAACGTGCGGCCGATATAGCGGTTCTTGACGAAGCCTTCGCGAAATTTAACGCCCAGGTGGTTGGCCAGCTCCAGCGCCGAGGTGCGGCTGGTGTCCGGAATCGGGATGACCACGTCGATGTCGTGATCCGGGCGCTCGCGCTGGATCTTCTCGGCCAGCTTCTCGCCCATGCGCAGGCGCGCCTTGTACACCGACACGCCATCCATCAGCGAGTCCGGGCGGGCCAGGTAGACGTGTTCGAAGATGCACGGCGACAGCTGCGGGTTGGCCGCGCACTGGCGGGTGTGCAGGTTGCCGTCTTCGGTGATGTACACCGCTTCGCCCGGCGCCAGGTCGCGGATCAGGGTGAAGCCGAGCACGTCGAGAGCGACGCTCTCGGAAGCGATCATGTACTCCACGCCTTCGTCGGTGTGGCGATGACCGAAGACGATCGGACGGATCGCATAGGGGTCACGGAAGCCGACGACACCGTAGCCGGTGATCATCGCCACCACCGCATAACCACCCTTGCACCGCGCATGCACGCCGGCAACGGCGGCAAACACGTCTTCCTCGGTCGGCTGCAGCTTGCCGCGCACCGCCAGCTCATGGGCGAACACGTTGAGCAGCACTTCCGAGTCGGAGTTGGTGTTGACGTGGCGCAGGTCGGATTCGTAGATCTCGCGCGACAGCTGCTCGACGTTGGTCAGGTTGCCGTTGTGCGCCAGGGTGATGCCGTAGGGCGAGTTGACGTAGAACGGCTGCGCCTCGGCCGAACTGGAGCTGCCCGCAGTCGGGTAGCGCACATGGCCGATGCCGACCTGGCCGACCAGGCGCTGCATGTGGCGCTGCTGGAACACGTCCCGTACCAGGCCGTTGTCCTTGCGCAGAAATAACCGGCCGCCATGGCTGGTCACGATACCGGCAGCGTCCTGGCCGCGATGCTGGAGGACGGTCAGCGCGTCATACAGCGACTGGTTGACGTTGGACTTACCGACAATACCGACAATGCCACACATGTGACGCAACCCCTACGTTGTGAATCAGGCTAGATCTACAGGCTTTCAGGCAGTTTAGGCTGCGAGAAAGCCTCTTTGAACGGCAGATCGGCCGGCGCGCTGATACCGCTCGCCAACCACTGACTGGACAGACCGAGAATCAGGTTTTTCGACCAGTCTGCCACCATCAGAAAATGTGGCAGCAGACTCGACTGCTGCCACCATTTGTCCTGTTGCACCGGCGCCAGGCTGACCAGCCCGACCAGCACCACCACCAGCAAGGCACCGCGCGCAGCGCCGAAGACCATGCCGAGAAAACGATCGGTGCCCGACAGGCCGGTGACCCGGATCAGTTCACCAATAAGAAAATTGACCAGCGCACCGACCAGCAGGGTGGCGATGAACAAAATGGCGCAGGCGGCGATGACCCGCATCGACGGGGTTTCGATGAATTCAGTGAGGTGCTGTGACAGGGCGCCGCCGAACATCCAGGCCACTACGCCTGCGATGATCCAGGTCAGCAGCGACAGCGCTTCCTTGAAGAAGCCGCGTTTCAGGCTGATCAGACTGGAAATGGCGATGACGGCGATAATCGCCCAATCGACCCAAGAGAATGCCACGATGCTGCCTACAGACGGGAAAGGCGGCGGATTTTAACAGAGCCAGCCCCGCCGGGTAAGCCGGGGCTGCTATATGGTCGCGATAGGGATTTGCCCCTTCTCGCCACTGCCGTGAACGAAACGGCAACAGACCCTAAGATCAGCCGTTTTCCGGCTGGAAGCGCACCACGAAGCCATTGAGCTTCTGCTGGCGGTTCAACTGGTCGCGCAGGCGATCGGCTTCGGCGCGCTCGACCAGGGGACCCACGAACACCCGATTCATGCCTTCGAAGGTGCGCACATAGGCGTTGTAGCCCTGGCTGCGCAGCTTTTTCTGCAGCTCTTCGGCGCCACTGCGACTGGACAGACTGGCCAACTGCACCGACCAACTGACCGGCAGGCTGCTGGCATCCAGACGCTCGGGCTTGCTCGGTTCGACTGCCGCTGGAGTAGCCACCGCAGGCTCAGTCGGCGCTTCGGCAACTTCCGGAACCTCCAGTGGCTCAACCGGCGGCACCTGCTCGGGGGCGATCGGCTGGGGAACCTCGACCGGGTCCAGGGCAACCTCGGGCATGGCAGGCGCCTGCGGCATGGCAGGCGCATCAACTACCACCTGGCGCAGCTCATCCTCACGGGAAAACAGCATCGGCAGAAAGATCACCGCCAGCGCAACCAACACCAAGGCGCCGACAATCCGCTGCTTCAACCCTTTATCCAGCACTGCCATTCCCCGCCTCCGCCTGTTGCCCCAGCCATTCCAGGGCCTCGGCCACACAATAGAAAGAACCGAACACGAGGATTTCATCCTCGGCGGTCGCCTGTCGACATTGTGTCAACAATGCCTCGGCAATGCTGTCACAGGCAAGCACGTTGGCACCGAGATTGCGCAAAGCCGCCTGCAACTCACCGACAGGACGGCTGCGCGGACTCAGCAAAGACGCCACCGCCCAGCCCTGTACTTCGCCCAGCAGGGGCGTCAGCACACCAGTCAGATCCTTGTCCTGCAGCAGACCGAAAACCGCCAGACGCCGCCCCACCGGCGGCCGCGCCGCCAGGCGGGTAGCCAGGTAATCGGCTGCATGCGGGTTATGCCCGACATCCAGCAGCAGTTGCAGGGTCTTGCCTTGCCACTGCAGCTGGCGGCGATCCAGGCGCCCGGTCACTCGCGTAGCCAGCAGAGCCGCCTGCATCGCACGCGACTGCCAAGGCAGATCCAGCAAGGCGTAGGCCTGCAGAGCCAGGGCAGCATTTTCCAGGGGCAGATCGAGCAATGGCAGGTCGTGCAGTTCCAGCACGCTACCGGCGGCATTCAGCCCCCACCAGTGCCAGTTCTGCTCGGTAACGGCGAGGTCATAGTCGCGACCGCGCAGGAAGAACGGGCAATCGAGCCTGGCTACCTGATCCAGCAGCGGCTGTGGCGGATCGAGATCACCACACAGCGCCGGATGGCCCTGACGGAAGATGCCCGCCTTCTCGAAGGCCACCGACTCGCGAGTGTCGCCCAGCCAGTCGGCATGGTCGATACCAATACTGGTCACCAGCGCGATATCCGCATCGATCAGATTGACCGCATCCAGGCGCCCGCCCAGGCCGACTTCCAGCACCACGGCATCGAGACCGGCGCGCTCGAACAGCCAGAAGGCTGCCAGGGTGCCCATCTCGAAGTAGGTCAGGGAAACTTCGCCACGCGCCGCTTCTACTGCGGCAAAAGCCATGCACAAGGACGCATCGTCGGCCTGCACATCATCGATCAGCACGCGCTCGTTGTAGCGCAGCAGGTGGGGCGAGCTGTAGACCCCGACCTTGAGCCCCTGCCCGCGTAGCAGGGCAGCCAGGAAGGCGCAGGTGGAACCCTTGCCATTGGTGCCGGTGACCGTGATCACCCGCGGCGCGGGCTTACCCAGGCCGAGCCGCTCGGCGACCTGACGGCTGCGCTCCAGGCCCATGTCGATGGCACTGGGGTGCAACTGCTCCAGATAGGCGAGCCAGTCGGCAAGGGTACGTTCACTCATGCCGTGGCCGGAACCTGAGCAAGGGCAGGTGCTGGCAGATGCTGCAGCTGCGCCAGCAGGCGGGCCAGGCGCGGACGCAGTTCCTGACGATGGATGATCATGTCGATGGCGCCATGCTCAAGCAGGAACTCGCTGCGCTGGAAGCCTTCCGGCAGCTTCTCGCGCACGGTCTGCTCGATCACCCGCGGGCCGGCGAAGCCGATCAATGCGCGCGGCTCGGCGACGATCACGTCACCGAGCATGGCCAGGCTGGCGGAAACGCCGCCGTAAACCGGGTCAGTCAGGACGGAAATGAAGGGAATGCCCTCTTCGCGCAGGCGCGCCAGTACGGCGGAAGTCTTGGCCATCTGCATCAGGGAGATCAGCGCCTCCTGCATGCGCGCCCCGCCGGAAGCGGCGAAGCACACCAGCGGGCAGCGTTTTTCCAGGGCCACGTTGGCGGCACGCACGAAGCGCTCACCGACAATGGCCCCCATGGAGCCACCCATAAAGCTGAACTCGAAGGCGCAAGTGACGATCGGCATGCCCAGCAAAGTGCCGCTCATGGAGATCAGTGCATCCTTCTCACCGGTATCCTTCTGCGCAGCAGCCAGGCGGTCCTTGTACTTCTTGCTGTCACGGAATTTCAGGCGATCCACCGGCTCCAGCTCGGCGCCGATTTCCTCGCGCCCTTCCGGGTCGAGGAAGATGTCCAGGCGGCTGCGCGCATCGATGCGCATGTGGTGGTTGCACTTGGGGCAGACATCTTCGGTCTTTTCCAGCTCGGGGCGATACAGGACGGCGTCGCAGGACGGGCACTTGTGCCACAACCCTTCCGGCACCGAGCTCTTCTTGACCTCGGAACGCATGATCGAAGGGATCAGCTTTTCTCTCAACCAGTTGCTCATGCTCACTCTCCGTAGCTGACCCGGTGCGACGCTACGCGCCGGTAAACTCATACTCACGGCCCATGCAGCCCAGCCAAACTGGCCTGCCTGGACGACTCAAAGACTGCTTATGGACGGCAGGCGCTGCAAGCCCGTCACATCAAGCGCCACGTGCCGCACGAATAAAAGCCCGAACCTTGTCGGCATCCTTGATGCCCTTCGCCGACTCCACGCCACCACTAATATCCACCGCATAAGGGCGTACCCGAGCAATGGCCGCCGCGACGTTATCCGGGGTCAGCCCGCCGGCCAGGATCACCGGCTTGGGAAGTTCAGCCGGCACCAGTGACCAGTCGAAGGCCAAACCGGTACCACCGGGGACACCCTCGACGAAGGTGTCCAGCAGAACGCCAGAAGCACTGGGGTATTGCGCCATCTGCGCGGCAATATCATCACCAGCCTTGACCCGCAGCGCCTTGATATAGGGACGACCGTAGCCCTCGCACTGCTCAACCGATTCATCGCCATGGAACTGCAAGAGATCCAGTGGCACCTGAGCCAGGATCTGCTGCAGCTCGGCCCGCGGCATGTCCACGAACAAGCCAACCGTGGTCACGAACGGCGGCAACGCCGCAATGATCTGTTGCGCCTGCGCCACGCTGACCGCGCGCGGACTCCTGGCGTAGAACACCAGGCCTATGGCATCGGCACCCGCGGCGGCGGCGGCAAGCGCATCCTCAACACGGGTAATACCGCAAATCTTGCTGCGAACGGCTGACAAGTACTGGCACCTTGTAGGCAAAAAACGATGATAACAAAACTGCCGGCGTCTTTTCGCCGCCGGTAGCCTAGCGCCCCGCCATCACATCCGGCAGCCCGGAGAGGAAATGCGGCCCCAGGTAACGCTGCGGCAAGTCGAACTCTGCCGGGTATTCCACCTGCACCAGGTACAAGCCATAGGGATGCGCAGTGACCCCACCGGTACGCCGCACCCGGCTTTCCAGCACCTCCCCCACCCACTCCACCGGCCGCTCGCCGGCGCCGATGGTCATCAGCACCCCGGCGAAGTTACGCACCATGTGATGCAGGAAGGCATTAGCACGAATATCCAGCACGATGAAACGCCCGTGCTCGAGCAGCTCCAGATGGTGCACGGTCTTGATCGGCGACTTGGCCTGACACTGGCGCGCGCGGAAGGCGCTGAAGTCATGGGTACCCACCAGATAGCGGGCCGCCGCACGCATACGCTCGATATCCAGCGGCCGGTGATTCCAGGTGACCTCCTCAGCCATGTGCGCCGGACGGATCTGATCGTTGTAGATCACGTAGCGATAGCGCCGGGCCATGGCACTGAAGCGTGCATCGAACTCACGTGGCATGGCCTTGGCCCAGGTCACGCTGATATCGGCCGGCAGGTTGAGGTTGGCGCCCATCGCCCAGGAGTGCATGGTGCGCTCGACATGGGTATCGAAGTGCACCACCTGGCCACTGGCATGCACCAGCGCGTCGGTACGCCCGGCACAGCTCAACGTGACCGGCGCACCACCGGCAACCTTGGACAACGCCTTTTCCAGGCTCTCCTGAATAGACGGAACGCCAGCCCGCTGGCGCTGGAAGCCACGATAACGCGAGCCCCGGTATTCGACGCCCAGGGCAATCCTGGAAACGCCAACGGCAGCCGAATCGGCTGCCGTTGATGGTATTGCTTCAGACATTTATCAAACCAGTTTGCTGATCAGCTCGCGCGCTTCCTGCTGCTGACCTTCGTTACCTTCAGCGACTACTTCGTCGAGGATGTCACGAGCGCCTTCGGCGTCGCCCATGTCGATGTAGGCGCGCGCCAGATCCAGCTTGGTCGCGGTTTCATCGGTCCCCGAAAGGAAGTCAAAGTCGTCGTCCATATCCAATCCTGTAGCAGCCGACTCCGGGACTGCAGCCATCGGCAGCTCGTCAGCCAGCAGAGGCTCATCCAGACCGCCACTCAGCTGTTCCAGTTCGGCACTCACTTCATCTAGCTGAGCAGCGAAACTGTCGGCAGCCGGAGCGCTGGCAACCGGCTCATCAGCCAGGGACAGGTCGAAATCGGCCGACATATCCAGCTCGGCTTCCGCCGGAGCAGAACTCAGCGACACCGCCGGCTCATCTTCCAGGCTGAGCATGAAATCATCTTCGGCCAGCTCGGCAGGCTTGCTGTCGGCCTCCAGATCCAGACTGAAATCGGCCAGATCATCACCCAGCTCCAGAGCATCGGCAGTGTTGTCGGCGCCCAGATCCAGATCGAAATCCAGATCGGCGGCCGCACTGCTTTCAGCGACTGGCAGATCCAGACTCAGCTCATCCAGATCGGCCTCGTTTGACTTGGCGGCCTCCTGCAGATCGCTATCCAGGTCATCCAGGCTCAGATCAAAAGCATCATCCAGGTCGGCACCCTTGGACGGAGCAGCAGGCTCATCCAGGGTCAGGTCATCGAGACTGAAAGAGTCCAGATCGTCCAACGCAGCCATGCCGGCGGCAGCACCGACCACCATGGCCGGGTATTTGGCCTTGAGCTGATCAACGGCGGCAGCACCACCGCCGATTTCGCGCAGCTCCTGCTCCTGGCGGGCAAAGCCATCACGGTCACCCAGCTCGGCATAGACCTCCATCAGCTTCAGACGCAGATCGCTGCGCTGCGGCTCATCATTGATGGCGTTCTGCAGCAGCTCGGCCGCCTGGCTGAACTTGCCGTAAGCAATATAGATATCCGCCTCGCCCAAGGCATCGGCGGTCTGCGGAGCAACACGCTCCTGCTCTCGAACTTCGGTATCCGAGGAAGCGCTATCCAGGCCGGCAAAGCTGTCTTCCGGCATATCCAGATCAGCTTCGAAAGGGCTAGCGGATACATCATCGCTGGCCAGGCTTTCCTGCAGCTCGGCCTCTTTCATCGCATTGCGACGTGAAACCACCATCAGGCCAACCAGCAAGGCCAGCAAAGCACCACCGCCTAGCGCACCCAGGAGCATCGGGTTTGCCATCAGATCATCGATGAAGCTGGTCGGCGCAGGCTCCTGCACGACTACGGGCTTCTTGACCGGCGGTTTCTCCGGTTTGACGACCTCTGCCGGCTTGGCCGGGGCCACAGCAACCGGCTTGACCGGCTCTACCTTGGGCGCCGGTTCTTCGCTGTAGTTGTAATCAGGTGTCGCAGGCTTGGGCGTCTCGACCTTCGGCTCGGTAACCGGAGCCTTGGCCTCAACCGGCTTGCTTTCGACGGGAGTCTTCGCTTCCACCGGAACCGACGGCGCCACTGGAGCAGTGGCAGCAGGAACGACCTTGCTCTGATTGGCCAGATCGCCTTGCAACTTGGCCAGCTGATTGTCTTTCAACTCGATCAGCTTCTGCAGCTTGTCCAACTGCCCCTGCAGATCACCCATGCGATCCTTCAGCTCTTCGTTCTCACGACGAGTGGAGTCCAGGCTCTCCTTGGTCACGGCCAGCTGGTCATTCAGTGCCTTGCTGTCGCCAGCACCCTTCTCGCTACCGCCAGCAGACTTGCCGCTCTCGGCAGCAACCAGCTTCAGGCTGTCCTTGCTCTCGGCCTTGGCCGGAGCGGCACCCGCTTCGGAGCGCTTGGTCGCATCCAGTTGGCGTGTACCAGTGGCAGCCAGACTGCGCCCTTCACGCCAGGCAGTGTTCTGCTCGGTAACCTGGGCAATCGCTTGCGCCTGGCTACGGCTCTTGACCTGCTGTTCATCGGGAAGACGCAGCACCTGACCGCTTTTCAGGCGGTTGATATTGCCGTCGACGAAGGCGTTCGGATTGAGCTCCTGGATCGCCAGCATGGCCTGATGCACGGAGCCGCTGTGGCGCGAGCGCTGGGCAATTTCCCAAAGCGTGTCGTTGGAGGTTGTCTTGTACTGATCACCGGAGATCTGCGCGGCCGTGCTGGCAGCAGGCGTCGGCCGCGGTGCAGCCGGAGCGGCGGGAGCGACCGGACGCGGCGTCGGTGCGACGCTCTGCGGACGTGGTGCAGGGGCGGAAACCGGCGCAGATACAGGCAGACGCGGTGCTGCGGCAACCACAGGCTGCGGCGAATACATGGGCGGATCAAGCAGCAGGGTGTACTCACGCAGCAGGCGACCGTTGGGCCACAGCACTTCTACCAGGAAGTTCAGGTAGGGCTCGCGCACCGGCTTGCTGGAGGTGATGCGGATTACGCTCTTGCCATTGGGCTTGATCACCGGCGTGAACTTGAGGTCGGTCAGGAAGTACTGGCGATCAACGCCAGCCTTATTGAACTCCTCGGGGGACGCCAGGGTCGGAATCACTTCGGTGGTGCCCAGATCGCGCACCTCGAGCAATTCGATTTCCGCCACCAACGGCTGGCTCAGCGAAGACTTGAGGGTAACTTCCCCCAGCCCCAGCGCATGCGCCGCACCGGAAGTCATCGCTGAAGCAGCAGCGATTGCCAGCACTAGTTTGCGAACCCGAACCATAGCGTAATCCCTTGTTTTATCTTTTTTTCTCGATAATCGAGAGGATTTTGAAGGTCACTGCCTGCACCCGCTTAAAGCGGCTCCCCGTCAGCGATCAGCCAAACCAGTATTGCCAAGCTAGAAAGATTCTTCAAATTTGGGGCTAAGTATCTTTTACAGATAGTGTTTTATCAACAACTCGGCTATTTGCACAGCATTTAGCGCCGAGCCTTTTCGTACATTATCAGACGCAATCCACAAATTGAGTTCTGCCGGGTCATCCAGCCCTGCACGCAGACGTCCGACATAGACTTCATTCTGCCCCACCGCATCGCCGACCACGCTGGGATAATCGCCTGCCTCGACCAGTTCGATACCAGCCTGCGCCTCCAACCCCTGGGCAGCGCCGGCAACATCCACCGGCTGCGCGGCCTGCAGCGCAACCGCCAGGCTATCACCGAAGAAAACCGGCGCCTGCACGCAGGTTGCCGACACTCGCAATGCCGGCAGCGCCAGCACCTGCTTCAATTCCTCTGCCACACGCCGCTCGAGGACGGCATGGCCGCCCTCCTCCAGCGCGCCGACCCGAGCCAGCAGATTGAACGCGATCTGCTGATCGAACACCCTGGGCTCCAGCGGGCGCATGTTGAGCAGCTCGGTAGTCTGCTTCGCCAACTCGGCAATCCCTTCCCTACCCTGACTGGAGACCGCCAGCGCGGCGGTAAGCGTGACTTTCTGCAGGTCGAGCTGTGCACGCAGCGGTGCCAGCACCAGCGCCAGTGCGGCTACCACCGGCACGGGGCTGGCCAACAGATAAGGCGATTTGAGCGTAGCCAACAATTCTGCGTTCGCTTCCGGCACCAGGCGCGGCGCCTGCTGCAGCGACAGCGCGGCGCTCAGATCGATTACCGAACATCCCGCCGCCTGTGCCTTGAGTGCCGACGCCCGACTGATCGCCTCGCCGGCACAGAAGAAGGCCAGACGCACCTGGGCGAAATCGAAATCCGCCAGCTCGCGCACACGCAGGTTCTTGCCGCGAAACGGCACGGATTGCCCGGCAGACGCGCTACCAGCCAGCAGATGCAGGGTGCCAACAGGGAATTCGCGCTCATCGAGCAGTTGCACGATGGTTTCGCCGACCGTACCGGTGGCGCCGACTACCGCGATATCAAAGGACTGGGACATGGGAACCTTGCACAAGAGAGCCGAATGGGCGGCACTCTAACCCCGCTCACGGCGCAGGCAAAGCTACAACGAAAAAGGGGCTGGTTTGACCAGCCCCTTTTTCTTGTTAACGCTCCAGCAGGATACGCAACATGCGCCGCAGCGGCTCGGCCGCGCCCCACAGCAACTGGTCACCGACGGTGAAAGCCCCGAGGTACTGCGTGCCCATGTTGAGCTTGCGCAGACGGCCAATCGGCACACTCAGGGTACCGGTCACGGCCGTCGGGCCCAGATCGCGGATGCTGGCTTCACGCTGGTTCGGCACCAGCTTGACCCAGGGGTTGTGCTGGCTGATCAGACCTTCGATGTCGGCCAGCGGCACGTCCTTGTTCAGCTTGATGGTCAGCGCCTGGCTGTGGCAGCGCATGGCGCCGATGCGCACGCACAGACCGTCGACCGGGATCGGGCTCTTGTTGCGCCCGAGGATCTTGTTGGTCTCGGCCTGGCCCTTCCACTCTTCGCGGCTCTGCCCATTCGGCAGTTCCTTGTCGATGTAGGGAATGAGGCTGCCAGCCAGCGGCATGCCGAAGTTGTCCACCGGGAAGGCTTCTCCACGCATGGTTTCGGCGACCTTGCGGTCGATGTCGAGGATGGCGCTGGCCGGATTGGCCAGATCGTCCGCCACGGCACCATGAATGGCGCCCATCTGCTTGATCAGCTCGCGCATGTTCTGCGCCCCGGCACCGCTCGCCGCCTGGTAGGTCATGGCGCTCATCCACTCGACCAGACCGGCTTCGTAGAGGCCGCCCAGGGCCATCAGCATCAGGCTGACGGTGCAGTTGCCGCCGATGTAGTTCTTCACGCCGCCGTCCAGCGACTGGTCGATGACCTTGCGGTTGACCGGGTCCAGCACGATCACCGAGTCATCGGCCATGCGCAGGCTGGAGGCCGCGTCGATCCAGTAGCCGTTCCAGCCGGCTTCGCGCAGCTTGGGGAAGACTTCGCTGGTGTAGTCGCCACCCTGGCAGGTCAGGATTACATCGAGACCCTTCAGTTCGTCGATGTTGTAGGCATCCTTCAGCGGGGCGACGTCCTTGCCCACGGCCGGGCCCTGGCCGCCGACATTGGAGGTGGTGAAGAACACCGGCTCGATCAGGTCGAAGTCACGCTCTTCCAGCATGCGCTGCATGAGCACGGAACCGACCATACCGCGCCAACCGATCAGA
This sequence comes from Pseudomonas campi, assembly GCF_013200955.2. Taxonomy (NCBI): domain Bacteria; kingdom Pseudomonadati; phylum Pseudomonadota; class Gammaproteobacteria; order Pseudomonadales; family Pseudomonadaceae; genus Aquipseudomonas; species Aquipseudomonas campi. The sequence goes on from NZ_CP053697.2 coordinate 2,734,993, forward strand.
CCTACACGTTTCATAGCCACTACACCCTAAAGAAGAAGCAGGCCGCTGCCGCGCAGCGGGCCGCAGAGATTACAGATTACGCAGGGCCTCGACCACTGCGTCACCCATGCCGGCCGTACCAACCTTGGTCATGCCGGCGGAGAAGATGTCACCGGTACGCAGGCCCTGGTCCAGCACCTTGCTCACCGCCAGCTCGATGGCATCGGCGGCCGCGGCCTGGTTGAAGCTGTAGCGCAGCATCATCGACACCGAGAGGATGGTCGCCAGCGGGTTGGCGATGCCCTGACCGGCGATATCCGGCGCCGAGCCATGGCACGGCTCGTACATGCCCTTGTTGTTGGCATCCAGCGAGGCGGACGGCAGCATGCCGATGGAACCGGTGAGCATGGAAGCCTCATCCGACAGGATGTCGCCAAACATGTTGTCGGTGACCATCACGTCGAACTGCTTGGGTGCGCGCACCAGCTGCATGGCCGCGTTGTCGACGTACATGTGGCTGAGCTCGACGTCCGGGTAACCCTTGGCCACTTCCTCGACCACGGCGCGCCACAGCTGGCTGGACGCCAGCACGTTGGCCTTGTCCACCGAGCACAGTTTCTTGCCGCGCACGCGGGCCATGTCGAAACCGATCTGGGCGATGCGACGGATCTCGCTCTCGCTGTACGGCAGGGTGTCGTAGGCCATGCGCTCGCCGTTTTCCAGCACTTTGCTTTCGCGCGGCTGGCCGAAGTAGATGCCACCGGTCAGCTCACGGACGATGAGGATATCCAGGCCCGCCACCACTTCCGGCTTCAGCGACGAGGCGTCGGCCAGTTGCGGATAGAGGATGGCCGGACGCAGGTTGGCGAACAGGCCCAGCTGCGAACGGATCTTCAGCAGGCCGCGCTCCGGGCGGATGGCCGGATCGATCTTGTCCCACTTCGGCCCGCCAACGGCGCCGAGCAGGATGGCATCGGCGGCACGCGCGCGCGCCAGGGTCTCGTCGGCCAGCGGCACGCCGTACTTGTCGACGGCAGCGCCGCCCAGCTCATCGAAGCTCAGCTCGAAACCCAGGCTGTACTTGTCATTGGCCAGCTGCAGCACCTTGACCGCTTCGGCCATGATTTCCGGGCCGATACCGTCGCCAGGGAGAACCAGAATCTGCTTGCTCATTGCATTCCTCAATCTATCCGTAGGGTGGATGACGCTTTTTTCATCCACCGAAACCCAGCACGGTGGATGGATGAAGCGCCATCCACCCTACTCTTTGGTCTTACTTGATCGCGCCGAACAGCCAGGGGCTGCTCTGCTGGTGTTTGCTTTCGAACGCCTTGATCGCCTCGGCGTCCTGCAGGGTCAGGCCAATGTCATCGAGGCCATTGAGCAGGCAGTGCTTGCGGAAGGCGTCGACCTCGAAGCGGTACTGCACGCCATCCGGACGAGTCACGGTCTGCGCCGCCAGGTCGACGGTCAGCTGGTAGCCCTCGACGTCCTCAGCCTGCTGGAACAGCGCGTCGACTTCTTCATCCTTGAGGATGATCGGCAACAGGCCGTTCTTGAAGCTGTTGTTGAAGAAGATGTCGGCGAAACTCGGCGCGATGATGGTACGGAAACCGTACTCTTCCAGCGCCCAGGGCGCGTGCTCGCGGCTCGAGCCACAGCCAAAGTTCTCGCGGGCCAGCAGCACGCTGGCACCCTGGTAGCGCGGGAAATTCAGCACGAAATCATTATTGATCGGGCGACCCGAGCTGTCCTGGTTCGGCTGACCGACATCCAGGTAGCGCCACTCGTCGAACAGGTTGGGGCCGAAGCCGCTGCGTTTGATCGACTTCAAGAATTGCTTGGGAATGATCTGATCGGTGTCGACGTTGGCGCGGTCGAGCGGCGCGACGAGACCGGTGTGTTGGGTGAACGCTTTCATAGTCCGTCTCCTCAGGCCTGCATCAGTTCGCGTACATCGATGAAACGGCCGGTCACCGCAGCCGCAGCAGCCATCGCCGGGCTGACCAGGTGGGTACGCCCGCCGGCGCCCTGACGGCCTTCGAAGTTGCGGTTGGAGGTGGACGCGCAATGCTCGCCACTGCCGAGCTTGTCCGGGTTCATCGCCAGGCACATGGAGCAGCCTGGCTCACGCCATTCGAAACCGGCCTCGATGAAGATCTTGTCCAGCCCCTCGGCCTCGGCCTGCGCCTTGACCAGCCCCGAGCCCGGCACCACCAGCGCCTGCTTGACGGTACTGGCAACCTTGCGCCCCTTGGCCACTTCGGCGGCGGCACGCAGGTCTTCGATCCGCGAGTTGGTGCAGGAGCCGATGAACACGCGGTCCAGCTGGATGTCGGTGATCGCCTGGTTGGCGGTCAGGCCCATGTATTTGAGGGCACGCACGATCGAGTCGCGCTTGACCGGGTCGGCCTCGGCAGCTGGGTCCGGCACGCGCTGGTCGACAGCCAGAACCATTTCCGGCGAAGTGCCCCAGCTGACCTGCGGCTTGATCTCGGCGGCGTCCAGTTCGACCACGGTGTCAAACACCGCATCGGCATCGGAGACCAGGTCGGCCCAGGCGGCCACGGCCTTGTCCCAGTCGCTGCCTTTCGGCGCAAACGGACGGCCCTTGACATAGGCGATGGTCTTCTCGTCCACCGCTACCAGACCGACGCGGGCACCGGCCTCGATGGACATGTTGCAGATGGTCATGCGCCCTTCCAGCGACAGCTCGCGAATCGCGCTGCCGGCGAATTCCAGAGCATGGCCATTACCGCCGGCGGTGCCGATCTTGCCGATCACGGCGAGGACGATGTCCTTGGCAGTGACGCCGGCCGGCAACTGGCCTTCGACGCGCACCTGCATGTTCTTCATCTTCTTGGCGACCAGGCACTGGGTGGCGAGCACGTGCTCGACTTCCGAGGTGCCGATGCCGTGGGCCAGGGCACCGAAGGCGCCGTGGGTGGAGGTGTGCGAGTCACCGCAGACCACGGTCATGCCCGGCAGAGTGGCGCCCTGCTCCGGGCCGACCACGTGGACGATGCCCTGACGGCTGTCGTTCATTTTGAATTCGAGGATGCCGAAGTCGTCGCAGTTCTCGTCGAGGGTCTGCACCTGGATGCGCGACACTTCGTCGGCGATCGACTCCAGGCCGCCCTGGCGCTCGGCCTTGGTGGTCGGCACGTTGTGATCCGGGGTGGCGATGTTGGCATCGATGCGCCAGGGCTTGCGCGCAGCCAGACGCAGCCCTTCGAAGGCCTGCGGCGAGGTCACTTCGTGGAGGATCTGCCGGTCGATGTAGATCAGCGACGAACCATCGTCGCGGCGCTTCACCTCATGCATTTCCCAGAGCTTGTCGTAGAGCGTTTTGCCGGCCATCGGAACAATCCTCATCAGCGGTTTGTGGGGCGCAGGGTCTATGGCCCTTTTACCTATGTGGCGATCCTAGGGGCTGGCATCAAATAACTCCAATTCATATTTTTTATTCAAAGCATTCCCAGGCGGAATACAGCAGCGCTAAGCTGCACGCCTGAGAACCTCTTCAAAGTCTCGCGAGCTAGAGCCAGACAAGGCGCAACGACCAGCGGGAGTAACAGCCGCAGGCTGGCCCGAAGGGTGAGCGCCAGCGAATCAAGCGGCCGAGGGAGCGGAGTTTGCGAGCTGCAAATGAGCATCCCGAGGCCATTTTTAACGCGGTATGGCCGACGCGCAGCAGACTTTAAACAGGTTCTGACGTTGCCAGCAGATGCTCATCATCTTTATAAGGCTGCCGCCCGGAGCTATGCCAATGGATCTCGCCAACCTCAACGCTTTTCTCGCCATAGCCGAATCCGGCAGTTTCTCCGAAGCCGCCGAGCGCCTGCACCTGACCCAGCCGGCGGTGAGCAAACGTATCGCAGGCCTGGAACAGCAGCTCAATGTGCGCCTGTTCGACCGTCTGGGCCGCGAGGTCGGCCTGACCGAGGCCGGGCGCGCCCTGCTGCCAAGGGCCTACCAGATCCTCAACGTGCTGGATGATACGCGCCGCGCGCTGACCAACCTGAATGGCGAAGTCACCGGCCGCCTGACCCTGGCTACCAGCCACCATATCGGCCTGCACCGCCTGCCGCCGCTGCTGCGCGCCTTTACCCGCGCCCATCCGCAGGTGGCCCTGGATATCCAGTTCCTCGACTCGGAAGTGGCCTACGAGGAAATCCTGCATGGCCGCGCCGAGCTGGCGGTGATCACCCTGGCCCCGGAAACCCGTTCGCCGGTGCGTGCCGTGCCGGTGTGGGACGACCCGCTGGATTTCGTCGCCGCCCCCGAGCATCCGCTGGTACGCGGCGCCATCAGCCTGGCCGATGTGGCCCGGCACCCGGCGGTGTTCCCCGGCGACAACACCTTCACCCACCACATCGTGCGCCGCCTGTTCGAGGCCGAAGGGCTGACGCCGAACATCGGCATGAGCACCAACTACCTGGAGACCATCAAGATGATGGTTTCCATCGGCCTGGCCTGGAGCGTACTGCCGCGCACCATGCTCGACGAACAGGTGATGCGCCTGCCGTTGCCCGGCATCCAGTTACGCCGCCAGCTCGGCTATATCCTGCACACGGAGCGCACCCTGTCGAATGCGGCCAAGGCCTTCATGAGCCTGCTCGACGAACAGCGCTCAGGGCCTTGCCTAGAGGCCTCTCCTACGGCTAACGTGGCGCCATAACGATAAGAAAGGCCCTGCATGCTTCAGTCCCACCCACTTCTGCGGGTGAGAACTAGCGTGCACAGAACGAGCCCGCGATGTCCAAACCACCCAAACCGCTGCCGCCCCTGCCGTTTATCCCGGTTCTCGATCCGGCCGAGTTCGAGAAAACCTGGCACGACGCCCCGCGCCTGCTGGCCGCGCTGAACGGCGCCCACCTTGGCGCGTGGTACTGGGACATCGACAGCGGCAAGGTCAACTGGTCGCGCGGCGCCCAGGCCCTGTTCGGCCTTGACCCCAAACACCCCCTGCAACAGCGCGTCGACTACATAGAGCTGATTCCCGAGGAAGACCGCGCCGCCGTCCTGCACCTGTTCCAGCAAGTCCTCAGCGGCATCCCCAACCCAGAACCCTTGCGCCATCGCATCCGCTGGCCCGATGGCAGCCTGCACTGGCTGGAAATCAGCGGCCGTCCACAGATCGACACCGACGGTCACAAACGGGTGTTCGGGGTCATTCGCGACATCACCGAACAGCAGGAACGCGCCACCGCGCTGAGCCAGTCGGAGCGGCTCTTCTCCAGCCTGTTCCACATGAGCCCCGACGCCGCCCTGTTGATCCGTCTGGCAGACAGTTCGATCTTCGAAGCCAATCAGCATTTCGAAACTCTGTTCGGCTGGAAGCGGGCCGAAATCCAGGGCAAGACCACCCTGGAGCTGCAGATCTGGAGCGACCTGCAGCAACGCGACGAACTGCGCTGCGCCGCGCAGCCGGATCAGGATCCGATTGTTCAGGAAGTCCAGCTCAATACCCGCGACGGCCGCCAGTTGCATGGCGTGCTGCGCAGCCAATACATCGAGATCGACAGCGAGCCCTGCCTGTTCAGCACCTTCCTCGACACCACCGAGCGCAAGCAGGCCGAGGCCGCGTTACGCGCCAGTGAGGAAAAATTCGCCAAGGCTTTCCGCCAGACCCCCGACGCCGTGGTGATCACCGACAAGAGCAACGGCGCCTTCGTTGAAATCAACCCGGCCTTCGAGCAGCGCTTTGGCTGGAGCAAGGACGAAGCCATTGGCCGTACCTCCCTGGAGCTGGGCATCTGGAAGTCCGTCGCCGATCGCCAGCGCTTGCTCGATGCCATGAGCCAGGATGGCACCTGCCATGATCTGGAAGTCGAATTGTTCAGCCGCAACGGCCAACTCAGCCAAAACCTGATCTTTGGTGGCGAAATCGAACTGGCGGGCAAGCCCTGTCTGGTGCTGACGGTGCGCGACATCAGCCATGAGCGCGTACAGGAGCAGGCCCTGCGCGACAGCCAGGAGCGCCTGAGCCTGGCCCTGGACTCCGCCAGCCTGGGCACCTGGGACTGGGATATCCCCAGCGACATCCTGTTCGGCTCGGAGCGCGCCTCCCTGCTGCACGGCCTGCCCGCCCAGCAGTACCACGGCAAGTTCCGCGAGTTCTTCAAGCATGTGCCGCTGGAAGATCGCCACAGCATGCGCGTGGCCTACAACGAGCTGGTCGAGGGCCGGCGCGACAGCTATCAGGTGACCTACCGCACGCGCTTCAGCAACGGCGCCATCCACTTCCTGGAAAGCACCGCCAAGCTCTATCGCGATGACGCAGGCATGCCCATGCGCATGGCCGGCATCCTCGTCGACATCAGCGAACGGGTGCAGCGCGAACACCGCCTGGCCGCCTCCGAAGAGAAATTCGTCACCCTGTTCCAGTCCAGCCCGGAACCGATCTGCGTGTCGCGCATTCGCGACGGTGCGTTCATCGAGATCAACCCCAGCTTCAGCGAAACCTTCGGCTGGCTCCCCGCCGAAATCGTCGGCCAGAGTGCCCCGCAACTGGGCTTCTGGGTCGATGAGGAACAGCGCAACCGGCTGTTCAAGCAGCTCACCCGCGACCAGGGCCTGAGCAATGAAGTCGCCCGCTTCCGCACCAAGACGGGCAGCGAGCTGACCTGTGTGGTCTCCAGCCGTTTCATCCGCGTCGAGCGCCAGCTGTGCATCACCACCACCTTCCGCGATATCAGCGAGAAGCAAAAGGCCGAAGCGGCGCTCAAGGCCAGTCAGGAGAAGTTCGCCAAGGCGTTCCACTCCAGCCCGGACGCCATCACCATCACCGAGCGTGACACCGGCTGCTATATCGAGGTCAACGAGGGCTTCACCCGCCTCACCGGCTACAAGGCCGAGGAAGTCATCGGCCGCAGCTCACTGGAGCTGGAAGTCTGGGCCGACCCCAGCGAACGGGTGGCAATGATCGAGACCCTCAAGCGCGACGGCCGCGTCTACCACCTGGAAATGCGTGGTCAGCACCGCGACGGCAGTGTTCGTCTGGTCGAGGTCTCGGTCGAGCCGATCGAACTGGACGGCATCGCCTGCCTGCTGCTCAACGCCCGGGATGTCAGCGAACTGAAGGATGCCCAGGCGCAGATCCAGCACCTGGCCTACCACGACCCGCTGACCAACCTGCCCAATCGCGCCCTGCTGATGGACCGCCTGATCCAGCAGATCGCCCTGCTCAAGCGTCACAACCTGCGCGGCGCCCTGCTGTTCCTCGATCTCGACCACTTCAAGCACATCAACGATTCGCTCGGCCACCCGGTGGGTGATGCCGTGCTCAAGCTGGTCACCGCCCGCCTGGAAGCCAGCGTGCGCATGGAGGACACCGTCGCCCGCCTGGGTGGCGACGAGTTCGTCGTACTGCTCTCCGGGCTGGAAGGCAGCCGCGCGGAGACCAGCCGCCAGGTGCGCCAGGTGGCGGAGAAACTGCGCCAGCTGCTGGCCGAGCCGATGCTGCTCGACGGCCACCAACTGCAGGTCACCCCCAGTATCGGCATCGCCCTGCTGCCCGATCACGGTGACAACCCGACCGATCTGCTCAAACGCGCCGACATTGCCCTGTACCGGGCCAAGGACTCCGGGCGCAACACCGTGCAGATGTTCCGCAAGGCCATGCAGGATGAAGCCAGCGAGCGCCTGCGCCTGGAAAACGACCTGCGCCTGGCCCTGGCCCGCGGCGAGTTCGCGCTGCACTTCCAGCCCCAGGTGGATGCCCGCAGCAACCGCATCATCGGTGCCGAAGCCCTGCTGCGCTGGACCCACCCGACGCTCGGCCCGCAATCACCGGGGCAGTTCATCCAGGTCCTCGAGGAAAGCGGGCTGATCCTCGAAGCCGGCACCTGGGTCCTCAGCGAAGCCTGCCACGCCTGCGCCACCCAGCTGCGCGAGGGGCTGGTGGATGCGGACAGCTTCCAACTGTGCGTGAACATCAGCCCACGGCAGTTCCGCCAGAACGACCTGGTCGAACTGGTCGAACTCAGCCTGAAAGCAAGCGGCCTGCCGGCGCATATGCTCAAGCTGGAGATCACCGAAGGCATCGTGATCCAGAACCTCGACGACACCATCGCCAAGATGCACCGCCTGAAGAAACTCGGCGTGAGCTTTGCCATGGATGACTTCGGCACCGGCTACAGCTCACTGACCTACCTCAAGCGCCTGCCGGTGGATGTGTTGAAGATCGACCAGTCGTTCGTACGCGACGCCACCACCGACCCCAACGATGCCGAGATCATCCGCGCCATCGTCGCCATGGCCCGCAGCCTGAACCTGGAAATGATTGCCGAAGGCGTCGAGCAGACCGAGCAGCTGGAATTCCTGCTGCAGGAAGGCTGCCATCTGTACCAGGGCTATCTGTTCAGCAAACCGCTGCCGCTGGACGACTTCCGCCAGCTGCTGGCGCTCAACCAGCAGTAGCACTCACCCCAGATGCGTTCATGACTGAGTAGAAAACATGAAAAAGGGCGCCCGCAGGCGCCCTTTTTCTTTGCTGCAGGAACTCAGCTGTTCAGCGCAGGCTGCAGCCCATTGATCGGGATGCGCTTGGCCTTGGCCTCTTCCGGCACGATACGCACCAGGTCGACATGCAGCAGGCCGTTGATCAGGCTCGCCGCCTTGACCTCGATATGGTCGGCCAGGCGGAACGACAGCTTGAAGCCGCGCTGGGCGATGCCCTGGTGCAGGTAGGTGACGTTCTCCGCGCTGCGCTCGCGCTTGCCGCCGACCACCGTCAGCACACCGCGCTCGACCTGCAGCTCGAGGTCTTCCTCATGGAAACCGGCGGCCGCGATGACGATGCGGTACTGGTCGTCGCCGTGCTTCTCGACGTTGTACGGCGGGTAGGAACTGCCAGCCTCGTTGCTGCGCAGGGCCGACTCGAACAGGTCATTGAAACGGTCGAAGCCGATGGATTGGCGAAACAGCGGGGCCATGGAAAATGCAGTGCTCATGGTATGTCTCCTGGATTTCAGCGAGTGGTTGAATCCGGGGCCCGACTTCGGCACCCCGTACTCAGCTAGATAAGGACAGGCCGAAAAATTTCAAGAGGCCCCGCACCCACTACCGGCTACCCGGCTCTCGTAGAGTGCGCCGCGCGCACCAGGCCGTAGCCCGGATGCAATCCGGGAATGACCGCTACCGCCTCCCCCGGATTGCATCCGGGCTACAAGACTCAACCGAGCAACTTGGCCGCCTTCAGCTCGGCAATCTGCGCCTCGCTGTAACCGATCTCGCGCAGCACCTCGGCGCTGTGCGCGCCCACCGCCACGCCGGTATGCCGCGGCGCCTCCAGCCCCGCGGAGAACTTGATCGGGCAGGCCAGCTGCGCCTGCGCCGGTTTGCCCGCGCGCGGCACGGCGGTGACCAGGCCACGCGCTTGCAATTGCGGGTGCTCGACCGCCTCGGACAGGTTGAGCACCGGTTCGACGCAGGCATCCACCGCGGCGAAGCGTTGCTGCCACTCGGCCAGGTCGTGTTTCTCGATCTCGATCTCGATCTCGCGCTTGAGCGCCTTCTGCTCCTCCGGCTTGGGCGACAGGCCGCGCCCAGCCAGTTCCGGCCGCCCGATAACGGCACAGAACTGCTGCATGAACTGCGGCTCCAGGCTGCCCACCGACAGCCAGCGGCCATCGCGGGTGCGGTAGTAGTCGTAGAAGCTGCCGCCATTCAGTGCCTGGTTCTCCATCGCCGGCTCCACCCCGGCGCCGAGGTAGCCGGCGCCGGCCATGGCATGCAGGCTGAAGGCGCAGTCGGTCATGCTGATGTCCACGTGCTGACCCTGCCCCGTGCTCTGCCGGGCAATCACCGCGGCGAGCAGGCCGATCACCCCATGCAGCGAGCCGCCGGCGACATCCGCCAGCTGCACACCAAGCGGCAGCGGGCCCGTGTCACGGCGCCCGGTGTAGCTGGCCAGGCCGCTCAGGGCCAGGTAGTTGAGATCGTGGCCGGCGCGGTCCTTGTACGGCCCGGTCTGCCCGTAGCCGGTGATGGAGACATAGATCAGCCGCGGATTGATCGCTTTCAGCGCTTCATAGCCGAGGCCGAGCTTGTCCATCACCCCGGGGCGGAACTGCTCCAGCACGATGTCGTACTCGGCCACCAGCTTGTGCACCACCGCCAGCGCCTCGGGATGCTTGAGATCGAGGGCCAGCGAGCGCTTGTTGCGGTTGAGGTAGGCGTGGCTGGTGCTGCTGTCGCCATCGAACGGCGGCAGCACACGGACCAGGTCGACCCGCGTCGGCGACTCGATGCGCAGCACCTCGGCGCCCATGTCGGCCAGCAACAGCGAGGCGAACGGCCCCGGCAGCAGGGTGGAAAAATCGAGAACCTTCAGCGCAGCCAGCGGGCCCTTCATCAGCAGTTTTCCCAATACAGTGGCGGTTTGCCCGGCAAGCTGCTGACCAGCGCGGCGTAGCGCGCCTCCAGCACATTGCGGCGGATTTTCATGGTCGGTGTCATGCAGCCGTTGTCCACGGTCCAGGCCTCGCTGACCAGTACCAGATGGCTGAGCCGTTCATGGGGCTGCAAGGCGGCGTTGAGCTGGGCCAGGGTGGCCTGCAAGGCGGCACTGACCTGCTCGCGCGGCTGGCTGCGCGCCGCTGGCGACAGTTCGATCAGGGCCAACGGCTGGTCGAGGTTGCTGCCCATCAGGCAGACCTGCTCGACCCAGGTGTTCTTGGCGATCTCGCCCTCGATCGGCGCCGGCGCCACGTACTTGCCCTTGCTGGTTTTGAAGATGTCCTTGACCCGCCCGGTGATGCGCAGGTAGCCGTCGCCATCCACCTCGCCCTGGTCGCCGGTGTGCAGCCAACCGCCCTCCAGGGCCTTGGCACTCAGTTCGGGCTCACGGTAATAACCCTGCATCAGGGTCGGCCCACGGAACAGCACTTCGCCGTTGTCGGCGATGCGCAGTTCCAGGTTCGGCATCGGCCGGCCGACGCTGCCGAAGCGCACCTGCCCCGGCCGGTTGAAGGTGCCATAGGCGAAGTTCTCAGTCATGCCGTAGCCCTCGCAGATCACCAGGCCCAGGCGCCGGTACCAGTCGAGCAGCCCCGGCGAGATCGCCGCCGCGCCGGAGACCAGGATGCGCGCGCGATCCAGGCCCAGGCCGCGCTTGATCTTGCGCGCCAGCAGGCCACCGAGCAGCGGAATGCGCAGCAGCAGATCGAGCTTGCGCTGTGGCAGACGCTCCAGCACGCCTTGCTGGAAGCGCGTCCACAAGCGCGGCACGGAGAAGAACACAGTCGGGCGGATATAGCGCAGGTCGCTGGCGAAGCTGTCCAGCGACTCGACGAAAGCCACCTGAGCACCGCTATACAGGCTGTTCATCTCCACCAGAAAGCGCTCGGCGGCGTGCGACAGCGGCAGGAAGGAGAAGAACTGGTCGCGCTCATCGATGCGCAGCTCGGCACAGGAGCTGGCGGCAGCGCAGGCCATGGCCTGTGCCGAGAGCATCACGCCCTTGGGCTGGCCGGTAGTGCCGGAGGTGTAGAGGATGCTCAGCAGCTCGTCGGCCTGCTGCACAGGCGCAGTCGGCAACGGTGCATAGGCCTGCAGCTCGTGCCACTGGTAGTCGGCGCGCAGGGTCGGATAGGGCATGGCCAGGCGCAGCACCTGCGGCCCGATGCCGCTTTCCAGCTTGGCCGGTTCGTCCAGCTTGCCGAGGATGATCGCCTTGCAGGCCGCATGCTCCAGCACATAGGCGATGCTCTCGGCCGACTGCAGCGGATACAGCGGCACGCTGACCAGCCCGGCCAGCTGAATCGCCAGGTCGCTGATAAACCACTCGGCGCAGTTCTTCGCCAGGATCGCCACCCGCTCACCCGGCGCGCAACCCAGCGCCTGCAGAGCAGCAGCCAGACGGCGTGCCTGGTCGTCGACCTGGCACCAGGTGAAGTCATGCCAGACCCCGGCGACCGGCTGGCGCAGCCAGACCTTATCGGGGCACTGGGCGACCCAGTGCTGGAAACGTTGCAGCGGCAGTTGTTCGGACATCGGGCACTCTCTTGTTTTTATTGGAGCCGGGTACGATCAAACGAAACATTCAGCAGGTTAGGCAGCCCCCTGCCCCAGCTCAATGACCCAAGCGCTCGGCGGCATTGACCCAATCGCCCAGAGCGCCTCAAGCAATACCGCGCGAGCCGAGAAACTCCTGCAGGTAATCGATAAAGGCCACCACCTTGCCCGTGGCCCGGCGGTGACTCGGGTAGACCGCGAGAATCTGCGGGCCGAAGGCGTCCGGGTCGATCTCGTACTCGGTCATCAGGCGTACCAGGCGGCCATCGGCCAGGTAAGGCGCGGCGCTCCACAGCGGCGTGTGCAGCACACCGCAACCGGCCAGGGCAGCGGCCAGCAGCAGGTCATAGTTGTCACTCTCCAGGCGCGGTGCGCGCGGGTGCGGCACGCCGATGCGCTGGCCCGCATGCTCCACCCACCAGACACCGCGCCCCAGCGCCGGATGCTGGTACATCAACCAGTCATGCTCGTCGATACCGTCCGGCGTCAGTGGCTGCGGCTGACGTTCCAGATAGGCCGGGCTGGCGCAGAGGGCGATGCGGTTCTGCCCGACCACCCGCGCGATCAGCCCCGGCAGGTCGCTGCGGCCTTCGCGCAGGGCCAGGTCGTAGCCGCTTTCCACCAGATCGACGAAGGCATCGCAGAGGTCCACCTGCAGCCTGATCTGCGGGTACTGGGCGAGAAAGCTGGCGCACACCTGATCGAGAAAAGCCCGGCCAAAGGCCAGCGGCGCAGTGATGCGCAGGTTGCCGTGCAGGCCGTGTTGCAGCTGGCCGATTTCCTCGCCCACCTCATGCAGACGCTGCAGTACCTGGCGCGCGGTTTCCAGATAGACCCGCCCGGCCTCGGTGAGCACCGTACGCCGGGTGCTGCGCTCGAACAGGCGCGCGCCGAGCTCGGCCTCCAGATGACTGACCGCCTTGGTCAGCGCCGAAGGCGTCTTGCCCAGCTGTTCGGCCGCGCGGCTGAAACTGCCGTGCTCGGCCGTGGCGACAAACATGTTCAGGGCACCGAGCTTGTCCATCCGAGTTTTTCCAATGTGGCAAAAAGGTTTTGCACGAGCTAGGCGTTCTAGCGTCTGGCGGTAATCGCTAGTCTCGCCTGCAGTCCAATAAAAACAAGGGGGTTATCGTGAAAAGGTTCGTTCCGAGCTTGCTGGCCAGCGCTGTTGCTTTTTCCTCACTGGAAGCCATGGCCGCCGCCGATCTGGTGCTGTTCAACGGCAAGGTGTTCACCGCCGAAGCCGGCCAGCCACGCGCCCAGGCCGTTGCCGTGGAAGACGGCAAGATCCTCCAGGTCGGCTCCGACAGCGCCATCCTGGCCCTGGCCGATGCCGACACCCAACGCATCGACCTGGCCGGCAAGGTGCTGATGCCGGGCATGATCGACACCCACAGCCACCCGGTAATCGGCGCCCTGGACAGCCTGCGCGCCAACCTCTACGACGAGGTCAAGCCACTGGCCGAGCTGGAACAGTGGATCATCGAGCAGGACCAGGCCGACACGGCGCGCCTGGGCGACATCATCGTGATCTCCGGAGTCAGCTCGGCGTACTGGCAGCACAGTCGCGAGCTGGCCAAACGCTTCAATCAGGGCCGCTGGGCCAGCCAGCCGCTGGTGCTGAACGGCATCGACGGGCATACCGGCTGGGCCAACAACGCCATGCTGCAACGGGTCGGCATCGACGCCAAACTGGTGAAGAGCCTGGCGGCCAAGGAAGCCAGCTTCATCGAACACGAAGCCGATCTGACGCCCACCGGTTTCCTCAGTGAAACCGGCTGGGATCGGGTGCGCGGCCAGTTGCCCAAACCCTCTGCCGAGCTGATGTTGAAGGCCGCGCGCGAAGCCGTGCGGGTCAACCTGCAGGTGGGCGTGACCGCCTGGATGGATGCCGCGGCCAACGGCGGCGGCGAGCAGTCGCTGTTCGAGATGCGCCCCACCGAAAATGACCTCGGCGTGCTGCCGCTGTACCGCCAACTGGCCGAACAGGGTGAGCTGAACGTGCACGTCGCCGCCCTGCTGCTGGCCCACCCGCAGAGCAAGCCGGACGACCTCAAGGTGCAGGCCAATGTCATGCAGCAGTTCCAGGGCGTGCCGAACCTGACCTTCCCCGGGATCAAGGTATTCGCCGATGGCGTGCTCGAATTCCCAGGGCAGACCGCCGCGGTGATCGATCCCTACAACAACAGTCATCAGCAGGGGCAGCTACTGATCGATCCGCAGGGCTTCGGCAAGCTGATCGCCGCCACCGAGCAGCGCGGCTGGATTACCCATATCCATGCGGTCGGCGACCGTGCCGTGCGTGAGTCGCTGAACGCCATCGAATATGCCCGCTCGCTCAAACCCACGCCGGTGCCGCATAGCATCAGCCACCTGCAGCTGGTCAACCCCAAGGAGTTTGCGCGCTTCAAGGAGCTCGGCGTGATCGCCTCCATGCAGCTGTTGTGGGCCACCGCGGAAAGCTATACCGAGGAACTGGTCAAGCCGTACGTGAGTGCCTTCACCTACCGCTACCAGTATCCGGCCCGTTCGCTGCACAAGGCCGGCGCCACAATCGCCGGCGCCAGCGACTGGCCGGTGTCCAGCCCCAACCCGTGGAACGCCATCGCCCAGGCCAGCACCCGCACAGGTCCGCTCGGCGTGCTCAACAGCGCCGAGAGTATCGACCGCGAAACCATGTTCCTGGCCTACACCATCAACGCCGCCAAGGCCCTGCGCCTGGAGCAGCAGATCGGCTCGCTGGCCCCCGGCAAGCAGGCCGACCTGATCGTCCTCGACCGCGACGTGTTCAAGGTCAGCGACGCCGAACTGTTCGATACCCAGGTGCTGCAGACCTGGTTCGCCGGCAAGTCGGTGTATCAGGCACCCGCCAGCGCCGACGTCGCCACAGCGCAATAACAACAACCCCACCGCCCTGCCCTGCGCCTGAGCGCAGCGGCAGGCTGCGGCCTTGCATCAGCTGCCGAACAAAAACCACAACAGGGCTCCTCCATGCACGCACGCAAAACCCTCACTCTGGCCATCGCCGCCCTGACCTGCAGTCTGCAGGCCGGCGCCATCGAACTGAACGAGCAGCTTTCCCTGATCGTCACTCCGGCCGTTTTCAGCGACTACCGTTCCAGCGGTATCTCGCAGACCCTCGGCGACCCGGCCGCCCAGCTCGACATCATGCTCAGCCATGCCAGCGGCCTGTATGCCGGGGTGTGGACCAGCAATGTCGAGTACGGCTACGACTGGGAGAACGACGATGACTACGGCACCCGCCAGGAAATCGACTATTACGCCGGTTACTACTGGCAGATCACCGACGCCATCAGCCTGGACGGTTACTACAACAAGTACACCTACCCAGGTGAAGGCCAGTTCAACGGCTCCGATCTCTACCTGACCCTGGACGCCTACGGTTTCTTCATCGGTGGCAAGCACTCCTTCGACACCGAGGAGAGCTACTTCAACACCTATGTCGGCTACCGCACCCTGCTACCGCTGGAGATCGGTCTGGAGTTGCGTTACGAGAATGTCGACCAGAAAGACGACGTGTTCTTCAACGCCGACTACAGCAAGGCCGAGCAGGACTACAACAACTGGGAGATCAAGCTGACCCGCGATCTGTTCGGCGCCACCTGGGGCCTGAGCTATGTCGACACCGACCTGTCAGATGCCCAGTGCGCCAGCTTCAGCGGCTACGACGACCTCTGTTCGGCCGGCGCGGTGGCCAGCGTCAGCAAGGCGTTCTGATAGACCGCAGGGTGCACCGTGGCCTGGCAAGGACTGCTGGCGCGCACGGCGCACCCGGGGAAGCTCAAGCCAGCGCGAGCGCCAAAACCACCAGCACCATGCACTCGACCAGCTCCAGCAGCGCCCCGGCGGTATCGCCGGTGGTGCCGCCCAGGCGGGCGATAAAGGCGCGGCGCAGCAGAAAGAAAGCCAGCAGCGCAGCGCCGATGGCCAGCAGCCCAGCCCAGCCCAACAGCAGCATGAGCAGGGCGTTGCCGGCCAGTACCACAGGCAGTTGCTGACGCGGCAGATGCTCGCTGAGCGCCTGGCCCAGACCACCGGCGCGCACATAGGGCGTAGTCAGAAACAGCAGCGGCAACAGCCCACGCCCCAGCCAGGGCGCCAGCAATAGCGCGGCCCACTGCCCGGCCTGCAACAGCGCCACCAAAGCGGCGAACTTGAGCAACAGCAGCAGCACCAGCACCACCACGGCGATCGGTCCACTGCGCGGGTCTTTCATGATCGCCAGGGTGCGCTCGCGGTCGCCATAACCGCCGACCCAGGCATCCGCCGTGTCGGCCAGGCCATCAAGGTGCAACCCGCCGCTCAGGCCGACCCACAGCGCCAGCAGCAACGCCGCCTGCAGCAAGGCCGGCGCACCGCTCAGCAGCAGCTGCGCCAGCAGCAACAGGCCGCCGAGCAGCAGCCCGACCACCGGGTACCACAGCAGCGAACGGCCCAGCTGCTGGGGTGCCGGCATGCCCGCCAGGCTCACCGGCAAACGGGTGAGGAACTGCAGGGCGATCAGCAGCGGCTCGGCCAGGCGCATGCTCAGGCTTCGCGCAGGCTCAGGTCGGCCGCGACCTGCAGGCGATGCAGCGCGGCATGGCCGACCTCGACCTGCAGCATCTGCTGCTGCGGCAGACCGCGGGCCTGGGCCAGCAGCAGGCGCATCACCCCGCCGTGGGTCACCAGCAGCACGCGCTGGCCGGCCAGTTCCTGTTGCAGGCGCTCGATGGCGGCCATCACCCGTGCGGCGAAGTCGCGTACCGGCTCGGCATTCGGCGGGGTGAAATTGAACGGATCGTTCCAGAAGCTGCCCAGCGCCTCGGTGTCCTCGAGGAGGATTTCCGCGGCGTTGCGCCCTTCCCAGTCGCCGAAGTGCAGCTCGCGCAGATCGGCCTCGATGCGTAGCGGCAAGCCCTTGACCTCGGCCAGCTGGCGAGCGAAGGCCTCGCAGCGTTGCAGCGGCGAGCTGATGATCAGGTCCCAGCCGCCCTGTTCAGCCAGGGTCGCGTGCATCTGCTGCCAGCCGCGCTCCGTGAGGGCATCGTCCAAGCTGCCACGAAAACCGTTGCCGCCGGTGGTCTCACCGTGGCGCAAAAGATCCAGCTGCAAACTCATCAACCTTGCTCCTGTACTGCTGCTTCAGAAAAAGTCGCCATCTGCCCGTGCAGGGCGCACGCCAGGCGCAACAACGGCACCGCCAGCGCTGCCCCACTGCCCTCGCCCAGGCGCAGGCCCAGTTGCAGCAACGGCGCAGCCTCGAGAGCCGCGAGCACATGGCGATGGCCCGGCTCGGCGCCGCTGTGGCTGAACAGCAGCCAGTTGGCCACGCCCGGATTCAAGCGCACCGCCAGCAGCGCCGCGACGCTGCAGATAAAGCCGTCGACCAGCACGCTGACGCCCTGCTGCGCGCAGGCCAGGTAGGCGCCGGTCAGCGCGGCGATCTCCAGCCCGCCCAGGCGCTGCAGGCAATCCAGCGGCGCGCGCGCCTGGCCGTGCAAGGCCAGGGCAGCTTCGATGGCGCGGATCTTACGCGCCACACCAGCGCTGTCCAGCCCGGTGCCGGGGCCGACCAGCTCGCGCAGCTGCTTGTCCAGCAGCACACAGGCCAGGGCGCTGGCCGCCGTGGTGTTGCCGATGCCCATCTCGCCACCGATAAACAGCTGGCAGCCGGCCGCCGCGGCGCGCTCGGCCACCGCGCGACCGACCTGCAGCGCGGCCAGGCACAGTTCGCTGCTCATCGCCGGCGCCTGAGTGAAATTGGCCGTGCCGGGCGCCAGTTGATGCTGGCAGACCCCATGCATGGCCGGTGCCGGCTCGACCGTGCCGAGATTGTGCACCTCCAGGGTCGCGCCCAGCTGGCGGGCCAGCACGCTGATCGCCGCGCCACCGCCGGCGAAGTTGCCGAGCATCTGCACGGTCACCGCCTGCGGATAGGCCGACACACCTTCGGCGACCACACCGTGGTCACCGGCGAAGATGCTGATCCACACCTGCTCCAGCTCGGGACGCACGCGCCCCTGCTGGGCGGCCAGGCGCACCGCCAGCGGCTCCAGCTGGCCGAGGGCGCCGGCCGGCTTGGTCAGCTCGGCCTGGCGTTGCAGGGCCTGGGCGGCCACCTGCTGGTCGAGCGGTCGGCAGCTCGCCTGCCACCAGAATGCACTCACAGGCGTTCTCCTTTCAGAAGCATGGGCAGGCCGGCGACGGTAAACACCACCCGCTGGCTGCGTTCGGCCAGGGCCTGGTGCAACCAGCCGGCCTCGTCGACATAACGCCGGGTCAGCTCGCCCAGCGGCACCACGCCGAGGCCGGTCTCGTTGCTGACCAGGATGATCCGCCCCGGCAGCCCGGCCAGGCACTCCAGCAGCGCCGCGCGTTCGGCCTGCAGGCGCGCCTCGTCGTCCAGCATCAGCAGGTTGGTCAGCCACAGGGTCAGGCAGTCAACCAGCAGGCAACGGCCCTCGCCCGCCTGCTCGCGCAGCACCCGGGCCAGCTCCAGCGGTTCTTCGACCAGCGCCCAGCCGGCCGGACGCCGCGCGCGATGCTGGGTGATGCGTTCGCTCATCTCGCCGTCCAGCGCCTGGCTGGTGGCGATATAGGTCACAGCCAGGCCGCTATCGGCCGCCAGCTTCTCGGCCAGGCGGCTCTTGCCGGAACGGGCGCCGCCGAGGATCAATTCAACCATCTCTCACTTTCCTCGTGCACCGTGCGCACCGGCAGATGGCCAGGGTGCGCTGGAAACTATTTCGTCTCTCGAAAACTCCCCTCTCCCACTTGTGGGAGAGGGGCCGGGGGAGAGGGTGTTGGCCCCACTCACCCTCTCCCCAACCCTCTCCCGTAAACGGGAGAGGGGGCCAAAGCAGTTCGCAGCTGTTCTACACACAGTTATGACACAGCAAAAAATCGCCAACAGGCTCCTATAACCCACACAATTCGCGCAGCCTGGCGGTATCCAGATGCGCCTCGACCAGATCGGCCAGGCGTTCTATGTCGCGTTCGCGCAGGGCATGGTAGTCCACCGTCTGTACCTCTCGCAGGCCGGCCCAGCGCAGCAGTGCGCCACAGGCCTCGCTCGACTCGAACAGCCCGTGCAGGTAGGTGCCGAGCACCTGGCCATCGACGCTCATTCCACCGTCAGACCGACCGTCATTCAGCTGCACCGCGCCGTTCAACCCGGCACCCGCGCTGACCCCGGCATGAATCTCGTAGCCGCTCACCGCCGCCTGCTCCAGGCACAGCCGGCCCTGCACATTGCGCAGCTGCTTCTCCGGCTCCAGCACGGTGCTGATGTCCAGCAGGCCCAGGCCGGCGCTGCTGCCGGGCGCGCCTTCCAGGCCGTGGGGGTCGTCGATCTGTGTGCCGAGCATCTGCAGGCCGCCGCAGATGCCGAGCAGCTTGCCGCCGTAGCGCAGGTGGTGCTCGATGGCCGCCGGCCAGCCCTGCTCGCGCAGGAAATCCAGGTCGGCGCGCACGCTTTTCGAGCCGGGCAGGATGATCAGGTCGGCCGGCGGGATGGCCTGGCCGGGGCCAATAAATTGCAGGTCGACCTGCGGGTGCAGGCGCAGCGGATCGAAGTCGGTGTGGTTGCTGATGCGCGGCAGCACCGGCACCACAACCTTGAGCTGTTGCCCCGCCTGGGTCACCTGGCGGGTGGCGACCGCGTCCTCGGCTTCCAGGTGGAAATCCATCAGGTACGGCAGCACGCCGAGCACCGGCTTGCCGGTGCGTTGCTCCAGCCAGTCCAGGCCCGGCTGCAGCAAGCTGAGGTCGCCGCGAAAACGGTTGATCACGAAGCCCTGCACCCGCGCCTGCTCGCTTTCGGAGAGCAAGGCCAGGGTGCCAACCAGATGGGCGAACACGCCGCCCTTGTCGATATCGGCGATCAGGATCACCGGGCAATCCACCGCCTCGGCGAAGCCCATATTGGCGATATCGCCGGCGCGCAGGTTGATCTCCGCCGGCGAGCCGGCGCCCTCGACCATCACCACCGGGTACTGCGCGCTGAGGCGTTGGTGCGACTCGAGCACGGCGGCGCGCGCGGTCTGCTTGTAATCGTGGTAGGCCACCGCGTGCATGTTGCCGATAGCGCGACCATGGATGATCACCTGGGCGCCGGTGTCGCTGTTGGGCTTGAGCAGCACCGGGTTCATATCGGTGTGCGGCGTCAGGCCGGCGGCCTGGGCCTGCACCGCCTGGGCGCGGCCGATCTCGCCGCCGTCGCTGGTGACCGCCGAGTTGAGCGCCATGTTCTGTGGTTTGAACGGCACCACCGCGACGCCCTGGCGCTTGAGCCAGCGGCACAGGGCAGTCACCAGGGTGCTCTTGCCGGCATCGGAGGTGGTGCCCTGCACCATCAAGGTGGCGCTCATCGCGGCATCTCCTGCAGGGCCTGCTCCAGCCGCTGCCAGCCGGCCTCGTCGGCGGGCAGTCCGAAGCGCAGGCAGCGGGTCTCGGCGAACAGACGCAGGAGGATGCCGCGACGGGCGAAATAGCCATGCAGGCCCACCGCATGCTGATGAGCGACCAGCTGGAACAGCGCGGTGCCACCCGCCGGCGCCAGGCCCTGGGCGCTGAGCAGCACGGCCAGGCGCAGGCCGTCGGCCTGCAGGCGCTCGCGCTGGGCCTGCTGGCCGGCGCTGTCCTGCAGGATGGCGCTGGCCACCGCCCGCGTCGGGCCGCTGATGGTCCAGGGGCCGAGGCGCTCGTCCAGGCGCTCCAGCAGGGTCGGTTCGGCCAACACGAAACCCAGACGGATGCCAGCCAGGCCGAAGAACTTGCCGAACGAGCGCAGCACGATCAGCCCCGGCAACTGGCTGAAGGCCGCCAGGCTGTGCTCGGGCGTGCAGTCGATGAACGCCTCGTCCACCACCAGCCAGCCGCCGCGCTCGGCCAGGCGGGCGTGCCAGTCGAGCAACTGCTGTGGCGCGAGCAGCCGCCCGGTCGGGTTGTTGGGGTTGATCAGCAGCAGCACATCGAGGCGCTCCAGGGCGCGGCCCACCGCGCCTTCGCCAAGCTCGGTGACCTGATGCCCCTCGCGGCGCCAGGCCTCGGCATGTTCGGAGTAGGCCGGCGAAACGATCCCTACCCGCCCCGACCGCCGCAACTGCGGCAGGGCCTGGATCGCCGCCTGGGAACCGGCCACCGGCAGCAAGGCGGGGACGCCGTAGTAATCGCGCGCCGCCGCTTCCAGGCCATCGTCCGGTTCGGGCAGACGGCTCCAGGCCGTCGCCGGAATCGCCGGCAGCGGCCAGCCATAGGGCGCGATGCCGGTGGACAGATCCAGCCATTCGGCCAGGGCAATGCCATAGCGCTGCGCCGCCGCACGCAGGCGGCCACCATGTTCAAGCAAGGTAAAGACTCCCGATCAGTAACAGCGCCAGCCACAGCAGCACGCCGCCATTGACCAGATTGAGCGCCCGTTCGATATCGCGCGCCCGCGCCTGCGGCCCCGCACCCAGCACGGGGCGCACATGCAGCTCGCCATGATAGGTCGCCGCGCCGCCCAGACTCACGCCGAGGGCGCC
Organism: Pseudomonas campi; assembly: GCF_013200955.2. NCBI lineage: Bacteria > Pseudomonadati > Pseudomonadota > Gammaproteobacteria > Pseudomonadales > Pseudomonadaceae > Aquipseudomonas > Aquipseudomonas campi. The sequence goes on from NZ_CP053697.2 coordinate 2,756,520, forward strand.
GGCACCGGAGGCCATTACCGGGCCGGCGTTGGGGCTGTCCCACTGCGGCGCCTGCTGCTGCCAGCAGCGCAGGGCCAGGGCGGTCTTGCCGAGCAGCGCATAGGTCAGCGCCACCAGGCGCGCGGGGATGTAGTTGAGGCCATCGTCGATCTTCGCCGCGGCCCAGCCGAAGCGTTCGAAGCGCGGGTTGCGGTAGCCCCACATGGCGTCCAGGGTGTTGCTCAGGCGGTACAGCACCACCCCCGGCGCACCAGCGACAAGGAACCAGAACAGCGCGGCGAACACCGCGTCCGAGCCGTTCTCCAGCACCGACTCGGTACCGGCGCGGGCCACGCCTTCGCTGTCCAGCTCGGCGGTCTGCCGGCTGACCATATAGCCGACGCGCTTGCGTGCCTCGGGCAGATCGCCCAGGCGCAGGGCCTGGGCCACCGGCAGCGCGTGCTCGCCGAGGCTGCGCAGGCCGAGGGCGGCATACAGGGCCAGCACCTCCACCAGCCAGCCGAGATAAGGCAGGCGCGCCAGTAGCAGGCTGAGCAGGGTCAGCGGCAGCACCGCCAGGCACCAGCCGGTAACGCCGTGGCTGCGCCAACCGTGACCACCACTGTTGAGGCGTTGTTCGATGCGTTGCGCCAGGCCGCCGAAGGCCACCAGCGGGTGCCAGCGCTTGGGCTCGCCGAGTAGGCCGTCCAGGGTCACTCCGGCCAGGGTGGCCAGCAGCAGGCTCATTCGTGTTGCCCCCAGCTGTCGGTGAACAGCAGGTCCTGCAGCGGTCGCGCCGTGGCCCAGCCTTCCTGGACCAGCATCGGCTCGCGGTAGAACTCGGTGACCGGGCCCAGGCAGAGAATCGCCAGTGGCTTGCTGCCGACCGGCATGTGCAGCAGCTCGGCCAGCGCCTGCGGCTCGAACAGCGAGACCCAACCGAGACCCAGGCCTTCGGCGCGCGAAGCCAGCCAGAGGTTCTGGATGGCGCAGGCCAGGGAGGCCAGGTCCATTTCCGGCAGGGTGCGGCGGCCGAAGATGTGTTTCTCGCGTTCGTCCATCAGCGCCACCACCAGCAGCTCGGCGCAATCGCGGATGCCTTCGACCTTGAGCCGCATGAACTCGTCGCTGCGCTCGCCCAGCGCCTCGGCGGTGCGCACCCGCTCGGCCTCGACCTGGGCATGGATGGCCTCGCGCAGCGCCGGGCGGGTGATGCGGATAAAGCGCCAGGGCTGCATCAGGCCGACGCTGGGGGCCTGGTGCGCCGCCTCCAGCAAGCGCGCGAGCAGCTCCGGGGCCACCGTGCCACCGGCGAAGTGGCGCATGTCGCGGCGCTCGGCAATCGCCCGGTACACCGCGGCACGTTCCGCAGGACTGAAAGCATGCTCGCTCATGGCAACAGCAGCCCGGCGGCGGCCTGCGGGTTGGACGGCAGGTAGAAGTGGATATAGGAGGCGGTCAGCCGGCCCAGGCGATAGACAGCCTCGCTGGCCGGGCGCTGGTTCGGGCTGCTGCCGCGTGCCAGCGGCTCGACGGGCGAGTCGAGCTGCGAATGGTGGTAGGTGTGGCCACGCAGCAGGCCTTCCGGCAGCTCCACTTGCTGCAGGCCGAGGGCGGCCATGCGCGGCTGCATCTGCGCGTGGCCGGGCAGCAGGCCGAGCAGTTCGGCGCTGTGGCCGGCCTTGTCGGTCAGGCGCTCGAGCAGGTAGAGCATGCCACCGCACTCGGCGAGGATCGGCTTGCCGGCGGCTTGGTGGACATGGATCGCCTCGCGCATGGCCAGGTTCTGCGCCAGTTGCTGCAGGTGCAGTTCCGGGTAGCCGCCGGGCAGGTAGAGGCTGTCCACCTCGGGCAACTGGCGCTCGCGCAGCGGCGAGAAGAAGCACAGCTCGGCGCCGAGCCGACGCAGCAGATCGAGGTTGGCCTGGTAGAGGAAAGCGAACGCGGTATCGCGGGCCACGCCGATGCGCACGCCGGCCAGCAGTGGCTCGATCACCTGGTCCACTGGTGCAGCGAAACGCACGGGGTCTGGCAGAGCATCGCCGGCGCTGGCCAGCAGCGCATCGGCTGCCGCGTCCAGGCGGCTATCCAGGTCGGCCAGTTCCTCGGCCTGGACCAGGCCCAGGTGGCGGCTGGGCAGCTCCAGCGCGGCGCTGCGCGGCAAGGCGCCGTACCAGCGGATCGCCGGCGGCAGGCTGTCGCGCAGGATCTCGCCATGCCGCGCGCTGCCGGTGCGGTTGGCCAGCACCCCGGCGAACGGCAGGTTGTGCTGGAAGTTGGCCAGGCCATAGGCCAGGGCGCCGAAGGTCTGCGCCATGGCGCTGCCATCGATCACCCCCAGCACCGGCACCTGGAAGCGCCGCGCCAGGTCGGCGGCCGAGGGGCTGCCGTCGAACAGGCCCATCACCCCTTCGATCAGGATCAGGTCGGCCTCCCCCGCCGCCTCCCAGAGCAGGCGCCGGCATTCGTCCTCGCCGACCATCCACAGGTCGAGCTGGTACACCGCCTGGCCCGAGGCGCGGGCGAGGATCATCGGGTCGAGAAAGTCCGGCCCGCATTTGAACACCCGCACACGCTTGCCGGCCCGCGTGTGCAGGCGCGCCAGGGCGGCGGTGACGGTGGTCTTGCCCTGGCCGGACGCCGGGGCGGCGATCAGCAGGGCCGGGCAGCTGCGTGCAGTCATTGCCCTCTCCCCGGCCCTCTCCCGCAAGCGGGAGAGGGGGCGTTAAGGGACAGATTCGCGTGCACCGCGCCCTTCGCCCACTCATGGACAGCAGGGAGGCTGATCGGGTAGCCCGGATGCAATCCGGGGTGGGCGGCTTCCCGGATTGCATCCGGGCTACGGTACGCAGGGCTCAAAACTCGATCCCCTTCTGCGCCTTCACGCCGGCCTTGAAGGCATGCTTGACCAGGTTCATCTCGGTGACGGTATCCGCCGCCTCGAGCATCCCCGGCAAGGCGCCACGGCCGGTCACCACCACATGCTGCAGCAGCGGGCGCGCCTCGATGTCGGCGAGCACCGCGTCCAGCTCCAGGTAGCCGTGCTTGAGGGCAATATTCAGCTCGTCGAGTACTACCAGGCCGATCTGCGGGTCATTCAGCAGTTGCCTCGCCACCGCCCAGGCCGCGCCGGCCTTGTCGATGTCGCGCTGGCGGTCCTGGGTTTCCCAGGTAAAACCCTCGCCCATCACGTGGTAGCTAACTTCCTCGGGGAAGCGGCGGAAGAAGCTTTCTTCGCCGGTGCTGGCGGCGCCCTTGATGAACTGCACCACGCCGACCTTGATGCCGTGGCCGAGGGCGCGGGCGACCATGCCGAAGGCCGAGCTGCTCTTGCCCTTGCCGTTGCCGCTGTGCACCAGCAGCAGGCCGTATTCGTTCTGGGCCTGGGCGATCTTTTCGTCGATCAGCGCTTTCTTGCGCTGCATGCGCGCCTTGTGGCGTTCGTCGCGCGCGGCGGACTCGTTCATCTACAACTCCTCGCGACCAGCTGCGGCGCGGCAAAGCAGCAGCACCGCGACCTTCGCCAGGCACGGTGCAGAAAAACAGAATTGGGGCAGCAGCAGGACAACACGCAGGCAGGCCGAGCAGACCCACCCACCCGCAAAGCCCGCCGCAATGCCGTGGATCGCTACAGGCCGGTCTCCGGGCTTGTGAGCGGAGCGTCTGGCTCCCCGGTCGCGCCTTCCCATGTCGAATGACACAGTGGCTGGATGCGACTGTTGACTCACCTACCGTTGCGGGGGCAGCGCCGGACTGTTCGACTGAATGAACCGGCTTCCCTGTTTCACCCCGTGGACGCGTCGCGACCGGGGCACCTGATGCTGGCGGCAGGGTAGAGGCTGGGCCGTGGCGCGTCAACGCCGAGCGCGGCCGCGAAAAACCTGTCGCGGATCTCGAATACGCCCTCCCCACTTGTGGGAGATTGCATGGGACTGGGGAAAGGGAGTGAGCCTACTCACCCTCTCCCCGACCCTCTCCCGTAAACGGGAGAGGGGGAAAAGCGCATCGCCTAGGACAGGCCCTGCAACAACTCCAGGGCCCGGTCGAAGTCGAAGCTCTCGACCTGCTGGGCCACCTGACGCAGGCGCTCGGCCAGCAGCGGGTCGAGGGCCAGGGCCTGCAGTTCGTACAGGGCATCCTGCGCCGCGGTGTCGCTCTCGGCCAGCAGGCGCCTGAGCTTGTCCAGCTGCGCCTGCAACTCGGCGCCAAGCGCGAGTGCCGGCGCCGCTGTGGCGCCCTGCTGCACCTCGACCAGCCCCGCCAGACCCGCTAGCAGCGGCTGCAACTGCCGCTCGACCTCGGCCACCAGGGGCTCCAGAACCTCCTCCGCCGCGCCGTCCTTGCAGGCCAGCTCCAGCGCCGTGGCGGCCTGCGCCAGATTGCCTGCGCCGATATTGCCCGCGCTGCCGCGCAGGCTATGGGCCAGGCGCGCCGCCGCCGAGGTATCGCTGTCCGCGCGAGCGGCAAGGAACTCGGCGCGGAAATCGCCCTGGCTGGAGCGGAACTTGCGCAGCAGGCGCAGATAAAGTTCGCGCTTGCCCATGCTGGTGGCCAGGCCGGCAGCCAGGTCGATACCGGGCAGGCTCTCGGGCAGGCCCAGCGCGGTCGTCACGCCGGCCGGCGAGTGTTGGGCCACCTGGGCGATACGCCCTGGTTTGGGATGGATCCACTTGGCCAGGGTGGCGAACATGTGCTCGACGTTGAGCGGCTTGGAGATATGGTCGTTCATGCCGCAGGCCAGGGTGCGCTCGCGGTCGCCGGCCATGGCGTTGGCGGTCATGGCGATCACCGGCAGCGCGGCCAGCTGCGGCTGCTCGCGAATCTTGCGGGTGGCGGTGTAGCCGTCCATCACCGGCATCTGACAGTCCATCAGCACGCCGTCGAAATCGGCGTCCTCGGCCAACCGATCGAGCGCCTCCTGACCATGCTCGGCCAGGCACAGCTCGACGCCGGCGCTCTCCAGCAGCTCGCGGGCCAGCTCTCGATTCAGCTCGTTGTCCTCCACCAGCAGCAGCCGCGCGCCCTGCAGGCTGGCCATGGCGCTGGCGCTCTGATCGGAGCGCGCAGTAGCACGAGTATCGACCTGCGAGGTCTTGCCGAGCATGCTGCCGATCGCTTCCAGCAGGGTCGACGGGGTCACCGGTTTGGTCAGCACCACCGGCAATTGCAGACCATGCTTGCCAGCCTCCTCCTGAGCCTCCTCGCGGCCGAAGGCGGTGACCATGATCACCGACGGCGTGTGCGCCAGGCTGACGGCACGCATCTGCCGTACCGTCTCCACGCCGTCCATGTTCGGCATCCGCCAGTCCATCAGCACCAGGTCGTAGGGCAGCTCCTTGCGCTCGGCCTCGACCAGCATGGTCAGTGCCGAGTGGCCGCTGTCCGCCACGTCCACCTCAATGCCGAAGCTGCGCGCCATGCCGGAGAGAATCTCGCGCGCACTGGCGTTGTCGTCCACCACCAGCACGCGGGTGCCCAGCAGCTCATCGGCGGTGAACATGCGCCGCGGCTGGGTGTCGCGCTGCACCCCGAGGCATACCTCGAAGTGGAAGGTGGAGCCATGCCCGGGCTCACTCTCCACCCAGATACGCCCGCCCATCAGCTCCACCAAGTGCTTGGAAATGGCCAGGCCCAGGCCGGTGCCGCCGTACTTGCGGGTGGTCGAGCTGTCGGCCTGACTGAAGGACTGGAACAGCCGCCCGCACTGCTCGGCACTCATGCCGATACCGCTGTCGTGCACCCAGAAGTGCAGCTGCACCTGCTCCTCGTCGCCACCCTCGAGCTCCACGCCGACCACGATCTCGCCCTGCTCGGTGAACTTGGCCGCGTTGTTGCCGAGGTTGATCAGTACCTGCCCCAGGCGCAGCGGATCGCCGATCAACGCGGTCGGCAGTTCGGCCGAGACGCTGAACAGCAGCTCCAGGCCTTTGTCCTCGGCCTTCAGGCCGATCATGCTGGAGAAGTTGTCGAGCACGTCCTCCAGATAGAAAGGAATGCGCTCGAGCTCCATCTTGCCGGCCTCGATCTTGGAGAAGTCGAGGATGTCGTTGATGATCCCCAGCAGGTTCTCCGCCGAGCGGTGCACCTTCTCGATGTAGTTGCGCTGCTTGTTGTCCAGCTCGGTGCGCAGCGCCAGGTAGCTCATGCCGATGATGGCGTTCATCGGCGTACGGATCTCATGGCTCATGTTGGCGAGGAAATCACTCTTGGCCCGGGTCGCCTCCTCGGCCACCGCACGGGCCTCGCTCAGCGCCGTGACGTCGATGTTGACGCCGGTCGCGCGCAGCGGCTTGCCATCAGGCGTGCGCGTGAAGCGGCTCAGCGATTTGAAGGTGCGCACCGCCCCATCACTTTGCCGCACGATGCGGAAGTCGAACTCCAAGCGATCGAGACCGCTTTCGATGGCCTCCTCGAACGAGCGACTGGCATGCTCCGCGTCATCGGGATGCAGCAGCGCCTTCCAGTGTGCCAGCGTGCCACCGAAGCCACCCGGCTCGAGGCCGAACATCTTCTCCAGCTGCGGCGTCCAATAGTCATGGCCGCTGACCAGGTCCACGTCGAACAGGCCGATGTCGCCGGCCTCCTGCGCCAGGTTCAGGCGCTCGCTGGCGGTGCGCAGCTTGACCTCCATCGCCCGACGCTCACTCACATCGCGCACCGAGGCGCAGACGCAGATGCCGTACCCCTCCAGGGCCGGCAAGCGCGACAGGCCAATTTCCACCGAGAACAGGCTGCCGTCCTTGCGCACGCCCTGCAGGTCGTCCAGGTTGGCGCCCATCTGCCGGGTGCTGCCGTGGGCGATGAACTCGTTGCGCAAACCCACGTGGCGCTCGCGAATTGCCGCCGGCACCAGGCGCTCGATGGTTTCGCCACCCAGCTCACCGGCGCCGTAACCGAACAACTGATCCAGTTGCGGATTGGTCAGCAGGATGCGTCCGTCGGCACCCAGCACCAGCATGCCGTCTGGCGCCGCCTCGATGATCCCGCGGAACCAGGCCTCGGTGGCACGCAGTGCGTTTTGCTGGGCCTCCAGCTCCTCGGCCTGCTGTTCCAGCTGCTGCGCCTGGGCCTCCATCTCATCGGCCTGGCGACGGGTTTCCGTCAGCAGGGCCTGGACCGCCTGATTGCGCTCGAGGATGGCCATGGCCGCGGCCAGCCGCGGCAGCGCCTCCTGAAACAGCAGGGCCTCGCGCTCCGCCAAGGGTTGCAGCCCGGCCAGTTCGAGCACGCCGAGCAGGCGCTCGCCGCGCTGCACCGGCTGCAGCAACAGGTAACTGGCCGGGGCTTCGCCCAGTTGCGAGCGCAGGCGCCAGAACTGTTCCGGCAGCCCATGCAGCTGGCGTGCCTGGCGGTCGGCCGCGCACTGCCCGAGTAGGCCCGCGCCGAGCGCCAGTTCGGCCTCCGGCGGCCGCTCCGGGTCGATGGCATAGCCGCCCATCAGGCGCAGACTGGTCGCCCCCTCGTGCAGGCTGTAGAGCAACCCCTGGCAGATGCCGAGCAGGCGCGCCATATGCTGCAGGAACACCTGCGCCAGTTCCTCGGGCGTCTCCGCCTGCTGCAGTTCGACCTGCAGCTGGCCGATCTGCACCTTGAGCCAGCGCTGCCGTTCGAGCTGCTGCGACTCGGTCTGCAGGGTGGCGATGGCGCGGGCCAGGTCACCGGTCTCGTTGCGCAGCTCGGTATGCGGAATCAACTGATCGAGACGGCCGGCAGCCAACTGATCGACGGCGAAACGCACGCGGTTGAGCGGATTGCGGATCGACTGACTGACCAGCCAGGCCAGCAGCAGCGCCAGCGTCAGCCCGCCGACCAGCAGGATATAGGTGAGCGTGGTGCTGTGTTCGGCGTAATCGGCGATCTGCGTGGCGGTGTTTTGGATAGAGGTTTCCTTGACTTCGGCAATGGCATTGAGCAGTGCGTCGGCCTGCTGGTCCAGGCCCTGGAATTCATCGCTGTCGAGCAGCTGCTGGGCCTCGCCCAGGCGCCCCTCGCCAGCCAGCTGCACGGCCTGCTCGGCATCGTTGCGCATTCGCTCCAGCAGCAGCTCGAAGGCGGTAAGACGGGCCTGGTTATCGCTGCGCTTGAGGGTCGGGCGGACCTGGGCCAACGCCTGATGCAGCCGTTGCTGGGCATCCAGCAGCTGTTGTCGGGACTTGCTGCGAACCGCCGCGCTGCTGGTACTGACGGCACGTTGCAACTCCTGCACCAGATGCGGCAATTGCACCCGCGCCTCATGCAGATGGGTGATGCCGATCACCTCCTCGTTGTACAGCTTCTGCATGTCGCGCTTCAGCGATGCCTGGGTGCGCAGGCTCTGCACCCCGAGCGCCAGCACCAGCACCAGCAGCGCAGAGAAGCCGAGGACCAGTTTGTGCAGCAGCGACAGACGCTCAAGCAGGGCGAGCATTCGGCTCATGGCAGATTCCCAGTAGACACAACAATGAAAGGCCGCAACGCGCTGCTCAGGACTTCTGCTCCATGCGCTCAAGCGCCGCCCTTTGTTTAGCCAGGTCCTGGTCGTTGTCGGCGAAGCGTTCGGCGACGGCGCGGAACTGCTCGACGCAAGCCAGGAAGGCATCGCAGATATCCGGATCGAAGTGCGAGCCGCGCCCCTGGCGAATGATCTCGACGGCCTGTTCGTGGGGCATCCCCGCCTTGTACACGCGCCGGCTGATCAGCGCGTCGTAGACATCCGCCACCGCCATCAGCCGGGCGCTGATGGGAATGTCGTCGGCGGCCAGCCCCTCGGGGTAGCCGCTGCCGTCCCACTTCTCCTGATGGCCGTAGGCAATTTCCTTGGCCAGGCTGAGAAAGTCCACGCTGATGCCCAACTGATCCTCGGCATGCTGGATGGCATCGCGACCCAGGGTGGTATGGGTCTTCATGATCTCGAACTCTTCCTCGGTGAAGCGGCCCGGCTTGAGCAGAATCGCGTCAGGGATGCCGATTTTGCCGATATCGTGCAGCGGCGCCGACTTGAACAGCAGCTGGATCGTCTCGGCGCTGAGGAAGTGACGGAAACGCGGGTGCTCGCGCAGGTGCTCGGCCAGCACTTTCATATAGTGCTGGGTACGACGGATATGGTTGCCGGTCTCGTTGTCACGGGTCTCCGCCAGCGAGGCCATGGCCTGGATGGTGACATCCTGAATGGCCACCACCTCGCGGGTGCGCCGCGCGACCTCCTGCTCCAGAAAGTCGTTCTGATCGCGCAGGAAGTCTGCCGCCGCCTTGAGCTTGAGCTGGGTATCCACCCGCGCCAGCACCAGTGGCGGACTGATCGGCTTGGTGATGTAGTCGACGGCGCCCAACGCCAGACCGTGGACTTCGTCCTCGGTCGCCGACATGGCGGTGAGGAAAATGATCGGGATATGGCGGGTACGCGGGTCCTGCTTGAGCTGCTCCGCCACCTCATAGCCGGACAGCCCGGGCATCATGATGTCGAGCAGAATCAGGTCCGGCAGCGGGTCGCCCTGCAGCACCCGCAGGGCCTTCTCGCCACTGTTGGCGGCCTTGACCCGGTAACGATCCTTGAGCAGGTCGGTCATCAGCATCAGGTTGTCCGGCGTATCGTCAACCACCAGGACGGTGGCTGGCCGGTAGAGGTCTTGGTCGGCACTCATGGCGTACAGCTCCCTTGCCAGATGGAGGTATTGCCGGGGCGGTGTAGCCCCAGAAGAGCTTAGCCGCGGACTGCGGGAATCACCCTCAGCACCTCGAAATCGGTTCTCAGCGCTTGCGGCAAAGGGTCAGGCCATCACCCAGCGGCAGCAGGGACAGATCGACACGCCGGTCGCGCTTGAGCGTGCGATTGAGCGCCTGGATCGCACGGGTGTCGGCGCTGTCCGGATTCTGCTCGAGCACCCGGCCGCTCCACAGCACGTTGTCGAACAGGATCAGCCCGCCCTGACGCGCCAAAACTAGGGCGTGCTCCAGGTACACCGGATAGTTGGCCTTGTCGGCATCGATGAAGATCAGGTCGAAGCTTTCACCCTGCCCGCCGCGCTCCAGCGCATTGAGGGTTTCCAAAGCTGGCGCCAGGCGCAGGTCGATACGATCCTGCAGGCCGGCTTCGTACCAGTAGCGCCGGGCGATGGCGTTGTAGTCGCCGGGCAGGTCGCAGCAGATCAGCTGGCCGTCGGCCGGCAGGGCGGCGGCCATGCACAGGGCGCTGTAGCCGGTGAAGGTGCCGATCTCGAGGATGCGCCGGGCCCCGGTCAGCTGCACCAGCAGGGCCATGAACTGGCCCTGCTCGGGGGCGATCTGCCAGTGCGCATTGGTCAGCTGCGCCGTCTCGTCACGCAGGCGCTTGAGCAGCGGGGTTTCGCGCTGGGAAACATCCAGCAGGTATTGGTAGAGGTTGTCGTCGAGGTTGAGGGTGCGCTGGGTCATGGCTGGCGCGCCAACTGCGCCGGTGCCAGTACGCGCTTGGCGCTGAGGTAGGTCTTCTGCCAGTAGGCCGTGGTCAGATAGTCCAGGCGCACGGTGCCGCCGCTGGACGGCGCATGGACGAAACGCCCTTCGCCGACATAGATGCCGGCATGGCTGACCTGGCCGCCGCCATTGGTGGCGAAAAACAGCAGGTCACCGCTCTGCAGGGCATTGCGGCTGACCGTCGGCGCACGCAGGTTGATCATCTCGCGGGTCGAACGCGGCAGCTGGATACCGGCCGAGTTGCGGTACACGTAGCCGATCAGGCCACTGCAGTCGAAACCACTGTCCGGGGTGTTGCCGCCATAGCGATAGGGCGTGCCAACCAGGCCGATGGCACTCATCAGCACATCATCGGCATTTTCGTTGCCAACGATGGGAAAAGGGTCGACGGGGTAATCAGGAGAGGGAGAGTTGCCGGCGCAGGCGGTAAGCAGCGCGGCGAGGGCTAGCAGGGCGAAGCGAGCCGTTACATGCATGGCGGGCGATCCTGGCCGGAATGCGCCCTACTCTGCCGCGTGCCGGACACAGGCGCAAGCCCTGTGCCCTTGCGCCTTAACGGTTAACCGAACGCTCACTCTGCAGCTGCGGGGCCAGCGCCAGGGCGCGCTTGGCTTCCATGTAGCTGCGGTTCCAGTAGCTGTCGTCCAGGCTGTCGATACGCACGCCACCGCTGCGGCTGCTGCTGGAGTGGATGAACTGGTCATCGCCCAGGTAGATGCCGGCATGGCTGACGCGGCCACGGCCACGGTTGTTGAAGAAGATGATGTCGCCCGGCTCCAGCTCTTCGCGAGCCACCAGCGGGGCATCCAGGTTGATCATTTCACGGGTGGAGCGCGGCAGTTGCATGCCGGCTTCTTCACGGAACAGGAAGCCGATGAAACCGCTGCAGTCGAAGCCGGTTTTCACCGAGGTGCCGCCGAAACGGTACTTGGTGCCGACCAGGGACAGGCCCTGACTGAGGATGCTGTCTGCCAGCTGGGGCAGCGCATAGGGTTTGTCGTCGGTGATGTCGGCCATCATCTGCTCGTCGCTGATGTACTCGACGGGTTCTGGCTCGACCGCTACCTGCTCAATTGGCTGGTGCGGTGCCTGGCCGGCACAAGCCGCCAGGAGACTAATCAGTGCAAGAGGCACGAGGGGTGCGAAGCGCTTTAGCATGGGCACGACCGTGTTTGTCTGGTTTTTATAAGGGGGCGACTATGCCGTCTGAACACTGAGATTGCAAATTCAATGCCGAGAAATGTGACTTAGTAGTTTCGGGAAAACATCTAACGCCCTTCCTGACAGACGGACATCCACCCAGCCGCTGAGGTCGGTTGTCGCCGGGTTCACTTCCACGGTGAAACCCCCATTCCTGCGGGCTTGCGCCACCGGTTCGACGATATAGGGGAAGCTCGCCGTGGTGCCCACCGCCAGCACCACGTCGAAGCCCTTGTGCACCTGGTCATAAAGCCGACCAATGGCATCTTCCGGCAGCATTTCCTCGAACAGCACCACCGGTGGGCGCAGGATGCCCGCGCATTGTGCACAGCGCGGCGGCAAGGGGCGCTGCAGGTGCTCGGCCAGCTCGGGATCTGCGGCGCCGCAGGACTGGCAATACAGCGGCGCCAACTGGCCGTGAATCTCGATCAGCCGCTCTGCTGGCGAGCCGGCCTGGCGGTGATAACCGTCAATATTCTGCGTCAGCACCCAGCAACCGGGCTTGCGCCGTTGCAGCTCGGCGATCGCCGCATGGCCGGCGTTGGGTTGCGCGCCCAGGCAGGCCTTGCCGAGCTCGGCCAGGTACTTCCAGCACAACGCCGGGTTGCGCTGCAGCATCGGCCCGGACAGCGCCGCCTCGATCGGCAGGCCTTCCGGCGTCAGACCGTTGTACAGGCCGCCGAGGCCGCGATAGGTCGGCAACCCCGAGTCAGCAGACAGGCCGGCGCCGGTGATGATCAGAATGCGCTCGGCTCGTTCGATGGCCTGGGCGACGCGGATGATGTCCTGTTCCATCGCACTCTCCCGATGTCGATCAGCTCTGTCGTGGATGCCGCCGTGCTTAACCCCCTGCAAGGGCCCGAGTGTAGGGTGGATCGCGCTCCATCGATCCACCGAGCGGCTCCGTGGTGGATGAAAAAGCATCATCCACCCTACTCCCCGGATCTCCGTAGGAGCGAGCTCTGCTCGCGAAGTTCTATACGAGGACAGGTTCGCGAGCAGAGCTCGCTCCTACCAGAGCCGCTTAGTGATTCACCGTATGCGCCAGCATCACTGACAACTGACACAGCGGCCGGCCGCTTTCGGCGTGCCACTGGTTGAAGGCCGCCTGCACGGCGGCCAGTTCCTTGAGGCTGGTTGGCGCCTTGTCGACGATTTCCTGGGCCTTGAGCGCGGCGACCATGTCGTCGCTGGGAATGAAGGTGTCCTTGCCGATCATGCGCAGCAGACGCGGCGCCGACAGCCCGCCGAGTTGGCTGCCATGTTTGGCCAGGTACTTCCACAGGCCGACGATATCGGTCACCGGCCAGTCGGCGATCAGCGCGCCGAAGCTGCCTTTTTCCTTCTGCACGTCCAGCACGAACTGGGCGTTGCGCGGCACGCTCTTGAGCTTGCCCAGGTGGCGGATGATGCGCGCATCCTGCATCAGTCGCTCGAGGTGTTCGGCACTCATCAGCGCCACTTTCTCCGGGACGAAGCCGAAGAACACTTCCTCGAAGGCCGGCCACTTGGCGTCCACCAGGCTGTGCTTGAGGCCGGCGCGGAATACGCGCAGGGCGATCAGCGACAGGTAGCGGTCATCGCTGATCTGGCGCAGTTCCGCCGCGCTGCGCGGTTGCGGCAGCATGGCCTCGAGGGCCGCGGGCGAGCCGAAGCGGTTCAGGCAGTATTCGTGAAGCCATTGATAGTCGCGCATGGATCGTCCTTACAGAGCCTGGTGCGGGCGGACCCGACAGATGCAACAGGGTGCCCGCCCAGCGCGGCATCCGGCAAGCCTGCCAACCGCAGAAACGGGTCAGGGCCGCACCAGTGCGCGCCCCCTTCGACTAGCCGCTGTTTGCCGGCATCAGGTCCTGAACAGGTGCTGAGTATCGGCGTGGTACAGCGCCGAAGCGGCGAAGTCCTCGGCGCCCAGTACCCGGCCGACCAGGATCAGCGCGGTGCGCCGAAAACCCTTGGCGCGCACCTTGTCCTCGATGTCCGCCAGGGTGCCCCGCACCCAGTCCTGATCCGGCCAGCTGGCGCGATGGACCACGGCAATCGGGCAGTCGGCGCCGTAGTGCGGCAGCAGCTCGGCCACGATCGCCGCCAGGTGCTGCACGCCCAGGTGGATGGCCATGGTCGTGCCGTGGCTGGCCAGGGCACCCAGCGCCTCCCCGGCCGGCATCGGCGAGTTGTGCCCGTAGCGGGTGAGAATCACCGTCTGCGCCACGTCCGGCAGAGTCAGTTCGGCCTCCAGCAGCGCCGCGCAGGCAGCCGTGGCGGTGACGCCGGGAATGATCTCGAAGGGAATGTCCAAGGCCCGCAGTTCGCGGATCTGCTCACCGATGGCGCCGTACAGCGACGGGTCGCCGGAATGCACGCGGGCCACGTCCTGGCCACGGGCGTGGGCCTCGGCCAGCAGGCGGACGATCTCGCCTAGGTGCAGCTCGGCGGTGTTCACCACCTGCTCGGCGCGATGGCCCTCGAGCACCGCCGGCGGCACCAGCGAACCGGCATAGAGCAGCACCGGGCAGCTGCGAATCAGGCGCTGGCCTTTGACGGTGATCAGTTCGGAGTCGCCGGGGCCGGCGCCGATGAAGTAGACGGTCATTGCGAGAGCTCTCTATCGATCCGCGCCAGGGCGCAGGTGGCATTGCTACTGCGCTGGCGCGGGCCGAGCAGCTGCGCCGCGCCCAGGCGCGCGGCGGCGACCAGGGCGCTGGGCTCGGCCACTGCGGCGCTGCCGGTCACGCGCAATGTCAGCGGATTGGCCTCGGCCTGGCCGGCGACGCTCGCCAGTTCCTGCACCGAGCACCAGGTCATCGGCAGCGCCAGGCGCTCGACCAGCGCCTGCAGGCCCGGTTCGTCGCGCTTGTGCGCACTGCTGGCCAGGCCCGCCAGCGCTTCCAGGCCCAGGCCGTGCGCAGCCAGGCACTGCAGCAGCAGCGCTTGCAGCTCGTCCGGCGTACAGCCGCTACGGCAGCCAAGGCCGGCAATCAGGCGAATGGCGGGGCTGGACATGGCGCTCCTGCTGGCAGCCAGAAAAGGCCGCGTAGCTCAGCACGGGCGGCCACCCCGGTCAACCGCGGTTGACCTGTACCCGGTCGCTGCGTAGCCTTCCACCCTTTCGAGGTTCTGCACCCGCGCGGGTGCAGCTAAGAGGGAACAGGGTCAACGCCCTGGCTGCCCCCGCAACTGTGAACGGTTCAAGCCCCTTCGATACACCACTGCCAACGGCGGGAAGGTGAAGGGAGCGCGCCCAGCGCACACCGTGAGCCAGGAGACCTGCCTCGACTAACACGCTAACTGTCCGGGCGGGGTGATCCGGTGGTGCAAGGCCCGCGTCCGCCCGGACGCCGGCCTGCCCCTGCCCGTCCGTCTCTTTTTCGACGCTCCGGGGCCCTCCATGCAAACGCTCGCCAAACTTCCCGTCACCATCGTCACCGGCTTCCTCGGCGCCGGCAAAACCACCCTGCTGCGTCATATGCTCGGCCATGCCGATGGCCGGCGCATCGCGGTGATCGTCAACGAGTTCGGCGAGCTGGGCATCGACGGCGAAATCCTCAAACAGTGCTCGATCGGCTGCAGCGAAGAAGAAGCCAACGGCCGCATCTTCGAGCTGGCCAACGGCTGCCTGTGCTGCACCGTGCAGGAGGAATTCTTCCCGGTGATGCGCGAGCTGGTGGCACGCCGCGGCGAGCTCGACCACATCCTGATAGAGACTTCCGGCCTGGCCCTGCCCAAGCCGCTGGTGCAGGCCTTCAACTGGCCGGAAATCCGCAACGCCTGCACGGTGGACGCGGTGATCACCGTGGTCGACAGCCCGGCCGTGGCCGCCGGCACCTTCGCCGCCTTCCCGGATCAGGTCGATGAGCAACGCAAGCTCGCCCCCAACCTGGACCACGAATCGCCGCTGCACGAGCTGTTCGCCGACCAGCTGGCCAGCGCCGACCTGGTGATCCTCAACAAGGCCGACCTGCTCGACGCCGCCGCCCTGGCCGCGGTGCGTGCGGAAGTGGCCGAAGAGCTGCCGCCGGCGGTCAAGGTCATCGAGGCCCACGGCGGCGAGCTGCCGCTGGACGTGCTGCTGGGCCTCAACTGCGAGACCGAGCTGCACATCGACCAGCGCCGCACCCATCACGACGAGGAAGGCGAGGATCACGACCACGACGAGTTCGACTCCTTCGCCGTCGAGCTGCCCGAGGTCGAGGAAGCACGCCTGCTGCAGGCGCTGAAGGAGGCCGTGGCCAAGCACGGCATCCTGCGCATCAAGGGCTTCGCCGCCATCCCCGGCAAACCCATGCGCCTGCTGCTGCAAGGCGTCGGCCAGCGCTTCGACAAGCACTTCGACCGCGCCTGGCAGGCCGATGAAGCGCGCCTCACCCGTCTGGTGGTGATCGGCCAGGCGCTGGACCCGGCCGCCATCGGTAGCGAGCTGCAGGCGGCATTGGCGTGAACCGGCTGATCGCCAGCAAGCTGGCTCCTACGGCGGCAGCGTGCTCGGGCTCTTGTGTAGGAGCCAGCTTGCTGGCGATCCCTTCCCCGGTAGCCGCCTGACATGCACCTGCTGCGCACCCAGCCCGGCAGCCAACTGCCGGCCGACAGCATCGCCGACCTGCAGCAGACCCCGGCCGAGCTGGTGATCCTCTGCACCGGCGACTCGCACCTGTCGTTGCTGGCCGAAGTGGCGCGCAGCCTGCCCGAGGATTTTCCCAGCCTGCGCCTGGCCAGCCCGGCGCAGCTGGGCAACCACGCCTCGGTGGATTTCTACGTCGAGCAGGTGCTGCAACACGCCAAGGTCATCCTGACCTCGGTGCATGGCGGGGTCAGCTACTGGCGCTACGGCATCGAACGCCTGGTCGAGCTGGCCGGGCGCGGCGCCCGGCTGATCCTGGTGCCCGGCGACGACAGCCCCGACCCCGAGCTGAGCGCCCTCGGCAACGTGCCGAGCGACGACAGCCAGCGCCTATGGCAGTACCTGCGCCAGGGCGGGGTGGATAACGCCCAGCAGTTCTTCCACTGCCTCGCCAGCCTCTACCTGCAGCGCGACTACCCCTGGCAGGAGCCGCGCGCCCTGCCCCGCGTCGCCCTCTATCACCCGCAGCAGGCCGCAGCCAGCCTGGACCGCTGGCGCGCCGACTGGCAGCCGGGCTGGCCGGTGGCGGCGCTGCTGTTCTACCGCACCCATGTGCAGGCGGCGAACACCGCCTTCGTCGATACCTTCTGCGCGCGCCTGCAGGCACAGGGCCTCAACCCGCTGCCAATCGCCGTGGCCAGCCTCAAGGAAGCCGCCTGCCTGGCCCAGGTCGAGGACTGGCTGGACGCGGCCGAGGCCAGCGTGATCCTCAACACCACCGGCTTCGCCATGAGCAACCCGGAAGCACCGGAACTCAGGCCGTTTCGCCGCGACATCCCGGTGCTGCAGGCCATCTGCGCCCTGGCCAACCAGGAACAGTGGCAGGCCAGCGCCCAGGGCCTCGGTTCACGCGACCTGGCCATGCACATCGCCCTGCCCGAACTGGACGGCCGCCTGATCACCCAGCCGATCAGCTTCAAGGGCCTGGCCTGGCGCAGCGAGCGCAGCCAGAGCGACGTGGTCTGCTACCACGCGCACCTGCCGGGCATGGATTTCGTCGCCGAGCTGGCGCGTAACTGGTGCGAGCTGGCGCGTCGACCCAACGCCGACAAGCGTATCGCCCTGGTGCTGGCCAACTACCCGACCCGCGACGGCCGCATCGGCAACGGCGTCGGCCTGGATACCCCAGCGGCGGCGCTGAATATCCTTACCGCCCTGAAGCAGCAGGGTTACCCGGTGGCCGATCTGCCGGACAGCGGCACCGCGCTGATCCACCAGCTGCTCGGCGGGGTGACCAACGACCTAGACAACCTCGACCTGCGCCCCTGCGCGCAGAGTCTGGCGCTGGACGACTACCGACGCTGCTTCGCCGCCCTGCCCGAGGCCAACCAGCAAGCGGTGCGGGAGCGCTGGGGCGAGCCGCAGCAAGACCCGATGTTCCGCAGCGGCCGCCTGATGATCGCCGGCCGGCGCTTCGGCCTCACCTTCGTCGGCATCCAGCCGGCGCGCGGCTACCAGCTGGATGCCGCGGCGGTGTACCACGACCCCGATCTGGTACCACCGCACGGCTACCTGGCCTTCTACTTCTGGCTGCGCCACAGCTTCGCCGCCAACGCGCTGATCCATGTCGGCAAGCACGGCAACCTGGAGTGGCTGCCGGGCAAGAGCGTCGGCCTGTCCGAGCAGTGCTGGCCCAGCGCCCTGCTCGGCCCGCTGCCGAATATCTATCCCTTTATCGTCAACGACCCTGGCGAAGGCGCGCAGGCCAAACGACGTACCCAGGCGGTGATCATCGACCACCTGATGCCGCCGCTGACCCGCGCCGAAAGCTACGGCCCGCTGCGCGACCTGGAGCGCCTGGCCGACGAGTACTACGAGGCCAGCCAGCTCGACCTGCGCCGCGCCATCGAGCTGCGTGGCGAGATCCTGCAGAAAGTGCGCGAGGCCAGCCTGGATCGCGAACTGGGCCTGCAACTGAATGACGACCCGGACAGCTGGCTGCCACAGCTGGACGCCTACCTGTGCAACCTCAAGGAATCGCAGATCCGCGACGGCCTGCACGTGTTCGGCGAATCGCCGGCCGGCCAATTGCGCCGCGACACCCTGCTGGCCCTGCTGCGTATCCCCCGTGGCGATGGCCAGGGCGGCAACGCCAGCCTGCTGCGCGCCCTGGCCCAGGACCTGCGGCTGGCCTTCGACCCGCTCGACTGCCAGATGGCCGAGCCCTGGTCCGGCCCGCGCCCGGCCGTGCTGGCGGAGCTGAGCAGCGATCCCTGGCGCAGCCTGGGCGACAGCCGCGAGCGCCTGGAGCTGCTGGCCCTGCAGCTGATCGGCAACCCGGACTTCCCGGCCATCGGCCCGGCCAGCGCCCTGATCCTCATTGAGCTGCGCCAGCGCATCGCCCCGCTGCTGGATGCCTGCGGTCCGGCGGAAATAGCCGGCCTGCTCGCCGCCCTGGACGGTCGCTTTGTCCCCGCAGGGCCCAGCGGTGCGCCGAGTCGCGGACGCCTGGACGTGCTGCCGACCGGGCGCAACTTCTTCTCGATGGACGTGCGCAACCTGCCCACGCCGACCGCCTGGCGCATCGGCGTGCAGAGCGCCGAGCGCCTGCTCGAACGCCACCTGCAGGACGAAGGCGACCACCTGCGCCAGCTCGGCCTGTCGGTGTGGGGCACGGCGACCATGCGCACCGGCGGCGACGACATCGCTCAGGCCCTGGCGCTGCTGGGCGTGCGCCCGGTGTGGCAGGCCGGCAGCCAGCGTGTCGAGCGTTTCGAGGTGCTGCCGCTGGAACAGCTCGGCCGCCCGCGGGTGGACGTGACCCTGCGCGTGTCCGGCTTCTTCCGCGATGCCTTTAGCAATCTGATCCGTCTGTTCGATGACGCCGTACAGGCAGTGGTTGATCTCGATGAGCCGGAAGAGATGAATCCGTTGTCGGCACGGGTCTGGCGCGAGTCCCTGGCCCTGCAGGACAGCGGCTTGGATCAACACCAGGCACGTAAACAGGCCGGCTGGCGGGTGTTTGGCTCGAAACCGGGGGCCTATGGTGCGGGCGTGCAGAACGCCATCGACGAACGCCTGTGGCAAACCCGCGCGGACCTGGCCGAGGTCTACCTGAACTGGGGCGGCTACGCCTACGGCCAGGGCGCCGAGGGCACGCCGGCGCGCGCGCAGTTCGCCGAGCGCCTGGTGCAGCTGCAGGCGGTGCTGCACAACCAGGACAACCGCGAGCACGACATCCTCGATTCCAACGACTACTACCAGTTCCAGGGCGGCATGCTGGCGGCGGTGGAAACCCTGCGCGGCGCCAAGGTGGCCAGCTACCACGGCGACAACAGCCAGCCGGAGACCCCGCGCATCCGCAGCCTCAAGCAGGAACTGGCCCGCGTGGTACGCGCCCGCGCGGCCAACCCGAAGTGGATCGAAGGCATGAAGCGCCACGGCTACAAGGGCGCCTTCGAGCTGGCGGCGACCATCGACTACCTGTTTGCCTTCGACGCCACCAGCGAGCTGGTCGACGACCACCAGTACGCTTTGCTCACCAATGCCTACCTGCTCGATCGCGATACACGCGACTTTATCCAGCAGCACAACCCCGGCGCCCTGCAGGACATCCTCGAACGCCTGCTCGAAGCCCAGCAGCGCGGCCTCTGGCAGAACCCCGGCGAATACCGCGCGGCGCTGGAAAACCTGCTGCTGGATAGCGAGGAATCATGACCACCCCGCCAATCCCCGTAGCCCGGACGCACGCTCTTCTCCCCTCGCCCATTTATGGGAGAGGGGCCGGGGGAGAGGGCCGTCCGTACACAGGGACAACCGAGTGGGCCGACAGCCTCTTCCACCCTCTCCCCAACCCTCTCCCGCAAGCGGGAGAGGGAGCACAGGCCCGTAGCCCGGATGCAATCCGGGGAGATGGCGATGGGCAACCCCGGATTGCATCCGGGCTACAAAGCTTTTCTCCCCTCGCCCATAAATGGGCGAGGGAGCAAAACACCCCGCACACGCAGGAATCGCCATGACCGACCACCACTTCCCCCTCGCCGCCGTAGTCGGCGCCGATGACCTCAAGCTGGCCCTGTGCCTGGTGGCCGTCGACCCGGCCATCGGCGGGGTGCTGATCGAAGGGCCGCGCGGCATGGCCAAGTCGACCCTGGCCCGCGGCCTGGCCGAGCTGCTGCCCAGCGGCCATTTCGTCACCCTGCCGCTGGGCGCCAGCGAGGAACGCATCGTCGGCACCCTCGACCTGGACGCCGCCCTCGGTGAAGGCCGCGCGCAGTTCTGCCCCGGCCTGCTGAGCAAGGCCGATGGCGGCGTGCTGTATGTCGACGAGGTCAACCTGCTGCCGGATCACCTGGTCGACCTGCTGCTGGATGCCGCCGCCAGCGGGGTCAACCATATCGAGCGCGACGGCATCTCCCATCGGCACAGCGCGCGCTTCGTGCTGATCGGCACCATGAACGGCGAGGAAGGCGAGCTGCGCCCGCAACTGCTCGACCGCTTCGGCCTCAACCTGGCCCTGGACGGCCAGCCGCAACCGGCCCAGCGCGCCGAGATCATGCGCCGCCGTCTGGCCTTCGACAGCGACCCGCAGGCCTTCCTGCACAGCTGGGCCGATGCCCAGAACGAGCTGCGCAGCCGCTGCCTGAGCGCCCGCGAGCGCCTGGCCGCGATCCCCCTGGATGACGCCGCGCTGGAGGCAATCGCCCAGCGCTGCTTCGCCGCCGGGGTCGACGGCCTGCGCGCCGACCTGGTCTGGTTGCGCGCCGCCCGCGCCCATGCGGCCTGGCGCGGCGCCGCACAGATCGAGGAAATCGACATCGACACGGTGGCCGACTTCGTCCTGCGCCATCGCCGCCGCCCTGCTCCGCCGGCCCAAGCGCCACAGCAACAACAGCCGCCCCAACAGCAGCCACCCGCGCCAATCCCGGCCACCAGCGAACAAGCCCAGAGCGACGGCCAATGGGGCGAACTGCCTGCCCAGCCCCAGGCCATGGGCGAACGGCGCGAACCGCCGCGCTGGGCAAAAAAGCCCTGAGCATCCGCCCGCGCCAGCCCCTCGGCGCGGATGCCAGACAAAAACCGGGCAGCCTGAGTGGCGGGCGCAGTGGCGCCAGCCGCAGCGGCCTGCTGGGCGCCATCGACTGGCCGGCGACCCTGATCAAGGGCCGCCCGCGTAGCCGTCAGGACCTGATACGCCGCCCGCGCAGCGCGCAACCCACTGAACTCTGGCTGGTGATAGTCGATGCCTCCGCCTCGACCCGCCGGGGTGGCGCCCTGAGCCAGGCCAAGGGCCTGCTTGCCGAGCTGTTCGATGCGGCCTACCGCCAGCGCGCGCGCTTGGCCCTGCTGCACGCCACCGGCACACAACCGCGCTGGCTGTGGCAGGGGCAGAAAAGCTCCAGCGCCCTGCGCGACTGGCTCGACCAGCTCGGCGCCGGCGGCGGCACCCCGCTGCTCGAAGCCCTGCAACAGGCCGCGCAGTGGCAGGCCCGGCGCCAGCGCCGACAACCGGGCGAACAGCAGCGCCTGCTGATCCTCACCGACGGCCGCCTGCGCGACTGGCCCACCCTGCCCGCCAGCCAGTGCCCGGTGCTGCTGGTGGATATCGAACGCACACCGGTGCGCCTCGGCCGCGCCCACCTACTGGCCAGCGAGCTGGGCGCCGACTACCGCCATATCGACTCGCTGGCGCCCAGCGCCAAACCTCACACCTGGAACACACCATGAAAGAACTGCTGCTGGTCGGCATCGGTGCCGGCGACCCCGACTACATCACCATGCAGGCGCTCAAGGCGCTGCGCCGCGCCGACGTGATCTTCCTGCTCGACAAGGGTCCGGCCAAGCACAAGCTCAACGCCCTGCGCCGAGAAATCTGCACCCGCTACCTCGACGGCCACACGCCGCGCTTCGCCGAAGGCCTGCAGCCGGAACGCGAGCGCGATGCCGCCGACTACCGCGCCAGCGTCGACGAGCTGAACCGCGACAAGCAGGCGGTGTTCAAGCAGCTGATCGACGAACAAATGGCCGACGGCGAGGTCGCCGCCTTTATGGTCTGGGGCGACCCCTCGCTGTACGACAGCAGCATCCGCATCGTCGAGGCCATCGCCGCTGCGCGCGGCGACCTGCGCTTCGAAGTGATCCCCGGCATCACCAGCCTGCAGGCCCTCACCGCTCGACACCGCGTGCCGCTCAACAGCATCGGCCGCGCCGTGGAAATCACCACCGGCCGCCTGCTCGCCGAGGGCTGGCCGCAGGGTGTGGACAGCGTGGCGGTGATGCTCGACGCCAAGGACAGCTACCTGCGCTTTGTTGGGCAGGGGCTGCATATCTATTGGGGCGCGTATGTGGGGACGGCGGATGAGATTTTGATTGCCGGGCCGCTGGATGAAGTGGCGGAGCGCATAGCGGCGACTCGTGCGCAGGCGCGGGAGAGGAATGGGTGGATTATGGATAGCTACCTGCTGAGGAAGGCCGAGTCAGCGGATAACTGAACAATTCGAGCAAGGTTGCTTTCGCCACATAGATTCCAATGACAACTGGCAACGAAACGAGGGGCGGCTCGCTCCTAGGGAAGGCAGACGTATATATTTGACCTCAACATATTCTGTCCAAGGGAGCTGTTCGATGAAGCGATGTTGGGCTAGCGCTTTAGGCGGCTGCAATACCATGTCGGGGGAGCATGTCTTCAGTAACTCCATATTCAAGGCTGGCTGCGGGTGCCCTCCGTTAATTATGGGGGTCGAACGGATTCGAAATGGAGAGCCTACTGCCAACGCGGAGAAGGCAAATATCCTATGCCGACACCATAATTCCATGCTCAGTCCACTGGATGCGGTTGCTGGAAAAATATCTTTATTTCAAGCAAGAGCCAACGATGAAAGTTTCAATGAAGCTCTCTATGTCGAGGGGGAGCTTCTTGAACGGTGGCTGCTCAAGACGGTTATCAACAATGCGGTAGCAGGTTGGATGGGGCCTAAAAAGTGGCTGCCGGTTCCGGACGTGGTATCTGCGATTTTTGGGCATAGCCCAATACCTGACGGTATTGGCTTATACAGTGTTGAGGGAGTCGATCCACTGCATAAACCGGCTGGAGGTATTAGTGCCATGCCAGTTTTCCTAGACTATGAGCGGCAGCTACTCGGAGGAGCCTATATCTCTATCAATGGGATGCCACTATTTGCGGCCTTTGATACTGAGTTAGCCACCCGACTGGAAGCAGGAAATATGCCTAAGTTGAAACAACGATTCTCACCTTCGGGGTTGAAGCATTTGTATCATCCGGGGGCGATAGTCATATCGAGAAATCGGGGACAGCCAGTCGTGTTAGGGCTGAGCTGGAAAGGTATTTTGCGCTTCGCTGACGGCACAACAGTAGCGTTCCCTCCCGAGAGATGAAGTGACCGCCCCTAGCCGAAAGCTGACGAGTCCCGGCCAAATTGGGCAGAACGCCCCCATCATTACTTACCATCACGTCGCTTTTCGCCCTTACGGCGAGTCACTTTCTCTTTGCACGCGCAAAGAGAAAGTAACCAAAGAGAAAGCGCGCCCGACATCCGGGTTTCGCTGCGCGAAACTCCCCTCCCTCCGGTGTCGCTCCGGGGGCCGGCTTACAAGGGCCGTCCCTGGCCCTTTAAGCCTCTCGCCGCATCCATGCGGCTCGTCCCCCTACGCAACACCTCCACTCGGCCTCCTGACGGGGTTCGGGCTCCGAGTTGCTTGTTAGTTCTTCTTGCCGCTTCGCGGATGATCGTTCCCACGCTCCGCGTGGGAATGCCGCCTTCGACGCTCCTGCGTCCACCCGCTGCCTTGTACCGGCCAACAGCTCTGTGACGCAGAGCGCCACGGGCTTGGCTCCCACGCGGAGCGTGGGAGCCATCGAAACCTTCAGCAGGTAGCCCGGATGTCCACGGTGGAAAACGCTTCGCGGTTTTCCACCCTACGCATAGGTCAGCTTTTGTAGGGTGGACAACGCGAAGCTTGTCCACCAATTGCACACATTGTCAGGCAACTCCAATTGATCGTTCCCACGCTCCGCGTGGGAATGCCGCCTTCGACGCTCCTGCGTCCACTCGCTGCTTTGTACCGGCCAACAGCTCTGTGACGCAGAGCGTCACGGGCTGGGCTCCCACGCGGAGCGTGGGAGCCATCGAAATCGTGCATGGACGCCCGCCGGGGTTCGTTGTAAAGATTCCCAGTGCTTGATGTTAGAGGAGACGCAGCATGGAGCGATTCACGGGCGGTTGCCTGTGCGGCAACGTTTGCATCGTCGCGTCGGGACGGCCCTATCGGGTCGGCCTGTGTCACTGCCTCGACTGCCGCAAGCATCACGGCAGCCTTTTTCACGCTTCCGCGATATTCCCGCAGGATGCGGTGACGATCGAGGGCGAAACACGCGACTACGCCGGGCGTTTTTTCTGTCCGCGCTGCGGCTCGTCCGTTTTCGCCCGCAGCGCCGACGAAATCGAAGTGAACCTGGGGGCCCTGGATGCTCCCGACCAACTGATGCCCACCTACGAAAGCTGGATCATCCGGCGCGAGTCCTGGTTGCCGCCGTTTCCGCTAGCCAGACGGTACGAGCGCGATCGTGACGCCAGCAGTCGCTTCGAGGAGTAGCCGGCACGCGCCAGCGGGTGGGCATCGCGGCGCGCTTGCCCACCCACCCAGCTAGAGGCTAGCCGCGTGCCAATGGCGGAGTCCGCGGCGGCACCAACCGCTTCGAACCCGTCGCCTCGAACGCCGCCGCCAAACGCAGCAACGCCGAGTCGTCATAGGCACACCCGGCAAAGGTCAGCCCCACCGGCATGCCGATATCCGCCATCACCCCCATCGGCACGGTGACGGTGGGCACGCCCAGGTGGCGGATGGCCAGGTTGCCGTTGGCCACCCAGACGCCGTTGCTCCAGGCGATATCCGCCGAGGCCAGGTTCACGTCGGCGTCCGCCGGGCCGACGTCGGCCACTGTGGGGAACAGCACCGCGTCCAGTCCGAGGCCATCCATCCAGTCTTCCAGATCGATCTTGCGGGTCTGTTCCAGGCCGCGCAGGCCGTCGGGCAGCGTCGCGATCTCGTTCCAGTTTTTCAGGCCACGCTTGGCCATGTTCACGTATTCGTCCATGCCGGCGGCCAGGTCGTCTTCGCGATTCGGCAGCGTGCCGGGGTCGTGGGGGAAGATCAGCGGGCCGTCGACATCGGCGAGCTTGTTCAGCTTCGGATCGCCGTTGGCCCGCAGGAAGTCGTCGAACGCCCAGCCTGACAGCTCCCACAGCTCATCATGGAGGAACTCCTTGGACACCAGGCCGCGGTTGTACACGGTCGGCGCGCCGGGGCGATCGCCCTCGCAATTGGAGACCAGCGGGAAATCCACCTCTAGCACTTCGGCGCCAGCCGCTTCGAGGGCCTGGCGCGCCCGCTGCCACAGCTCGATCACCGTGGCGCGGGTATGAATGCGCTGGCCGGTCGGGCCGCCAATACCCGGCTTTTCGCTGGTGCCGGCCAGCTCATCCTGGTTGATAAACATGCGCGGCACGCCGAAGCGCTTGCCCTTGAGGGCATCACGCGTGGCGGCGAGTTCCAGGTAGGAAGCCGGGCGCACCGCCGAAGCCTTGGGGATAGGCACCCAGGGCTGCAGGCGCCACAGGTCGCCACGAGTGTCGGGGTCGTCCGCCACCACCACGTCGAGCACTTCGAGCAGGTCGGCCATGGTCCGCGCGTAAGGCACCACCACGTCCATGGTGGGGGTCAGCGGCCAGTTGCCGCGCACCGAGATCACCCCGCGCGACGGTGTGTAGGCGCACAGGCCATTGTTCGAGGCCGGGCCACGGCCGCTCGACCAGGTTTCCTCGGCCAGGCCGAAGGCGGCATAGCTGGCCGCGGTGGCCGTGCCGGCGCCGTTGGACGAGCCCGAGGCGAAGGGCGCGGTGAGGTAGGCGGCGTTGTACGGGCTTTCCGCGCGACCATACACGCCGCGCTGCATGCCGCCGTTGGCCATGGGCGGCATGTTGGTCTTGCCCAGGCAGATGGCGCCGCCAGCGCGCAGGCGCTCGACGGTGAAGGCGTCGCGCTGGGCGACCAGATCCTTGAACGCCGGGCTGCCGGAGGCGGCCGTCAGGCCCTTGACCAGGTAGCTGTCCTTGGCCGTATAGGGGATGCCATCGAGCGGACTGAGGGTCTCGCCACGCGCGCGGCGGGCGTCGGAGGCTTGTGCCTCGGCCAGAGCCTCGGGGTTACGCACCACCACGGCATTCAGCGCGGTGGATGTGGCGGGGCCATCGTAAGCATCAATCCGCGCCAGATAGGCCTGGACCAGCTCGACGGCGCTGGTGCGGCCGGCTTCGAGCGCGGCGCGCAGGTCGGCGATGGACAGCTCGGTGACTTCGATCATGCGCTCACCGCCGCCACAGGCTGGCTGACTGGATGTTTACGGCTGGTCTCAGGATGGATGCTCATAGCGGTTCTCGTTGCACGGCATTACGCGATAGGGTTAGCCACTCTATTTAGCACCAAGTGCGCTGCAGAAAAATCGCAACGGCGACATCTGCACCCGCACCGGCGACCAGCCACCCGCAGTTGCCTGCCGCCTCCCCCAATTCTGTCATCAGGAGCCCTCATGCATCCCCACCTCGCCACCGTCGATCTGGCCAAGGCCTACCGCCTGCTCAACCACGGCCCCACCGTGCTGGTCTCGGCCCGCCACGCCGGTGTGGACAACGTGATGGCGGCAGCCTGGGCCTGTGTGCTGGACTTTGCTCCGCCCAAGCTGACCG
Organism: Pseudomonas campi; assembly: GCF_013200955.2. Lineage (NCBI taxonomy): Bacteria > Pseudomonadati > Pseudomonadota > Gammaproteobacteria > Pseudomonadales > Pseudomonadaceae > Aquipseudomonas > Aquipseudomonas campi. Next base: position 2,783,451 of record NZ_CP053697.2, read on the forward strand.
TGGTGCTGGACAAGGCCACCCGCACCCGCGAGCTGATCGAGCACAGCGGCCGTTTCGTCATCCAGGTGCCGACGGCGGCGCAGCTGCAACTGACCGAGCAGGTCGGCAACCACAGCCTCAAGGATGAGCCGGACAAGCTGGCCAAGGCCGGCGTGCAGCTGTTCGAGCAGGCCGGCCACGACATGCCCTTCGTCGCCGGTTGCTCGGCCTGGCTGGCCTGCGAGCTGATCGCCGAGCCGCACAACCAGAACACCTACGACCTGTTTATCGGCGAGGTGGTCGGTGCCTGGGCCGATGATCGGGTGTTCAACAACGGCCGCTGGCACTTCGAAGACGCCGACCCGGCCTGGCGCAGCCTGCACCATGTGGCCGGCGGGCACTTCTATGCCATCGGCGAGGCGCTCAAGGCCTAAGAACCTGTTCCGGATCTTTTGGCATCGCCATAACGGCGTGCAGGGAAGGTGCGGTGCGCTTTTGCCCCTTCGCCCGTTCACGGGAAAGGGGCGTTTCCGCGATCCGAAACAGGTTCTAAGCCGCGCCCTCACTCTCGACGAACGTCGCCAGGTATCTGGCACAGACCTGCGGATACTGCAGGTGTGGGCCATGGCCGGAACTGGGCAACGTCAGCAGGTGCAGGGTCGGCAGCACACCACTGAGCGCATGCCAGCTCTCCACTGGGAAGACGATGTCGTGGCTGCCGCCAATATGCAGTACGGGAATCCGCGTGCGTTTGAGCGCATCGAGCAGCGGCGGCACCGGCAACGCCGGGTTGCGCGGCCCCTCGCCCAGTTGCTGGCCCGCCCACTCGTAGGGCACCGGCGGGCACTGGCCCTGGCGGCGCGAGGCGATGCGCTCGGCCGAGCGCGCGGCGGCAGCGCGGCTGTCGTCGGAGAGCGGCTCGAAGAACAGGTGGACGAAGTCCTCGAAGTCGTTATCGCGCCGCGCCAGTTGGTAGAACAGTGCCTCACCAGTGCGCACCAGCTCGCCGGGCGGGGTGGTGCCGAACAGCACCAGGTGGCTGAGCAGCTGCGGCGCCTGCAGGAACACCAACTGGGCGGCGATGCCGCCGAGCGACCAGCCGCCGAGCACCACTCGCTGCAGACCCAGCGCGCCGATCAGGTCGAGCGCATCGCGCGCCAGGCGCGCCGGGTCGTAGCTACGCTCGCCGCCGGACAGACCCAGGCCGCTGTAGTCGAACACATGCACCTTGAATCCCTGCTCGGCCAGCGCATCAAGGAACAGCGGATCCCAGGAATCCATGGTGCCGCGAAAGCGCACGCACAGCAGCAACGGCCGCCCCTCGCCGATCACCCGATAGGCCAGGCGGCGGCCATTGCACTCGACGAACTGGTTGGGTACCTCATGGGCGGGCTGGTGCGACATGGCCTGGCTCCTGCGCTGATCGGATGGACGAACAACGAAGAGCGTAGTCGGCGCGACTACATCAGGAATTCACCCGTCCGTGCCGCCCCTCCACCCAGTTGAACCTCGACTCGGCGCATCAGCGCAGGAATCTCGCTCGCCAGATAGCCCCAGAACCTGTCGTTGTTCACCGTCTCGGCGACGATCCGTGACGGCAGGAAGCGCTGCATCTCCGTGCGAAAATCCTGCTTCACCTGGGGATCGGAGGTAATGGAGGCCTCGCGCTCGGCGAGCTTACGTAAAAATTCCTGGGCGTCTACCCGGTGATCGGCAAGCTTGCTCGGCAGCAGCTCCAGCGCGGGCTCTACTCCCTGTTGCTTGAGCCATAGCAAATCCCAGAGATCGCGGTTCTTGATCCGCCCACGGCGCAGGGCGAAGGCCAGAATCTTGTCGACATAGATCTCCTCCAGCGCCTCGGCATTGAGGATCAGGCCCTGGGTGCCCATCTCCACGCCATAGGGGTTGAGCAGGGTCTTCGGCGTGCTCATATGAGTGGGAATGGCGCAGACATCAATATTGATGCGTTGGGCTGGCAGATGCCGGGCCTCGGGGCGGGTCTGGATCTTCAGCTTCCAGGTGTCGACAGTGCCGGACTCCTTGCTCGGCTCGCTGACGTCCACCTGCAGGCCGTACTTGGTCTGCAACCTGTCGATCAGGGTGCTCTTAAGCTGGGCCAGGTCGTCGCGGTGGAAATCGGCACCACCGGTAAAGTCCAGATCTTCGCTCAGGCGGTTGGAGCCGTAGCAGGCGCGCAGGCAGGTGCCGCCGATAAAGCAGAGCCTCTCCAGCAGTCCAGCTTCACCCAGCGCCAGCAGGATGTCGTGGTGCAGGAGTTCCTTTTCCACCACGACGCGCAGGCTCGCCAAGTCCGCATTATGGGCAAGGGCCTGGTCTACCAGCCGGTCAAACAAGCTCATGGACGGCGCTCCAGTCGATCAGTTCGAGATTGCGTTTCGCCACTTTCATATCACGCAACGCCAGGGGCGGCTGGGCTCGCCACAGGTGACAGCGCTGGTCGTAGTCGAGCTGGGCGGCCAGGTTCTGCGGTTTCTGCCGGGTATGCACGAACTCGATGGTGCCCCAACGGCCGCACGCAATCCGACTGCTGCGCCCCGAGGACATGAGCGTGATCCAGTTCAGCGGGATCTGCGAAATGACCCCGGCATCGCTGAGCGCCGTTTCCAGGCTGATGTAGTTGAACTCCTGCGCACGCAGGCGCGCGGCGGCATGAAACAGCAGCAGCCCGGTGCTGGGCTTGGCCGGTCGATACAGGTAAAGGCCGCGACAGACGCGCTCCAGCTGCCCCTCCTTGGCCGCTCGGCTGAGCAGGGCGCGATAGGCCTCGACTGAGATATCCGGCACCAGGGCGCGAATGTCCACGGGGGTAAACAGGTAGCGCTCCGCGGATGCCAGCGCGTCCAGGCCAGCGTACAAGCGGCGGATAGGCTGGGTGAGTGGGCGATGGGGTTGCATGCGCATGGCTCAACGGAAAGTAACGGTAACTGTCACTTAAGGTAGACCCGGCCAGCCGTTATCTCAACAGAAAATTACGCAAAGCATCACTTTCTGTTGAGATAAAAGCTCGAACTGGCTGCCCGTGCCTAGCTTTGCGGATACCAGCGCGGCGTATACACCCACTCCCCGCCACCCGCGCGCGGGAAGCGGCGGGTCTGGCTGGAGCCGATGATCACCAAGGTGCGCATGTCCACCAGCTCCGGCGTCAGCTCACCGAGAGTGAGCATGCGCAGCGCCTCCGCCGGGCGGCCGATGTCGCGGCCGAGTACCACCAGGGTTTGCGGCGTGCGGTACTGGCGAACGATGTCGAGGGCGCGACCGAGCTGCCAGGGGCGCGCGCGGGAGATCGGGTTGTAGAAGGCCATGGCCAGGTCGGCGGCGGCGGCGTGGTCCAGGCGCTTTTCGATCATCGCCCAGGGCTTGAGGTTGTCCGACAGCGACAGCATGCAGAAGTCGTGGCCCAGCGGCGCGCCGGCCTTGGCCGCGGTGGCCAGGGCGGCGGAGATGCCCGGTAGCACCTCCAGTTCCACCGCCTGCCAGGCCGCATCGCTGCAGACCTCCAGCGCTTCGAGCACGGCGGCGGCCATGGCGAACACGCCGGGGTCGCCGGACGACACCATCACCACGCGCCGCCCCTGGGCAGCCAGCTGGAAGGCATGGGCGGCGCGCTGCAGTTCCTCGCGGTTGTCGCTGGCGTGCAGCAGCTGCTCGGCACGGAACGGCCCGGCCATAGTCACGTAGGTCTCGTAGCCGAGTACGTCCTCGGCCTGGTCCAGCGCCTGGCGCACGGCCGGGGCCATCAGCTCGGCGCAACCGGGACCGAGGCCGATCACGCTGAGGCGACCGCGCGGCCGGCCGGTTTGCGCGGCGGCTTCCGGGCTGGCGGCCAGATGCAGGCTGATGCCCGCTTGGTCATGCACAGCAGCGGGCAAGCTGGTTGCCGTATCGATAAAGCGCAGCGGCACGCCCAGCTCGGCGGCGGCGGCCAGCTGTGGCTGGGCCATGGCGGCTGCATCGACCAGCAGCGCGGCCAGCGCCGCCTCGGCCAGGCCGGCCTGCTGCAGGGCGGTGCGCACGGTGCAGGGCAGATCGCCGTCCAGCGCACTGCAACGGGCCAGAACCAGGCGCGGGTGGATCAGCAGCACGCCGCCCTGCTCCGTCCGCTGCGGGCTGATGCGGATGCAGCGGCTGGCCTGCGCATCCAGCGGCAGGTTCGCCGCCTGCAGCCAGGGCGCATGGCCATCGATGTGCAGCGACTCGCCGCCGAGCAGGTCGCTGACCAGGCGCTTGCCCTGCTCCAGGTCGGCCAGCACGTAGCCTTCTGGCGGGTTGAGCACACAGGTGCCGAAGCGCAGCTCGCCGCTGGTGGTGATGGCCGGCGCCACGGCCAGCAGCGCGGCGATCTCGCGGGCCAAAATATTCACTCCGCTGAGCCCGCCGAGCAGCGGCACCACGGCGCTGCCGTCCTCGGCCACGGCCAGCACCGGCGGCTCGGCACCCTTTTCCGCCAAAAGCGGAGCCAGGCTGCGGATAACGATGCCGGCGGCGCACAGGGCGATGATCGGCGTGCCGGCGCGGTAAAGCCCGCGCAGGGTGGCGCCGAAGTCGTCATAGGGCTGCTCGACGCCCCCCACCCGCTCGCGCAGGCCGTGGATCGCGGCCTGCGGGTAGAGGCTCTGCAGGCGGCGGGCGATGGCCAGGGCAGAGGCGCCGAGAATGACGATGGCCGGGGATGGGTGCATGGCTTGTTCCATTGTGCTGGCATTGCGTGGCGGGTAGCCCGGATGCAATCCGGGAGCGCGGTTATCCCCGGATTGCATCCGGGCTACGACGAGGAGTGGCGGTTCAGCCGCGCCATTTCTCGCCTGGCACCAGGATCATCGAGAAATACGGCGAGGACATCGGCTCCACTTCATCCAGCGGCACGATGCGCTGGTTGCCCATGGTCGCCCGCTCGACGTAGTGCGCACGCCGATCCAGGCCCAGCTCGCGCAGCACCCGGCGCACCTTGTCGAAGTTGCGCCCGAGCTTCATCACCACGGCGGCTTCGGCGTCCTGCAGGCGGCGCTTGAGTTCGTCTTCGGGCAGCACGCCGGAGAGCACGCTCAAGGATTGGTTGCGGTACACCAGCGGGGTGCCGAGCACCGAGGCGCAGCCGAGCATGGAGCACACGCCGGGCACCACCTCGACCTGGTAGTGCGCGCCCAGGCGGTCGTGCAGATACATGTAGGAGCCGTAGAAGAACGGGTCGCCCTCGCAGATCACCGCCACGTCGCGGCCGGCGTCCAGGTGCCGGGCGATCTGCACCGCGCAGGTGTCGTAGAAGTCGCTGATCACCGCCTCGTAACTCAGCGGCGGTTCGAGCTTCTCGGTGGTCACCGGGTAGACCAGCGGCAGGCGCTGCTGGGCCTCAGCCAGATGCGCCTCGATGATGCCGAAGGCGTTGCCGCCCTGGCCTTTATTCGCCTTGGCCTTGGCCACGAAGTAGCCAACCACCGGCGCCGACTGCAACAGGCGCAGGGCCTTGAGGGTGATCAGCTCCGGGTCGCCGGGGCCAACGCCGAGGCCGAGCAGACGTCCTTTGCCCGTCATCACTCCACCTCCGTGGCCAGGGCGTTGACCGCCGCGGCGGCCATGGCGCTGCCACCACGGCGGCCGCGCACTATCACGTAAGGCACGCCGCGGCTGTCGGCGGCGAGCATGTCCTTGGACTCCGCCGCGCCGATAAAGCCCACCGGCATGCCGAGGATCAGCGCCGGTTTTGGCGCGCCGGCGTCGAGCATTTCCAGCAGGTAGAACAGCGCGGTCGGCGCGTTGCCGATCACCACCACGCTGCCTTCCAGGTGTTCGCGCCAGCGCTCCAAGGCCACCGCCGAGCGGGTGTTACCCAGCTCGCGAGCCAGCTCCACCACGCCGGCATCGTGCAGGGTGCATAGCACCGGGTTGCCCGCCGGCAGGCGCGCACGGGTGATGCCCTCGGCGACCATGCGCGCATCGCAGAGGATCGGCGCGCCCTTGGCCAGCGCAGCACGCCCGGCGGCACCGGCACCCGGCGAGAAGCGCAGATCCTGCACCACGTCGACCATGCCGCAGGCGTGGATCAGGCGCACGGCGAGTTTTTCCAGGTCGGCCGGGATGGCCGACAGGTCGGCCTCGGCGCGGATGGTGGCGAAGGACTGGCGGTAGATTTCCTGTCCGTCGCGGATGTAATCGATCATGCAGAGGTTCCTGACTCGTGATGCGCGGCGAACCAAGCGCCGGCTTCTTCGATGCTGAGGGAAGGCGCCAGCAGGTGGCCGAAACCGGCCACGCCCGCGGTGCGCTGATAGAGCTGGTAACGCCCGCCGGGCTGCGCCAGCAGGGTGAAGGGAGCGGTATGTGCGGCGGCGCAGGAGCGCGGGCAGCCGCTGAGGTGCACCTGCGGCTGGACGCGGCCGGCGCGCAGCAGTTCGGCCAAGTGCAGGGCATCGGCCTTGGTGTCGGCCAGGCCCTTGGCGCAGGCGGCCGAGCCGCTGCAGGCGAGCAGCTGGCTCAGCGGCTCGCCGGCATCCAGCAGCAGGCCGATCTCTTCCAGAGCGGCCGTCACGGCGGCCTGGCGGGCGACGGGAATATCCGGCAGCAGCACGCCCTGCCAGGGCGTCAGGCGCAGCTCACCGCTGCCCTCGGCTTCGGCCAGATCGGCCAGGGCCCACAGCTGCACGGCCTCCAGCCGGCCCAGCGGCGCGCCGGCCAGCAGCATGACCAAGCTGGCCTGGGCCTGGGGGTGCATACCGAGCGCTACGGCAGCTGTTTGGGCGCGCGCGCGCAACGGCACGTCGCGATCCAGGGGCACTGGCAGACGGGCGAGAAAGTCCGCCACCGGCAGTTCGGCGAGCAACTGACGCATGCGGCTGTGTTCGCCGGCCAGCTGGAGAAACAGCTCCAGCACGGCCTGCACCAGCTGCGGCGCCTGCCCCACCTCGACCACGCCCAGGGCCGCATCACGCGGGCATCCGGCCAGGCCGAAAGCCAGCCGGGTGCCGCCGGGCAAGGCGCTGAGCCAGAGGTCGTGGGGGTGGTCGAGCATGGTCAGCGCTTCGCTGCCATCCAGCTGCAGGGCGAACTTGGCGGAAAGGCCGTGGAAGGCGGGCGTGTCCTGCAGCAACGCCAGCAGCTGCTCGGCCAGCGGGCGGGTATCGAGCAAGGCGAGCGGATCGCGGCCGGCGGCGGGGCTGAGCAGCAGGTTGCGCACATCGTCGGCGGCGGCAACTCGCGGGCCGAGGCCGGCGGCCAGCAGGTGCTGCACCAGTGCCGCGTGCTCGCTGTCGCCCACGCCGCGAATCTGCAGGTTGCTGCGGTTGGTCAGCTCCAGCACGCCGCTGCCGCACAGCCTCGCGGCCCCGGCCACCGCACGGGCCTGGTCGCTGGAAAGGCTACCACCCGGCAGCTTGACCCGGCAGATGCCACCGTCCAGCGCGGACACGATGCGCCACAGCCCCGGACAGGCAGACGGCCTGGGAGTGGATGCGACGGAAACACAGGGATCGGGCTGCAAGCGGTCACCGAAAAACAACGACGCGGCGACCGAACCAGCGGAATCCGCAGACAGGGATTCCTTGGCATCGGTACACCCCGCCCGATGTTGGCACTCGCGACTAGCGTCGTCGGCAGGTCTCCTGGCTGGCAGGTCGGCATCGGTCGCGGCCTTCCCGGTTTCCCAGTGGCACTCGTGCGACAGACTCGCTGCTTACAGTTGCGGGGGCAGCCACGGTTGATCCGTGTTCCCTCTTAGGCCCTTGGTGACGTCCGTGAAAACGCCGGGCACCGACGAAGGCGCTATTATGCCCGCTTTTTCCGGCGCCAGGCCAAGCCCGCATGTCGCCCGCAACAGATCGAGGAAACACGCATGACAGCCTGGCTGACGGTGGTGGGAATCGGCGAAGACGGCTACGCCGGCCTTGGCAAAGCCGCGCGCCGCGCGCTGCTGGCGGCCGAGCAGATCGTCGGTGCGCCGCGCCAGCTGGAGCTGCTGCCGCCGTGCATCCGTGCGCCGCGGCAGAGCTGGCCGAGCCCGTTCAGCCTGGCGCCGGTGCTGCAGCGGCGCGGCACGCCGGTGTGCGTGCTGGCCAGCGGCGACCCCATGCTGTTCGGCGTCGGCGCCAGCCTGGCGCGGCAATTAGGCGAAGGCGAGATGCGCGTGCTGCCGGCGCCCTCCTCCTACTCGCTGGCTGCCGCGCGCCTGGGCTGGCCCTTGCAGGAGGTGAGCCTGCTGTCGGTGGTGGCGCGGCCGCTGGCGGCCTTGAACGCGCAGATCCATGCCGGCCAGCGCCTGCTGATCCTCTGCAACGACGGCTGCAGCCCGGCCGCCATCGCCGCCCTGCTGCGCGAACGCGGCTTCGGTTCCAGCCGGCTGACGGTGCTGGAGCACCTCGGCGGCGAACTGGAACGGCGTATCGACGGTCTGGCCGAGAGCTGGAGCATCGACGAAGTCGCCGCCCTCAACCTGCTGGCAGTGGAATGCCTGGCCGACGCAAACGCCGTGCGTCTGCCACTGACCTGCGGCCTGGCGGACGAGGCCTATCGCCACGACGGCCAGCTGACCAAACGCGACGTACGCGCCATCACCCTGGCCCGCCTGGCGCCGACGCCCGGCGAGCTGCTGTGGGACGTGGGCGCCGGTTGCGGTTCGATCGGCATCGAGTGGATGCGCGCACACCCCAGCTGCCGGGCCATCGCCATCGAGGCCGACAGCGGCCGACAGCAGCTGATCCAGCACAACCGCGACGCCCTCGGCGTGCCGGCCCTGCAACTGGTGGCCGGCAGCGCACCGCAGGCGCTGGATGGATTGGAGCGACCCGAAGCCATCTTTATCGGCGGTGGCGTCACCCTGCCCGGCGTGCTGGAGCAGTGCTGGCAGGCGCTCAAGCCCGGCGGCCGGCTGATCGCCAACGCGGTGACCCTGCAAAGCGAGGCCATGCTGGTGGCCTTCCGCGAACAGCACGGCGGCGAGCTGACCCGCATCAGCGTGGCCCAGGCCCAACCGCTGGGCGACTTTGACACCTGGCGCAGCGCCCTGCCGATCACCCTGCTGCAGGTGCGCAAGCCTTGAGCCCACGCATCCTCCTGCTCGGCGGGGTCGGCGACGCCCTGGCCATCGCCCGCCGCCTCGGCCCCAGGCATATCTACAGCCTGGCCGGACTGGGCAAGGTGCCAAGCGATCTGGCCTGCCAGGTGCGCGTGGGTGGCTTCGGCGGTACTGAGGGCCTGGCGCGCTTCATCGCCAGCGAAGGCATCGACCTGCTGCTGGACGTCACCCATCCCTATGCCGCGCAGATCAGCGCCAATGCCGCCCGCGCCGCGCAACTTGCCGGCATTGCCTGCTGGGCCCTGCACCGGCCCGGCTGGCAGGCAGGCAGCGGGGACAACTGGCGCGAAGTAGCCGACTGGCCCGAACTGCGCAACGCCCTTGCGCCCTTTCGCCGGCCCTTCTTCACCCTCGGCCGCGAGCCGCTGGAACACCTCGAGGCGATCCCCGCCGAACAGTTCTGGACCCTGCGCCTGCTCGACGCCCACCCGGGCCATGCGCGTGCACGGATCATCGCCAACCGCGGCCCGTTCAATCTAGAGGGCGAGCGTGAATTGTTCGCCGCCGAACACTTCGACGTGCTGATCAGTAAGAACAGTGGTGGCGGGGCCACCGAGGCCAAGCTGCAGGTGGCCCGTGAGCGCGGCTTGCCGGTGCTGCTGCTGGCGCGCCCGGAACTGCCCGAGGTGGAGCGCGCCTTCACCGATCCCGAATTCCTATGGCAAGCCCTGCAACCCCTGCTCCGAGAAACGCCATGAAGACCGCCCACTACGCCCGCGTGCTGTTCGCCGGGCCAGACCTGAACCAAGGCAGCTTTGCCGAGCTGCTGCGCCGCCAGTTGATCGAGCACCTTGGCGCCGCCGTGCTGGACGATCTCTGCGATACCGGCGCTGGCTACGACGCGCTGTGGGCACGGCTGCGCGACTGCCTGGAAGCCGGCGAACTGCCGCTGCTGTTGGTCGATCTCGACCCGTTGGGCGGCAGTCAGCAGCTGGACTGGTTGCGCGACCAGCTCAAGACCCTGGCCGGCGAGCAGGCCGCTCACTTGTTTGTCTGCGCCGGCAATGCCGAAGATGTCGCCGCGCTGGCCGAACTGATCCAGCAGCCCGAGCGCCACCTGGGCTGCGTGGACATTCCGCAACTGCCGGAGAGCCACAGCTGGTCGTGCATTCCGCCGCATCACTACCGCGTGCTGCTGTGCAACGGCCCGCGCTGTACCCGGCGCGGCGCCCTGCCCTTGTGGAAGCTGTTGCGCGAGGAGTTGAAAGCAGCCGGGAAGCTGGAGTGCGCGGGTGGCGTGCACATCACCCGCACCCAGTGCCAATTCCCCTGCGACCAGGGGCCGACGCTCAGCGTCTATCCGCCCGGCGCCTGGTATCAGGTACGCAGTGAAGCCGATGTGCAACGCCTGGTGCAGGAGCAGTTCGTCGAAGGCCGCGAAGTGGCCGAGCTGATCATGCGCCAGGCCTAGACTCCCCTCTCCCACAAGTGGGAGAGGGAGCCATAGGTCAGAGACTCATCACATCGAGAAAGCGCGGCGTGGCGCTGTCGTCGATCTTCAGGCTCTGGAAGTCGAACAGGTTGCGGTCGGCCAGCTGCGAGGGCACCACGTTCTGCAGGGCGCGGAACATGATCTCGGTACGTCCCGGCGACTTGCGCTCCCATTCGGTGAGCATCTCCTTGACCACCTGACGCTGCAGGTTTTCCTGCGAGCCACAGAGGTTGCACGGGATGATCGGGAATTCCTTGAGCACCGAGTAAGCCTCGATGTCCTTCTCGCTGCAGTAGGCCAACGGGCGGATCACCACGTTGCGGCCGTCGTCGGACAGCAGCTTGGGCGGCATGGCCTTGAGGGTGCCGCCGTAGAACATGTTGAGGAAGAAGGTTTCCAGGATGTCGTCGCGGTGGTGACCGAGGGCCATCTTGGTCGCGCCAATCTCGTCGGCGTAGGTATAGAGGGTGCCGCGGCGCAGGCGCGAGCACAGCGAGCAGGTGGTCTTGCCTTCCGGGATCTTGTCCTTAACCACCGAGTAGGTGTCCTTCTCGATGATGTGGTACGGCACACCGATGGATTCCAGGTAGGCCGGCAGCACATGCTCGGGGAAGCCCGGCTGCTTCTGGTCCATGTTCACCGCGACGATCTCGAACTGGATCGGCGCCACCTTCTGCAGGTACAGCAGGATGTCGAGCATGGTGTAGCTGTCCTTGCCGCCGGACAGGCAGACCATCACCTTGTCGCCATCCTCGATCATGTTGAAGTCGGTGACGGCTTCGCCGGCCTGGCGGCGCAGGCGTTTCTGCAGTTTGTTCTGGTTGACCGAAAGGCTGGTGGACATGGCGCTGAAGAATCCGGGGAAGGCGAAAAGCTGGCTATTTTACGCACAAAGGCCAGCGGCGGCAGCCCATGTTAGGCTCAAACGATGAATAGCGAACTCAACCCCGCCCTCGACCTAACCGAGCAAGTGCACGAACTGCTGCGCGCCGCGCCGAGCGGGATCAGCGAATACCAGCTGATCCAGCAGCTCAAGCAACGGCATTCCACGCATATTCCCCACCTCGACCTGACCGACAAGCTGGTGCTGTTCCGCACCCACTTCCTGCTGTTCAACGCCCTCTACCTGCTGCGTGATCGCCTGTGGCAAACAGAGGCCGCGCATCTGCAGATCAGCCCGCTGTGCGTGCAATTACTACCCTGGCAACCAGGCAGCCGCGAGCTGGCCGAACACGATCCGTTGCGTGACTACTATCTCAATCTGCAGCATTTGCGTGACACCGACGAAGCCGATGTGGAAAAGCTCCTGGCCAGCTTCTGGACCCGCATGCAGGGCGGCGACGAGAAGCGCGCGGCACTCGAGCTGTTCGAGCTGGACAGCGAGCAAGCGCTCAATCTCGCCACTATCAAGCTGCGCTACCGGCAACTGGTGAGCCAGCACCATCCGGATCGTGGCGGCAGCACCAGCCGTCTGCAGTCGATCAACCTGGCCATGGAAATACTGCAGCGCTATTACGGCTGACCTGTAGAGAGCAATTCGCTCTAAAGCCACGACTCACGCGGCCTCCGCCGTTTGCCTATACTGCGTCATACGGTCGCAGTGATTCGGCCTGCACCCGCTGGCGCTGCATACGCGCAGCGGGCGTTGCGTTGGGGGCGATCGACAATAACAAGAGGAGGTGTCTGCATGATCCACCATGTTTGGGGGCTCTTCACCCATCCCGACCAAGAGTGGCAGGAAATCCGTGGCGAGGAAGAATCCATCAGCCACATGTACCTGACCCACGTCCTGATTCTCGCGGCCATTCCGGCTCTCTGCGCCTACTTCGGCACCACCCAGGTGGGCTGGACCGTGGGCGATGGGGCACCGGTCAAACTGACGGAAGCCAGTGCACTGCAAATGACCATCATGTCCTACCTGGCGATGCTTGCCGGGATCGCCGTGATGGGTGCCTTTATCCACTGGATGGCACGCACCTATGACTCCAATCCCAGCCTGACCCAATGCGTGGTGTTCGCCGCCTATACGGCCACCCCACTGTTCATTGGCGGCGTTGCAGCGCTCTATCCAAGCCTGTGGCTGGCGATGTTCATCGGCACCAGCGCCATCTGCTACACGGTCTACCTGCTGTACGCGGGACTGCCGACCTTCATGAATATCCCCGAGGACGAAGGCTTCATGTTCTCCAGTTCGGTCCTGGCCGTCGGCCTGGTGGTGCTGGTGGCGATGATCGCCTGCTCGGTGATTCTCTGGGGCTTCGGCGTGGGTCCGGTGTACACCAGCTAGAGTCGTTGTTTAGAAACCCCGGCCTGCCGCCGACAAAGCCGCCTTCTGGCGGCTTTGTGTTTTCTGGGATACGCACGCACGGGCATAATCGGCATATGCCCGAACTTCTCCACACCCGCGTCGAAGCCTGCTACCTGCTGGCCGAAGACTTCTTCAAGCGCCGCTTCCCCCGCCCCGAAGTCAGCTTCAAGCTGCGCGGGCAGAAAGCCGGCGTTGCGCATCTGACGGAAAACCTGCTGCGCTTCAATCCCAAGCTGTATGCAGAAAACCGCGAGCACTTCCTCAAGCAGACGGTGGCCCATGAAGTGGCGCACCTGATCGCCCATGAAATGTTCGGTGGGCGCATCCAGCCCCATGGCGAGGAATGGCAACTGATCATGCGCGGGGTCTACGAACTGCCACCGGATCGCTGCCACACCTATGACGTGGGCCGGCGCAAGAGCACCCGCTACCTCTACCTGTGCCAATGCCCGAACGGCGAGTTCCCCTTCTCCGGCCAGCGCCACAGCCTGGTGCGCCAGGGCCGCCGCTACTTCTGCCGACGCTGCCGGGCAACCCTGGTGTTCAGTGGCGAACAGCGGGTCGAGTAACGCGCTGCCGGTGTCAGAAGCTTTTTGCGCAGCCTAGGCAACCCACCTGAGTGCATAGTTCTCGCCGGCAGAAAGCCAAAAGGGACGCCTGGGCGTCCCTTTTCATTGTTCGCCAATACCTCAGGCGCTGATCGGCGTCTTGCGCACCAGACGCAGCCCCGCTAGTACCACGGCGAATACGGCCAGGCTGGCGCTGTACAGCACCAGGGCCGGCAAGCCGAGGAGCAGGGCCAGTACTGCCAGGGCTCGACCGGTACGGGCCGGAATGACAAAGGCCAGCAGCGCCACCGCCAGGGCCGACCAGGCGATCACCCGAAAATGGATCAGCCAGCCCAACCCGGCACGGGCCTGGCATTCCCAACGCGCCGCTTCGTCGACGCACAGGCCAACCCACTGGCTATCCTCCATCAGAGCGAAACGCACGCCATAACTGGCTGCCAGCCACAATGGCAGGATCAGCAGCAGCGTTAACAGGGGCAGATGGCGGGACATGGGCGAACTCCGGTGGTCGAAAAGCGGCGCCCAGCTTAATCGGCCTGCTCATTTGTGCAACAACGGCGTTCTAGAATGCTTGGCATGAATACCCGTCGCCTGGTCTATGCCCTCGCCATCGTTGCCGCGCTCTGGCTCGTCCGCGATTGGCTGCAATCGCCGCCACTGTCGGATTTCGGCCAGTCGAGTGGTGCCAGCTATCGCCTGCCCGGCCACACCATCACCCCTCTTGAGCCCTTCCAGCTCGAGGCCCGCGTGCTGGCGCGCGAGGACTACCGCTTCGATCGCGGGGCCAAGATCGCGCCCGTCGACCTGGCCCTGGGCTGGGGCCCGATGGCCGACCCGCAGATCCTCGAGCGGATCGAGATCAGCCAGGGCAACCGCTGGTATCGCTGGCATGTCGATGAGTTCCCCATCCCGCGCCGCGAGATCGAAACCCATAGCGCCAACATGCACATGATTCCGGCCAACGCGGCAGTCGCCGAGCAACTGGCCGAAGTCGAACCCGGCCAACGTATCGCCCTCAGCGGCCAGCTGGTCGAGGTGGTGGGTGACGATGGTTTCCGCTGGCTCAGCTCGCTGAGCCGCGAGGACACCGGCGACGGCGCCTGTGAACTGATCTGGGTAGAGCAGCTGACGCGCATCGACTAGGGTCTGTTCCCGTTTCGTTCACGGCCGCGAACGAAACGGGAACAGGCCCTATGGCACGCGGCACTCTTTATCCTTGCACTTGTCCCACCCCTGCTATTCACTGCCCCTACTATTTACTGCCCTACGCCTTCCACAAAGGGACTTGGCCATGTTGCGCTTGCCCATCCTTGCCGTATTCCTCGGCAACCTGTTTTCCATTGCTGCAGTGCAGGCTGCCGATATTGATGCCGCCAGTTACGGCTACCCCTTGAGCAATCCGTTCGAAGCGACCATTGCCAGCACACCGCCGGCCCTGCGCCCCGAGCTGCCCAGCGATGAGGACATCGACCAGGCCGACTACGACATCCAGCTGCGCCCCGAACGCGAGTTCGAGTTGCCGGAAAACTTCTGGCCCGTGACCAAACTGCGCTACCGCATGGCCCAGCAGGATGGCCGCGCGCCGCTGATCTTCATCATCGCCGGCACCGGCGCCAACTATGCCAGTGGCAAGACCGAAGACCTCAAGCGCCTGTTCTATGGCGCCGGCTACCACGTAGTGCAGCTGTCCTCGCCGACCAGCTATGACTTCATGAGCGCGGCATCACGTAGCGCGACGCCGGGCATCTCCCGCGACGATGCGGAGGATCTGTACCGGGCCATGATGGCGGTGCGCGCCCAGCATCCCAAGCTCGAGGTCAGCGACTACCATCTCACCGGCTACAGCCTGGGCGGGCTGCAGGCGGCCTTCGTCAGCGAGCTGGACGAGCGCATGCGCAGTTTCAACTTCAAGCGCGTGCTGCTGCTCAATCCACCCGTCAACCTGTACACCTCGGTGAGCAATCTCGATCGCCTGGTACAAACCCGTGTCAAGGGCATCGACAGCGGCACCACCTATTTCGAGCAGGTTCTGGAAAAACTCGCACGCTACTTCCAGCAAGAAGGCCGTATCGACATCAACGACGCCATGCTGCGGGACTTCCTGCAGTCGGACGAACAGTTGAGCAACGAGCAACTGGCCATGCTGATCGGCAGTTCGTTCCGTTTCTCCTCGGCCGATATCGCCTTCACCTCGGACCTGATCAATCGCCGTGGCCTGATTACGCCCCCGCAGTATCCGATTACCGACCGCACCAGCCTGACGC
This sequence comes from Pseudomonas campi, assembly GCF_013200955.2. Classification (NCBI taxonomy): domain Bacteria; kingdom Pseudomonadati; phylum Pseudomonadota; class Gammaproteobacteria; order Pseudomonadales; family Pseudomonadaceae; genus Aquipseudomonas; species Aquipseudomonas campi. The sequence goes on from NZ_CP053697.2 coordinate 2,799,085, forward strand.
CTTTCTTCAAACGCGCCCTGCAGTGCGACTTCGACTGCTACATGGCCGAACAGTTGATCCCTCACTGGCGTACCAAGAACGAAGGCGGCAGCCTGCCGCAACTGATCGACCAGGTCAGCCTGTACGCCCTTGAGGACTACCTGAAAAGCAGCAGCAAGGTGGCCGTGATGCACAACGCCGACGACGTCATTCTCGGCCCCGGTGATATCGGCTTCCTGCGCCGCACCTTCGGCGAGCGCCTGACCCTCTACCCGCTCGGCGGGCACTGCGGCAACCTCAATTACCGCGTCAACAGCGACGCCATGCTGGAGTTCTTCCGTGGCTAAGCACGCTCTCGTCCAACCTGCACTGCTGCTCGGCCTGTCGCTGCTGGGTGCTGCCGCCCAGGCTGCAACCGATGCCGACGGTTTCACCAACCCGCTGGACCAGCTGCAGTTCAACCCCAGCCTCGACCAGCGTGAGTTCGAACGCTCGACCCTCAGCGCACTGAACGTCTACGACCCCTGGGAATCGTGGAATCGCGGGGTCTACCACTTCAACTACCGCTTCGACGAATGGGTGTTCCTACCGGTGGTGGACGGCTATCGCTATGTCACCCCACGCGTGGTGCGCAGCGGGGTGAGCAATTTCTTCAGCAACCTGGGGGACGTGCCCAACCTGCTCAACAGCCTGCTGCAACTCAAGGGCAAGCGCTCACTGCAGACCACCGGGCGCCTGCTGCTCAACACCACAGTCGGCGTGGCCGGGCTATGGGACCCAGCCAGCCGCGTCGGCCTGCCCAAGCAGAGCGAGGACTTCGGCCAGACCCTGGGCTTCTACGGTGTGCCCGACGGCCCCTATGTGATGCTGCCGCTGCTCGGCCCCTCCAACCTGCGTGACACCGGCGGCAAGGTGTTCGACTTCGCGGCGGAAAGCCAGATCAACTACCTCAATGTCAGTGAAATCAGCAGTGACCATCCGGAGATCACCGCCCTGCAGGTAGTCGACATGCGCCATACCACCAACCTGCGCTATGGCCAGCTCAACACGCCGTTCGAGTACGAGAAGATCCGCTATGTCTACCGCGAGGCGCGCAAGCTGCAGATCGCCGAGTAACGAAAATGCATCGATAAAATCGATTTAATTGTCGCGAATTTCGCGACCATCAATTCAATCGACAGGCATAGCATGGGCACATTCCCACTTCGGAGGTGCCCCATGACCCAGTTCCGCCAAGTTGTCTCCCAGCATATCGGCCAAGCCACCGCGGACGGTGCCGGCGTGCGCCTGACCCGCGTCTTCGGCGGTGCCGGCATCGAGCGTTTCGATCCGTTCCTGATGCTCGACGAGTTCGGCTCCGACAACCCCGACGACTACATCGCCGGCTTCCCCCCGCACCCGCACCGCGGCTTCGAAACCATCACCTACATGCTCGAAGGGCGCATGCGCCACGAGGACCATCTGGGCAATGTCGGCCTGCTGCAAAGCGGCGGTGTGCAGTGGATGACCGCCGCACGCGGCATCATCCACAGCGAGATGCCCGAGCAGCAGGCCGGCGTGATGCGCGGCTTCCAGCTATGGCTCAACCTGCCGGCCAAGGACAAGCTTGGCGAAGCCGGCTACCGCGACTATGCACCCGAGGAAATCCCGCGCCTGATTACCCAGGATGGCGTGGCCGTCACGGTGATTGCCGGACAGTTCGACGATGGCCAGGTGCAACAGGCCGGCGCCGTACAACGCCCACACACCCTGCCGCAGCTGTTCGACCTGCAGCTACCAGCGGGCGCGCGGATTGCCCCACGCCTGGCCGATGGCCAGCGGGTGCTGCTGTATGTGTATGAGGGCGAGTTGGGCGTGAACGGCCATGCCATCGGCAAGAGCCGCCTGGTGCGTCTGTCCGAGCAGGGTGCGATCGAGCTGGCCAGCGAGTCCGGCGCTCGCGTACTGCTGATTGCCGGCACGCCCCTGGGTGAGCCGATCGTGCAGTACGGGCCGTTCGTGATGAACAGCCGCGAGGAGATCGAGCAGGCCCTGCGTGATTTTCGTGACGACAAGCTGACTGCCTGATGCCTGTCGGACAGGTTCTCAGCGCGGCGACGGCACCGGCAGCACATCGGCCATGCTTGCTGCCGGCACGGCCACGGCCAGGCCGAGGAAGCTGGCCAGGGCGTCCTTCTGCGCCATGGCGTCCTGGTAACCCAGCTCGATCAGCTCGTTGCAGTAGCCGGGCTCGAACAGCAGGTAGCTGAGCACCCCGGCACCGCTGGCCTTGGTCGCCCCGGAACCGCGCAGGAAGAAGCGCATCGACTTGGCCAGCTCATGCCGGTGGCGGGCGGCAATCTGATCCAGCGGCTGGCTCGGCGCAATCACCAGCACTTCCACCGGTTTCAGGCCCAGCCCGCGCGGATGCAGGCCGGAGGGCACCAGGCGACTCATGTGGTTGAGTCGTTCAAGCATTTCGATATCGCCTTCCAGGCTGTCGATAAAGGTGCTGTTGAGCATGTGTCCGCTGATCTGCGCCAGGGTCGGCGGCTTGCCCGTCTGCGGTCGTGGCACCAGCTGATTGGCCCCACGCCCCAGCGGATTGCCGCTGACCCCGACCACCAGTACGCGCGTGGCCCCCAGGTGCAGCGCCGGGCTGATGGGCGCCGACTGGCGCACTGCGCCATCGCCGAAATACTCGCGGTTGACCTTCACCGGCGGGAAAATCAACGGAATCGAGGCGCTGGCCAGCAGGTGGTCGAGGCTCAGGCGGGTCGGCACGCCCACCCGGCGGTGGCGGAACCAGGGGTCGATGGCAGCCCGGCCCTGATAGAAGGTCACCGCCTGCCCACTCTCGTAGCCAAAGGCGGTCACCGCCACCGCACGCAGTTGACGCATGCGCACCGCGGCGGCAATCCCGGAGAAATCCAGTTCACGCTCGAGCATGGCGCGCAGCGGCGAGCTGTCGAGCAGCGCCACCGGCACATCGCCGCCGATGCCCAGCAGACTGTGGCCGATAAAGCGACTGGCCTGGTGCAACACGCCGGGCCAATCGGTACGGTAAACCTGATCGGAGTGGAAGTTCTGCCAGACCTGGGTCAGCCGGCGGATCGCCTCAGTGAAGTGCAACGCCCCGCAGGCCAGGCCAACCGCGTTGATCGCCCCGGCCGAAGTGCCGACGATGACTGGGAAAGGATTGTGCGCCGCATTCGGCAACAGGTCGGCAATCGCGCTGAGTACGCCCACCTGGTATGCCGCCCGTGCCCCGCCACCGGAAAGAATCAGCCCTGTCACCGGGGTGTCGGAATGTACGGCCTGATTCATGGACAATTCCCGTGGGTCTTTTTTGCCAGTATAGGGCGCCGCTATCGACGGCGCTTCTTATACAGCTTGGGCTCCCCCGGCGGGCGGGTCTTGAAGCGCCGGTGGGCCCACAGATACTGCTCGGGGTGCTGGCGGATGGCGCTCTCGATCCACTGATTGACGCGCAGGCAGTCTGCTTCCTCGCTCTCACCGGGAAAATCGGCCAGCGGCGGGTGGATGGTCAGGCGGTAGCCGGAGCCGTCGGCCAGGCGCTCCTGGGTAAAGGGGATCACCCGCGCCTTGCCCAGACGGGCAAACTTGCTGGTGGCGGTCACCGTGGCAGCCGGCACGCCAAACAACGGTACGAAGATACTGCGCTGGGCGCCATAGTCCTGATCCGGCGCATACCAGACCACCCCGCCGGCCCGCAGCAGCTTGAGCATGCCCCGCACATCGTCACGACCGATGACCCCCAGCAGGCGCTGCTCGCGGCCACTGCGCTGGACGAAGTCGAACAGCGGATTCTTGTGCGGACGGTACATGCCGTACATGCCCTGGGCCATGCCGAGCAGGCCGCCGCCCATTTCCAGGGTGGTGAAATGCAGAGCCATGAGGATCACGCCCTGCCCCTCGATCTCGGCCTGACGGAGGTGTTCGATACCTTCGATAGTGCCCAACCGACGCAAGCGTGCCGCCGGCCACCACCAGCTGATCGCCATCTCGAAGAAGGTCATGCCGGTGGAGGCGAAGTTCTCCCGCAGCAGGCGTTCACGCTCGGCGGCAGACAGTTCAGGGAAGCACAGCTCCAGGTTGCGTGCGGCAATCTTGCGCCGCGAGCCAGCCAGGCGGTACATCAGGGCACCCAGGCCACGGCCCAGCAGCATCAGCACCCGGTAAGGCAGCAGCGCAACCAGCCAGAGCAGGCCCAGGCCCAGCCACAGCAGCCAGAAGCGTGGATGCAGGAAATAGGCACGAAATTGCGGGCGATCCATGAATCATTCCGGACAAACGACAGGGCCGCGCATTCTACAGGACTCGCCGCAGCTTGCGGCCATGCGGGCTAATCGCTATAAGTCGTGCCCATTCAGTGTGATGGGTAGACCATGAGCCAAGCCGACCTCCTCGACCAAGACCCCGTGTTCCAGCTCAAGGGCAGCATGCTCGCCATCACCATTCTGGAACTGGCACACAACGATCTGGAACGCCTGGACCGCCAGTTGGCCGACAAAGTCGCCCAGGCCCCCAACTTCTTCCAGAACATCCCGTTGGTGCTGGCCCTGGACAAGCTGCCGGAGGGCGAAGGCAGCCTCGACCTGGTCAAGCTGATGGAGCTGTGCCGCACCCACGGCCTGCGCACCCTGGCGATTCGCGCCAACCGCGAGGACGACATCGCCGCCGCCAATGCCCTGGATCTGCCGGTACTGCCGCCATCTGGCGCCCGCGAGAAGCTGGTCGAGCCGGTGGAAACCCGCAAGAAGCCGGAAAAACCTGCCGAACCGGCGCTCAAACCGAGCAAGATCATTACCACCCCGGTGCGCGGCGGCCAGCAGATCTATGCCCAGGGCGGTGACCTGGTGGTGCTGGCACCAGTCAGCGCCGGAGCGGAACTTCTCGCCGATGGCAATATCCATGTCTACGGTCCGATGCGCGGTCGTGCTCTGGCTGGGGTCAAGGGCAACGCCGAGGCGCGGATTTTCTGCCAGCAGATGGGCGCGGAAATGCTCTCCGTGGCCGGTCAGTACAAGACAGCCGAGGATCTGCGCCGTGATCCGCTGTGGGGGCAGTCGGTACAGGTCAGCCTGTCGGGTGACGTGTTGAACATCACCCGCCTTTAACGGATACTGCGGCCACTTTTCAGGGACTTATATAAGGCATCCGGAAGCCCGTTTTATCGGCTCTTGATTGCCTTATTTTTCATATATTTGGGGTAAATCACCGTGGCCAAGATCCTCGTAGTCACTTCCGGCAAGGGTGGCGTGGGTAAAACCACCACCAGCGCCGCCATCGGTACCGGCCTCGCCCTGCGCGGCCACAAAACCGTGATCGTCGACTTCGACGTCGGCCTGCGTAACCTCGACCTGATCATGGGTTGCGAGCGCCGCGTGGTGTACGACTTCGTCAACGTGATCAACGGCGAAGCGACCCTGACCCAGGCCCTGATCAAGGACAAACGCCTGGAAAACCTCTACGTGCTGGCCGCCAGCCAGACCCGTGACAAGGACGCGCTGACCAAAGAAGGCGTGGGCAAGGTCATCGAGGAGCTGTCGAAGAACTTCGAATACGTCATCTGCGACTCGCCGGCCGGCATCGAGACCGGTGCCCACCTGGCCATGTACTTCGCCGACGAAGCGATCGTCGTGACCAACCCGGAAGTCTCCTCGGTACGCGACTCCGACCGCATGCTCGGCCTGCTGGCCAGCAAGTCGCGCCGCGCCGAACAGGGCCTGGAGCCGATCAAGGAGCGTCTGCTGCTGACCCGCTACAACCCTGAGCGCGTGACCAAGGGCGAAATGCTCGGCGTGGAAGACGTCGAGGAAATCCTCGCCATCAACCTGCTCGGCGTGATCCCGGAATCCCAGGCCGTGCTGAAAGCCTCCAACCAGGGCGTACCGGTAATCCTCGACGAAGAGAGCGATGCCGGCCAGGCCTACGGCGATGCCGTCGACCGTCTGCTGGGCAAGGAAGTGCCCCATCGCTTCCTCGATGTGCAGAAGAAAGGAATCATGCAACGCCTGTTTGGAGCGCGCTAATGAACATTTTCGAATTCTTTCGCGAGCGCAAGAAGGAAACCCCTGCCTCGATTGCGAAAGAGCGCCTGTCGATCATCGTCGCCCACGAGCGCGGCCAGCGCAGCCAGCCGGACTACCTACCGGCCCTGCAGAAAGAACTGGTCGAGGTGATCCGCAAGTACGTCAACATCGAGCAGGATCAGGTGCAGGTTGCGCTGGAAAACCAGGGCAGCTGCTCCATTCTGGAACTCAATATCACCCTGCCGGATCGTTGATCCGAGCATGGTAGAAAACGGCGGCCCAGGCCGCCGTTTTCATTTGTCGCCACACCGTAGGAGCGAGCTCTGCTCGCGAACGCCAGCACGGCGAAGCTTCGCGAGCAGAGCTCGCTCCTACACAAAAAGCCGTGGAAGCCCCAATGCCGCTGTCGAATGTCGAAATCCTCCACCAGGACGCCGCCCTGCTGGTGATCAACAAGCCCACCCTGCTGCTCTCGGTGCCCGGCCGCGCCGAGGACAACCGCGACTGCCTGGTGACCCGCCTGCAGGAAAACGGCTACCCCGAGGCGCGCATTGTCCATCGTCTGGACTGGGAGACCTCGGGCATCATCGTCCTCGCCCGCGACGCTGACAGCCACCGCGAGCTGTCCCGCCAGTTCCACGACCGCGAAACCGAGAAGGCCTATACCGCCCTGTGCTGGGGCCAGCCCGAGCAGGACAGCGGCAGCATCGACCTGCCGCTGCGCTACGACCCGCCCACCAAGCCGCGCCACGTAGTCGACCATGAGCTGGGCAAACATGCGCTGACCTACTGGCGCATTCTCGAGCGCTGCGGCGACTACTGCCGCGTCGAGCTGACGCCGATCACCGGCCGCTCGCACCAGCTGCGCGTACACATGCTATCGATCGGCCACCCGCTGCTGGGCGACGGCCTGTATGCCCACGAACGAGCCCTGGCCGCCTGGCCGCGCCTGTGCCTGCACGCCAGCATGCTCAGCCTGACCCATCCGCAGACCGGCGAGCGCATGTGTTTCGAGTGCCCGGCGCCGTTCTGACCCCTACCCGGTAGGAGCGAGCTCTGCTCGCGAAGCCTTTGCAGGCGTCCCGTTCGCGAGCAGAGCTCGCTCCTACGCTACGTAGCCCGGATGCAATCCGGGGGCAATACCGCACAGCCCTTCCCGGATTGCATCCGGGCTACGCCGTACACGGCACACGGGACGCCACACGCCTGCCAATCGCCCCACGGAATCCGATAAACTCGGGGCATTGCCGTCCGGAGCTGTGTATGCGCGAAGAACTGAATCAGGGCCTGATCGATTTCCTCAAGGCCTCGCCCACCCCCTTCCACGCCACCCGCAGCCTGGCCCAGCGCCTGCAAGCCGCCGGCTACCGGGCCCTGGACGAGCGCGAGCCCTGGCATACCGAAGCCGGCGGACGCTACTACGTCACCCGCAACGATTCCTCGATCATCGCCTTCAAGCTGGGCAAGCGCAGCGCCCTGGAAGGCGGCCTGCGCCTGGTTGGCGCACACACCGACAGCCCCTGCCTGCGCGTCAAGCCACAGCCGGAACTGCAGCGCCAGGGCTTCTTCCAGCTCGGCGTGGAAGTCTACGGCGGCGCCCTGCTCGCCCCCTGGTTCGACCGCGACCTGTCCCTGGCGGGACGGGTGACCTTCCGCGAGGGCGGCAAGGTACAGAGCCAGCTGATCGACTTCGAGCTGCCGATCGCCACCATTCCCAACCTGGCCATCCACCTCAACCGCGAGGCCAACCAGGGCTGGCCGATCAACCAGCAGAACGAACTGCCGCCGATCCTGGCGCAGATCGCCGGCGAAGAACCGGCCGACTTCCGCGCCCTGCTCGCCGACCGCCTGGCCAGCGAGCACGGTCTGAGCGCCGATGCGGTGCTCGACTACGAGCTGAGCTTCTACGACACCCAGAGCGCCGCGGTGATCGGCCTCAACCAGGACTTCATCGCCGGCGCCCGCCTGGACAACCTGCTGTCCTGCTACGCCGGCCTGCAGGCCCTGCTCGCCGCCGAAGGCGACGAGACCTGCGTGCTGGTGTGTACCGACCACGAGGAGATCGGCTCCTGCTCGGCCTGCGGCGCCGACGGCCCGTTCCTCGAGCAGGTGCTGCGCCGCGTCTTGCCGGAAGGCGACGGGTTCGTCCGCAGCATCCAGAAATCCCTGCTGGTGTCGGCCGACAACGCCCACGGGGTGCACCCCAACTACGCCGACAAACACGACGCCAACCACGGCCCCAAACTCAACGCCGGCCCGGTGATCAAGGTCAACAGCAACCAGCGCTACGCCACCAACAGCGAGACCGCCGGTTTCTTCCGCCACCTGTGCCTGGCCGAGGAAGTACCGGTGCAAAGCTTCGTGGTGCGCAGCGACATGGGCTGCGGTTCGACCATCGGCCCGATCACCGCCAGCCAGCTCGGCGTACGCACCGTGGACATCGGCCTGCCAACCTTCGCCATGCACTCGATCCGCGAACTGGCCGGCAGCCACGACCTGGCCCATCTGGTGAAAGTGCTGGCGGCCTTCTACGCCAGCCCTGAATTGGCCTGATGGACTACCAGCAGCTCGCCAGCCTCGATCAGCACAGCCAGGCCTAGCGCTCGATGATCACCTTCTACACCCTGCGCTGGCCCCTGGGCAGGGAACAGCGGCTGGAGTGAAGCTAGCAGGCGGTTGAAAAACTGCCTGCGTTGCCATCGCGGCGTTAAAAACAGGCTCAAAATGCTCATTTACAGCTCGTAAACTGCGCTTTTTCGCCTGTTTTTGCCTTGCGCTGGCTGCCTCGCCAACGTTTTTCAACAGCCTGCTAGCGCTTCACCACCAACTGATACTCGGTTCTCTCGCCGCCGTTGCCGTGGATGACCACATAGCCTTGGTTGGTTGGGGTCAAACCCTGGGCAGCAGCAGCGTCGGCCAACAGGCGCCAGGTGCCTTCGACATCGTTACGCTGCTGATCGAAGTCGGTGCTCAACACCAGGCTCGGCTCGCTGCGAATCACTTTGTGGTTGGTCACCACCGCCGCACCGGCCGACACCGGCAAACCCAGATCGAACGTCAAGCGCTGCGGGCCGTTCGCGGCAAGGTCAGGGAACACCAGGGTCAGGGGGCCGGTGATTTTGACCTTGCCGCGCCGTACCGCCGTCATGCCCAGATTGAGGGCCATCTGGCGGATCTCCACGCCGAAGACCTGCGGCGTCATTTCGAAATGGCGGACAAACAGGCTCATGGCCGGACGTTCTATGAGCTGTACGGACTGCTGCAACGCCTGCTTGGGCGCTGAACTGTAAGTCCCGCATAGCGGCGCTCTGAGTTGCTCGCGTGCGCTGCCATCGAGCCGCGGATTAGTGTCGAGGGCCGCGCAGACTTGTTGCGCATAACCCGGCCATTCCTCACGCAAGGCTCCGGCATCGCGCAGGGCAGCTAGCACTTGCGCATCCGCCTGCCTGGCCGCAATCAGCAAGGCGGTTTGCCGCGACTGCATGGCTTCACTGCGCTCCACGCCGCCGACACCCGCACCGGGAAGCGAGCGGGTCTGGCTGTGCACATCGGCGCCGTTGCCGAGCAACAGGCGCACACTGTTCTCCCGATTGAGCTGCGCTGCGCTCATCAAGGCGGTTTTGCCCCAGGCATTGCTCTGATTGGCGTCGAAATCGCTGCGCAACAACAGCTCGAGGTTCTGCGGATTCTGCACCGCCGCCATGGCCGCCGGGCTGCCATCCACACTGAGCCCGCGATCCTCGCCGAGGTTCTCGGTTTCGTAGGCGATAAAGTCATTCACCACATGGGCTGGCGCGTTATTCAGCAATACGCTGTGCAGGGTGGCGAAATTGCGACCCTGCTCCAGCTCACCCGGCGTCGGCGCGACGGCATAGCGCGGGCGATAGTCGGCATGCGGCGGCAGCGGAAGATCCGGGACTGGTGCCGGCATGACCAGGTATTCGCTGGCCCTGGCCAGACTCTCCTGCAGCAGCAGATCGGCGGCGCTGCTGGCCTGGGCCGGGTCGAGGCCCTGGTCTCTGAATGACTGCTGCAGCTCGCTGTGAGCCGGTTGTAACATCGGCAGCAAGCGGCGGTAGAAGAGCTTGTTGTCCAGGTTGCGCTCCGACCAGTCGAACAGCCGATTCAAGCTGTCGTCATGACGTTGACGGATCGCCCCTTCGCGCCCAAACGCCTGCAGTTCCTTCACGCCCACCAGCGGCATATTGAGCAGCGTCCATAGCCTTTCCTTCAGGCTCAGGGCTTTGTCGAGGCGCTCATGCTGGGCAACCTCGGCCGGCGGATCGCCGGCCAGGGTGGTCAGCTCGGCTTGCAACGCCGCGAACGCGGGCAAGCCGTCCACCGAACTGCTGCGCGATGGGGTCAGGTAGGCCTGGTACAGGCACAAGGGTTTCAGGCCCAGACCGTCCAGGGCATAGAGCCCGGCATAAGCCGATTCGCCGCGGGCCGCCGGCGAGTAGAAGCCCCAGGTTTCATTGACCAGCACCAGCTCCCGGCCACCCAGGCGGAAGATATCGATAGCGCCGTAGTCGCGGGTCTGCGACGAGGAGACATGGGCACGCCCGCCGTAGTTGGGCAGCTCCGCCACCCAGCGCGGCAACGTGCTGTCGTCGAGGATCCGCTGGCCGTTGCGGCTGAGCCCGCGCGCGCGCAGCTGATAACTGGCGTAGGGGCCGGCGTCATAGAGCTCGACGCTAAGCCGCTGCCCGGCAAGCTCGACGCTGGCGGCCGGGCCATGGCTGCCGGCTAGCGCCGTGGCGCCCGGCAGGCGCGCCGGCACGGGAAAGCCGTTGCCTTGCAAATCCTGATTCAGCGCCGTTTTCATCGACTCGCACAGGCCGGCATCGCGGCTCTCCGCCAACCTGAATTCGGCGTAGGCGGATAAGCCATGGGCACCTTGAGGATTGGTCTGCCGGGCTTCGGGCCAGGTGGCCAAGTCATCGGCGCGCTGGCGGTACATAGCAATCAGGCAGTCCTGCGCATGGGCGGCATCGGTCAACGGGCATTGCCCCGCCCTGCTCAGCAGCCATTGGCGCTGATTGGCCTCCAGCAGCAAGGCGCCAGGCAGATCCAGGCCACGCAGGCGGCTGCGGTACTGCTCAATCACCTGTTTGTCCAGGCGAGCCAACGCCTCGCTGGCGCAGATCTGCCGATGCAGCGCGGGCAATCCCTCGACACAGTCGAAACTGGCCAGGCTCACCGCCCGCGGCTGAACCGGCTGCGCCACGGGCTTGGCGATTGGCTCCGGTGTGGTACAGGCCACAAGCGCGGCGCCCAGGGCAGCCAGCGCGGCCATTCGCGAATACAAGGAAACCGACATGGATCACTGACTCCGGGTCATTTGATGAAGATTGCCGTGCCGTACACGGTGTAGCGCGCAGCACCCTGGTTGGGCGGTGGCGGAAATGGCCCCGCCTTGAGCACGGCCTGTTCGGCAGCGGCATCCAATAGGGGGTCGCCGCAGGGGTCGATCTCGTAGGAGAGCATCTTGCCGCTGCTATCCAGGGTGATCTCATAGGAGATAAAGCACTTCCTCTTGAGATCGGCGGGGTCGCCCTTGTAGCCGGGTGGCGGCTTGTAAACCGCCCCTTCTGGGCGTTTGAGATTGGCGATCACCCGATTCTTCACCTTGTCGGCATAGTCCGACGGGACTTGTCGGCCACGGCTGGCGCTTGGCGCCGGCGGTGGAGTGGGTGGCGCAGCCCAGTCGTTGTTGGCACCAAACGCATGCACCGGTGGGCCGGCGGACTTGGTTGGCGCGCGCGGTGGCGGCGCAGCTTTTTTCACCACGGGCGCTTTCACCGGGGGCGGCGGCGCAGGCTCTGGTTCCGGTTCGGGCTCAGCAATGGGCTCTGGTTCAGGCGGTTCTGGTTCGGGCTCCGGCTCTGGTTCCGGCACTGGCACAGGCAGCTCAACCATCTGCACGGCAATCGCTTGCGGCTGCTCAGGCAGCGGCTGGCGCAGATCGGCGCTTAACAGCCAAACCAGCAAAGCGCCGTGCAGTGCCAGGGAAACCAGAATAACCAGCAGGCGGATCGGCCAGTGAACTTCGATCCTGGGGCCAGCCATCAGGGCGTCAGCTCTTGCGCTGCCACCAGGCTGATCTGGCTGTAACCGGCTTTCTGCAGGTTGTTCATTACCCGCATCAGGGTGCCATAATCCACCGCCTGATCGCCGCGCAGAAAGAGCCGGGTATCCAGCCGATTGCCGGTTGCGCCGCGCACCACGCCAGCCAGTTCGGCCAGCGCCACGCCTTGTTCCTGGACGAACAACAAGCCATCGGCCTGCACACTGATATACAGCGGATCGGTCGGCGGCGGGGTCGGCGCCGCGGCATTGCTCGGCAGATCCACCGGCACATCCACGGTGGCCAGCGGCGCGGCGACCATGAAGATAATCAACAGCACCAGCATCACATCGACGAAGGGCGTGATGTTCATCTCGGCGTTCTGTTGATAGTTGTGGCGTTTGACCATGGGCCCGGAATTGAACTGGATACTCATGCTAAGTGCACCTCATCCAGCTTGCGCGACATGGCCGCGATCATTTCCGCCGAGAAGTTATCCAGGGCGCCGACGAAGCCGTTAATGTCCCGGGCGAACTTGTTGAAGATCATCACCGCGGGGATAGCCGCAAACAGCCCCAGCGCAGTGGCCAGCAAGGCCTCGGCGATACCCGGTGCGACAATCGCCAGACTGGAGGATTTCATCGTGGCGATATTGGCGAAGCTGTTGAGGATGCCCCATACGGTACCGAACAGGCCGATAAAGGGTGCCGTGGCGCCGATGGTCGCCAGCACCCCCATCAGGCTGCCCAAGCGCGCCAGATCGCGCTCCTGAACGATGCTCGAAGTCAGCGAGATACGCTGCAACAGGCGGTTGATCTGATCGGCGCTGGCGTCCTTACTGCACTTGCGGCCGAAGTGCTTGAGTTCGGCCTGGCCGACCTGCCACATACGTGCCATGGCGCTGTTGCTGGCCACGGGACTCAGGTGCTCCAGCTCACCCTTGCGGAAGGCCTCAAGAAAGCGATTGTTGGCGCGCCGAGCACGGGCGAAGACAAACAGCTTCTCGAACAGCACCGCCCAGGTCAGCAACGAGCAAAAGGCCAGGAAGATCATCACCGACTTAACCACCCAGTCGGCTTGCCCGAACATCTCGCGAACGCCGAAAGGTTGCGTCTCGGCAACGGCGCCAGCCAGGCTCGGCGTCGCTGCGGAGGTGGCCGGGGCAGTTGGTACGGGAGTGGCAACGGCGCCAGGCTGCTGCATGCCTGCGGGCGCATCGGCCTGGGCCAATACAGCGTTGGCGGTTAATCCGCTCAGGCCAACCAGCACCAAGAGTGCCGCCAGACGCACTCGCGCCTGCCAACGCGCCATCGAGAGACCAATAGAACTGAGTTGCATACAACCTCCCTGTCTTTTTATTTTGGCGGCCAGTGTGATTGAACAGGCCGCTGAAAAACCACCCACGCTGCCAATACGGCGATAAAAACAGGCTCGGTAAGCCGTTTGCGGCTTAGAACCTGTTCACGATCTTTTGGACTAGAGCCAGACAAGGCGGTAAGCCAGTAACAGCCTCGGCTGCCTCGCCTATGTTTCTACGGCCTGCTAACAGCGCGGCGACCCATAGTGCCTATGCCGGCAAGTTCAGAAAAGAGGCGAACGCCCTAACCTTTCTGCAGATGCAGGCGAGAACACGCTGCCTTAATAGGCGCAAGGAACGAGCCGCGCACCCTTCTGAGAACCTGTCCACGATCTCCTGTCCGTCGGCCATACCGCGTTAGAAACAGGCTCGGAATGCTCATTTACAGCTCGTAAACTCCGCTTCCTCGCCTGTTTTTGCCTTGTCTGGCTCTAGTCCAAAAGATCGTGAACAGGTTCTGAGTAAACCATTGTTTGAACTCAGCGAACGGCTTGGGCTTGCACTGAAACGCCAACTTGCAGAGCGGTTCTAGACTTTGTACTGCTGCCGATAGGCAGCCGGGGTCAGCCCGGTGACGTGCTTGAAGGTGCGCCGAAAGCTCGACTCATCGCCGTAGCCCAGGGCGGCGCTGATCCGGCTGATCGAATCAGCCGTCAGGATCAGCCGTTCGCTGGCCTGGTTGAGCTTGATCAGGCGCACCTGATCCGCCACCGCCAGCCCCGTCAGCGCACGTACCTTGCGCGCCAGGGTACGGGCGGAAACGGCCAGCTCATCGGCGAGCCGCTGCACACTGAGCTGCTGGGCCGGCAGGCGCTCCACCAACAGGTGCAAACGGCGCAGCAGCGGATCCGTCTGCTGCATCAGGCCGACGGAGCGAAACACCGGCGTCGCCGGCTCTGGCCGCGGCAGCACCATCAGCGTGGCGATCTCGCGATAGACCAGCGCGCCCAGCTGCTCCTCGATCAGCGCACGGGCGATCGGCAGGTAACCGCTGACACCGGATGCCGTGGCAGTCAGGCGATTGCTCACCTGGGTCTGCTCGAACTGCCACTCCACCTGGGGAAAACGCTTCTGCAGGCTGGACGCCAGCCACCAGGTGGCCGTCGCGCGCTCACCCTGCAAACGCCCGCTCTGCGCCAGCAGGCACACGCCGGTGCAGTAGCTCCACAGTTGGGTGCTGCGCGGCAACTGGCTCAGCGCTCGAATCAGGCCGCGATTGTCCTCCAGCGCCTGGGCGATCATCGCCTCCGAATCCGCCCAGAGCCCGGGAATCAGCACGGCGCTGCACGCGGCCTGGGCCAGGCTGATCTGCGGTTGCAAGCGCATGCCCTGGGCACAGTCGACCGGCTCCTTGTCCAGCCCAACCCAGCACAGCTCGAAGTGCTGCTCGCCCGCGCGCCGATTGACCGCCGTCAGCAGGTCGGCGAAGGCGAACAGGCCAGCGGGCATGCAACCGGGATACAGCAGCAGGCCGATTTTCTGCACAGGCATGAAATGTCCTATTTATGGCAATTATTGCCATCCTTATCCCGCAGACGGATTTTTACAATGAGCCCTCCTATCCCGGAGGTCGCCATGAAAGTCACCCAACTGCGCAATGCCACCCTGATCGTCGAGTTCGGCGAAGTTCGTCTGCTGGTCGACCCCATGCTGGCCGCCCAGGGCCAGCTGCCCGCGCTCAAGTATCTCGCCCGGCGGCGGCGCAACCCGCTGGTCGAGCTGCCGGACAACGCCAGCGAGCATCTGCAACGCGTGACCCATTGCCTGATCACCCATTGCCAGAAAGGCCATTTCGACCACCTCGACCGCACCGCCATCCGCTGGCTGCGCGAGCGCAATATCCCCGTGCTGTGCATGGCGGAGGATGCGGATTACCTGCGCAAGCGCCGACTCAACGTGCAGGAGCTGCCCAGCCAGGCCGGCGGGGTATTCTTCAATGGCACTATCCAGGCGATCCCCTGCCTGCACGGCGAGGGCTTTATCGGCAGTCTGATGGCCCACGGCTATGGCTACTTCATCCAGATTCCCCATGAACCCAGCCTCTATATCGCCGGTGACACCCTGCTCACCGCAGAGGTGCGCCAGTGCCTGACGCAACTGGCGCCGGCAGTGAGCGTACTGCCGGCCGGTGGCGCGCGCTTCGACCTGGGCGGCGAGATCATCATGGGCCAGGCCGACATTCTCGCGGCACTCCAGCTCAGCAGCGGCATCATCGTCGCCAACCACCTGGAAGCCCTCGACCATTGCCCGGTGACCCGCGCCGGCTTGCTGCAGGAGGCCGTGCGCCGAGGCATCGGTGAGCGCCTGCGCGTACCGCTGGATGGCGAGACCCTGGAGTTCACGACCGCCAAGCAGAAGCCGGTTGCCGTCTAACGTTTGATTAGAGGGCGGGCTTTAGCCCGTCCCAATGAGCAAAGCGAACGGTTTCAACCACCTGTTAGAAAGTGCGTGCCTCACGAGTAATGGATAACCCAAGATCCCAGGCAGCCTGCTGGGACCATCCCCGCGAAAAGTGCTTTACAGCAATGGTCTGCAACCCTGGATACTTGGTGCGCATATGGTCAACTGCATGGTTACCGTGCGCCACAACCAGCCTCGGCTTGAGCGCGTCAACCAAGAAATCGAACGCTCGCGAGCACCTCATGCTACCAGCAAGGCCCTTCGCATCTTCCGTGGCCGAAGCGTAGATGTTCGTCTCAAGAATGCGGGTATCGCCCGCTGAGGATATGACCCACTCAAGAACTCGCCGAGTATTGCTGATGGGGTTTCTACGGGTTTTGCCAGGTTTAAGCGGGCGCTTCGCTCGCTCGGTGAGATAGCTCTCAAACCAGGCACGCTTGTTGAACCCAGCCTCGCAATCCCAGAACTCCCAAAAGTCTCTCTCACTAGCAGACGCCGGGTTCAGCCCGACGATGAAAACTCGACAATCAAGGGGCGAGCCATCGCAAACGAAAGGCCGCTGATCGGCTGGTCGGCCGATGATAGTTTCGAGCCGTTGCTGGAACTCCGCGAGGTTTGGCATGGCGACAGCTCCCTTTGCGCTTTCTAACAGGCCGTTGAAAAACCACCGGCTAGCGCCTCACTCCGGCACTTCGACGCTGACGTGAATGGCGTCGTGACGCCAGAACTCCAGGTCGCAGTCGATCAGCCGCCCGTGCTGGTCGCGGTTGACCCGGGTGATGCGCAGTGCCGGGCTGCCCAGGGTGGTTTTCAGGCTGTTCGCCGCCTCGGCCGGCAAGGCGGTGGGCAGGATGTCGAAACGCACCCGCCCGTAATGGATGGCGTATTCGCTGGCGTACAGCTCGGTCAGCGAGCAGGTCAGGTCGAACTGCAGGATGCCAGGGAAATAGGCCGGATTCAGGTAGTGCTCGACGTACAGCACCAGGCGCCCGTCGATGCGCCGCGCGCGGCGGATCTGCAGCACCGCAGATAGCGCCGGCAACTCCAGCAACGCACAGATATCCACCGGCGCCGGGATCAGCCTGGCACTGAGCAGCTCGGTGGACGACTGCCGCCCCTGCTCGCGCACCATCGCATGGAAGTGGCTGCGCACCAGCGGGTTGTAGGCCAGCCGCGGCGGCGAGACGAACCAGCCACGGCGCTCCTCACGGTAGATCAGGCCTTCGGCTTCCAGCTGCCCCAGCGCCTCGCGCAGGGTGATGCGGGTGGTCTCGAACAGCTCGCTGAGCTTGCGCTCGGCCGGCAGCTGACTGCCCTGCGTCAGCAGGCCATGCTCGATCTGCTCCTGCAAGGCACGGCAGATGGCGGTAACGGTACGGGGCGCTTCGTCGCGCATACAAAACTCCACTCTGGAATAGACCAGCACCAACAAGGGGCACAACCGGTCGAACGTGCGGCCATGCTAGGCAAGCTGGATGACTGCGGGATGACAGTCACAAGCCGCGCCTTTGTGCCTGCATGCGGCATGCCATCTGGCCCGGCAGTCTCTCGGTAAATCAGTTACTTAGCCATGGTCTACGCTTTCAGGCGCAGCGCGCCCCTGGGGAGCAGGGCAATGCGCTGCCATAAAAGCGTCATAGAAAGCCTCTAGATTGGCCTGGGTCTTGCTGATCTAGACCAATCTTTCACCCTGCTAAGGAGCTTCACCATGAAACGCCTGCTGCTGGCTTCACTGATGGGATCGGCCATTATTCTGGGTAACCAGGCCATGGCCAACGAGGATGTAAAGAGCCTGGAAAAAGCCGCCCGCGCAGAGGGCGAGGTCAACAGCGTCGGCATGCCGGACAGCTGGGCCAACTGGAAGGACACCTGGGCCGACCTGAACAAACTCTACGGCCTCAAGCACATGGACACCGACATGAGCTCGGCCCAGGAAATCGCCAAGTTCGCCGCCGAGAAGGACAATGCCACCGCCGATATCGGCGACGTCGGTGCGGCCTTCGGCCCCATTGCCGTGCAGCAGGGTGTTACCCAAGCCTACAAACCGAGCACCTGGGAACAGATTCCGACCTGGGCCAAGGATGCGGACGGTCACTGGATGCTGGCCTACACCGGCTCCATCGCCTTTATCGTCAACAAGCAGCTGGTCAAGGACGTACCCAAGTCCTGGGCCGACCTGAAACAGGGCAAGTACAAGGTCGCCATCGGTGACGTCAGTGCCGCCGCGCAGGCCGTCAACGGCGTACTGGCCGCCGCCATCGCCAACGGCGGTGACGAGAAGAACATCCAGCCGGGCCTGGACTTCTTCGCCGAGATCGCCAAACAGGGCCGCCTGGGCCTGTCCAACCCGACCATCCAGACCCTGGAAAAAGGCGAAGTGGAAGTCGGCATCGTCTGGGACTTCAACGGCCTGTCGTACCGCGACCAGATCGACCCGAGCCGCTTCGAAGTGCTGATTCCGTCCGACGGCTCGGTGATCTCCGGCTACACCACGGTGATCAACAAGTACGCCAAGCACCCCAACGCGGCCAAGCTGGCGCGTGAGTACATATTGAGCGACGCCGGGCAGATCAACCTGGCCAAGGGCAACGCCCGGCCGATCCGCGCCGAACACCTGACCCTGCCGGCCGAAGTGCAGGCCAAGCTGCTGCCGAACGAGCAGTACGCCAAGGTTCAACCGATCAAGGACCCGGCAGCCTGGGAAGCCACCTCGAAAGCACTGCCGCAGCTGTGGCAGGAAAATGTGATCATCGAAATGCAATAAGCGCTCGTCCACAGCCCGGCGCTCGCCGGGCTGTGTTTTTGCTCAAGGAAATCGCACGATGAAATACGACGTCATCCTGGTGGTACTGGATGGCCTGAATTACGAGGTTGCCCGCCATGCGCTGGGCCATCTGCAGGCCTACTGCGGCGCTGGCCGCGCCGCGCTGTACAAGCTCGAGTGCGAGCTGCCCGCGCTGTCCCGCCCGCTCTACGAATGCCTGATGACCGGCGTGGCGCCGATCGACAGCGGCATCGTGCACAACGATGTGGTGCGCCTGTCCAACCAGCGCAGCATCTTCCACTACGCCCGTGACGCTGGCCTATC
Source organism: Pseudomonas campi (assembly GCF_013200955.2). Lineage (NCBI taxonomy): Bacteria > Pseudomonadati > Pseudomonadota > Gammaproteobacteria > Pseudomonadales > Pseudomonadaceae > Aquipseudomonas > Aquipseudomonas campi. The sequence continues at coordinate 2,818,011 of NZ_CP053697.2, forward strand.
CACCGCCGCCGCGGCCTATCACTGGATGAGCGAGCTGTATAACCGCGCGCCCTTCGATGCCGCCCGCGACCGCCACACCAGTGACAGCACCCTGCCGATCCAGCAGGGCCACTTTTATTACGCCGACCACTACCCGGACTCGCACCTGTTCGCCGATGCCGAACACCTGCGCGTGCAGCACCAGCCGAACTTCCTGCTGGTGCACCCGATGAACATCGACGACGCCGGCCACAAATTTGGCCTGGACTCCCCGCAATACCGCAACAGCGCGCGCTCTGCCGACCTGCTGCTGGCCGAATACCTGCAGCGCTGGCTGGATGCCGGCTACCAGGTGCTGGTCACTGCCGACCACGGTATGAACAACGACCGCTCGCACAACGGCCTGCTGCCGGAAGAGCGCGAAGTGCCGCTGTTCGTCGCCGGCAGCGCCTTCAGCCTGGATGGCAACGCGCAGCCACGGCAGACCGAACTGTGCGGCACCATCTGTGCCCTGCTCGGCGCCAGCCACGACAAACCGTTGTGCAAGGAACTGCTCAAGTGACGGCAAGCAAACCCCGCGGCAAATGGCTGGCCCTGCTGTGCCTGCTGCCCTTCGCGATCTTCTTTATTGCCTTCCAGATCGCCCCGCTGGCGTGGGTCGCGGTGCACAGCCTGAGCGTTGGCGACAGCTGGGGCCTGGGCAATTTCGCGAAGATCTTCAGCTCCAAGTTCTACCTGCAGGCAATCAAGCACAGCCTGCAGATCGCCTTCTGGTCGAGCCTGTTCGGCATCGTCATCGCCGTGCTCGGCAGCTACTCGCTGCGCCAGGTCGACTCCAAGCTGCGCGACTTCGTCATGGCCTTTTCCAACATGACCAGCAACTTCGCCGGCGTGCCGCTGGCCTTCGCCTTCATCATCATCCTAGGCTTCAACGGCGCGCTGACCCTGCTGCTCAAGCAGGCCGGGATCATCGAAGACTTCAACCTGTACTCCAAGACCGGGCTGATCGTGCTCTACACCTACTTCCAGATTCCCCTCGGCGTGCTGCTGCTCTACCCGGCCTTCGACGCCCTGCGTGAAGACTGGCGCGAGTCCGCGGCGCTGCTCGGCGCCGGCACCTGGGACTTCTGGCGGCATATCGGCCTGCCGGTGCTGACCCCGGCGCTGCTCGGCACCTTCGTCATCCTGCTGGCCAACGCCCTGGGCGCCTACGCCACGGTGTATGCGCTGACCACCGGCAACTTCAACGTGCTGCCGATCCGCATCGCCGCCATGGTTGCCGGCGATATCAGCCTCAACCCGGACATGGCCAGCGCCCTGGCGATGGTGCTGGTGGGCCTGATGGTGGTGATCACCGCCGCACACCAGTGGCTGCTGAAGAGGAGCTACCATGTCGCGCGCTGATGCCAAGCCGGCCGCTCTCTATCACCGCACGGTGGTCTGGCTGCTGTTCCTGATCCTCCTGCTGCCGCTGGCCGGCACCCTGCTCTACTCGTTGTCCACCAGTTGGTCGGCGACCATCCTGCCATCCGGCCTGACCTTCAAGTGGTATGTGGCGCTGTGGAGCGATCCGCGTTTCCTCGCCGCTTTCGGCCAGTCACTGCTGGTGTGCTTCGGTTCCCTGTTGCTGGCCACGGCGCTGATCCTGCCGCTGCTGTTTGTGGTGCATTACCACTTCCCCAAGCTCGACGGGCTGATGAACATCTTGATTTTGCTACCGTTCGCCGTGCCGCCGGTGGTGTCCTCGGTCGGCCTGCTGCAGGTCTACGGCTCCGGGCCACTGGCGATGGTCGGCACGCCCTGGATTCTGATCGGCTGCTACTTCACCGTGGCCCTGCCGTTTATGTACCGGGCGATCACCAACAACCTGCAGGCAATCAATCTGCGCGACCTGATGGACGCCGCCCAGCTGCTCGGTGCCAGCACCTGGCAGGCCGCCTTCCTGGTGGTGCTGCCCAACCTGCGCAAGGGCCTGATGGTCTCGCTGTTCCTCTCCTTCAGCTTCCTGTTTGGCGAGTTCGTCTTTGCCAACCTGCTGGTCGGCACCCGCTACGAGACTCTGCAGGTGTACCTCAACAACATGAAAAACAGCAGCGGCCACTTCAACAGCGCGCTGGTGATTTCCTACTTCTTCTTCGTGCTGATCTTCACCTGGGCAGCCACTCGCCTGAACAAGGACAACTCATGAGTTACCTGAGCATCCGCGGCCTGCATAAAAGCTACGGCGCCACCTCGATCTTCAGCGACATCAACTGCGAAATTGCCCAGGGCGAGTTCGTCACCCTGCTCGGCCCCTCCGGTTGCGGCAAATCCACCCTGCTGCGCTGCATCGCCGGGCTGACCGACGTCGGCGGTGGGCAGATCCTGCTCAACGGCCAGGACCTGGTGCCACTGTCGCCGCAAAAGCGCGATATCGGCATGGTGTTCCAGAGCTACGCGCTGTTCCCCAATATGAGCGTGGCGCAGAACGTCGCCTTCGGCCTGCGCATGCACAAGGTCGGCAAGGAAGAAAGCGCCCAGCGCGTGCAGGAAGCCCTGACGATGGTCGAGCTGGACGACTTCGCCAGCCGTTACCCGCACCAGTTGTCCGGCGGCCAGTGCCAACGGGTGGCCCTGGCCCGTTCGCTGGTCACCCGTCCGCGCCTGCTACTGCTCGACGAGCCGCTGTCGGCGCTGGATGCGCGCATCCGCAAGCACCTGCGCGAGCAGATCCGCAGCATCCAGCAGGACCTCGGCCTGACCACCATCTTCGTCACCCACGATCAGGAGGAGGCACTGACCATGAGCGACCGCATCTTCCTGATGAACGCCGGCAAGATCGTCCAGAGTGGCGACGCCGAGACCCTCTATACCGCGCCCGTGGATGCGTTTGCGGCCGGTTTCATCGGCAACTACAACCTGCTCGATGCGCAAACCGCCAGTCGCTTGCTGCTGCGCCCGGTCAGCAGCCGCATCGCCATCCGCCCGGAGGCCATCCAGCTGCACCACAGCGGCGCCATCGCCGCGGAAATTCTCGGCCATAGCCTGCTCGGCAACGTCATCCGCTACCGCGTCGAAGCCAATGGCGTGCAACTGCTGGTCGACGTACTCAACCGCCGTGAAGGCGATCTGATCGGCAACGGCCAATGCATCGGCCTGACCATCGACGAACAGGCAATCCGGGAGGTGGCGTGATGGCCCTGGCAATCTTCGACCTCGACGAAACCCTGATCGACGGCGACTGCGCCTCGCTGTGGGCCAAGCACATGGCCGACATCCAGTGGGTCGACCGCGACAGCTTCCTGACCCGTGAACAGGAGCTCATGGCGCTTTACTCCCAGGGCAAGCTGGCCATGGAAGACTACATGGCCTACACCCTGTCGCCGCTGGTGGGCCGCACCGAGGAGGAAGTCGCGTTCGTCGTCGGCCCCTTCGTCGAGGATGTCATCGAGCCGATCATCTACAGCGACGCCATGCGCTGCCTGGCCCAGCACCGCGCTGCCGGCGATCGCCTACTGGTGATCTCCGCCTCGGCGCACTTCCTGGTCAGCGCCATCGCCGAGCGCCTGGGCATAGCGGAAGTGCTGGCCATCGACCTGGAGCAGCAGCACGGCCACTACAGCGGCAAGACCCGCGGCGTGCTGACCTACCGCGAAGGCAAGGTTGTCCGCCTGCAGGACTGGCTGCAGGAGCAAGGCGAAAGCCTGGCCGGTGCCTACTTCTATTCCGACTCGCGCAACGACCTGCCGCTGCTCTCGCTGGTGGAATACCCCCATGCGGTCAACCCGGATCCAACCTTGCGCGCCCATGCCGAACAGGCCGGCTGGGAAATTCTCAGCTGGAAGTGATGGCTGATCACAAACTCAGGGCTGCTCAGAATCTGTTTACGATTTTTTGAGCTAGAGCCAGGCAAGGCGCAATTGGGCGAGGGCGCGGAGTTTACGAGCTGTAAATGAGCAGCCCGAGCCCAATTGCAACGCAGCATGGCCGACGATCAAGAGATCGTAGACAGATTCTCAGACCAGGCTCTCGTCTATCAGCAGCACCACCTTGCCGGCCACCTGATTGCTCGCTAGCGCGGCAAAGGCGGCCTGCACATCCTTGGCCGCGAAGCTCTGTTCCAGCTGCGGCTTCAGCCGCCCTTCGCCGAACAGCGGCCAGACATGCTGGCCCAGATCGCTGAGCAGCGCCGCCTTGAACTCGTCATCCCGATTGCGCAGGGTCGAACCGCTCAGCTGGATGCGCTTGCCGAGCAGCAGCGCCATATCCAGCTGCGCCTTGCTGCCGCCCATCAGGCCGATATTCACCCAGCGTCCGTCACGCGCCAGCAGCTCGAGATTGAGTTCGGCGTAGTTCGCGCCAACCGGATCGAGGATCACGTCGAACGGGGCGAAATCACGCAGGCTCGCCAGGTTCTCGCCGCGTAGCGCGCCGCCCTGGGCACCGAGGCCGGTGCAATAAGCCAGGCGCTCCGTCGAGCCGACACTGACCCAGCACGGGCTGCCGAAAGCCTTGCACAGCTGGATCGCCGCCGAGCCGACGCCACTAGCGCCGGCATGCAGCAACACCTTCTCGCCCGGTTTCAGCCCGGCCAGCTGGAACAGGTTGAGCCAGGCGGTGGCATACACCTCCGGCAGCGCCGCCGCTTCGGCCAGCGACAGGCCTTGCGGTACCGGCAAGGCATGGCGGGCATCGACCACCACTTCCTCGGCCATGCCGCCACCGGCCAACAGGCAGCAAACCCGATCACCGACCTGCCAGGCACTGCCGGCGCCGACCTCGCTGACTACCCCGGAACACTCCAGGCCGAGCACGTCGCTGCTACCCGCTGGCGACGGGTACAGACCGGCGCGCTGCAGCAGATCGGCACGGTTGAGCCCAGCGGCCGCCACGCGCACGCGAATCTGCCCTACATCGCAGGCTGGAGCGGGCCGCTCGCACCATTCCACCTGCCCTTCGACGCCTTGCAATGCCTTCATGCTGCCTCCATAGTGAACAAGCCCCCCGGCGTTGTGTGCCGGGCTTTCTGCATTCTGCCGCCCGGCTCAATGGAACCTGGCGCTCACATGACGGCCTAATATGCGTTATCAATTGCCCTCGCGTCGAATCACCATGCTGCGTCTCTCTTCTACTGCCCTGGCTCTCGTGCTGGGCCTGCAAGCTATGTCCGCGGCCGCCAAGACCGGCCCGGAGAACTGGGAATACCTGCAGCCCGACCGTGAGCAGGTGATTGCCAGCCTCAACGTGGTGGAGCTGCTCAAGCGCCATCACTACAACAAGCCGCCGCTCGACGATGCACGCTCGCAGAAGATCTACGACGGCTACCTGAAGACCCTCGATCCGGCGCGCAGCTACTTCACCGCCGCCGACATCGGCGAATTCGACCAGTGGCGCAACAAATTCGACGACCTGCTGAAAAGCGGCGACCTGGAGCCCGGCTTCCTCATGTACAAGCGCCAGCTGGTGCGCGTGCAGGAGCGCCTGGACTACGCCATCCAGTTGCTCCAGGACACCTCAAAACTCGACTTCGAGGTCGAGGAAAGCCTGCTGGTGGAGCGCGAGAACGCGCCCTGGGCCAAAGACCGCGCTGAACTCGATGACCTTTGGCGCAAACGCGTGAAGGATGAAGTGCTGCGCCTGAAACTGGCCGGCAAGGAACCCAAGGCCATCGAAGAACTGTTGAGCAAGCGTTACAAGAGACAGCTCAAGCGCCTCGACCAGACCAGCGGCGAGGACGTGTTCCAGACCTACATCAACGCCTTCGCGCAGACCTATGACCCGCACACCAACTACCTCTCCCCGGACAACGCGGAGAACTTCGACATCAACATGAGCCTGTCGCTGGAAGGCATCGGCGCCGTGCTGCAGTCCGACAACGAGCACGTCAAGGTGGTACGCCTGGTGCCGGCCGGCCCGGCGGAGAAGAGCAAGCAGATCGTTCCGGCCGACAAGATCATTGGCGTGGCGCAGGGCGACAAGGACATGGTCGATGTGATCGGCTGGCGCCTGGACGAAGTGGTCAAGCTGATTCGCGGGCCGAAAGGCTCCAAGGTGCGCCTGGAAGTGATCCCGGCCAGCAATGCGCCGAGCGACCAGACCAGCAAAGTCGTCAGCATCATCCGCGAAGCGGTCAAGCTGGAAGAACAGGCCGCGCAGAAGTCGGTGCTCAAGCTCAACCATGACGGCCGCGACTACAAGCTCGGGGTGATCAAGGTGCCGGCCTTCTACCTCGACTTCAAAGCCTTCCGCGCCGGTGATCCGAACTACAAGAGCACCACCCGCGACGTCAAACGCCTGCTTACCGAGCTGAAAAAGGACAATGTCGACGGCGTCGTCCTCGATCTGCGCGACAACGGCGGCGGCTCGCTGCAGGAAGCCACCGAGCTGACCGGCCTGTTTATCGACCAGGGCCCGACCGTGCTGGTGCGCAACAGCGACGGCCGCGTCGATGTGCTGGCCGACGAGGAGCCGGGCGTGTTCTACACCGGCCCGCTGGCCGTGCTGGTCGACCGCCTCTCGGCCTCCGCCTCGGAGATCTTCGCTGGCGCCATGCAGGACTACCACCGCGGCCTGATTCTCGGCGGCCAGACCTTCGGCAAAGGCACGGTGCAGACCATTCAGGAACTCAACCACGGCGAGCTGAAGCTGACCCTGGCCAAGTTCTACCGGGTTTCCGGGCAGAGCACCCAACACCAGGGCGTGCTGCCGGACATTGCCTACCCGGACATCGTCGACACCAAGGAAATTGGCGAGAGCGCCCTGCCCGAAGCCATGCCATGGGACAGCATCCGCCCCGCGATCAAGCCGGAAAGCGATCCGTTCAAGCCGTTCCTGGCCGAGCTGAAAGCCCGCCATGAAGCGCGCACGGCAGAAAACCCGGACTTCGTCTTCACCCGCGAGCGCCTGGCCCTGGCCCAGGAACTGATGCAGCAGACCAGCATCAGCCTCAACGAGCAGACCCGACGCAGCCAGCGTGCCGATATCGAGGCCCGTCAGCTGGCCCTGGAAAACACCAAGCGCAAGGCCAAGGGCGAGGAGCTGCTCAAGGAAATCAAGGAAGAGGATGAAGACAGCCCTCCCGTCGAGCCGGAAAAGACCAAGCCGGAAGACGATGCCTACCTGAGTGAGAGCGGGCGCATCCTGCTCGACTACCTCGGCATGGATACCCAGGTGGCCAAGCACTAAGAACCTGTCACGGATCTGCTGCGCGTCGGCCATACGGCGTTAAAAATCACCTCGGGCTGCTCATTTACAGTACGTAAATTCCGCGCCCTCGGTGATTTTTGCCTTGTCTGGCTCTAGCTCGCGAGATCCGAGACAGGTTCTGACGTCATCAAAGCGTCATCGTTCTGTCGTGAAATGAAAGGGCCGGTAGCGATACCGGCCCTTATCATTTTCCGCCCTGCGAGACCCGCCATGACCGTCACCGAGCAGTTGAGCGCACTGGATCAGATCCTCGCTCACGGCGACCTACACAGCCTGTTCCAGCCCATCATCGCCCTGGCCGACCGGCGCATCCTCGGCTACGAGGCCCTGACCCGCGGCCCGTCCAACAGCCCGCTACATTCACCGATTGCCCTGTTCAGCGTGGCCCGCAACTGCGGACGCCTGAGCGAACTGGAGCTGGCCAGCCGGCGCAGCGCCTGTCGTCGCTTCCGTGACCTGCAGCTGGACGGCAAGCTGTTCCTCAACGTCTCGCCGGAATCCCTGCTGGAGCCGACTCACCAGCCGGGGCGCACCCTCAAGCTGCTGCAGGAGTTCGGCATCACCCCGGACAGGGTGGTGATCGAGCTGACCGAACAGGCGCCGATCGACGATTTCAGCCTGCTCGATACCGCCCTGCACCACTACCGTGCCATGGGCTTCTCCATCGCCCTCGACGATCTTGGCGCCGGCTATTCCAGCCTGCGCCTGTGGTCCGAGCTGCGCCCCGACTACGTGAAGATCGACCGCCACTTCATCGACGGCATCCACAAGGATGCGGTGAAGCGCGAATTCGTCGGTTCCATCCTGAAGATGGCCAAGGCCTCACGCGCCCAGGTGATCGCCGAAGGCATCGAACTGGCAGAAGAACTGGCCGTGCTCAGCGAAATGGGCGTGGACCTGCTGCAGGGCTATCTGCTTGGCCGGCCGCAGGAACAACCGCCGCGCGATGCCCGCAAACTGCTGCCGCAACTGGACAGCAGCGTCACCAGCATTCACGAGGAAAGCACCGACCTTGGCGCCCTGCTCAATGAGCAGCAGGCGGTCAGCCACAGCACGGCCACCGCCGAGGTGCTGGAAGCTTTCCGCGCCCAGGCCAACCTCAACTCGCTGGCCGTGCTCGACGAACAGCAGCAACCGGTGGGCATCATCCATCGCCACTCCTTGTCCGAGGCCCTGCTCAAGCCCTTCGCCACCGACCTGTTCGCGCGCAAGCCGATCAGCCGCCTGATGAGCACGGACTTTCTCGCCGTCGACCTCGGCCAGTCGCTGCAACAGGTCAGCCGCCTGCTCACCAGCCGCGCCCGGCAACGCATCGAAGAGGATTTCATCATCACCCAGCAGGGCCGCTATCGTGGCCTGGGACGGGTGATCGACGTGCTCAAGCTGATCACCGAGGTGAAGATCCAGCAGGCCCGCTACGCCAACCCGCTGACGTTGCTGCCGGGCAACGTGCCGATTCAGCAATGCCTGAGCCGCCTGTTACAGCAGAGCCGCGACGCGGCGGTGTGTTACGTGGATATCGACAGTTTCAAGCCGTTCAACGACATCAAGGGTATCGGTTTTCCCCCTATAGGGTTGTGCCAGACCTGTAGGGATACGCATAAACAGGAACAAACCAAAAGCGACAACAGCTCAGCACGAGCCAGAGTTGAACTGACCCTTCGATGCCATCCACCCAAATAACAAAGGCTACATCCAGAGAAGGCTGGAGACAAAAAATCTCAGGCATAGAGGTATAGAGGCATATCGACATCACCGGCGGCTTCAGTTAGGGTTCGGATAACCGTAATATCCGAATCACCTGAGTAATGGATTACACGTCCCTATGACACAAATAATAAACCGGGATGCTGCCGACAAAACAAAAGGTTTCAGGCTCCAAAAGCTTCGAGCCACAAAGCTTCTACTAGAAGCATCAAACGAACTCTCAAGCGTAAATTTTTATTACTCCGCGATTGAAGCAGAGGAAGATGTAACAATAATAAAAACTATAAACCTCAACACCGAGCAGCTGATTGAGGAAGATAAAAATTACGACGACATAAAAAATTTTACGATATTTTCAGAAGCAGTCCTCAACACTCTCGTAAGTTTTTTCGATATATATACGGGGAAATGGCAGAAAAGCCACACTACTGCCTTTACATTTAGTTTCTACACAACCACAAATCTTGGGAAGGAGAGGAAGAAGGAGCTTGACGATGGTACAGCTATAGAACTTCCACCCAAACCAATACTCGAAATACTTCAAAATCACTCAGAAATTACAGACGACATAGCAAGCCTTGTAAAATCTATACTGCTAGTCGAATACAGAAAACAATATAGTAACCTTCCATATAAAGGGTATTTAAAAGCCCTTGAAGATATATCAATTGAAGATTTTAAATCCTTCCTCAAAAAAATCAACTGGCTTTCTGGACAGGAAGATGAATCTGCACTGCAAGAAAGCACTGAGAAGCTGATAAAAACCAGCAAATACTACCAACTCAGCATGAGTGGTAAAGAACAATTAATCCTTGCAAAACTGCTAGACAAAATCGATGAAAAACAACACTTCAAAGATTTTGCAGAAAGATTCATTAACTCTGCCGAAGTAGAGTTGATTTTCAAAATGGCAGAATCTGAAGTCAACGAATTCCTGCTAGACCCAATTTGGAAAGAACTGAAAGCCATTTCAGAAGAAATTACGGACAAACGTAATCTAGAAGAAAAAATTCTTGATGTTTGTCCCACCTATCCAAAGTCAAAAATCGCAACACTTTCTAGAAAAGCCTGTAGCTCAAAAACAGAAGAAGACGCCAGCAACAGAAGCTTTCTCTCACTAAAATATAGAGTTTTTTCAGCTTGCGATGACTATTTTTTCGACAATAGTAAGTTCACCTCATCAATAGAACCAAGCTCTCTCGACGACACATTGAAGCTTTTGCAAAATAAAGCATTTGAATCAATCGAAGAGCTTAAAAAAGACTACACCTATACCTTGTCAAATAAAGAAACAATTAACAGCATCGTAATTAATCTAATAGACTCATGCTTCATATGCTTCGACGAGGAGAAATCCGAATGAACGAAGCAATCAAAAAAAGCTTAATGTTCGTTTCATCAGACGACTTCTACCTATTAACCTACTCAATCATTATCGTACTCGACTGCCTTAATTGCACCAAAAGCAGAGAATTCAAGGACTATAGAAAACTGCCCTTCATAATCGAGATTGTAAATAATAAAAAACTCGCAATTATTTTAGAAGCATCAAAAACAGAACCACTGCACAAGAAAGACAAGGATTTTATTTTCCAAAGTTACTCAAACGGCCTCGCCAAAAGAAGCGAGACATTAAAAATATTATTTACCCTTGAAAAGAAAGGCTACATAAGCCTTACACAAGGGAACATAGAGACACTAGTAAACATCACCCTCAACAAAGAAAAACTACCTGACGGTTTTTTATCAAGAGACGTATTTAGCGGTGAATACGCCAACTGTGAAAGCTTTAAAAGAACCATTCAAAGAAGCACATCAATCACTCTTGATACATTCCTCAGCAAGGTATATAGGGACAGAGGCATCAAGATATGGGAAATTTAAGAATACAAAAAGTCATCTATGAAGGGGCAAACTACCATTATGAATCCCCTCTATTTGACGAAAACCTTATTCTGATTGAAGGCGACAACGGAACCGGAAAAAGCACCTTCTGCAACCTAATATATTTTGGGCTGGGCGGCAGAGTAAGCGAATTCATTCGAAGAGAGGAGGAAAAACACAAGGAAATTACAGAAGACAAAGACAATCGAGTCGAGCTTTATATAAAGATAAACGACGAGAATTACAAACTCACTCGATACATAGACGACACAGATATAACAGTTTCTTCAATCCTAGAAGCATGCAATATTGAAACCAAAGAAACCATTTTACTTTCAGATAACGACACACACCCGCTCATATTTCAAATACATCGCACACATGAAGTCGGGCATATATTTTCAGACTGGATTTTATCCAAACTTAAGATATCAGTAGTAGAGCTATACCAAGGTCATAGAAATTTTAAAATAAATCTCAATGACCTAATGCGCCTTATATATCATGACCAGCAACCAGACCCTAGAGGGGTTTACAAGAAGCTGGACAATCAAGTCAACTTCATGAACGACTCCGAGCTTTTACGAAAAGCAATTTTCGAACTTTTAGTCGGAAAAACATTCTCTGAGTATTATGACTCTCTATCCAAAACTAAAAATCTCGAAAAAGAGAAAAACATTGCAGCCGGGCTATTAAAAGAATATTCACGAATTGTCGAAGAACTCTCGGGAAGCTCTGAACCTTTAAATATATCTTTCCTTCAAGCATCTTTACAGGAAAAAGAAAATCAGCTTGAAAGACTCCACAAAGCACGAAATGAATTCAAGAAAAACAGAGAACCTAAAGGTTCATCTATAGACTACGCTTTAATCGACATTAAAAACTTGATAACTGAAAAACAACTTTCTCTAAGCAATTTCAACCAAGGGTTGATTTCTGTAATTGGAGAAAAACAGAAGCTGAATTTAGTTAAAGAAAACATTCTGAGAGAAATATCCCAAATAGTAAAAATCATTCACTCGCATGATCAGCTTAATTTATTTTCGGCTGACACCTGCCCTTATTGCTTAGGGAAAGTCGAACGACCAACAGGTCACTGCGTATGCGGGTCAGAAATCAAGGAAGAGCAATATCAACGCTTTTTCTATACATCCAAAGAATATAAAGAAATTTACAAAGCCAAAATAAAAACAACTCAAACAATTGAAACTGCAATTTTAGACTGCGAACAAGAGCTAAATAGCATACAACTAAGCATTAAGCAGTTGGACGCTGAAATACCATTGCTTATGCGAAAAATTGAAGAGCGCGTTGATAATCTTGACACCCCCTTAGACCTCGACACTATCAACGACATCGACGATGGAATATTAGATACTCGTCAAGACATAGAAAAAATACGTCAACAGATTGAAGCAGAAAGCAAAAATGTTCGCCTTCAAAACGACTATGATAGAAAAAGAGAAGATCACGAAAACTCAAAAATTCTTACCAATGCGTTAGAAGCCAAATCCAAAATTGATATCCAAGATAAAGTAGGAAAGCTTAGCTCTATTTATAACAAGCTAATGACTGAGTCACTACCAGATTGCAGGACTGCGCGTATCAGCATGGAGGATTATCTGCCCATTGTTGGCAGTGGAGAATACAGAGAAGCAAGCTCTGGTGTTTCAAAAAGACTAATGTATTACCTTGCTCTTATGAACTTATCCTTATCGCAAGACGATGTAGCCTTTCCTAGATTCTTGATAATTGACACACCAGAAACAGCCGGAGTGGAAATTGAAAATCTTAAGCGCTGCCTAGCTAAGATTGGCGAACTCAATAATTATGGAATTGACTACCAAGTAATATTAACCACAGGTCTTAAAAAATACCCTGACGAGTTCATTAAATACAGAAAGATTTACCTGCCCGATAAACAGCATCGCTTGCTAATAAAAAAATAGATGTCCAGGTCGAACACACCGGAACCCTCTACTGAGGTTTTTCACCAATCGCGCCGTTGACCGACCTCTACGGCTATGCCAAGGGCGACGAGGTGCTGCTGTGCCTGGCGCAGTGCCTGAACGAACGGGTCGACCCGAGCCGCGACTTCGTCGGCCATATCGGTGGCGATGACTTCATGCTGGTACTCGGCTCAGCCGACTGGCGCAAACGCATCCAGCTGCTGCTGGAAGACTTCCAGGGCCAATGCCGGCGCTTCTACCGCGACGAACACCTGCAGGCTGGCTGCTTCGTCGCCCACAACCGCCAGGGCCAGCGCGAGGAGTTTCCGCTGTTGTCCTTGTCCGTGGGGGTCGTGCAACTGCAGTCCGCAGCCTGCGCCAAGCTGGACGCCGGACAGTTGGCCAGCCTGGCATCGGAAGCCAAGCGTCACGCCAAGGCGATTCCCGGCTACAGCATGCATGTGCTGGACAGCCTGTCAGCCTAGACCAAACTCGCTGGCTCGCTGCTCAAACTGCTGTGCCAGCGTGGCGTCCACCACCAGGCCTGGCCCACCCTCGCGGTACAACCAGGCCAGTCGATGGGCCGCCAGCGGATGGCCGGCCTGCGCCGCCAAGGTCCACCAGCGCGCCGCTTCAGCACCATCCGGGGCCTGGCGGCTATCACCGCTGAGGCTGATCAAGCCCAGCTGGTAGGCGGCCTTGCCATCCCCGGCAGTCGCCGCCAGACGCAGCAGGCGCAGGCCTTCCTCGCGCGCACCCAAGCCCTGGCCGCGAAACAGTAAAAGATGACCGTAGAAACTCTGCGCCGACACATCGCCTTGCGCCGCCATGCGGGCGAACTGGCCCTGCATCCAGGTCCAGGCTCGTGGCTGCTGCATCAGCCAGCGCCAGTGGAACAGCTCGCGCGCCACCCGGTAACCCAGGCGGGCACGCAGGTGCCAGAGCACTCAGGCTTCCTCGGCGGGATAACTGAACTCGAAGACGCGGGCGACTTCAGCCGCATGCCAGGATGCCGCGGCGATGCCATCGGAAGGCCCAGAGAAACGCCCGAGGCGGTTCACGCACTCGAAGAATCCGGTGCGCGGCAAACGGCTGGCACCCTGGCTGATGACCAGAGCACTGCGCAACGGGCGCTCGGCACGGGCATCCATTGCCGCCAGATGTTCCAGCGCGGCGGTCAGGGTCTGCATCGCCGGAGTCGGCAGCTGCAGGCGCTCGACCAGTGCCCGGTAAGTCAACAGATGCCGCTGGCGGCGGGCATCCTCAAGCTCGGTCAGCAGGGCCTGCCAATGCTGGCGGTGGATACGTACGCTCAAGAACCCTGCTCCCAGGCACTCACGCCGAGTACACGCCCCAGCGCACGGAGGATTGCCCCATCGGGCTGGCGCTCACCGCTCTCGAACAGATTCAGGTAGTGCGGGCTGATGCCCACCGCGCGGGCCAGATCGGCCTGCGACAGGCCTTGCGCCTCGCGCAGGGCGACCAGCTCACTCAGGGCTACGGCATTCCCCTGCGGCTCTTGCGGCGCGGGTGCCGCAGTGCGTCCGGCAGCCTGCAGCAACGCCTGGTACTCGGCCCAGGGCAGCACCGCATATTCAGCCTCACCGTCACGCGTGATCACTTGCACACTCATCAACACTCTCCGTGGACTGCAGCGCCGACTTACCCGGCGCCCTCCTTGCAGGCCGCTATCTTAACAACTGGGCCATAGGCAGAGGGTGACCCATAGCGCCCCGCCGTTACAAGTGTTTCGCAACACGCCAGGCAAAAAGCTGTTCAACCGCCCAGGATCATTCCGGCAGCCGATCCACCGCCGGCACGTGCTCGATCAGCAACAGCTCCGCGGGCGCCTGCAAGTCCCGCCAGGCGCGATAGGCATCCAGCTCGCCGCGCCAGGTGCGCAGAACCCAGGCCAGCACTGCCAGATCGTCCAACAGACCGATACCCAGCAGCCAGTCCGGCAGCGCATCCAGGGGGGTGAGGAAATACAGCAGGGCGGCGACCACACTGAGGAACGCCTGGGTGCCGATAGCCCGGTATTCGCCCCGCCACCAGGCCATGCACAAGCCGACCAGAAGTCGCAGGTCTTCGCGCACAGCCCCCAGGCGGCCACCCTTGCTGGCACTCTTTTGCAGCACCGCAGCCAACATGCCTGGCAGCTTGCCGCGAGCAAGAAGCGCCTGTGCCGCCTGCAAGTAACGCTTCAAATGAGCGGGAACATTCATCGTCTTTCTCCACAACCCGCATGCCTGCTGGGCTTGTCAGGGTTATCCACCAAAGCTGTGGATAACCTTGTGCACAATTATCCGATAGACCAGGCAAACGCCCACGCCATGCGGCCTACGCACAGATCGGGCACTTTTTGTTCAGAGCATAAAGTCATTAAAAATCATGTAGTTAGCATCCGAGCAATGCTCAGGAAAAACGTAACAGTCAGCGCCACGCGGGTAACTCGGCGAATGTGCATAACCGTAACACCCGCGCCTCGCGTCCTCTCTTTTCAGACCCGTAAGTCAGCCTACTGTTCTTCTGTAACCTACAGAAACGACAACGCCCCGACTAGGCGGGGCGTTGTGTGTACCAGCAGGTATTACTGCTGAGCAGCGGGATCCTTGATCGCCAGCAGCTCCAGCTCGAATACCAGCACCGAGTTGGCCGGAATGGCCGGGGTCGGGCTCTGCTCGCCATAGGCCAGGGCACTCGGGATGTACAGTTTGTACTTCTCGCCGACGTGCATCAGTTGCAGGCCTTCGACCCAACCCGGGATCACGCCGTTGACCGGCAGATCGATCGGGCTGCCGCGCTCGACGGAGCTGTCGAACACGCTGCCATCGGTCAGCTTGCCTTCGTAGTGAACGGTCACCACGTCGGTGGCTTTCGGCTGAGCGCCATCGGCTTTCTTCAGTACTTCGTACTGCAGGCCGGAAGCGGTGGTGATCACGCCTTCTTTCTTGGCATTTTCTTCGAGGAACTTCTTGCCAGCCTTGGCCGACTCTTCATTCAGCGCCAGCATGCGCTGTTCGGCACGCTGCTGCAGGAAAGTGAAGGCTTCAACCAGCTCTTCGTCCTTCAGCTGCTGCTCTTTCTTGCCCAGGGCGTCAGCGATGCCGGCGGAGATGGCTTTCTGGTCCAGGTCGTCGATGCCTTGCTGGGCCAGGCTCTTGCCCATGTTCAGGCCGATGCCGTAGGAAGCCTTCTGCGCCGGAGTTTTCAGTTCGACTTCGCTGGTCTGCGAATCGCAACCGGCCAGTACCAGGCCTACCAGGGCAACTGCCGCGGCTAAACGATGTTGTTTCATGCTTGATCCTTGTTGGAGCGCCCTGAAGCAGGCTATCGGTGAGTGCGCGAGCTTAGCAGCCTGCGCCGATTACTGGCTACGGCAGTAGGAACCGCAGAGCCTGGAATAGTTCAGCCTGTGCGAAAAACCGCATTAAGTAGGTGGCTACCATGCCTGCGGCGGTAAATCGCAGGCAAAAAAAAACGACCTTTCGGTCGTTTCTTCCAGTCTTGGTCTTCAGTCTAACCAAGGCTTATGTATGGCGCAGCGGACGGGACTCGAACCCGCGACCCCCGGCGTGACAGGCCGGTATTCTAACCGACTGAACTACCGCTGCGCGTAACCTCGTGAGCGAGATGGTGGGTGATGACGGGATCGAACCGCCGACCCTCTGCTTGTAAGGCAGATGCTCTCCCGGCTGAGCTAATCACCCTTCACTCTCGAAGTGGGCCGCATTCTAGACAGCGACCCGAACCTTGGCAAGCTCTTTTTTTAAAAAATTTTGCAGGCGTTCCAAAGGCTTAGCGACAGCTTGGCCAATCGGCCCTGGCAGAGAATAATGCGCGCTTTGCGCAATTGGAGTGTCACCCCCATGTGGTTCCGCAACCTGCTTGTCTATCGCCTGACCCAGGATCTGCCTTTCGATGCCGAGGCACTGGAGGCTGCACTGGCCACCAAGCTGGCACGTTCCTGTGCCAGCCAGGAGCTGACCACTTACGGTTTCATCGCCCCCTTCGGCAAAGGTGAAGACGCCCCGCTGGTACATGTCAGTGGTGACTTCCTGCTGGTCGCTGCGCGCAAGGAAGAACGCATCCTGCCGGGCAGTGTGGTGCGCGATGCGCTGAAGGAAAAGGTCGAGCAGATCGAAGCCGAACAGATGCGCAAGGTCTACAAGAAGGAGCGCGACCAGCTCAAGGACGAGATCATCATGTCCTTCCTGCCGCGCGCCTTCGTCCGCCGCTCGGCCACCTTCGCCGCCATCGCGCCCAAGCTCGGCCTGATTCTGGTCGACTCGGCCAGCGCCAAGCGTGCCGAAGACCTGCTGTCGACCCTGCGTGAAGTGCTGGGTTCGCTGCCGGTGCGCCCGCTGTCGGTGAAGATGGCGCCGACCGCGACCATGACCGACTGGGTCAAGTCGCAACAGGCCGCGCCGGACTTCTTCGTCCTCGACGAGTGCGAGCTGCGCGACACCGCCGAAGACGGCGGCGTGGTGCGCTGCAAGCGCCAGGACCTGACCAGCGAGGAAATCCAGCTGCACCTGTCCACCGGCAAGCTGGTCACCCAGCTGTCTCTGGCCTGGCAGGACAAGCTGTCGTTCATGCTCGACGACAAGCTGGTGGTCAAGCGCCTGCGCTTCGAAGACCTGCTGCAGGACCAGGCCGCGCAGGATGGCGGCGACGACAACCTCGGCCAGCTGGATGCCAGCTTCACCCTGATGATGCTGACCTTCTGCAACTTCCTGCCAGCGCTGTTCGAAGCCCTCGGTGGTGAAGAGGTTCCGGAGGGAATCTGACCTATCTGACAACTTTGGCAACACCTGCCAGGGCCCGCTCATCCCGGTGAGCTTGCCCTGCGCAAGGCAATGTGCAAAATAACGCACAGCGCAAGGACGACCTTGCTACTCCTCACGAGTGATCACCTGGGACGGCCCGCATTCTTAGCTTTAATGCGGAGTTCTCCATGTCCTGGTTCATCCTGTTGCTCGCCGGCCTGTTCGAAGTCGGCTGGGCTGTCGGCCTGAAATACACCGACGGCTTCACCCGCCCCCTCCCTACCCTGCTTACCGTTGGCGCGATGATCGTCAGCCTGGCGCTGCTCGGCCTGGCGATGAAGGAGCTGCCCCTGGGTACCGCCTACGCCATCTGGACCGGAGTCGGTGCGGTGGGCACGGTGATCGCCGGGATCATCCTGTTCGGCGAGTCGATGGCGTTGCTACGCCTGCTCAGCGTGGGGCTGATCGTCGCCGGCTTGCTGGGGCTGAAGCTCAGCCATTGAGATACAGACAGAAAAAAGCCCGCCAAGTAGCGGGCTTTTTTCATGACGGTGAACCTAGCGCACGTCACCCCGCAACTGCGCCACCTGCTCTTGCAGCACCAGGCGCCCGGTGTCGGCTGGCATCGGCTGCCCGGCGACCAGGGTGATGCGCGACCAGAAGCGCTTGAACAGGCCTTTGTGCGGCGCACGGCTGAAGAAGCTGCCCCACAGGCCCTGCAACGCCATGGGGATCACCGGCACGGGGTTAGCGGCCAGAATGCGCTCCACCCCAGCCTTGAACTCGTCGATCTCGCCACTGGTGGTCAGCTTACCCTCGGGGAAGATGCACACCACCTCCCCCTCTGCCAGGTACTGGGCGATGCGCTGGAAAGCCCGTTCATAGGTTTTCTCGTCTTCACTGCGCCCGGCGATCGGCACCGTACCGGCGGTGCGGAAGATGAAGTTGAGCACCGGCAAGTTGTAGATCTTGTAGTACATGACAAAGCGCACCGGCCGGCGCACCGCACCGCCGATCAGCAGCGCATCGACGAAGGACACATGGTTGCACACCAGCACCGCCGCGCCCTCGTCCGGAATCGCCTCCAGGCCCTGATGGCGCACGCGGTACATCGAATGGCTGAGCATCCAGATGAGGAAGCGCATGGTGAATTCGGGGACGATCTTGAAGATGTAGGCGTTGACCGCGATGTTCATCAGCGAGATGGCGAGGAACAGCTGCGGGATCGACAGCTTGGCCACGCTGAGAAACAGGATCGACACCAGCGCCGCGGCCACCATGAACAAGGCGTTGAGGATGTTGTTAGCGGCGATGACCCGCGCGCGCTCCTTCTCCACCGTACGCGACTGGATCAACGCGTACAGCGGCACGATATATAAGCCACCGAACAGGCCGATGGCGAAGATCGCCGCCATGATCCACCAGGCCTGGGCCACGCCCAGCAGGCTCAGCCAGTCATAGGGGGTCGCCACGGCCGGGAAGTCACTGGACACCCACCACAGCAGAATGCCGAACAGGCTCAGGCCCATGGAGCCGAACGGCACCAGACCGATTTCCACCTTGTGCCCGCTCATGCGCTCGCAGAGCATCGAGCCCAAACCGATGCCGATGGAAAAGACCGCGAGGATCAGCGTCACCACGCTCTCGTCGCCGTGCAACAACTCCTTGGCGAAGGCCGGAATCTGCGTCAGGTACACCGCACCGAGGAACCAGAACCAGGAGTTGCCGACCAGCGAACGCGACACCGCCGGACGCTGGCCCAGCCCCAGGCGCATGATCCGCCAGGATTGGCGCACGATGTTCCAGTCCAGCACCAGCTCCGGCATGGCCGCCGCCGCCCGCGGCACGGAGCGGCTGGCCAGGTAACCGGCCAAGGCCACCAGCACCACCGCCCCTGCCACCAGAACGGCATAGCTGGAACTGGCCATCAGCATCCCCGCGCCGATGGTGCCGGCGAGGATGGCCAGGAAGGTGCCCATCTCCACCAGGGCATTGCCGCCGACCAGCTCATGCTCGCGCAGCGCCACCGGCAAGATCGAATACTTCACCGGGCCGAACAGCGCCGACTGGGTGCCCATGGCAAACAGGGTGAGCAGCATCAGCGGCAGATTGCCGAGGACAAAGCCGATGGCGCCGACCGCCATGATCAGCACCTCGGCCAGCTTGATCACGCGAATCAGGGCGTCCTTGGCGAACTTCTCACCGAACTGACCACCCAGGGCGGAGAACAGGAAAAACGGCAGGATGAACAGCATGGCGCACAGGTTGACCAGCAGATCGCGGTCGCCGCTGATGCTCAGCTTGAACAGGATGGCGAGGATCAGCGCCTGCTTGAAGATATTGTCATTGAAGGCGCCGAGCAGCTGGGTGAGGAAAAACGGCAGAAAGCGCCGGGTGCCCAGCAGGGCAAATTGCGAGTGTTGGGTCATCGTCCTTGTTCCTGTCTCTGAGGCCGAGCGGGCCGCTGAGCATTGGACAATAGGTCAGCCTGCCGGCGCCACACCCGCGTGCGGCTTTTGCGGGTTCGCCGGACAAAAGCCGCCACTCACAGCGGCAATTGCCCAAACAACCAGCGCAGCAGGAAGAACACCAGCAAGCCTCCCGCGATGGTCGCCAACAGATTACGCGTCAGCGCGGCGATGCCGATGGTCACCAGCCCGGCCAGCAGATAGGCATTGTCCAGACTCAGAGCCAGGTGCTGGCCATCGGGCAGTAGCATGCCGGGCACGACGATGGCGGTGAGCACCGCCGTCGGTACGTAATGCAGGCCCTGGCGCACCAGCTCCGGGAAACGCAAGTCGGGGAAGGCAAACAGGCTGTAGCGGGTGGTGAAGGTGATCGCCAGCATGCCGAAAATCAGTAGCCAGTTTTCCATCAGAACACCTCATCCTGCAGCAGGCGGTAACGCCGCTCGAGGACCACGCCGACCACAATCCCGGCACCGGCCGCGGCCATCAGTCCGAGTTTGTAGGGCAGCCCGTGACCGACCAGGGCCACGGCGCCGGCGACCACTGCCGCCGCCACCTGCGGGCGATTGCGCAGCACCGGCACGACGATGCCGATAAAGGTGGCGAGCATGGCGAAATCCAGGCCCCAGGCGGCAATGTTCGGCACGGACTGGCCGAACACCAGGCCGATCAGGGTGCACAGCTGCCAGTTCAGGTACATCGCCAGCGCAGCACCGAGGAAATACCAGTGCTTGTGCGGCGAGCTATCCGTCTCGGCATAGCGGTGCTGGACCACGGCGAAGGCCTCGTCGGTCAGCCAGAAGGCCAGCGGCATGCGCCAGCGCTTGGGCAGATGACGGACGAAGGGTTGCAGGCTGGCGCTGTACAGGGCATGGCGCAGGTTGACCACCAGGGTGGTGAGCAGCAACACGGCCAGGGTCGCTCCACCGCCAAGCAGGCTGAGGGCAATGAACTGCGCCGAGCCGGCGAATACCAGCACGGACATGCCGATGGTCTGCCAGGGCGTGAGGCCGGCAGCGCCGGCCAGGCTGCCGAAGATGATGCCGAAGGGCATGGCGCCGAGCAGCATCGGCAGCATGTCGCGGGCGCCCTGCAGGAATTCGTGATGACGGGACATGGAACCTCCTTGAGCGAGCGAGGCTAGCCGATCATCAACGCGTCGTCTTGAACAATCTTGCGCAGTCGGTCAAATACGTTTGCCGAAGCGGCGTCAGCCGGTCACCGCGCTATCGCGGCTGAAGCCGCCCGCACCAGAAGGCATCCGTAGCGCAACCAATCAACAGCACATGCGCGGTCAGGCGCCGAAGCGCGCTTCCAGCTGTTGCTTGACCTGGGGCCACTCGCTGTCGGTGATACTGAACATCACTGTGTCGTCGAGGCGACCGTCGGCCAGGCGACGCTGGTTGCGCAACAGGCCCTCGCGCACGGCGCCGAGCTTCTCGATGGCGCGCTGCGAGCGCAGGTTGCTCGCCGCGGTCTTCAATTGCACCCGTACCATCCGCCACTCATCGAAGGCATGGCGCAGCATCAGGTACTTGATCATGCTGTTCAGCCCGCTGCCGTGCTGACGGCTATCCAGCCAGGTGTAACCGATCTCGCAGGACGGCAGGCTGGCATTGAAGTCGAAGAACCGCGTGGTGCCGACCAGCTCGCCAGCCAGGCGGATGGCAAACACCACGGCCTGCGCAGCCTTGTGCTCGGCCAGGGCGTTGCGGTACCAGTCCGGGCGGGTGGTGCCACTCATGAACTGTTGCGACTCGCGATTGGCCTCGGCCAATGCCAGCAGGCCGGGCAGATCGGCCTCGCTCAGCGGGTCCAGACGCAGCGCTCCCTGCTGCAAAACGGTGGGTAGTGGCTCAAACATCGCCAGGCTCCAGAAAAACTCCACGGCCGACCACGCTAACAGGGCGCCGGCGGCGGCTCAAGGCGCTTGCGACCATAGTCTGCCTGACGCACGGCAGAACCCATGCGAGACTACTGGCTACCCGGAGCGCCTGCGCGCCCTTGCCCCGTGGAGTCTGCATGTCGTTGTCCAGCGGATTGATCGCCCTGGTCGCTCTGGTCTACATGGCCATCCTGTTCGCCATCGCCTTCTACGGCGACCGCCGCCGCGCACCACTGTCGCCGCGCGTGCGGGCCTGGGTCTACAGCTTGTCGCTGGCGGTTTATTGCACCAGCTGGACCTTCTTCGGCGCGGTCGGCCAGGCCGCCGGCCAGTTGTGGTCGTTTTTGCCGATCTACCTGGGGCCGATCATCGTCCTGCTGTTCGCCCCCTGGGTGCTGCAGAAGATGATGATGATCAGCAAGCAGGAGAACATCACCTCGATTGCCGACTTCATTGCTGCACGCTACGGCAAGTCGCAGTCGCTGGCCGTGGTGGTGGCGCTGATCTGTCTGGTCGGCGTACTGCCCTATATCGCCCTGCAACTGAAAGGCATCGTGCTCGGCGTCAACCTACTGATCGGCGCCACCCCCAGCCCGACCCGCGGCCAGGACACGGCGCTGATCGTGTCGCTGATTCTCGCCCTGTTCACCGTGCTGTTCGGCACGCGCAACCTGGATGTCACCGAGCATCACCGGGGCATGGTGCTGGCGATCGCCTTCGAGTCGCTGGTCAAGCTGCTGGCCTTCATGGCCGTGGGTGTGTTCGTCACCTGGGGCCTGTTCGATGGCTTCGCCGACCTCTCCCGCCAGGCGATCCAGGCCCCCGAGCTGCAGGCGTTCTGGGCGGAAACGGTGAACTGGCCGGCGATGCTGGTACAGACCGGCCTGGCCATGGCCGCCATCGTCTGCCTGCCCCGCCAGTTCCATGTCACCGTGGTGGAAAACATCGAACCCAAGGACCTGCGCCTGGCGCGCTGGGTATTCCCGGCCTACCTGCTGCTGGCCGCGCTGTTCGTCATTCCCATCGCCCTGGCCGGGCAGTTGTTGCTGCCATCCGGCGTGCAGCCGGACTCCTTCGTCATCAGCCTGCCGCTGGCCGAGGCCCATCCGGCCCTGGCGCTGCTGGCCTTTATCGGCGGCGCCTCGGCGGCCACCGGCATGGTCATCGTCGCCTCGGTGGCGCTGTCGACCATGATCTCCAACGACATGCTGCTGCCGGTACTGCTGCGCCGGCAGAAAACCGAGCGGCCGTTCGAGGCCTTCCGCCACTGGATGCTCAGCGCGCGGCGCCTGAGCATCCTGATCATCCTGCTGCTGGCCTATGTCTGCTATCGCCTGCTCGGCACCAACGCCAGCCTGGCCACCATCGGCCAGCTGTCATTCGCCGCCATCGGCCAGCTGATACCGGCCATGTTCGGCGCCCTGGTGTGGAAACAGGCCAACCGCCGCGGCGTGTTCGCCGGCCTCGCCGCCGGCTGCGCCCTGTGGTTCTACACCCTGGTTCTGCCCCTGGTGGCCGGTGGCCTGCGCTGGTCGCTGAACAGCTTCCCGCTGCTGCCGGAGCTGCTGTATTACCCGCTGGGCTTCGACATCGACCCGCTGACCCGCGGTGTGGTGCTGTCCCTGGCCGGCAACTGGGTGCTGTTCGGCGGGGTCTCCTGGTTCTCGCGCACCCGGGTCTCCGAGCACTGGCAGGCCGGGCGCTTCATCGGCCAGGAGCTGAATGCCAGGGCCGGTTCGCGTAACCTGCTGGCGGTGCAGGTGGCCGACCTGCAGGAACTGGCCGCGCGCTTCGTCGGCGAAGAACGCGCACGGCAGAGTTTCCTGCGCTTTGCCTATACCCAGGGCAAGCCGTTCAACCCCACGCAGAACGCCGACAGCGAATGGATCGCCCACACCGAACGCCTGCTCGCCGGCGTGCTCGGCGCCTCCTCGACCCGCGCCGTGGTGCGCGCGGCCATCGAAGGGCGGGAGATGCAGGTCGAGGATGTGGTGCGCATCGTCGACGAAGCCTCGGAAGTGCTGCAGTTCAACCGCGCCCTGCTGCAGGGTGCGATCGAGAACATCACCCAGGGCATCAGCGTGGTCGACCAGTCCTTGCGCCTGGTGGCCTGGAACCGTCGTTACCTGGAGCTGTTCGACTACCCGGAAGGCCTGATCAGCATTGGCCGACCGATTGCCGAGATCATCCGCTACAACGCCGAGCGCGGCCTGTGCGGGCCCGGCGAAGTCGACGAACACGTGACCAAGCGCCTGTACTGGATGCGCCAGGGCAAGCAGCACACTTCGGAACGGCTGTTTCCCAACGGCCGGGTCATCGAGCTGATCGGCAACCCCATGCCCGGCGGCGGCTTCGTCATGAGCTTCACCGACATCACCGCCTTCCGCGAAGCCGAGCAGGCGCTCAAGGAGGCCAACGAAGGTCTGGAGCAGCGGGTCGATGCCCGCACCCGTGAACTGTCGCAACTCAACCAGGCGCTGGGCGTGGCCAAGGGCGTGGCGGAAAGCGCCAATCAGTCGAAAACCCGCTTCCTCGCCGCGGTCAGCCACGACCTGATGCAGCCGCTGAACGCTGCCCGGCTGTTCTCCGCCGCCCTCTCCCACCAAGAAGACGCCCTGCCGCGCGAGGCGCGCGAACTGGTGCGCCATCTGGACAGCTCGCTGCGCTCGGCGGAAGACCTGATCACCGACCTGCTGGATATCTCGCGCCTGGAAAACGGCCGCATCACCCCCGACCTCAGCGCCTTCCCGCTGAGCCAGCTGTTCGATGCGCTGGGCACCGAGTTCAAGGTACTGGCCCAGGAGCAGGGCGTGGATTTTCGCCTGTGCCCGAGCAAGCTACGCATCGAAAGTGACCCGCGCCTGTTGCGCCGGGTGCTGCAGAACTTCCTGACCAACGCCTTCCGCTATGCCAAGGGTCATGTGCTGCTCGGCGTGCGCCGCGAGGGGCAGAACCTGCGTCTGGAAGTCTGGGACCGCGGCCCCGGCATTCCCGAGGACAAGCGCAAGGTGATCTTCGAGGAGTTCAAGCGCCTGGACAGTCACCAGACCCGCGCTGAGAAAGGCCTGGGTCTGGGCCTGGCGATTGCCGACGGCCTCTGCCGGGTACTCGGCCATCGCCTGCAGGTGCGCTCCTGGCCGGGCAAGGGCAGCGTATTCAGCGTCAGCGTGCCGCTGGCGACGACCGCCTTGCCCGTAAGCAGTCCGCGCAAACCATTGCCGGAACTCAATGGCCAGGCCCTCGGTGGCGCCCAGGTGCTGTGCATCGACAACGAGGACAGCATCCTCACCGGCATGCACAGTCTGCTGTCACGCTGGGGCTGCCAGGTATGGACGGCGCGCAACCGCCTGGAATGCGAGCACCTGCTGGCCGAGGACGTGCGCCCGCAACTGGCGCTGGTCGACTACCACCTGGATGAGGGCGACACCGGCACCGAATTGATGGCCTGGCTGCGCACCCGCCTGGGTGAACCGTTGCCGGGCGTGGTGATCAGCGCTGACGGTCGCCCGGAACTGATCGCCGCCGTGCACGCCGCCGGCCTCGACTACCTGGCCAAGCCGGTCAAACCGGCCGCCCTGCGCGCCCTGCTCAGCCGGCATCTGAAGCTGAACTGAAGCGCACACTCAGAGTCGCTTTGGATCGCGGAAGCTCCCCTCTCCCACTTGTGGGAGACGACTGCATGGATGCAGGAGGTAGGGCCGCGCCCGCTCCCGGCGGGCTTGCGGCATTCACCACATCCCTGTGGATCGTGACGCAGGAAGCCAAAACCGAGGGAGAGGGAGAGGGAGAGGGAGAAAAAGCGATCCGCATCTGCCCTCCACGGGGGTAAACAGCTCTCAGTCTTGCAGCGCAGCAGGCTCCAGCAGGGCCTGACCGTAACCTTCGATGAACTCCACCGGCATGCGCTTGGGCTTGCCGCTGGACAGCTCGATGCAGACGAAGGTGGTCTGCGCGCGCAGTAGGGTGCTGGCATCGGCCGGGCGCCACAGCTGGAAGTGACGGGTCATCTTCAGGCGCTGGTCGGACTCGACGATCCAGGTGGCCATCTGCAGCTCTTCGCCTTCGTAGGCGCTGGCCAGGTAGTCGATCTCGTGGCGCAGCACGGCCATGGCGCGGTCCAGCCGGCGGTACTCGCTCAGGTCCAGGCCCAGGCTCTGTGAGTGACGCCAGGCGCAGCGTTCCAGCCAGCTGACATAGACCGCGTTGTTGGCATGGCCGAGGCCATCGATGTCCTCGGCCGCTACCTGCAGGTCGATGACGAAGGGGGTCGGCAGATCCCAGCTCATGCCTTGCTCTCCACGCTGGCGGCCAGGGCGCAGGCTTCGCTGGCCAGCAAGGTGATCTGGTCCCAGGCGCGGGCACGGATCAGGTTGTCCGGAGCAATCCAGGTGCCACCGACGCAGGCCACGTTGGGCAGGCGCAGGAAGCTCAGCAGGTTGTCCACGGTGATGCCGCCAGTGGGGCAGAAACGGATACCGGTGAACGGCCCCTTGAAGCTTTTCAGCATCTTCACGCTGGCCGCGCCATTGGCCGGGAACAGCTTGAGCGAGCGATAACCGTATTCCAGCGCCAGCAGCACTTCGGACGGGGTCATCACGGCCGGCAGGTACGGCAGGCCGGAATCCTCGGCAGCGGCGGCCAGGCGTTCGGTGCAGCCGGGGCTGACGGTGAATTGCGCGCCAGCATCGCGGGCTTCCTGGAACTGCTCGGCATGGATCACCGTACCGGCGCCCACCAGCAGCTCCGGCAGGGCCTGGCGGATCGCCGCCAGGGCATCCAGGGCGCGCGGGGTGCGCAGGGTCACTTCCAGCACGCTGATGCCGCCGGCGTGCAGGGCACGCGCCAGGTCCACCGCCAGCTCGACGTCCTCGATCACCAGTACCGGCAGTACCGGGCGTGCCTGCTGCAACACCTTGTCCATCGTCAGGCTCATGTCAGTCCCCTTCATCGAAAATACTTGCACCACGATCAGCCGGGCCGACCAGGCGGCGCTGGCTGGCGAACAGCTCGAGACCGAAACCGGCCGCCAGCCCAGGCGGCACCTCGGCCAGCGGGCGCGCTGCCAGTTGTGACGGCGGCAACTCGACGCGCAGCACACCGGCCGGTGCATCCACTTCGAGCAGATCGCCGTCCTGCAGGCGTGCCAAGGCGCCGCCGGCCGCCGCCTCGGGGGTTACATGCAGCGCCGCCGGCACCTGCCCCGAGGCACCCGACAGGCGCCCATCGGTGACCAGCGCCACCCGCTGCCCGGCCGCCTGCAGGTTGGCCAGCAGCGGCATCAGCTTGTGCAACTCGGGCATGCCGTTGGCCCGCGGCCCCTGAAAGCGCACCACCAGCACCAGGTCGCCGGTCAGTTCGCCGGCCTGGTAGGCGGCCTGCACCGCGGCTTCGCTATCGAACACCCGTGCCAGTGCGCGCACCCGCCAATGGTCCGGCTCGACCGCCGAGGTCTTGAGCATGGCGCGACCGAGATTGCCGGCGAGCAGGCTGAAGCCCCCCTCGCGACTGAAGGGTTCGGCCACGGGACGGACGATATCCAGTGCCGGGCTCTGCGCCGGCAATTCGCGCCAGGCCAGGCGGCCCTGATCCAGCCAGGGCTCGCGAGCGTAGTCGGCCAGATCAGTGCCGGCCACGGTGGCCACGTCGCCGTGCAGCAGCCCGGCGGCGAGCAGCTCGCGGATCAGCCAGGCCGGCCCACCGGCGGCCTGGAACTGGTTCACGTCGGCCGCGCCATTGGGGTAGACCCGCGCCAGCAGCGGCACCACCGGCGACAGCGCAGCGAAGTCTTCCCAGATCAGCTCGTAACCGGCGGCGCGAGCGATGGCCGGCAGGTGCAAACCATGGTTGGTCGAACCACCACTGGCCAGCAGGGCAATCACCGCATTGACCAGCGCCCGCGCATCGATCTGTCGGCCTACGGGCAGGAAGCGCTCACCCTTGGCACTGTTGCGCGCGACCAGGCGCGCCGCCTCGTCGTTGAGCGCATCGCGCAGCGGCGTATAGGGGTGGACGAAGGCGCTGCCGGGCACATGCAGGCCCATGGCCTCCATCAGCAGCTGGTTGGTGTTGGCCGTGCCATAGAAGGTACAGGTGCCGGCCTCGTGATAGGCGGCCAGTTCGGCAGTCAGCAACTCGTCGCGGCTGACCTCGCCGCGCACATAGCGCTGGCGCACGGCGGCCTTGTCCTTGTTGGCCAGCCCGGAGTGCATGGGCCCGGCCGGGACGAACACGGCCGGTAGATGGCCGAACTGCAGAGCGCCGATCAGCAGCCCAGGAACGATCTTGTCGCACACCCCGAGATACAGGACGCCGTCGAAGATGCCATGGCACAGGCCGATGGCCGTGGCCTGGGCGATCAGGTCGCGGGAGAACAGCGACAGCTGCATGCCCGCCTCGCCCTGGGTGATGCCATCGCACATGGCCGGCACCCCGGCGGCGAACTGCGCGGTGGCACCCTGCCGGGCCAGGGCCTGCTTGAGGCGCTCGGGGTAGTCACGCAGCGGCGCATGGGCGGAGAGCAGGTCGTTGTAGCTGGAAACGATGGCGATATGCGCCGAACCGCCCTGCTTCATGATCAGCCGCGCATCGCTGTCCTGCGCAGCCAGGGCATGGGCCAGGTTGGAGCAACTCAGAGCCTGGCGCGGCGGGCGCTGCAAGGCCTCGTCCAGACGCGCCAGGTAGCGTGCACGGCGCGCGGCAGAGCGCTGTTCCAGCGCGGCGGTAACCTGTTCGACAACGGGGTTGAGCATCAGGGTATTCGCTTTTGACTCGGCTAAGTCCTGAGTGTAACGGCTTAGCACCCGCTCGGGGCCTCCCGAGCCAGAGGCATTTTCGCCCGTGACCAGTGGACGCTCAGGGCGCCCAGTAGATCTTCACGGGCACGTGACCATTATCTAGCAATGCCTGCACCGGCAGCTGCGTGCTGCCGGCCAGCGCCTCCTCGATCAAGCTGCGCTTGGCTGCGCCGAAGGCCAACAGCCCCAGCCAGCCCGTCTGACAGAGCATGTTCAGGTTGAGCGACAGGCGCTGGCAGGGTTCAACCGGAGCCTGGGCCGGCAATGCCGCGGGCACAGCCAGCGGATCAAGCGCCGCTTGCAGATCCAGCATGCCCGGAAACAAGGAGGCGAAATGGCCATCCTCGCCCATGCCCAGCAGCACCGCGGCAAACGGCAGCCAGACCGCCAACTGCGCCTGCCATTGGCTGGCCGCCCGTTGCGGGCTATCGCCCTGGCGCGGATCCAGGCAATTCGCCTGGGGCAAGGCGGCATGCAACAGGCGGTAGTTGCTGTGCGGATCATCGCTCGCCACCCAGCGTTCATCGGTCGGCGACAGGTCGATACGCGCCCAGTCCAGCGCCTGCGCGGCCAAGTGCGGCAACAGCACCTGCGGACTGCTGCCACCCGGCAACAGCAAGCCGGCACGCGCCTGCTGGGCGAGGGTCTGATTCAGCACCTGCGCCAGATCGCTGGCCAGCTGGCGGGCACAACGCTGACGGTCGGCAAATTCGAGAAAAACGGCTGGTTTCATACTGCGCTGCAAGGCTACGGACAGGCCTGCATCATGCGACAAGTTAGCCACGTACCCAAGCAGCGCGACCTGACGACGGACAGAGTCCGCCGTCAGGTTTAACCCCACTCAAGAAGCCAGTGCCGGCCGATGCCCCACACCGGTGACCGCGCGACGCGAGGCCGCGGCGGACAGATCGGCGCTGCCGAGCAGCTCCAGCACCGCCTCGGCCAGCTGCGGGTCGGCCAGCAACTTGCTGTGACCGCCACTGGGCAGGTGCAGCAGGCGGCTACCGGACCAGGCGGCATGAATACTCTGCGCCTCCGTACTGGGCACCATCTGGTCATCGGCGGCATGCACCACCAGACCAGGGAAATCCAACTGATAGCGCGCCGCATCCAGTTGCGCCGCCGGCATGCCGGCACTGCTC
Source organism: Pseudomonas campi (assembly GCF_013200955.2). Lineage (NCBI taxonomy): Bacteria > Pseudomonadati > Pseudomonadota > Gammaproteobacteria > Pseudomonadales > Pseudomonadaceae > Aquipseudomonas > Aquipseudomonas campi. The sequence continues at coordinate 2,847,773 of NZ_CP053697.2, forward strand.
TCGACCATGTGCACGAACTGCGCCCGCGCCTGCTTGGGCAGCCCGACGAAGTGGGCAAAACGGCGCAAGGCACCGATGATCCGCGCCGGCGCCGAGATGGTCACCAGCGCTTCCGTGCGCAGCCCTAACTGAGTGGCCAGCAGGGCACTGGCACCGCCCATGGAGTGGCCAATCACCGCCTTCAGCGGCGGCAACTCGCTGGCGGCCTCCAGCAAAGCACGGGCGAACAGCACCACGTTGGCCTCATGCCCTGGCGAGCGGCCATGGGCCGGAGCATCCAGCGCTACCACCCCATAACCAGCACGCACCAGCACCTGGATCAGGTGGGCGAACTGAGTCGGCCGCCCTTCCCAACCATGCATCAACAGCACCGCCGGCCCTTGTCCCCAACGCAGGGCAGACAGGCCGAAGCGCAAGGTGATGCGCTCGGCGGATGCCAGCAATGGCAGCTCCCAATCGCGCGGCGGCAAGTCGCGCGGGGTGAGGAACGCTCGGTGCATCTTGCTGGCAACCAATTCAGGCGCCAAACGACCCACAGTGGCGTTGAAGCCACGAACCCAGCTCAGGCTGCTCATTTCGCTTCTCCTCACTCTCAAGCCCGATAACGTCGGGCGCATCGTCAGATGACCGCCGACTTGGCGGCCCGTAGAACTCGGTCAGACAGCTCCCCTTCCCCCAGCGCCCGCGCAATCGCCAGGCCGCCGACCATCAGCGCCAGATCGGCCAGCGCCTTGTCGGCCTCATCGGGGCTGCCGGCCAGATCGGCCACCATCAGCTCGAGGTGCTCGGCCAGACAGGCGCGAAAGCTGTCCGGCAGGCGGCTTATCTCACCCAGCGAGCTGGGCAGCGGGCAGCCATCGTCCTGGCTGTCGCGGTGCTTGCGCGACAGGTAGAAGGCTGCCGCCAGGGCACGGCGTTCCTGCGCCGGAAGATCGTTATCCAGCTGCTTGAGCAGACTGCGACGACGGCCGAGCAATTGGCGGAAGGCTTCCAGCATCAGCGCATCCTTGCTCTCGAAGTGCGCGTAGAAACCGCCCACCGTCAGCCCCGCCGCCCCCATTACCTCGCCCACACTGGGCTCCGCCGGACCACGCTGGATCAGCGCGGCTGTGGCGGCGGCGAGGATGCGTTCGCGGGTCTGGGCCTTCTTGTCGCTCATGGCTGCCTCCAAAAATATTATGGTTGAAATATTATGCTCATAATAAATTTGCGCAAGCGCCAATTGCGACCATTGGTCGGCAGGAGATTCAAGGAAGAAGGGATTTACCGCAGGCAGAAAAACAAAAGGGCCATTCCTAAGAATGACCCTTCAAGCCCGCAAAACGCGGAATAAAAATGGCGTCCCCTAGGGGACTCGAACCCCTGTTACCGCCGTGAAAGGGCGGTGTCCTAGGCCACTAGACGAAGGGGACAAAACCTTCGAAGAACAAGGCCAGCCCTTAGGCTGGCCTGTCAGTGTTTGGTGGAGCTAGACGGGATCGAACCGTCGACCTCTTGCATGCCATGCAAGCGCTCTCCCAGCTGAGCTATAGCCCCGGATTTTGCGTCTCTCGACGTGCAGTGCAAGCACTGCGTTGAATGGCGTCCCCTAGGGGACTCGAACCCCTGTTACCGCCGTGAAAGGGCGGTGTCCTAGGCCACTAGACGAAGGGGACAAATCCTTCAATCAGCCGAATGAGCTGGAATTCATTCGGTGGCAATTTGGTGGAGCTAAACGGGATCGAACCGTTGACCTCTTGCATGCCATGCAAGCGCTCTCCCAGCTGAGCTATAGCCCCGTCTTAACGACGGGGCGCATATTAGGTTCGAGGGCCCTGGCTGTCAACACAATTTCTCTCTCGGCCTTAAACTTTTTTGCCGACAGAACAGCCACTTACCCTCGATCCCGCTCAGCGAAAGCTTTCCAGCAGCTTCTTCCACTCCTTGCTTTCACCGTTGCTGACGCCGCCCAGCAGCTCGATGGCCTGACGCAGGCGGAAGCGCGACAAGTCGGCGCCGAGGATCTCCATGGCGTCCAGCACCGACACCGAGCTGGCCTTGCCGGTGATGGCCGGGAAGATCAGCGGCATCAGGTCGCGCAGCTTGAGGCCAAGGCCTTCGCAGACGAACTGGATGCTCGCGGTGATCTTCTCCTTGTCCCACTGGCGCAGGGCTTCCAGCTCCCACAGCAGCAGCTGCAGGGCCTGGCGCACCTGGTCCGGCGACAGCTTCTTGTGCTCCAGCAGCTTGGCATCCAGCTGCACGCCACCACTGAAGAAGAAGCTGGCCAGCGGCGCGATGTCGCCGAAGGTTTCCACCCGCCCCTGCACATGCGGGGCGATCTGCATCAGGTACTGGGAGTTGAACGCCCAGTCCTGCACGCGCTTGGCGAAATTTTCCACCGGCAGCTCGCGCAGCCACTGGCCGTTGAGCCAGGACAGTTTTTCCACGTCGAAGATCGGCCCGCCGAGGGACACGCGCGACAGGTCGAAGTGCTCGATCATCTCGGCCAGGGAGAATTTCTCGCGCTCGTCCGGCATCGACCAGCCCATGCGGCCCAGGTAGTTGAGCAGCGCCTCGGGCATGTAGCCCATGCGTTCGTAGAAGGTGATGCAGGTCGGGTTCTTGCGCTTGGACAGCTTGCTCTTGTCCGGATTGCGCAGCAGCGGCATGTAGCAGAGTTTGGGCTGCTCCCAGCCGAAGTACTCGTACAGCTTGATCAGCTTGGGCGCCGACGGCAGCCACTCCTCGCCACGCAGGACGTGGCTGATTTCCATCAGGTGGTCGTCGACCACGTTGGCCAGGAAGTAGGTGGGCAGGCCATCGGCCTTCATCAGCACCTGCATGTCCATGCGATCCCATGGGATCTCCACGTCGCCACGCAGCATGTCCGGCACCACGCAGACGCCTTCGCTCGGCACCTTCATGCGCACCACGTGCGATTCGCCAGCGGCGATGCGCTGCTGCGCCACGTCCGCGGTGAGGTGGATGCAGTGGCCGTCGTAGCGCGGGGTTTCCTTCTTCGCCATCTGCTCGGCGCGCACCTGATCGAGGCGCTCGGCGGAGCAAAAGCACGGGAAGGCGTGGCCCTTGCTGACCAGTTCGTCCGAGTACTTCTTGTAGATCGCGCCACGCTCGCTCTGCCGATACGGGCCGTGCGGGCCGCCAACGTCCGGGCCTTCGTTCCACTCGATGCCCAGCCAGCGCAGGGCGTCGAAGATCTGCTGTTCGGACTCGCGGGTCGAGCGCAGCTGGTCGGTGTCCTCGATGCGCAGGATGAACTCACCGCCGTGCTGACGGGCGAAGCACAGGTTGAACAGGGCGATGTAGGCGGTACCGACGTGCGGATCACCGGTGGGCGACGGCGCAATACGGGTGCGGACTTTGGTCATGGCGGGTCTCGGAACAATGAAGCGAAACGGATGGAAAGAACTCAGGGGCGCGATGTTAACAGGCCCGCCCCCGGCGGCTCCAGCAGACTGCTGCGCGGCAGGCTGGCCATGAGGAAATCTAGGAAAGTCTTGACCTTCATTGCCTGGAAGCGTCGCGAGGGATAGATCGCATACAACTCGCCAACGGGCAGACGGGCATCCGGCAACAGCTCAATGAGACGACCACTCTGCACCGCCTCTTCAGAAATCATCAGCGGCAAACCAGCAATCCCGGCACCCGCGACGGCGGCTTCGCGGGCCAGGGTGATGTTGTTGCAGGACAGCACGCGCTGACAGGCAATGTGCTCACCCAGCAGCGGCCAGTAGCGTGACGAATCCTGCGGCAAGAGAATGGCCCGATGCCCGCTCAACTCATCGATGCTCTGTGGCGTACCGTGCTGCGCCAGATAATCCGGGCTGGCGCACAGGCGCCGACCACTCTCGAACAGCTTGCGCGCAATCAGGGTGGAGTCATGCGGCTGACCGACCTGGATGGCAATATCGACGCCCTCCTCGACCGGGTCGACATCGCGTGAAGTCAGCTCCACTTCGGCGCTGATCTGGGGGTACTGACGCATGAACCGCCCCAGTACACCACCGAGGAACAGCTGACCAAACTCGATGGGCGCGGTGATCCGCAGCAGCCCGGACGGTTCCTGCTGCAGCTGCATCACCGCCTGCTCGGCCTCGGCGAAGTCGAGCATGATCTGCCGGCAACGCTCGTAGTAGGCCTGGCCCACTTCAGTCAGACGCAGCTTGCGCGTGGTGCGGTTAAGCAGGCGAACGCCGAGGCGCTCCTCGAGCAGGGCGATGCGCCGGCTGACCGTGGACTTCTGCATGCCCAGGATCTGCGCCGCCTGGGTAAAACTGTGGCACTCCACCACGCGGGTGAAGATCAAGGCATCATCGAGCCCCATTATTGTTCCCCATAAGCAACAAAGCATGCAGATTCTAACGGCTACATCACTGCAAGCAACACTGATAGATTTGCTTACACTTACGCCAGCTGTCTGAGCGCCTGTCATGTCCGCAAAACTGCAACGCCGCCTGTCCGTGTTTCTTGCCCTCCTCACCCTGATTGTCCTGGCCCTGTTTGGTCACTGGCTATTGATCGGACGCTTTCACGAGAACACCGACAACGCCTATGTGCAGGGCGAGATCACCCGCATCTCCAGCCAGCTCGGTGCGCGCATCGAGCAGGTGCTGGTCAGTGACAACCAGCACGTGGAACAGGGACAGCTACTCGCCACCCTGGAAAGTGCCGACTTCCAGCTGGCCCTCGACCGCGCCCGCGCCACCCTTGCCACCCGCGAGGCCGAATTGGCCCAGGCGCAAAGCCGCCTGACCCAGCAGGCCAGCCTGATTGCCGCCAGCCGCGCCGATGTAGGCGCCAGCCAGGCCACCCTCAGCCGCACGCAGATCGACCTGTCGCGCGCGCAGACCCTGCGCAAGCCCGGCTATGTCTCCGAGGAGCGGGTCACCACCCTGGCCGCTGACAGCCGCGTCGCCCTCTCCCAGGTCGCCAAGGCCGAGGCCGACCTGAGCGCCCAGCGTCAGCAAGTCGACGCCCTGAGCGCCGAGATCAAGCGTCTCGAGGCGCAGATCGCCAACGCCCGCGCCGATATCGCCCAGGCCGAACTGAACCTGGCCCGCACACAGATCCATGCCCCCATCAGCGGCATCGTCGGCCAGCGCTCAGCGCGCACTGGCCAGGTGGTGCAGGCCGGCGCCTACCTGCTGTCGATCGTGCCGAACGACGACATCTGGGTGCAGGCCAACTTCAAGGAAACCCAGATCGGCCGCATGCAGCCTGGGCAAACGGCCGAGCTGACCTTCGACGCCTACCCCGACACACCGATCGAGGCGCATATCGACAGCCTGTTCGCCGCCTCCGGCGCGCAGTTCAGCCTGCTGCCGCCAGACAACGCCACCGGCAACTTCACCAAGGTGGTGCAGCGCATCCCGGTGAAACTGACCTTTGCGGCGGACAACCCGCTCAAGGGCAAGATCCGTCCGGGCATGTCGGTCGAGGTCAAGGTCGATATCCGCGGCGCTCAGCACCATGGCGGCTGATGAACTGATCCGCCCCGTCGGCGAGCCCAGCCGACGCGACTGGATCGCAGTGATGAGCGCCATGCTCGGCGCCTTCATGGCGGTGCTGGATATCCAGATCACCAACTCCTCGCTGAAGGACATCCAGGGCGCGCTGTCGGCCACCCTGGAGGAAGGCTCGTGGATTTCCACCTCCTACCTGGTCGCGGAAATCATCATGATCCCGCTCACCGCCTGGCTGGTGCAGCTGCTCTCGGCGCGGCGCCTGGCGGTGTGGGTGTCGCTGGGTTTTCTCGCCTCGTCCCTGCTCTGCTCGATGGCCTGGAACCTGGAGAGCATGATCGTGTTTCGCGCCCTGCAGGGCTTCACCGGCGGCGCGCTGATTCCGCTGGCCTTCACCCTGACCCTGATCAAGCTGCCGGAACACCACCGCGCCAAGGGCATGGCGCTGTTCGCTATCACCGCCACCTTCGCCCCCTCCATCGGCCCGACTCTGGGCGGCTGGCTGACGGAGAACTGGGGCTGGGAATACATCTTCTATATCAACATCCCGCCGGGCCTGTTGATGATCGCCGGACTGATGTACGGCCTGGAGAAGAAGGCGCCGGACTGGCAGCTGCTGAAAAGCACCGACTACGGCGGCATCGTCACCCTGGGTCTGGGCCTGGGCTGCCTGCAGGTATTTCTCGAGGAAGGTCACCGCAAGGACTGGCTGGAGTCCAACCTGATCGTCGGCCTCGGCTCGATCGCCGTGATCAGCCTGTGCCTGTTCGTCATCCTGCAGTTCTCCCGCGACAACCCGCTGATCAACCTGCGCATTTTGCGCGAGCGCAACTTCGGCCTGACCAGTGTCGCCAGCCTGGGTATGGGTCTGGGCCTGTACGGTTCGATCTACCTGCTACCGCTGTACCTGGCGCAGATCCAGAATTACAGCGCCCTGCAGATTGGCGAAGTGATCATGTGGATGGGCCTGCCACAGCTGCTGATCATCCCGCTGGTGCCGCTGCTGATGAAGGTGGTTCCGCCCAAACTGCTGTGCGCCCTGGGGTTCGGCCTGTTCGGTTTTTCCAGCTTCGCTTCCGGGGTGCTCAATCCGGACTTTGCCGGCGAACAGTTCAACCATATCCAGATCATTCGCGCCCTCGGCCAGCCAATGATCATGGTCACCATCTCACTGATCGCCACCGCCTATATCCAGGCCCAGGATGCCGGCTCGGCCTCCAGCCTGTTCAACATCCTGCGCAACCTCGGTGGCGCCATCGGCATCGCTCTGCTCGCCACCCTGCTCGACAGCCGCGCCAAGACCTATTTCGACTACCTGCGCGAGTCGCTGGTGCCGAGCAATCCGCAGGTCAGCGAGCGCCTCGCATTGCTCACCGAGAAGCTCGGCAGCGAACAGGCGGCACTGGCCAAACTGAGCGAAATCGCCCACCAGCAGGCCAGCATCATGGCCTACAATGACGCCTTCCATTTCGTCGGCCTGGCGCTCGGCATCAGCATGATCGCCGTACTCCTGACCCGCGCACTGCCACCGGGAACCACCGGCGGCGCTGCCCACTAAGAACCTGTTGACGATCTCCTGACTCGCGGCCATACCGCGTTAAAAACGGCCTCGGAATGCTCATTTACAGCTCGTAAACTCCGCTTCCTCGGCCGTTTTTGCCTTGTCTGGCTCTAATTCAGAAGATCGTAAACAGGTTCTAAAACCCGTACGCGCCACCACAAGTGGCGCGTCGTCGTTCAAGGCTCTTGTAATGTCTGCCACACGCTCGCGCTCGCTGCTGTTGATCAGCGCTTTCCTGGTCATCTATATCGGCTGGGGCACCACTTACCTGGCCAACCACTTCCTCCTGCGCGAGCTGCCGCCCTTCGTCATCGGCACCCTGCGTTTCCTGTGCGCCGGCGTGCTGGCCCTGCTCTGGGCACTCAGCCGTGGTGAAACGCAGATGCAGCCGGGCAACTGGGGCAGCGCCCTGATCGGCGGCCTGCTGCTGATCGCCTTCGGCCAGGGCGCACTGATCTACGCCAACCAGCACCTGCCCACCGGCCTGCTGGCGATGCTCTACACCAGCCTGCCGCTGTGGAGCGTTGCCCTGGAGTGGCTGCTCGGTGAACGCCCGCCGTTCTGGGTGCTGCTGGGCCTGGCTCTGGCCAGCGGCGGCATCGTGCTACTGATGGGCAATGGCCTGGGCAGCGAGACGGGTCTGCTGCAATGGTTTTCCGGCGGCCTGACGCTGCTCGCCACCCTGCTCTGGGCTATCGGCGCCTGGTGGATGCGCCAGCGCCCGCCGTTCCGCTCCAGCTGGCTGGGGCTGAGCCTGCAGATGCTGATCGGCGCGCTGATCCTCGCCGGCCTGGGCCTGCTTGACGGCGACTGGCAGGCGCTGCACCTAGACCAGCTAAGCGGCAGCGGTTGGCTCTGGCTGGCTTATCTGGTGCTACCGGTCAGCCTGGGCGTGTACCCGGCGTACTTCTGGCTGCTGCGTGAAGTACGGCCGAGCCTGGTGTCGACCTTCGCCTTCGTCAACCCGGTGGTGGCCTTGCTGCTCGGCTACCTGATCCTCGGCGAACAGCTCAGCCTGACCGCCGGCCTGGCCTGCCTGGCGACTCTGGGCGGGGTGTCACTGATCATCTTTGGTCGGCGCTGACCCTGTAGCCCGGATGCAATCCGGGAACCCGGCCCCGGATTGCATCCGGGCTACACCTGCAACAAACGCTCGCGCAACTTGTGGATTTCGTCGCGCAGCTGCGCGGCGGCCTCGAACTCCAGGTCGCGAGCCAACTGGTACATCTTCTCTTCCAGCTGGCGAATGCGTTTGCTGATCTCGCTCGGCGAGCGCAGTTCGGCCTCGTAGCGCGCACTCTCCTCGGCCGCCTTGGCCATACCCTTGCGCTTGTTGCTGCGTGAGCCGGGCACGGTGGCGCCTTCGAGGATGTCCTGGATGTCCTTCTTCACACCCTTGGGCACGATGCCGTTGGCTTCGTTGAAGGCGATCTGCTTGTTGCGCCGCCGCTCGGTCTCGCCGATGGCGCGCTCCATCGAGCCGGTCATGCGGTCGGCGTAGAGGATCGCCCGGCCATTGAGGTTGCGCGCGGCGCGGCCGATGGTCTGGATCAGCGAGCGCTCGCTGCGCAGGAAGCCTTCCTTGTCCGCATCGAGAATCGCCACCAGCGACACCTCGGGCATGTCCAGGCCTTCGCGCAGCAGGTTGATCCCCACCAGCACGTCGAACGCCCCGGTGCGCAGGTCGCGGATGATCTCCACGCGCTCCACCGTATCGATGTCCGAGTGCAGGTAGCGCACCTTGACCCCGTGGTCAGCGAGGTAATCGGTGAGGTCTTCGGCCATGCGCTTGGTCAGCGTGGTGACCAGCACGCGCTCCTCCACCGCCACGCGCTTGGTGATTTCCGAGAGCAGGTCGTCGACCTGGGTGCGCGCCGGGCGTACCTCGATCTGCGGGTCGACCAGCCCGGTCGGCCGCACCACCTGCTCGACTACCCGCCCGGCATGTTCGGCTTCGTAGTTGCCCGGCGTGGCGGAAACGAAGATGGTCTGCGGGCTGGCCGCCTCCCACTCCTCGAAACGCATGGGCCGGTTGTCCAATGCCGACGGCAGGCGGAAGCCGTACTCGACCAGGGTTTCCTTGCGCGAACGGTCGCCCTTGTACATGGCCCCGACCTGCGGCACCGATACGTGGGACTCGTCGATCACCAGCAGCGCCTGGTCCGGCAGGTAGTCGTAGAGGGTCGGCGGCGGCTCGCCCGGACCGCGCCCGGACAGGTAGCGCGAGTAGTTTTCGATGCCGTTGCAGTAGCCCAGCTCGAGGATCATCTCCAGGTCGAAGCGAGTGCGCTGCTCCAGGCGCTGCGCCTCGACCAGCTTGTTGTTGGCGCGCAGGTAGTCCAGGCGTTCCTTGAGCTCGACTTTGATATGCTCCACCGCCTCCAGCAGGGTTTCCCGCGGGGTGACGTAGTGGCTCTTGGGGTAGAAGGTGAAGCGCGGCAGCTTGCGGATCACCTCGCCGGTCAGCGGATCGAAGGCCGAGATGCTTTCCACCTCGTCATCGAACAGCTCGATGCGGATCGCCTCCAGATCGGATTCGGCCGGGAAGATATCGATGACATCGCCGCGCACACGGAAGGTGGCACGGGCAAAATCCATGTCGTTACGGGTGTACTGCAGGTCAGCCAGGCGCCGCAGCAGCGCGCGCTGGTCCAGTTTGTCGCCCCGGTCGACGTGCAACACCATCTTCAGGTAGCTCTCGGGACTACCCAGGCCGTAGATGCACGACACGGTGGTGACGATGATCGCGTCGGGCCGCTCGAGCAGCGCCTTGGTCGCCGACAGGCGCATCTGCTCGATATGGTCGTTGATCGAGGCATCCTTCTCGATAAAGGTATCGGACGAAGGAACGTAGGCCTCGGGCTGGTAGTAGTCGTAATAGGAGACGAAATACTCCACCGCGTTGTTCGGGAAAAAGCTCTTGAACTCGCCGTAGAGCTGCGCGGCCAGGGTCTTGTTCGGCGCCAGCACCAGGGTCGGCCGCTGGAGCTGGGCGATCACGTTGGCGATACTGAAGGTCTTGCCCGAACCGGTCACGCCCAGCAGGGTCTGGTGCGACAGACCCGCCTCAAGCCCCTCGACCAGCTGGCGAATGGCCTCCGGCTGGTCGCCGGCCGGCTGGAAGCGGGTGACGAGCTGAAACTGCGACATGAACAGACCTCGACGAACTACTGTGACGCGGCGCAATGGCGGGCGTCATAGCTAGCGTGAAAGCGTGCCGACGCTGTCGCCGCGCACACCCTGGGTGGCTATAATAGCGGCCCGTTTATGCAAGCCCTAGCCTCTATTACATCAGGGCGTTGCCGACTCCCCACTTACCTTCCCTCCGAGCTGCCGCATCATGAGTCTGTTCTCTGCCGTCGAAATGGCGCCGCGCGATCCGATCCTGGGCCTGAACGAAGCCTTCAACGCCGACACCCGTAGCAACAAGGTCAACCTTGGTGTGGGCGTCTACTTTACCGAGGAAGGCCGAATTCCCCTCCTGCGTGCCGTTGCCGAGGCCGAAAAAGCCCGCATCGAAGCCCACGCACCGCGCGGCTATCTGCCGATCGAAGGCATCGCTGCCTATGACAGCGCCGTGCAGAAGCTGCTGTTCGGCGCGGATTCCGCCCTGCTGGCCGAAGGTCGTGTGGTCACCACCCAGGCCGTCGGCGGTACCGGCGCGCTGAAAACCGGCGCCGACTTCCTCAAGCGTCTGCTGCCAAATGCCGTGGTCGCCATCAGCGACCCGAGCTGGGAAAACCACCGCGCCCTGTTCGAATCCGCCGGTTTCCCGGTCCAGAACTACCGCTACTACGATGCCGCCACCAACGGCGTGAACCGCGCTGGCCTGCTGGAAGACCTGCAGAACCTGCCAGCGCGCTCGGTGGTCGTGCTGCACGCCTGCTGCCACAATCCGACCGGTGTCGACCTGTCGCTGGATGACTGGAAAGCCGTGCTGGAAGTGCTGCGCGAGCGCGAGCACGTGCCCTTCCTCGACATCGCCTACCAGGGCTTCGGCGAGGGCATCGAGCAGGACGCCTTCGCCGTGCGCCTGTTCGCCGAGTCCGGCCTGCCGTTCTTGGTTTCCAGCTCCTTCTCCAAATCCTTCTCGCTGTATGGCGAGCGCGTCGGCGCACTGTCCATCATCACCGCGTCGAAGGAAGAAGCCGGCCGCGTCCTGTCGCAAGCCAAGCGCGTGATCCGCACCAACTACTCCAACCCACCGACCCACGGTGCCACCGTGGTCGCCAATGTGCTCAACAGTTCCGAGCTGCGCGCACTGTGGGAAGAAGAACTGGGCGAGATGCGCCAGCGCATTCGCGACATGCGCCTGGCCATGGTCGAGCAATTGGCCGCCCAGGGTGCCAAGCGCGACTTCAGTTTCGTCGCCCGCCAGCGCGGCATGTTCTCCTACTCCGGCCTCACCGCCGAGCAGGTGGAACGCCTGAAGAACGAGTTCGCCATCTACGCCGTCGGCACCGGCCGGATCTGCGTCGCGGCACTCAACCGCAGCAACCTGGATGCCGTCACCAAAGCCATCGTCCAGGTTCTCTGATGGAAGCCGGGAAGTCCGCACTGGGTGTTGACTTCCCCTTTTTAATCAGTAGGATACGCACCGCTGTTCCGCGATAGCTCAGTCGGTAGAGCAAATGACTGTTAATCATTGGGTCCCTGGTTCGAGTCCAGGTCGCGGAGCCAAATTCAAAGCCTCAGGTGAAAGCCTGGGGCTTTTTTGTTGCTTGCCGGACTCTCACCAGGGACTGCGTCCCAGGTTATTTGCTTCGCTCACCCCTTCGGGGTCGCGCTAAAGCGCGCTCAGCTGCGCTGCCGAGTCCAGGTCGCGGAGCCAAATTCAAAGCCTCAGGTGAAAGCCTGGGGCTTTTTTGTTGCTAGCCGGACTCTCACCAGGGACTGCGTCCCAGGTTATTCGCTGCGCTCACCCCTTCGGGGTCGCGCTAAAGCGCGCTCAGCTGCGCTGTCGAGTCCAGGTCGCGGAGCCAAATTCAAAGCCTCAGGTGAAAGCCTGGGGCTTTTTTATTGTTCGCAAAATCTCCCCAGAAACAAGAAGACCGGCCAAAGGCCGGTCTTTATTTCACCGCGCTACGACGCGTCAGTTAATGCTCAACTTGTCGCGGTTCTTTTCCAGAGTTGCAGCACCTATGCCTTTCACTTCAAGCAACTCATCGACCGAAGCAAACGGCCCGTTGGCCGTACGGTGATCGACAATAGCCTGGGCCTTAACCTTGCCAATACCGATCAGGCCACTCTCAAGAGCGGCGGCGTCAGCGGTATTGAGGTTGACCACCTGCACTTCGGCAGAAACCGGGGCCTGACTGACAGTAACAGGAACAGGAACAGCTTCGCTTTTGGCGGGTTCTGCCGCGAATACTCCGGCGGACAGACTGGTAAGGCAGGAAAACAGCAATACAGACAGACTCTTTCTAAGCATGGCAACTCTCCGTGTCGACATGTGGCGTGGCACATCCAGCCACGCATTCAAGCTAGTTGCTGCCAGCGCCCCGTCAAATCATGACCTCAGCATTTTGTGCACCGCCGCACATGAGCCCAATCGACACGCGCCACTTCCAAGCTCTGGTTACTCAACGCCCGCATAGACTTAGTCTGCAATCCCCGCCTTGAACCGCACTGCCAGCCCAACCAGCGGGACATACGCCAGCAAGATGCCAACCAGCCCCTCACCACCCAGCGCCACCCAGCTGGCAATGGGCAGCAGCCAGAATAGATTGATGAGCGCAATCGCCACGGTCACCGGCAAGTGGCGACCGTAATGACGAGAGGCCACCTGATAAGCATGACTGCGGTGCGCCTGGTAGACCTTTTCACCGCGACAAAGACGACGCCCCAAGGTCAGCGTGGCATCGACGATGAAGACGCCCAGCAGGATCAGCCAAGCCCAGAGCAAACGCGGCTCGACCCAGGCAGCCTGCAGCGACAGCAACCCCAGGATCAGGCCCAAATAGCCACTCCCCGCATCACCCATGAAAATACGCGCGGGCGGGAAGTTCCAGAACAGGAACCCCGCACTCGCCGCAGCAAGCAACGCCGGCAGAAGCATGGCATCGAGATGCCCCGACAAGGCGTACAGCAGCGCACCCGCCAGACCGACAGTGACCGCCTCAACGCCGGCGATACCATCTATGCCATCCATGAAATTGTACAAATTGAGCATCCAGACCAGATAGAACACCGCCAGCGCAGCACCCAGCCAACCCAGATTGATCCTGGCCCCGAAAATCTCCAGGTCCGGTGCCCCGCCCAACCAGACAACCCCCCAGATTGCCGCGGCAAAATGCGCAACCAGACGCCAACGCGCAGCAAGCGGGCGGTGGTCGTCGATGAAACCGACAAGGGCAACCAGGCCACCCGCGCCCCACAGCGCCCACAGATGCTGAGCGGTCAGGCCTTCCCACAGGAATAATCCAGGCAAAGCCAGGCTGACGCCCAAGACAATGGCCAAGCCACCGCCGCGCGGAGTCGGCAAGGTATGCGAACTGCGCTGATTAGGGATATCCAGGACATTACGCAGCAAGGCATAACGACGCAGCAGCCAGGTCATCAGCAGAGACGCCAGAAACACCAGCAGCAGGAAACCTAACTCCATCATCGCGCCTCCTGCCCGAGGAAATCCGCGGCAGTCTGGCGCAAGACCTGATCACTGGAAAACGGCGGAGACCAACCCAGGAGCTGTCGATTCTTGCCAATATCGACACTCAACGAACCACACAGACGCTGCCCCACGCTGCGCCGCCCCAGCAATACAGCGCCAGCCTGCAACCAGCCTTGTGGCACCGGCAGCAGACGCGCAGGTCGCTGCAGAGCGGACGCCAGCTTGCGCAGCAACTCGGTGGTAGAAAGCGACTCACCATCACTGACCAGGAAAACCTGGTTGGTCGCCGCCGGGTGATCAAGGCAGCACACCAGCAAGTCCACCAGGTTCGGCAAACCAACCAGGCTGCGCCGGTTATGGATCGCCCCCAGCGGTAGCGGCAGGCCCTTGCTTAACCAGCGCATCATGCTGAGGAAATTGGCCTTTACCCCCGGCCCATACACCAGAGGCGGACGAATAATCACCACCTCCATAGCCCCCCCTGCAGCCAACTGCAGCAGAGCCTGTTCCGCTTCAAACTTGGAAACGGCATAAGGATCGGTGGGCGCAGGGCAATCATCTGCCGTGAAATTGGAACCCGGCACAGTCTGCTCGCCATTGACCTTGATCGTGCTGAGGAAAATAAACCGCTTCACCCCCGCCTGAGCCGCGGCCTGTGCCAACTTGAGAGTGCCTTGCAAATTGACCCGGCGAAAATCCGCCAGCGGGTCATCACTGCGCTCCTGCATCACATGCACACGGGCTGCACAGTGCACAACCACGGCGATGCCCTGCAGCGCTGCCGGATCGATAGCGTCCGTCGCCAAATCACCCAGTATCAACCGATCAACATTGGTCGCAGCTGGCAGGCTGCCTGCATCACGCAAGCCCGCTACCACCCGCACCCCTGGAACAGCTTGCAGGCGCTCGCTCAGGGCACGCCCAACAAAACCAGTGGCTCCGGTCACCAAAATGCGCATGTGCAAATAGCCCCATCAGGCAACAAATAAACAAGTCGGGAGAAAACCATAACGCGGGCTGCAGCGGTAGCTACGGGAATCAGGCCAGGAAGGCGCCCGCCATAGGCAAAGCCGCCCCAGATTATCCCTTATGGAGCGGATTGGACTTCACGCCCCTTGCGCAACGAGAGCAACTCTCGTTGCTGACGTGCAATACGCGCACGCAAGCGGCCAAGCAGCCAGAGGTTAAGCAGAAGGGAAAACACCGCACCCACGATAAAAGCCAGTGACATCAGCACCGAAACCGGCAACTCGGGGGTCAACCAACCCAGGAATACCAGGTGACTTGCCTGACGGTTCTCCAGGATAAACACCAGCACCGCCAGACCCACCAGCAGCAATCCCAGAATCAGCAAGAAACGCTTGAAGCCAGTTAGCATGCTCAGACTTCCCGTAGGAGAAGATCACTCATCTTCGTTGACCCGATCACGCAGTTCCTTACCCGGTTTAAAGTGCGGCACGAACTTGCCATCCAGGCGTACCGACTCACCGGTTTTCGGGTTGCGACCAACACGCGGCGCGCGATAGTGCAGGGAAAAGCTGCCAAATCCACGGATCTCAATGCGATCCCCGGTGGCCAACGCCTGCGACATCTGCTCCAGCATGGTCTTGATCGCCAGCTCGACATCCTTGGAGGACAGCAACCCCTGGTGGGTGACAATGCGATCGATCAACTCCGACTTGGTCATGGTTTTCCCTTCTTTTTCAAGCGGCTAGATCACTAGATAGGAAGGTTTTAGCATGCTGGTCAGCTTTTGAACAGCCTATAAAACAAGGTGTTAGCGCAAAATCGTGACTCACCGGCAGGATTCAGTGCGCACCACATAAGCAGGCAAGACGAGCAATCCATCGCCATGGCCCCAAGCGCACCGCCGCGCGCAGCCAGCGATAAAACCACAGGCACAAAAAAGGGCGACCGAAGTCGCCCTTTTTCTGATCAACCTGAACTTAGTTCTGGTTCATCTGCGCGCGGATCAGATCACCAATGGTGGTCGGACCGGTGCTTTCCACTTCTTGCTTGGTACGCAGCTCTTTCATCGCGTCTTTTTCGTCTTCGACGTCTTTGGACTTGATGGACAGGCTGATTACGCGGCTCTTGCGGTCGATGCTGATGATCTTGGCTTCGACTTCGTCGCCTTCTTTCAGCACGTTACGGGCGTCTTCAACGCGGTCACGGCTGATTTCGGAGGCTTTCAGGGTCGCTTCGATATCGTTGCCCAGATCGATGATGGCGCCTTTGGCGTCAACTTCTTTCACGGTACCACGAACGATGGTGCCCTTCTCGTTGATCGAGGCGTAGTTGGAGAACGGATCGTCTTCCAGCTGCTTGATGCCCAGGGAGATGCGCTCGCGCTCCGGATCAACCGAGAGGATGACAGTTTCCAGCTCGTCGCCCTTCTTGAAACGGCGTACGGCTTCTTCGCCCACTTCGTTCCAGGAGATGTCGGACAGGTGAACCAGACCGTCGATGCCGCCGTCCAGACCAATGAAGATACCGAAATCGGTGATCGACTTGATGGTGCCGGAGATCTTGTCGCCCTTGTTGAACTGGCCAGAGAAGTCTTCCCATGGGTTCGACTTGCACTGCTTGATGCCCAGGGAGATACGACGACGCTCTTCGTCGATGTCGAGAACCTGAACTTCCACTTCGTCGCCGACGTTAACGACTTTGGACGGGTGGATGTTCTTGTTGGTCCAATCCATCTCGGACACGTGCACCAGGCCTTCAACGCCTTCTTCCAGCTCAGCGAAGCAGCCGTAGTCGGTCAGGTTGGTGACCTTGGCGGTAACACGGGTACCCTCTGGGTAACGCGCCTTGATGGCAACCCATGGGTCTTCGCCCAGTTGCTTCAGGCCCAGGGAGACGCGGTTGCGCTCGCGATCGTACTTGAGGATCTTGACGTCGATCTCGTCGCCAACGTTGACGATCTCAGACGGGTGCTTGATACGCTTCCAGGCCATGTCGGTGATGTGCAGCAGACCATCGACGCCGCCCAGGTCAACGAACGCACCGTAGTCGGTGAGGTTCTTGACGATACCTTTGACCTGCTGGCCTTCCTGCAGGGATTCCAGCAGAGCTTCGCGCTCGGCACTGTTTTCCGCTTCCAGGACGCTGCGACGGGAAACGACAACGTTGTTGCGCTTCTGGTCCAGCTTGATGACCTTGAACTCGAGCTCTTTGCCTTCCAGGTGGGTGGTATCACGCACCGGACGGACATCGACCAGGGAGCCCGGCAGGAACGCACGGATGCCGTTAACGTCGACAGTGAAGCCGCCTTTAACCTTACCGTTGATAACGCCCTTGACCACTTCTTCAGCGGCGAAAGCTGCTTCCAGAACGATCCAGCACTCGGCACGCTTGGCTTTTTCGCGGGACAGCTTGGTTTCACCAAAGCCATCTTCAACCGCGTCCAGCGCTACGTGTACTTCATCACCGACGTTGATGGCCAGTTCGCCAGCATCGTTGTAGAACTGCTCAAGCGGGATCAGGCCTTCGGATTTCAGACCAGCGTGGACAGTTACCCAGCCAGCTTGATAGTCGATATCGACGATGATCGCGGTGATGATCGCGCCAGCCTGAAGATTGAGGGTCTTTAGGCTTTCTTCAAATAGTTCTGCAAAGCTTTCGCTCATGTTGATTCCTGTTGATCAAGGACAGGGGATCTGCCCAAACCACACTCCAGACAATGTGGGTACGTGATGTAAAAAGAGGCTTGCAGGACGTTGACTGGTCTCCTGCATGCCTCCTTGTCGACCGCGAAAGTGCGGTCTTTTACTACCCGGCGAGATCGCGGCTGGCGACCTCGCTGAGAATCCTTTCCATGACTTGTTCGATGGACAGCTCGGTGGAATCCAGCTGGATGGCATCGGGTGCCGGCTTCAGCGGAGCCACTGCGCGCTGCATATCGCGCTCATCGCGCGCACGAATCTCGTCTAGGAGACTCGGCAGGCTAACACCTTCAACCTTGCCTTTCAACTGCAGATAGCGGCGACGGGCGCGCTCCTCGGCACTGGCGGTCAGGTAGACCTTCAACGGCGCCTCGGGAAACACCACCGTACCCATGTCGCGACCATCGGCCACCAGGCCCGGCGCTTCACGGAAAGCGCGCTGACGCTGCAGTAGGGCTTCGCGCACCGCCGGCAGGGAGGCGACCATGGAAGCACCGGCGCCGACCTGTTCGTTGCGGATATCGTCGGTGACTTCGTCGCCTTCGAGAATGATGCGCTTGTCGATGAACTGTACGTCCAGATGGGCGGCCAGGGTTTTCAGCGCCTCCTCGTTGGTCAGGTCGATGCCGTGATTGCCCGCGGCGAAGGCCAGCAGGCGATACAGAGCGCCGGAGTCCAGCAGGTTCCAGCCCAGCTTGGCGGCCAGCAGGCCGGCAATGGTGCCTTTGCCGGAGCCGCTCGGCCCGTCGATGGTGATGACGACAGCGGTCATGCCTGCTTCTCCTCGGCGACGCGGATACCGGTCTGGGCAGCCAGGCCGAGGAAGTTGGGGAAGGACGTGGCGACGTTGGCGCAGTCGTGGATACGGATCGGCGCCGTGGCACGCAGCGAGGCGACGCTGAAGGACATGGCGATACGGTGGTCGCCATGGCTCCACACCTCGCCACCACCGATCGGACCACCCTCGATGATGATGCCGTCCGGGGTCGGCTCAGCCTTGACGCCCAGAGCGATCAGGCCGTCGGCCATGACCTGGATACGGTCGGATTCCTTGACCCGCAGCTCTTCGGCGCCGCGCAGCACGGTACGCCCTTCGGCGCAGGCGGCGGCAACGAACAGCACCGGGAACTCGTCGATGGCCAGCGGCACCAGGTCTTCCGGGATATCGATGCCCTTGAGCTTGGCCGCGCGCACACGGATATCGGCAACCGGCTCGCCACCCACTTCGCGCTGGTTTTCCAGGGTCAGGTCGGCGCCCATCAGCTTGAGGATATCGATCACCCCGGTGCGGGTCGGGTTGATGCCGACGTGCTCCAGCACCAGTTCGGAACCTTCGGCGATGCTCGCCGCCACCAGGAAGAAGGCCGCGGAGGAGATATCTGCCGGCACTTCGATATGGGTGGCGCTGAGCTTGTGGCCGGACTCGACGGTAGCGATATTGCCGTCAACCGCCACTGGATAGCCGAAGCCGCGCAGCATGCGCTCGGTGTGATCGCGGGTCGGCGCCGGTTCGGTCACCGCGGTCTCGCCAGCGGCATACAGGCCGGCCAGCAACAGGCAGGACTTGACCTGGGCGCTGGCCATCGGCATT
The DNA here is from genome assembly GCF_013200955.2 of Pseudomonas campi. NCBI lineage: Bacteria > Pseudomonadati > Pseudomonadota > Gammaproteobacteria > Pseudomonadales > Pseudomonadaceae > Aquipseudomonas > Aquipseudomonas campi. The sequence goes on from NZ_CP053697.2 coordinate 2,866,668, forward strand.
TCGTAGCTCATGCCGGTCAGGCGCTGGCCGCCTTTGATGTGCATCGGCGGACGGCCTTCGGCAGCCGTCTCGATCACTGCACCCATCTCGCGCAGCGGCTTGGCCACGCGGTTCATCGGGCGCTTGGACAGCGAAGCGTCGCCGGTCAACACGGTATCGAAGGGCTGTGCGGCCAGCAGGCCGGAGAGCAGGCGCATCGAGGTGCCCGAATTGCCCAGGTACAGCGGGCCGGGTGGCGGCTTGAGGCCATGCAGGCCGACGCCATGCACGGTCACCTTGCCATGGTGCGGGCCTTCGATGACCACGCCCATGTCGCGGAATGCCTGCAGGGTCGCCAGGGCGTCCTCACCTTCGAGGAAACCTTCCACTTCGGTGGTGCCTTCGGCCAGCGAGCCGAGCATGATCGAGCGGTGCGAGATGGACTTGTCGCCCGGTACGCGGATGCGGCCGGAGAGAGAGCCACCGGGATTGGCGAGGTAGATCAGGTCGTTCGAGTGCATGGCGTCCACATAGGCCCTGCGGGCCAGGATTTTGCTGAAATGCTCGCGGGCAAAGCGGGCGCGGGTGAACACGCCCAACAACTGATGCCCGTCCCCTGCGTCGACCGCGCCGCGCAAGGCGTCGAGGTCGTCGCGAAATGCGTCCAGCGTGCGCAGCACCGCCTCGCGATTGGCGAGGAAGATGTCGTGCCACATCACCGGATCACTGCCGGCAATCCGCGTGAAATCGCGGAATCCGCCAGCGGCGTAACGGAAAATCTCCAGGTTCTCGCTGCGCTTGGCCAGCGAGTCGACCAGGGTAAAGGCCAGCAGGTGCGGCAGATGGCTGGTAGCAGCCAGCACCTGGTCGTGGTGCTCCACGTCCATATGCTCGACATCCGCGCCCAGCTCGCGCCACAGCCCGTCGACCAGGGCCAGCGCAGCAGCATCGGTCGACTCCTGCGGCGTCAAAATCACCTTGTGACGGCGGAACAGCTGGGCATTCGAGGCTTCCACCCCGCTCTGCTCGGAGCCAGCAATCGGATGGCCCGGAACAAAGCGCGGGTTGTCACCAACAAAGGCCAGGCGCGCCGCGCGCACCACATTGCCCTTGGCGCTGCCGACATCGGTGAGCACTGCATCGCCCAGATCGAGCTTGGCCAGCTGCGCCAGCAGCTTCTCCATGGCCAGGATAGGCACCGCCAGCTGGATCACCGCAGCCCCCTGACAGGCGGCCGCCAACTCGGTTTCGCAGCGATCGACCACGCCCAGTTCGACCGCCAGGCGGCGCGATTCGGCATCCAGGTCGACCCCAACCACCTCGGTGAACAGGCCTTTCTCGCGAATGCCCTTGGCAAAGGAGCCGCCAATCAGGCCCAGGCCGACCACCACCAGGCGGCCGAGCTTGGCGGATGCAGATGACACCGACATGACATCAGCCACGCGCGAGCACCTGGCCCAGTACGTCGAGGAAACGGGCGTTTTCCGCCTGAGTACCGATGGACACGCGCAGGAAGGTCGGCATGCCGTAGCCGCCCACCGGACGCACGATCACGCCCTCTTGCAACAGCGCCTGATTGATGGGCGCCGCATCGCGGGCGAAGTCGACGGCGATGAAATTGCCCTTGGAGGGAATCCAGCTCAGCCCCAGCGCAGCGAAACCCGCTTCCAGCTGAGCCATGCCGGCATCGTTGCCCCGGCGACTCTCGGCCAGGTAGTCGGCGTCATCCAGGGCCGCGCAGGCAGCACTGAGGGCCAGGCTGTTGACGTTGAACGGCTGGCGCACGCGGTTCAGCACATCGGCGACCTGCGGCGAGGACAGCGCATAACCGACCCGCAGCGAGGCCAGGCCATAGGCCTTGGAGAAGGTGCGCGAGACGATCAGATTGGGGTAACGCGCCAGATAGTCGAGACCATCCGGCAGTTCGTCGCCCTCGGCGTATTCGATGTAGGCCTCGTCCAGCACCACCAGCACGTCCTGCGGCACGCGGCCGAGGAATGATTCCAGCGCATCCGGACCGAACCATGTGCCGGTCGGGTTGTTCGGATTGGCGATGAACACCACGCGGGTGTTGCCGTCGATGGCCGCCAGCATGGCTTGCAGATCGTGACCATGGGCCTGGGCCGGCACCGCCTTGCCCTGGGCACCGACCGCCTGGGTGGCGATCGGGTAGACGGCGAAGGCGTACTGACTGAACACCGCATTCAGCCCCGGCGCCAGCCAGGCGCGAGCGACCAGATCGAGAATGTCATTGGAGCCGTTACCGAGGGTCACCTGGGCCACACTCACGCCACAGCGCGCCGCCAGCCTGGACTTCAGCTCGAAACCGTTGCCGTCGGGGTAGCGGGTCAGCTCGGCCAGTTCGGTGCGAATAGCCTCCAGCGCCTTCGGCGACGGGCCCAGCGGGTTCTCGTTACTGGCCAGCTTGACGATGCCGGCCGGATCGAGGTTCAGCTCACGGGCCAGTTCGTCGACCGGTTTACCCGGCACGTAGGGCGAAAGCTTCTGCACGCCCGGTACGGCGCGGGCGAGGAAATCGCAACTCATAAAAAAGCCTCAAGCTTTTAGCCTCAAGCAGCAAGTCGAGCCAAGCGCGGTGCTGCTTGAGGCTTACGACGTGCGGCTTGCCGCTGTTTTTTAAAGTACCGCTTTCGGGTAGGAACCCAGCACCTTGAGCGCCACGGCTTCCTGATTGATCTTTTCCAACACGTCCTTGATCAGCGGGTCCTGGTGGTGACCGACGAAGTCGATGAAGAACACGTAGGTCCACTTGCCACTACGCGACGGGCGGGTCTCGATGCGGGTCAGGTCGATGCCGTTGTTGTGGAACGGCACCAGCAGCTCGTGCAGTGTGCCCGGCTTGTTGCGCATGGAAACGATCACAGAGGTCTTGTCGTCGCCGGTCGGCGGCACTTCCTGGCTGCCAATGATGAGGAAGCGCGTGGAGTTGTCCGGGCGATCCTCGATCTTCTCGGCCAGCTTGCTCAGGCCATACAGGCTCGCCGCCATGTCGCCGGCGATAGCCGCCGAGTTCCACTCGCTCTTCACCCGCTTGGCCGCTTCGGCGTTGCTGGAAACCGCCACGCGCTCGACATTCGGGTAGTGCGCGTCCAGCCACTTGCGGCACTGGGCCAGGGACTGGGCGTGGGAGTAGATGCGGGTAATCTTGTCGGTCTTAGTGGTTTCACCGACCAGCAGGTGGTGGTGGATACGCAACTCCACCTCACCGCAGATGACCATGTCGTGCTCGAGGAAGCTGTCGAGGGTGTGGTTGACCGCACCCTCGGTGGAGTTTTCCACCGGCACCACGCCGAAGTTGACCGCACCGGCAGCCACTTCGCGGAACACTTCGTCGATCGCCGCCATCGGCTGGCTGATCACCGCGTGACCGAAGTGCTTGAGCGCCGCGGCCTGGGAGAAAGTGCCTTCCGGACCGAGGTAGGCGATCTTCAGCGGCTGCTCGAGGGCCAGGCAGGAGGACATGATTTCGCGGAACAGCCGCGCCACTTCCTCGTTGTCCAGCGGCCCCTTGTTCAGCTCCATGATGTGCTTGAGCACCCAGGCTTCACGCTCGGGGCGGTAGAACACCGGCGCTTCGCCGGCAGGCAGCGAGAGCATCTTCACCCGCGCCACTTCCTGGGCACAGCGCGCGCGGTCGCTGATCAGCTCGAGAATCTTCTCATCGAGGCTGTCGATGCGCACGCGCAGCGCCTTGAGCTGATCAACGTCACTCATCAGGCGTGCTCCTTCTCGAACTCCGCCATGTAGGCCACCAGGGCCTCGACGGCGTCCAGGCCGGTAGCGTTATAGATGGAGGCACGCATGCCGCCCACCGAACGGTGACCTTTCAGGTTGAGCAGACCACGGGCGTCAGCGCCGACCAGGAAGGCCTTGTCCAGTTTCTCGTCGGCCAGGCGGAACGGCACGTTCATCCAGGAACGGGCATTCTTGGCGATCGGGTTGCTGTAGAAGTCGCTGGCGTCGATGGCCTTGTACAGCAGGTCCTTCTTGGCCTTGTTGCGCTGCTCCATCGCCGCCACGCCGCCCTGCTCCTTGAGCCACTCGAAGACCAAGCCCGAGAGGTACCAGGAATAGGTGGCCGGGGTGTTGTACATGGAGCCGTTATCGGCGGCGACCTTGTAGTTGAGCATGGTCGGGCAGACGCTGCGGGCACGGCCGAGCAGGTCTTCGCGGACGATGGTCACCACCAGGCCGGACGGGCCGATGTTCTTCTGCGCGCCAGCGTAGATCAGGCCGAACTTGGACACGTCGATCTCGCGGGAGAGGATGTCCGAAGACATATCCACCACCAGGGGGGTATCGCCCACTTCCGGCACCCAGTCGAACTGCAGACCACCGATGGTCTCGTTGCTGGCGTAGTGCAGGTAGGCGGCGTCTTTCGACAGTTGCCACTCGTTCTGCCCGGGAATGGCGAAGTAGTCGTAGGCCTTGGCGCTGGCGGCGACATTGACGTTACCGTAGCGACTGGCCTCCTCGATGCTCTTCTTCGACCAGATACCGGTGTCGATGTAGTCGGCGACGCCATCTTCCGGCAGCAGGTTGAGGGCGATCTCGGCGAACTGCTGGCTGGCACCCCCCTGGAGGAACAGCACCTTGTAGTCCGACGGAATGGCCAGCAGGTCACGCAGGTCCTGCTCGGCCTTCTCGGCAATGGCCACATACTCGTCGCTGCGATGGCTCATCTCCATCACGGAGACGCCCAGACCGTTCCAGTCGAGCATCTCGGCCTGGGCACGTTGCAATACAGCGGTTGGCAGCGCGGCCGGGCCGGCGCAGAAGTTATGGGCTCGCTTGCTCACGTCACTCTCACTCTTCGTCGCTTGGGGCATCTACCGAGGTCTCGCCCTCGTCCGCCGCTTCCACTGATTCGGCATCGGCGCCTTCGGCAAGCACGTCGCCGTCCAGCTCTTCGCCTTCGATCTCGTCGTCATCCACGCCGGATGGCTCCTGCACGCGTTCCAGACCAACCAGGGTCTCGTCGGTAGCCAGCTTGATCAGGATCACGCCCTGGGTGTTACGACCCAGGCAGCGCAGTTCGTCGACGCGGGTGCGCACCAGGGTGCCCTGGTCGGAAATCATCATGATCTCCTCGCCGTTCTGCACCTGGATGGCACCGATCAGGTTGCCGTTGCGCTCGTTGATGACCATGGCGATCACGCCCTGACCACCACGCCCGCGGCGCGGGAACTCGGCCATCTCGGTGCGCTTGCCGTAACCACGCGCCGAGGCGGTAAGGATCTGCGCGCCGGCTTCCGGGATCAGCATGGAGATGATGCGCTGGCCTTCCGGCAGGCGCATGCCACGCACGCCGCGGGCGGTACGGCCCATGGTGCGCACCTTGCTTTCCTTGAAGCGGATGACCTTGCCGCCATCGGAGAACATCATCACTTCACGCGCACCGTCGGTCACGGCAGCGGCGATCAGGGTGTCGCCCTCTTCCAGACGCAGGGCGATCAGGCCGGAACTGCGCGGCTTGCTGAACTGCACCAGCGGGGTTTTCTTCACGGTACCGTTGGCGGTCGCCATGAACACGTAGGTACCGGTCGGCTCGTCGGCGCTGTCGTCATCGGCATCTTCGTCGTCGCCGACTTCTTCGATGACTTCTTCCGCCTCGACCAGCACGCCTTCGATCACGTCGTCGCCGTCTTCACCTTCCGGTGCTTGCTGGCGTACGGCTTCCAGATCGACCTGGAGCATCGCGGTGATGCGCTCGCCCTCATCCAGCGGCAGCAGGTTGACCAGCGGACGACCACGCGCGGTACGCGAGGCTTCCGGGATCTCGAAGGTGCGCAGCCAGTAGACCTTGCCCTTGCTGGAGAACAGCAGCAGGGTGGCGTGGCTGTTGGCGACCAGCAGGTGTTCGATGTAATCCTCGTCCTTCACCCCGGTGGCCGACTTGCCTTTGCCGCCGCGACGCTGAGCCTGGTAGGCATGCAGCGGCTGGGACTTGGCGTAGCCGCCGTGGGAGATGGTCACCACGCGCTCTTCTTCGGTGATCAGGTCGGCGATGGTCAGGTCGGTCTGCGAGGCCATGATCTCGGTGCGACGGGCGTCGCCGAACTCGGCTTTGACCTTCTCCAGCTCCTCGCGGATGACTTCCATCAGACGCGTGGCACTGTTCAAGATGCGGATCAGCTCGCCGATCTGGGTGAGGATCTCCTGGTATTCGGCCAGCAGCTTCTCATGCTCCAGACCCGTCAGGCGGTGCAGGCGCAGCTCGAGGATGGCCTGGGCCTGCTCGGGCGACAGGTAGTACTTGCCTTCACGCAGACCGTATTGCGGATCGAGATCGTCCGGACGGCAGGAGTCGGCACCGGCGCGCTCGACCATGGCCTCCACGGCACTGGATTCCCAGGCGGCGGCGATCAGGCGCTCCTTGGCGTCGGCCGGGGTCGGCGAGGTCTTGATCAGTTCGATCACCGGGTCGATGTTGGACAGGGCTACCGCCTGGCCTTCAAGGATGTGACCACGCTCGCGCGCCTTGCGCAGTTCGTAGACGGTCCGGCGGGTCACCACTTCGCGGCGGTGACGGATGAACACTTCGAGCATGTCCTTGAGGTTCATCGTGCGCGGCCGGCCATCGACCAGGGCCACCACGTTGATACCAAAGACGCTCTGCATCTGGGTCTGGGCGTAGAGGTTGTTGAGGATCACCTCCGGCACTTCACCCCGACGCAGCTCGATGACCACGCGCATGCCGTCCTTGTCGGACTCGTCGCGCAGTTCGGTGATGCCTTCGAGCTTCTTCTCTTTGACCAGCTCGGCGATCTTCTCGATCAACCGTGCCTTGTTCAGCTGGTACGGCAGCTCGGTGACGATGATCTGCTGGCGGCCACCGACCTTGTCGATGTCCTCGATCTCGGCACGGGCACGCATATAAATGCGGCCACGGCCGGTACGGTAGGCCTCGATGATGCCGGCGCGACCGTTGATGATGCCCGCGGTGGGGAAGTCCGGACCGGGGATGTACTGCATCAGCTCGTCGACGGTGAGCTCGCCGTTGTCCATCAGCGCCAGGCAACCGTCGATCACTTCGGAGAGGTTGTGCGGCGGGATGTTGGTCGCCATGCCCACGGCGATACCCGACGAGCCGTTGACCAGCAGGTTGGGGATCTTGGTCGGCATGACCGCCGGAATCTGCTCGGTGCCGTCGTAGTTGGGCACCCAGTCGACGGTTTCCTTGTCCAGGTCCGCCAGCAGCTCATGGGCCAGCTTGGCCATGCGCACTTCGGTGTAACGCATGGCCGCGGCGTTGTCGCCGTCCACCGAACCGAAGTTGCCCTGGCCATCGACCAGCATGTAGCGCAGCGAGAACGGCTGGGCCATGCGCACGATGGTGTCGTACACCGCCGTGTCACCGTGGGGGTGGTACTTACCGATGACGTCACCGACCACACGGGCAGATTTCTTGTACGCCTTGTTCCAGTCGTTACCCAGCTCGCTCATTGCGAACAGCACGCGACGGTGCACGGGCTTCAAGCCATCACGCGCATCCGGCAGGGCGCGACCGACGATTACGCTCATCGCGTAGTCGAGGTAGGACTGTTTCAGCTCGTCTTCGATATTGACCGGGAGGATTTCTTTGGCCAGTTCGCCCATGAGAAGCCTGGTTCCTTTTTCTGGTGAAACCCCGTCACACCCATCCTGGGCGGGACCGGAGTCCGCCGTTGTCACTCTTGTTCAGCAGCGACTCACGGCAAATCAACGAGTTAAGCTAACAATTCGCGCGAATGAACGGCCGTCTACAGGCCGTCCGGAAAACTGCCGGAGGTTACCACAATAGCCGCCGCAGACCTACCCCAGCGGGCAGGCCTGACAATGCTGCGGACGAGCCGTCAGTGCAGGCGCTTGCGGCACATCAGTTGCGCCATTTTCGCCGCATCCGGCCGCTCGACTATGCCCTTTTCGGTGACGATGGCGTCGATCAGGTCGGCCGGCGTGACATCGAACACCGGGTTGTAGGCATCGACATTGGCAGCAATGCGCTGGCCGCCGACATCCAGCAACTCGCGCCCATCGCGCTCCTCGATGGGAATGTCCTCGCCATCTTCCAAGCCCATGTCGATGGTCGAACTGGGCGCCACCACCATGAAGCGCACGCCGTGGTGCATGGCGCAGACGGCCAGCTGGTAGGTGCCGATCTTGTTGGCCACATCACCGTTGGCGGTGATGCGGTCGGCGCCGACTATGACCCAGGTAATGCCACGGGTCTTCATCAAGTGCGCCGCGGCCGAATCCGCATTCAGGGTGACCGGCACGCCCTCGCCTTCCAGCTCCCAGGCGGTCAGGCGCGAGCCCTGCAGCCAGGGCCGGGTTTCGTCGGCATACACGCGCTCGACCAGACCATCCAGGTACGCGGCGCGAATCACCCCCAGCGCGGTACCGAAGCCACCAGTGGCCAGGGCGCCGGTATTGCAGTGGGTGAGGATGTTCTGCGGACTGCCCTGATGCTTGCGGATCAACTCCATGCCGAGCTGGGCCATGGTCAGATTGGCTTCGCGGTCGCTTTCCAGGATGCCGAGGGCTTCCGCCTCCAGCGCCAGCAGCGGATTTTCCCCAACCTTCAGGCGCTGCAGGCGCTCACGCATGCGCTCCAGAGCCCAGAACAGGTTGACCGCCGTCGGCCGCGAGTCGGCCAGCACGGTGAAATCCCCTTCCAGCTCCACCTGCCAGTCGGCATCGCCCTCGGCCAGGCGCGCCCGCGCACCCAGCACCAGGCCGAACGCCGCGGCTATACCAATGGCTGGCGCCCCACGCACCACCATCTGGCGAATGGCCTCGGCCACCCCGGCCGCGGAGTCATACGCCAGCCAGGTTTCCTCACGCGGCAGCAGACGCTGATCGAGCAAGTGCAGCTTGCCATCTCGCCACTCAATGGCTTTTACCTTCTCAGCCGCCAGCAATTGCTCGCGCATGGCACACCCCACCTGCAGAAACGAAAAGCCGCGGATTATAGCGAGCGGCCGCCGCTATGGCGTAGAACCTTATCTGCGAACTTGCGGGCTAGAGCCAGACGACACAAGGCCGACGCGCAGCAGATCGCAGATAGGTTCTCAGTTATACTGCCGCCACCTTTTTATTACCCGGATATCTCGCCATGCCCGACCAGCGCGCGCCGCTCGATCTGCTGCTCCTGCCAACCTGGCTGGTGCCGGTCGAGCCTGCCGGGGTGGTGTTGCGCGAGCACGGGCTGGGCATCCGCGATGGCCGCATCGCCCTGATCGCGCCACGCGCCGAAGCGCTCAAGCATCCGGCCAAGGAAGTGCGCGAGCTGCCGGGCCACCTGCTCACTCCCGGCCTGATCAACGCCCACGGCCATGCGGCCATGACCCTGTTCCGCGGCCTGGCCGATGACCTGCCGCTGATGAGCTGGCTGCAGGACCATATCTGGCCAGCCGAAGCCAAGTGGGTCGACGAGGATTTCGTGCGCGACGGCACCGAGCTGGCCATCGCCGAACAACTCAAGGGCGGCATCACCTGCTTCTCCGACATGTACTTCTTTCCGGAAGTGGCCAGCGAGCTGGTGCACAAGAGCGGCATCCGCGCGCAGATGACCATTCCCGTGCTGGACTTCCCTACCCCCGGCGCCCGCGACGCCGACGAGGCGCTACGCAAGGGGCTCAAGCTGTTCGACGAGCTCAAGCTGCACCCACGAATCAAGATCGCCTTCGGCCCGCACGCGCCCTACTCGGTCAGCGACGACAAGCTGGAGAACGTGCGCATGCTGGCCGAGGAGCTGGATGCCGGCATTCATATGCACGTGCACGAGACCGCCTTCGAGGTGCAACAGAGCCTGGAGCTGCACGGTGTGCGCCCGCTGCAGCGGCTGGCCAACCTTGGCCTGCTCGGCCCGCGCTTCCAGGCCGTGCACATGACCCAGATCAGCGACGAAGACATCGCCCTGCTGGTAGAAAGCAACAGCAGCGTGATCCATTGCCCGGAGTCCAACCTCAAGCTGGCCAGCGGTTTCTGCCCGGTGGAAAAGCTCTGGCAGGCCGGCGTCAATGTCGCCATTGGCACCGACGGTGCGGCCAGCAACAACAATCTCGACCTGCTCGGCGAAACCCGTACCGCCGCCCTGCTGGCCAAAGCGGTAGCCGGCAGCGCCACTGCCCTGGATGCCCACAGCGCCCTGCGCATGGCCACGCTAAACGGCGCGCGCGCCTTGGGCCTGGATGAGGAAACCGGCTCACTGGAGCTGGGCAAGCTGGCCGACCTGGTCGCCTTCGACCTCTCCGGCCTGGCCCAGCAACCGGTCTATGACCCGGTGTCGCAACTGATCTACGCCGGCAGCCGCAGCTGTGTGCAGCACCTCTGGGTTGGCGGCAAGCAACTGCTCGACCAGGGCCGCCTGAGCCGCCTGGACGAAGACCGCATCATCGCCAATGCCCGCGCCTGGGGCGCGCGCATTGCTGACACGCATTCGATTTAAGGTTTTTAAGGACATCCCATGAGCAACGTCGACCACGCCGAAATCGCCAAATTCGAAGCCCTCGCCCACCGCTGGTGGGACCGCGAGAGCGAGTTCAAGCCGCTGCATGACATCAACCCGCTACGGGTCAACTGGATCGACGAACGCGTCGGCCTGGCCGGCAAGAAGGTGCTCGACGTCGGCTGCGGCGGCGGCATCCTCAGCGAATCCATGGCCCAGCGGGGAGCAACGGTCATGGGCATCGATATGGGCGAAGCGCCGCTGGCCGTGGCCCAGCTGCACCAGCTGGAGTCCGGGGTCAGCGTCGAATACCGGCAGATCACCGCCGAAGCCCTGGCCGAAGAAATGCCCGGCCAGTTCGACGTGATCACCTGCCTGGAAATGCTCGAGCACGTGCCGGATCCGTCCTCGGTGATCCGCGCCTGCTACCGCATGGTCAAGCCCGGCGGCCAGGTGTTCTTCTCCACCATCAACCGCAACCCCAAGGCCTACCTGTTCGCCGTGGTCGGCGCCGAATACCTCCTGCGCCTGTTGCCTCGCGGCACCCATGACTTCAAGAAATTCATCCGCCCCTCCGAACTGGGGGCCTGGAGCCGCGCCGCCGGCCTGACCGTCAAGGACATCATTGGCCTGACCTACAACCCGCTGACCAAGCACTACAAGCTGGCCGCCGACGTGGACGTCAACTACATGATCCAGACCCTGCGCGAGGAGTAAGGCGCATGCGCTTGCGAGCCGTACTCTTCGACATGGACGGAACCCTGCTGGACACCGCCCCTGACTTCATCGCCGTGTGCCAGGCCATGCTCAAGGCGCGCGACCTGCCGGCCGTGGACGACCAACTGATCCGCGACCAAATTTCCGGCGGCGCCCGCGCCATGGTGGCCGCCACCTTCGCCATGGACATCCAGGCCGAGGGCTTCGAGGCCCTGCGCCTGGAGTTTCTCGAGCGCTACCAGCAGCACTGCGCCGTGCTCAGCCGGCCGTTCGACGGCATGCCCGAGCTGCTCGCCGATATCGAGCAGGCCAAGCTGATCTGGGGCGTGGCCACCAACAAGCCCGTGTGTTTCGCCGGACCGATCATGCAGCAGCTGGGTCTGGCCGAACGCTCGGCGGTACTGGTCTGCCCGGACCACGTCAGCCGCAGCAAGCCGGACCCGGAAATGCTCCTGCTGGCCTGCCAGAAGATCGGCGTACAACCCGGTGAAGTGCTGTTCGTCGGCGACGACGCGCGCGACATCGAAGCCGGCCGCGCCGCTGGCTGCAAGACCGCCGCGGTCACCTATGGCTACATCCACCCGAACGACAACCCCCGCCACTGGGGCGCCGACGTGGTAGTGGAGCATCCCCTGGAATTGCGCGGCGTACTCGACCGCGCCCTGTGCAGCTGCTGAACGCCCCACACGGCCGTCAGCCACATCTATTTAGAGAGACTTCCGCATGTTTGACTACCAAGCCCGCCCCGACCTGCTGCAAGGCCGGGTGATTCTGGTCACTGGCGCCGGTCGTGGGATCGGCGCCGCCGCTGCCAAGACCTTCGCCGCCCATGGCGCCACCGTATTGCTGCTGGGCAAGACCGAAGCCAACCTGACCGCGGTGTACGACGAGATCGAAGCCGCCGGCCACCCGCAACCAGCGGTGATCCCGTTCAACCTAGAAACCGCCCTGCCGCACCAGTACGACGAACTGGCCGCGATGCTGGAAAGCGAGTTCGGCAAGATCGACGGCCTGCTGCACAACGCCGCCATCATCGGCCCACGTACGCCGCTGGAGCAGCTGTCCGGCGACAACTTCATGCGCGTCATGCAGGTCAACGTCAACGCCATGTTCATGCTCACCAGCACCCTGCTGCCGCTGCTCAAGCTGTCGGATGACGCCTCCGTGGTGTTCACCTCCAGCAGCGTCGGACGCAAGGGCCGCGCTTACTGGGGCGCCTATGCGGTCTCCAAGTTCGCCACCGAGGGCCTGATGCAGACCCTGGCCGACGAGATCGACGGCATCAGCAACGTGCGCGCCAACAGCATCAACCCCGGCGCCACCCGCACCAGCATGCGCGCCCAGGCCTACCCCGGGGAAAACCCGGCGAACAACCCCGAGCCGCAAGCGATCATGCCGGCCTATCTGTACCTGATGGGCCCGGACAGCAAGGGTGTCAACGGTCAGGCATTCGACGCGCAATAAGCCTGCCCCACAGCCGCCGGTTTTCCGGCGGCCGCTTTCCGTGAGCGGCATCACATTGCCACCATCACCGCCAAACAACCGGCAATGCCTTGCCGCATGATTCCGAAAAATTCAGCTAAACCAATGAAATAAAACAACTTTATTGAATTGGCATGGAATTCGCTCTACCTCAGTCATCACAGCGCCCAGCGCCAGAGGTTGAGTTCCATGGCTCCGCACAATCAGTCCAACACCATCGATTTCGACGCCGCCAAGCTGCAGCGCCTCGGCTATGCCCGTGCCGCACAGCAGGTGCTGAAGCCGGTCAGCCTGGGGCAACTGCGCCAGCAACTGGGCATGCAGCTGCAGACCTCGCTGGAAGTCGATCGCATCCTCGAACTGTTCTTCCGCGAAGTGCAGCGCCTGGTGCCACTGGGTGCACTGAGCTACCAGCTGGCCTCCTGCGATCTGCGCCTGGACCTGGGCGAACGCGCCAACCACTCGGCTGGCTACCGTCTGAGCCACGAAGGTGAATACCTGGGTGAACTGGTGTTCCGCCGCAACCAGCGCTTCAGCGAAGACGAGCTGGGCCAGCTTGAGTCTCTGCTGGCCAGCCTGCTGTTCCCGCTGCGCAACGCCCTGCTCTACCGCGCCGCACTGCAGACCGCCTTGCGTGATCCGCTGACCGAAACCGGCAATCGCATCGCCATGAACCAGGCCCTGCAACGCGAGATCGACCTGGCACGGCGCAACCTGCAACCGCTATCGGTACTGATGCTGGATATCGACCACTTCAAGCGGATCAACGATACGCATGGCCACATCACCGGCGACGAAGTGCTCAAAGCCGTGGCTGGTGCCCTGAAGAACAGCCTGCGCAACATCGACATGGTGTTCCGCTACGGCGGCGAGGAATTCATGGTGCTGCTTTCCAACACCAACCGCGAAGCCGCGGCCATGGTTGGCGAACGCCTGCGCATGGCCATCCTGGAGCTGCAATACCTGGTGGAAAACCGCGCCATCGACCTGACCATCAGCATCGGCTGCGCCACCCTGCTGCCAGGCGAGTCGGTCGACAGCCTGCAACGCCGCGCCGACAACGCGCTGTATGTATCCAAGCGCGAGGGGCGCAATCGCCTGTCCATGGCAGGGTAATGCCTACTGCGCTTGCTCATGCTGCGTTGATAACAGGCTCGAGCTGCTCATTTACAGCACGTAAACTCCGCGCCCTCGCCTGTTCTCGCCTTGCCTGAGCTGCGCTCGCTACGGCCTTTCGACATCGCATAAAAAAGGGACTCCGTGGAGTCCCTTTTTTTTATATGCCTGGATTCAGCGCTTGCGGCCGAAACCCGGACGCTGCCCGTCGCCACTTGGGCGCGGCTTGCGCGCCGGACGCTCGCTCGACTCGTTGGCCGGGCGCGGCGTGCGCTTCTTGTTCACGTCAGCCGGACGCTCGGCCACCGCCGAACCACGCCCACCTTCACGCCGCTCGCCGGAGTCCTTGCGTGGCGCACGTGGCGCGCGCGACTGCTCGCCACCTTCTTTACGCGGGCCGCGAGGAGCACGCTCAGCACTTTCGCTACGCGGTGCGCGGGCCGGACGGGGTGCATCGGCGCCGGCACTGAGATCCAGCGACGGACGCAGCACGCGCTTGGGCCGCTCGCCCTTGCCCAGCGGACGTGCCGACTTGCGCTGCAGGCGGTCGAGCTTGTCGCGCATCTTCTCTTTCATGACGGGCAGCGCCACCGATTGCAGGCCGACTTCCTCGCTGAGGATGTCGATCTCGCGCTGGGTGAGTTCGCGCCAGCGGCCCATGGGCAGGTCGGAGGTCATGAACACCGGGCCGAAACGCACGCGTTTCAGGCGGCTGACCACCAGGCCCTGGGACTCCCACAGGCGGCGCACTTCGCGGTTACGGCCTTCCATCACCACGCAGTGGTACCAGTGGTTGAAACCGTCGCCGCGCGGCGCTTCCTTGATGTCGGTGAACTTGGCCGGGCCGTCTTCCAGCATCACGCCGGCCTTGAGCTGCTCAATCATCTCGTCGGTGACTTCGCCACGCACACGCACCGCATATTCGCGGTCCATCTCGTAGGACGGGTGCATCAGGCGGTTGGCCAGCTCACCGTCGGTGGTGAACATCAGCAGGCCGGTGGTATTGATGTCGAGACGACCGATATTGATCCAGCGCCCTTCTTTCGGCCGCGGCAGGCGATCGAATACGGTGGGGCGGCCTTCCGGGTCGTCACGGGTGCAGATCTCGCCTTCCGGCTTGTTGTAGATCAGCACGCGGCGCACGCTTTCCGCCATTTCTTCGCGCTTCAGCAGATGGCCGTCGACGCTGATGGCGTCGTGCATATCGACCCGCGCACCGAGGGTGGCAATCACGCCATTGACCTTGACCCGGCCCTGGCTGATCCATTGCTCGATATCGCGACGGGAACCTTGACCCATGCGGGCCAGGACTTTCTGCAGCTTCTCGCCGCTGGGGCGGACTTGTTCGCTGTCGACTTCGTGTTCACTCATGCTCGGCACCTCCCGGTGTATTCGGTGATGAGGACGACGCCCGCTCGAATCGAGCCAGCGCCAAAAGGGTCGCGCATCATACGCGGATAGTTACCCGGACGCACGGGCAGACTATAGACCGCCTAGCGGGATTGTCAGTGCAAGGAATCCTTGGCATCCACATCGACCAGCGAATCGCCGGCAGACTCGGTCTCGGTCTCGGTCTCGGACTCCGGCTCAACCTCATCGTCCAGGGCCAAGTCATCGAAGTCGGTCTTCAAACCTTGCTCCATGGAGTCCAGCTCGGCCAGCAGGCTACGGAAGCTGGTTTCATCGCGCGGCTCGGCCGCTTCTTCTTCGCCGGCGGCATCGGCGCGCGCCTGCAGACCAGCCGGTACCGGCAAGTCGTCCTCCAGCGCCAGCATCGGCTCGGGCTCCAGCTCGCGCAGCTCGGCCAGGGTTGGTAGCTCGTCGAGGTTCTTCAGGTTGAAGTGGTCGAGGAACTGCCGGGTAGTGGCCAGCATCGCCGGCTTGCCGGGTACGTCGCGGTGGCCGACCACGCGGATCCACTCACGCTCCAGCAGGGTCTTGACGATCTGGCTGTTGACCGCCACGCCGCGGATATCCTCGATCTCGCCACGGGTAATGGGCTGGCGGTAGGCAATCAGCGCCAGGGTTTCGAGCATGGCCCGCGAATAGCGCTGCGGCCGTTCTTCCCACAGGCGACCGACCCAGGGCGCGAACTTCTCGCGCACCTGCAGGCGATAGCCGGAAGCGACTTCCTTCAACTCGAAGGCCCGCCCCTGACAGGAGGCGGCGAGAATGCTCAGGGCATCGCGGATGGTCGCCAGCTCCGGGCGCTCTGCTTCGTCGAACAGCTCGCAGATGCGTTCCAGCGATTGCGGTTTGCCGGAGGCCAGGAGAAATGCTTCCAGCAGGCTGGCCAGCTCTTTGGGGTCGCTCAGGTTCATCTATTCGGCTCGGGCACGCACGTGGATGGGCGCAAAGGCTTCATTCTGCACCAGCTCCACCAGGGATTCCTTGATCAGTTCCAGCACCGCCATAAAGGTCACCACCACGCCAAGGCGCCCCTCGGCAGCGCTGAACAGCTCGACGAACGGCACAAAAGCGCCGCCCTTGAGGCGCTCCAGCACCTCGCTCATGCGTTCGCGGGTGGACAGCACCTCGCGGGTGATCTGGTGGCTCTCGAACATGTCGCCACGCCGCAGCACTTCAGCCATGGACAGCAGCAGCTCTTCCAGGCTGACATCCGGCAACAGCTTGCGCGCCCTGGCCTCGGGGGCGTCGAGCTTGGGCACGGTGAGATCACGACCGACCCGCGGTAACTCGTCCAAGCCTTCGGCGGCGGCCTTGTAACGTTCGTATTCCTGCAGGCGGCGGATCAGTTCGGCGCGCGGATCGTCTTCCTCGTCTTCTACTTCGCTGGAGCGCGGCAGCAGCATGCGCGACTTGATCTCGGCGAGCATGGCGGCCATCACCAGGTACTCGGCGGCCAGTTCCAGGCGCACCGACTGCATCAGTTCGACATAGCCCATGTACTGCTTGGTGATCTCGGCCACGGGGATATCGAGGATGTCGATGTTCTGCTTGCGGATCAGGTAGAGCAGCAGGTCGAGCGGGCCTTCGAAAGCTTCGAGGAAGACTTCCAGGGCATCCGGCGGGATATACAAATCGAGCGGCAGCTCGGTGACCGCCTGGCCGTAAACCAGTGCAAACGGCAGCTCCTGCTGGGCGCCGGCCTGCACGTCCGCGGTCTCGCTCACGCCTCCTCCCCCTGGAACGGCGTGGGGTCGCCACAACCGACACGGAACACTTCGGGCTCGCCATCGGCCAGATTGACCACAGTGGAGGCCTCCAGGCCGCCGTAGCCACCGTCGATGATCAGGTCGACGTGGTGTTCGAGCACCTGGCGCATCTCGTAGGGGTCGCTCATCGGTAGCGCTTCGCCCGGCAGAATCAGGCTCACACTCATCAGCGGCTCGCCAAGCTGCTCGGCCAGTGCCTGGGCGATCGGATGGCCCGGCACGCGCAGGCCGATGGTGCGGCGCTTGGGATGCAGAAGCATGCGCGGCACTTCACGGGTGGCATTGAGGATAAAGGTGTAAGGCCCGGGAGTATGCGCCTTGAGTACGCGGAAGGCGGCGGTATCGACCTTGGCGAACAGACCTATCTGCGACAGGTCGCTGCACACCAGGGTGAAGTTGTGCTTGTCGTCCAGCTGGCGCAGGCGGCGGATACGCTCGACCGGGCCCTTGTCGCCAATCAGACAACCGATCGCGTAGGACGAATCGGTCGGATAGACCACCACGCCACCACCGCGGATGATTTCCACGGCCTGCTTGATCAGGCGCGCCTGGGGGTTTTCCGGGTGCACCTGGAAAAACTGACTCATAACCTCTCCCTGTTCAGAGGGCAGCAATATTCGGGCTGTGGACATCTCTGAAGCGCTCCCACAAAGGTGGCAGATCCTCGGGTAACGGACGGTACATGCCCAACTCCGACCAGTCGCCCGGTGCATGGAAATCGCTGCCGACGCTGGCCAGCATGCCGAATTCGCGGGCCAGAATGGCCAGGCCACCCACCTGTTCGGCCGGTTGCAGGCCATTGACCACTTCCAGCGCATGGCCGCCGGCGGCAATGAAGTCGGCGACCAGACGGCGCCGCTTGCTACGGGTGAAATCATACTGCCAGGGGTGCGCCAGGCTGATCCAGGCGCGCGCCTCGCGCAATGTGCCGACTGCCTGCTCCAGGGTCGGCCAGTGCTGCTTCACATCGCCCAGTTTGCCGGAGCCGAGCCACTTGCGGAACGCCTCAGCGTGATCACGCACATGTCCGGCACGCACCAGGAACTCGGCAAAGTGCGGCCGCGCCGGTGCGTTGCCGCTGTCGCCCAGGGCCTGCTGCACAGCACGCGCGCCCTCCAGCGCACCAGGCATGCCCTTGGCTTCCAGGCGCCGGGAGATTTCCTCAGCGCGCAGCCAGCGACCCTGGTGCAGCTCACCGATGGCCTGCTGCAACGCAGGGGCATCGGCGGCAAAGGCATAGCCCAATACATGAATAGTAGCGCCGCCCCAGGTGCAGGACAGTTCGATGCCGTTGACCAGCTGCAACCCCAGCTCATTCGCGGCCTGGCGCGCTTCGTCGAGGCCTTCGAGGGTGTCGTGATCGGTCAGCGCCAGCAGTTGCACACCCCGCTCATGGGCGCGCGCAACCACCACGGACGGGGCAAGAACGCCGTCCGAGGCCGTGCTGTGGCAGTGCAGATCTACTTTCATGGGGCCGCTTTCAGGGTCAATGATGTTTGTTATTATGCCGCCACATCCCGCTTCTGGCTGCCGCCGTGAAACAATTCATCGATTTCATCCCGCTTATCCTGTTTTTCATCGTCTACAAACTCGACCCACGCACCATCGACCTGGCTGGTCACAGCTTCGAGCTGGGCGGTATCTTCAGTGCCACGGCGGTGCTGATCGCCAGTTCGGTGCTGGTCTACGGCACACTGCTGGCGGTGCAGCGCAGGCTGGAGAAGGGCCAGTGGCTGACTCTGGTCGCCTGCCTGCTGTTCGGCGGCATGACCCTGGCCTTCCACAGCGAAACCTTCCTCAAGTGGAAAGCCCCGGTGGTCAACTGGCTGTTCGCCGCCGGTTTCGCCGCCAGCCACTTCATCGGCAACAAGGTGCTGATTCAGCGCATGATGGGCCACGCCGTGAGCCTGCCACAGCCGATCTGGACCCGCCTGAACATCGCCTGGATCGCCTTCTTCATCTTCAGTGGCTGCGCCAACCTGTTCGTCGCCTTCACCTTCCACGACATCTGGGTCGACTTCAAAGTGTTCGGCAGCTTGGGCATGACCGTGCTGTTCCTGGTCGCCCAGGGTGTCTACCTGGCGCGCCACATGCACGACGACGCCCCCCAGCAAAGCAAGGACTGACATGCTCTACGCCATCATCGCCAGCGACGTACCCAACTCCCTGGAACAGCGCCTGACCGCTCGCCCTGCCCATCTGGCCCGCCTGGAGCAGCTGAAAAGCGAAGGCCGCCTGGTGCTGGCCGGCCCGCACCCGGCGGTGGACAGCGTTGACCCAGGACCCGCTGGTTTCTCCGGCAGCTTGATCGTCGCCGAGTTCGAATCCCTGGTCGCCGCACAGAACTGGGCGGATGCCGACCCCTACCGCGCTGCCGGCGTGTATGCCAGCGTGCTGGTAAAGCCCTTCAAGCTGGTCTTGCCCTGAGAACACGCTCTGATCCACCCGCAAGTCATCGCCACGCATAACCCATAACAACAAACGGGAAACTGGAGTTCCTCATGCGCACAGGTCCGCTGTCATTGCTTCTCACTACATTGCTGTTCGCGCCCTTGCTGGCCGCCGAAGAAGTACCCGCAGCCCCCGCCAGTGCCACCAGCAGCCTGGCACCCACGACCAGCAGCGTCGACAACCCGGCAACTGCGCCGCAAGCGACCCCGGCAGAAAGCCCGGCAAGCGATAGCACCGCAGCAACGGATGGCGAGCGCGATAGCGCCCTGCTCAGCCGCCTGCGCCAGGAAAACCAGCGCCTCAAGCTGAAACTCAAGGAAGCCCAGGCTCAGCGGCCGGATCAGTTGCTCAGCGAACAGCAGATGTGGTTCGCGGTCGGCGCCGGTACTGCCCTGCTGGCCTTCATCGTCGGTCGCCTGAGTGGCGGACGGCGCAACAAACGCCAGAGCCAGTGGGTCTGAAGCACAACCCATGAACGAACTGCTGCTGATCGACGACGACCAGGAACTCTGCGAACTGCTGGCCAGCTGGCTGCAGCAGGAGGGATTCCGGGTGCGCGCCAGCCATGACGGCAACAGTGCCCGGGCGGCCCTGGCGCAGACCACGCCGGCCGCAGTGATCCTCGATGTGATGCTGCCAGACGGCAGTGGCCTGGAATTGCTCAAGCAACTGCGCAGCGAGCACCCGGAGCTGCCGGTACTGATGCTCTCGGCGCGCGGCGAGCCGCTGGACCGTATCCTCGGCCTGGAGCTGGGTGCCGACGACTACCTGGCCAAGCCCTGCGACCCGCGCGAACTTACCGCCCGCCTGCGCGCCGTGCTGCGCCGCAGCGCCCCGGTGGCGAGCAGTTCACGCCTGGAGCTGGGCGATCTCAGCTACAGCCCGATCCGCGGTGCAGCCAGCATCGGCGAACAGGAAATCAGCCTGACCCTTTCGGAAAGCCGCGTACTCGAAGCCCTGCTGCAACAGCCAGGCGAACCGGTGGACAAGCAGACCCTGGCGCAGCTGGCCCTGGGCCGCAAGCTGACCCTGTATGACCGCAGTCTGGACATGCATGTCAGCAACCTGCGCAAGAAGCTCGGCCCGCATGCCGATGGTCGCCCGCGCATCGTTGCCCTGCGCAGTCGCGGCTATTACTACAACGCCTGAGAACCTGTCCACGATCTCTTGGCTGTCGGCCATCCTGCGTTAAAAATGGCCTCGGAATGCTCATTTACAGCTTGTAAATTCCGCTTCCTCGGCCATTTTTGCCTTGTCTGACTCTAATCCAAAAGATCGTAAACAGGTTCTAATGGCAGCTGTCGCGGCCCGTCTTTACCCAGCCTTTACCCTTGCCTGACTGCGCTTGACCTTGCCGTCCCTAGACTGGGCTCATCCGGTAATCCACCGGCATCGAGACAAGGAGACACCCCATGCGCAAGACCCTGATCGCCCTACTGCTTGCAGGCGCCCTGCCGACCCTGGCGCTGGCCATGCCCGACGCTGAACCCCGTGAACACAAGCACTGCGGCCAAAGCGACATGCGCGGCGAACACCGTGGCCCGGGCATGCGAATGTTCAAGGACCTCGACCTCAGCGCCGAACAGCGCGAGCAGATGGGCAAACTGATGCGCGAACGCAAGGGTGGCCCGCAGGAGATCACCCAGAAGTACCTGGACAAGCTGTCGGATGCCGACAAGCAGGCCATGCACAAAGAACTGGAAAGTGCGCGCCTGGAACACGACAAGGCGATCCGCGCCATCCTCACCCCGGAGCAGCAGAAGACCTTCGACGCGCACAAGGCGGAAATGGACAAGCGCCGCGCCGAGCGCGAAGAATTCGCCGCCTGGAAAGCCGAGAAAGACAGCAAGGCCGAGTGACAGGTCGGCAGCACGCTGCAGCGACCGGCCAAACCCTACCGCCCGACCTGCCCCACGGCAGGCCGGGCCTTTTGCTTGAGGAAAGCCTGTGTCTTCAATGTTCTGGCGCATCTTTGCCAGCTTCTGGCTGGCCATCGCCCTGGTTGCCGGGCTCTCCATCCTGCTCGGCCGGGCCCTCAATCAGGACAGCTGGATCATCAGTCAGCACCCGGCCCTGGACAACCTGCCCGAGCGCTGGAGCCAGCGCTTCGAAGAGCAGGGCCGGCAAGCCGCGCAGGACTTTCTCGAACAACGCAAACAGCGCTTCCACATCAACGTCCAGGTGCTCGACGACAATGGCGAGCCCCTGGTCCGTGGCACCTTCTCGCCCCGCGCCGCCGCGTTCGAGGCCCGCCAGCACAATGAACGGCGCCTGCCCTGGCGGCGCCTGACGGCCGAATACACCAGCCCGAGCAGCGGCAATACCTACCTGTTCATCTACCGCATCCCGCATCCCGAGCTGGAAGCCTGGCACCGCGGCAGCCTGCTCTTGCCCCTCAGCGCGCTGGGTATCGCCCTGGTGGTGCTGACCGCGCTCAGCCTGCTGCTGACCCTGTCCATCACCCGTCCGCTCGGGCGCCTGCGCGGCGCCGTGCACGACCTCGGCCAGACCGTCTACCAGCAGCACAGCCTGGCGCGTCTGGCCGGCCGGCGTGACGAGTTCGGCGTGCTGGCGCGCGACTTCAACCGCATGGGTGCCCGCCTGCAAGGGCTGATCGGTAGCCAGCGCCAACTGCTGCGTGACGTCTCCCACGAATTGCGCTCGCCGCTGGCGCGCCTGCGCATCGCCCTGGCCCTGGCCGAACGGGCCGAACCGGCCGAGCGGGACACACTCTGGCCGCGCCTGGCCAAAGAGTGCGACCGCCTGGAAGACCTGATCAGCGAAATCCTCGCCCTCGCCCGTCTGGATGCCGAGCCGGGTACGGCGCAAGCGATCGACCTGGGCAAGCTGCTCGACGCCCTCAAGGACGACGCGCGCCTGAGCGCTCCCGAGCAACAGCTGCAGATTCACATGGACAGCCGTCCGCTACCGTTGCAGGGCTGGCCGGACATGCTCGGACGGGCACTCGACAACCTGCTGCGCAATGCCCTGCGCTTCAATCCGGCCGGGCAGCCAATTGAAATCAGCGTGCAGCGCCAGCCGCAGCAGTTGCAGATCAGCGTGCGCGATCACGGCCCCGGAGTTCCTGCGGATTTACTGGACAAGCTCGGCGAACCCTTCTTCCGCGCGCCCGGCCAGAACGCCGCCGGCCACGGCCTGGGCCTGGCCATCGCACGACGGGCAGCGGAGCGGCATGGCGGCCAGTTGACGCTGGCCAATCATCCACAGGGCGGTTTCATCGCCACCCTGGAGTTGCCGTTGATGGCACAACCGGGATAGGCCTGGGTGACAACGCATCGCTGAGTAGTAGATACCGTAGCCCGGATGCAATCCGGGAAGCAGACCACTCCGTTCCGGATTACATCCGGGCTACGGTTTGCATCAGCCCTGCCAGCTGCCGACGAAATCGGCCGGTGCCAGCGCCGGCGGCGTGCGTCGCTCGCCTTCGACGCTGCCGAGGTAGAGGAAGCCGACGATGCGCTCATTGGCCGCCAGGCCCAGGCCGGCCATGACCTGGGCGTTGTAACACAGCTCACCGGTGCGCCACATGGCGCCCAGGCCTTGCGCATGGGCGGCCAGCAACATGCCGTGGGCGGCACACCCGGCAGACAGCAGTTGCTCCTGCTCCGGCACCTTGTGCGGGGCCGTCAGACGGGCGATCACCGCCACCAGCAGGGGCGCACGCAGGGGCATGGCGCGGGCCTTGTCCAGCGCCTCGCTCTTGACCTCCGGGTTGCCCGCCAGCAGCGCGCTGGCGAACAGTTCGCCGAGTTTGGCGCGGGCCGCACCTTCGACGGTGAGGAAGCGCCAGGGCCGCAGCTGACCATGATCCGGCGCACGCAGCGCGGCACGAAACAGCAGTTCACGCTGCGCCGCATCCGGCGCCGGCTCCAACAGACGGCCGACGGAAACGCGGTTGAGCAATAGATCGAGAGCTTGCATCGGTCATCTCCAGGCAGGTCAGGCTGGCATTTTAGGGGCTATTGAGGGTTCGGTGCGACCGCGACGCCGCTTGGGGCACCTTGCGCCTAGCCCTGCTATGGTCAAAGCAACCCCAAACCGGACAGCCTGCCGGCGCCGCATACCCGTGCTTCTAGCGCAAGGCGCCTACAGGTAGAATGCCGCCTTCCTCGCCTACCGAGCTGCTTCATGGCTTTCTCGACGCTGCGCATCATCGGCTTCATCATCGGCATTTTCCTCATCACCCTGGCCGTGAGCATGGCTTTTCCCATGCTCACCCTGCTGGCATTCGACCGCACCGATGACCTGACCGAATTTCTCTGGTCAAGCCTGATCACCTTTATCGCCGGCCTGGCCCTGGTGATTCGCGGCCGGCCGCAGCACATGCACCTGCGCCCACGGGACATGTACCTGCTGACCACCGCCAGCTGGGTGGTGGTGTGTGGTTTCGCCGCCCTGCCAATGGTGCTGATCGCCCATATCAGCTACACCGACGCCGTCTTCGAGACCATGTCGGGCATCACCACCACCGGCTCCACCATTTTCGTCGGCCTGGACAGCATGTCACCAGGCATCCTGATCTGGCGCTCGATGCTGCACTGGCTCGGCGGTATCGGCTTCATCGGCATGGCGGTGGCGATTCTGCCGCTGCTGCGCGTCGGTGGTATGCGCCTGTTCCAGACCGAGTCCTCGGACTGGGGCGAAAAGGTCATGCCCCGTTCGCACATGGCCGCCAAGTACATTCTGCTGGTCTATCTCGCGCTTACCTTGCTCGGCTTCCTGGCCTTCTGGGCCGCCGGCATGACGCCCTTCGAGGCGATCAACCACTCGATGGCGTCGATCTCCACCGGCGGTTTCTCCACTTCAGATTCCTCCCTGGCCAACTGGCAGCAACCGGCGGTGCACTGGGTCGCCGTACTGTTCATGATCCTCGGCGGCCTGCCCTTCACCCTCTATGTGGCCAGCCTGCGCGGTCATCGCCGGGCGCTGCTGCGCGATCATCAGGTACGCGGCTTCCTCGGCTTTCTGCTGCTGACCTGGCTGGTGTTCGGTACCTGGCTATGGGCCAACTCCGAACACGCCTGGCTGGACGCCTTCCGCATCGTCGCGGTCAACGTCACCTCAGTGGTCACCACCACCGGTTTCGCCCTGGGGGACTACACCACCTGGGGCAGTTTCGCGGTGTTGCTGTTCTTCTACCTGACCTTTATCGGCGGCTGCTCCGGCTCGACCTCGGGCGGCCTGAAGATCTTCCGTTTCCAGGTTGCCTTCGTCCTGCTCAAGGCCAACCTGCAGCAACTGGTGCACCCACGCGCGGTGATCAAGCAGCAGTACAACAACCACAACCTGGACGAAGACATCGTCCGCTCGCTGATCACTTTCTCCTTCTTCTTCACCATCACCATCGGCGTGATCGCCCTCGGCCTGACCCTGGTTGGCCTCGACTGGGTCACCGCCCTGACCGGCGCGGCCACGGCGGTGTGCAACGTCGGCCCGGGCCTCGGTCCGACCATCGGCCCGGCCGGAAACTTCGCCACCCTGCCGGATGCGGCCAAGTGGCTGCTGACCATCGGCATGCTGCTCGGCCGCCTGGAAATTCTCACCGTGCTGGTACTGTTCACCCGCGCCTTCTGGAAACACTGATGCGCCAGCCCATTTCCACCCTGCCCCTTTGCGCTAAAGGCCAGCCATGACCCTGCCGACCCTGCGCACCCTGGCGTTCATCAACGGCATCTTCCTGGTCACCCTGGCCATCGCCATGCTCGTGCCGATCGCCACCTTGCTGGTTTACCAGCAGCCGCAGGGGATCAACGCCTTCCTCTGGTCGAGCCTGCTGACTTTCATCGCCGGCATCACCATGGTCGCCCAGGGGCGTCCACAGAACACGCAACTGCGCCCCCGCGACATGTACATGCTGACGGTCTCGAGCTGGGTGCTGGTGTCGATCTTCGCCGCCCTGCCCTTCGTCTTCAGCCTACGAACCAGCTTCACCGATGCCTACTTCGAGAGCATGTCGGGCATCACCGCCACCGGCGCCACCATCTTTACCGGCCTGGACAGCATGTCGCCGGGCGTGCTGATCTGGCGCTCGCTGCTGCACTGGCTCGGCGGTATCGGCTTTATCGCCATGGCCGTGGCCATCCTGCCGATGCTGCGGATCGGCGGCATGCGCCTGTTCCAGACCGAATCATCGGATCGCTCGGACAAGGTCATGCCGCGTTCGCACATGGTCGCCAAGTACATGGTGCTGGCCTATGTCGGCCTCAGCAGCTTGTCGGTGCTGGCCTTCTGGCTGGCCGGGATGAACCTGTTCGACGCGATCAACCATGCCATGTCGGCCATCGCCACCGGCGGCTTCTCCACTTCCGACGCGTCCCTGGCGAAATGGCAGGAACCGGCCGTGCACTGGGTCGCCGTGGTGGTGATGATCCTCGGCAGCCTGCCCTTCGTGCTCTACGTCTCCACCCTGCGCGGCAACCTCCGGGCGCTGCTGCGCGACCAGCAGGTACACGGCTTTTTCATCCTGCTGCTGGGTAGCTGGCTGGTCCTGGCCTGTTGGAAGTGGTTCAGCACCGACATGCACTGGCTGGATACCTTGCGCCATGTCGCGGTCAACATCACCTCGGTGATGACCACCACCGGCTTCGCCCTCGGCGATTACCACCTGTGGGGCCCCTTCGCCAGCATGATGTTCTTCTACCTGGGCTTTGTCGGCGGCTGCTCGGGTTCGACGGCCGGTGGTCTCAAGGTGTTCCGTTTCCAGGTCGCCTACATCCTGCTCAAGGCCAACCTACTGCAACTGGTGCACCCACGCGCGGTGATCAAGCAGCAATACAACCGGCATCGCCTGGATGAAGAAATCGCCCGTTCGATTCTCGCCTTCGCCTTCTTCTACACCATCACCATCGCCAGCCTGGCGCTGATCGTGGCAATGACCGGCATGGACTGGATCACCTCGCTGTCGGGTGCCGCCGCCATGGTTTCCGGGGTCGGCCCGGGCATGGGCGAAATGATCGGACCGGCCGGCAACTATGCCGCCATGCCCGACGTGGCCAAGTGGGCGCTGACCCTGGGCATGCTGATCGGCCGCCTGGAAATCCTCACCGTGCTGGTGTTGTTGATGCCGTCCTTCTGGCGGCACTAAGCATCCTTACCCGCCGGCTGTTTACGACCATCTCCAACTGCGAGAAATGAGGGGCTGGCCCCCTCAGGTGCGAGCCTGGATGCCTCCTCCATGCACTCCACCTGATCAACGGCGCTTGCCATTAATTAATTGAACGTTTAATTATTAACTCATGACCAAGAATACTCAGCCCAAACAACCACCGCGCGCCCCGGGCCGCCCCGCCGGCGATGCCCAGCTGCAGCGCGAACGCCTGCTCGATGCTGCCGCCCAGGCCTTCGCCCATACCGGCATCCAGGCCTCCAGCCTGCGCAGCATCGCCCAGCAGGCCGGGGCCACCCCGGCCCTGGTCAACTATTACTTCGGCAGCAAGCAGCGCCTGGTCGATGCCCTGGTCGAGGAACGTTTCCTGCCGCTGATCCGCAGTGTGGCCGAGGGCCTGCAGGCCGCCGGCGACGATCCGCACGAGCTGGTCGAGCGCTTCGTCCGCGGCATGAGCGCAATGGTCGCGAGCCACCCATGGATTCCGCCGCTGTGGGTGCGCGAGATCCTCTGTGAAGGCGGCCAGTTGCGCGAGCAGTTGACCGGGCGCATCGCCCCGCTGATTCCTTTGCTGCTGGCCCAGCGCTTCGCTGCCGCCCAGGCCCGCGGCGCCCTCAACCCGGCACTGGACCCGCGTCTGTTGGTGGTCTCGCTGATCGGCGTGACCATGCTGCCCTACGCCGCCGCACCGCTCTGGCGCGGCATCTTCGCCAACCCGCAGATCGGCGACGAAGCGCTGATCGCGCATACCCTGGCCCTGTTGCACAACGGGATGGAGACCTGAGATGAGCAGACTGCTGCTCTGCCTGCTGCCCCTGGCCCTGCTCGCCGGCTGCGACCCGACCGCCGACGAGGTGCTGCTCGGCACCCTGGAATGGGACCGCATCGGCCTGCCCGCCGAAGCCTCGGAACGCATCCTGCACTGGAATGTCGCCGAAGGTGACCCCGTCGTCGCCGGGCAGCTGCTGCTGGAGCTCGATGCGCGCCGCCAGGACGCTCGCATCGCCCAGGCCCAGGGCGAAGTGGCCCAGGCCGAGGCCCGCTTGAGCGAACTGCGCAACGGCGCGCGTGTGGAAAGCATCGAGGCGGCGCAGGCCAGCCTGGCCCGCAGCCGCGCCGAACAGCTCGATAGCGAGCGCAACTTCCAGCGCATCGCCGCCCTCTACCAGCGCAAGCAGGTGGCCATCGCCGAGCTGGACCGCGCCCGCGCCGCCCGCGACCAGGCCAGTGCCGCCACGCGCAATGCCGATGCCCAGCTGCGCGAGCTGACCAATGGCACCCGCCCCGAGCAGCTCGACCAAGCCAGCGCCGCCCTGGACGCCGCCCGCGGCAACCTGGCCCAGCTGCAGGTCGGTCGTGAACACCTGAGCGTGCGCGCGCCGCGGGCCGGACGCGTCGACGCCCTGCCCTTCAAGCCCGGCGACCAACCGCCCGCAGGTGCCGAGGTGGTCAGCCTGCTGGTCGGTGAGCAGCCCTACGCGCGGGTCTTCGTGCCGGCCAAACAGCGTGCAGGTTTCAAGGTCGGCGACGGCATGCGCGTGTTCGTCGAGGGCATCGAGCAGCCTTTCGCCGCCACCATCAGCGTGATCCGCAGCGAAGCCAGCTTCACCCCCTACTACGCCCTCACTGGCGACGACGCCAGCCGCCTGGTGTACCGCGCCGAGCTGCGCCTGCAGGACGCTAGCGCGCAGCAGCTGCCAGCCGGCCTGCCGCTGCGCGCCGAGCGAGCGGACCATGAACAACAGTGATCTGGTGATCCAGGCGCGCGGCCTGAGCAAGCGCTTCGGCGAGCTCACCGCGGTCGACCAGCTCGACCTCAGCGTGCGCCGCGCCGAAGTGTTCGGCTTCCTCGGCCCCAACGGCAGCGGCAAGTCCACCACCATCCGCATGCTCTGCGGCCTGCTGCTGCCCAGCGCCGGCGAGATCGAGGTGCTTGGCTGCCAGATCCCCCGCGACGCCGAAGAACTGAAGCGGCGCATCGGCTACATGACCCAGCGTTTCTCCCTCTACGAAGACCTTACGGTGGGCGAGAACCTCGAGTTCCTCGCCGCCGTGCACGGCCTGCCACGTCGCAGCAGCCGCCAGCGCATCGACGAAGTGCTGGAGCGCTACTGGCTGGCCGACCGCCGCAAGCAGCTGGCCGGCACCCTCAGCGGCGGGCAGAAGCAGCGTCTGGCCCTGGCCGGCGCGGTCTTGCACAAACCCGACCTGCTGTTGCTCGACGAACCGACCAGCGCGGTCGACCCACAGTCGCGCCGCGAGTTCTGGGACTCGCTGTTCGAACTGGCCGACGCCGGCACCACCCTGCTGGTGTCCACCCACTACATGGACGAGGCCGAGCGCTGCACGCGCCTGGGCATCCTCGACGCCGGTCGCCTGGTGGCCGACGGCAGCCCGCGCGAGCTGATGGACGCCCTGCCCGGCCACCCGCTGCTGATCGAGCACCCCCAGCCGCGCCAGGTCCAGCGCACCCTGCAGGGTAGCCCGGACGTGCTGGCCATGGCGCAGATCGGCAACGTCCTGCGCGTGCTGGTGGCCAACACCGATGCCCGCCAGCACATCGAGCAGCGCCTGCGCAGCGCCGGTATCAGCGCGCAGATCGAGGACGGCGAAGCCAACCTGGAAGACGTCTTCGTCAGCGTCACCCGCAAGCCCGTGCAGGCCCAGCCATGAACCTGCGCCGCCTGAGTGCCATCGTGGTCAAGGAGCTGCGCCAGCTGCGTCGCGACAAGCTGACCTTCGCCATGATCGCCGGCATTCCGCTGCTGCAACTGGTGCTGTTCGGCTACGCCATCAACATGGACGTGCGCGGCATCGAGGCCGCCGTGCTGGATCAGGCCAACACTGCCAGCTCGCGCGAAGCGGTGGCGGAAATCGCCTCCAGCCAGGTGCTCGACCTGCGCTACCGCCTGAGTTCGCCACAGCAGATCGACCAGTTGCTGCGCCAGGGCAAGATCAGCGCCGCACTGGTGGTGCCGGCGGACTTCGACGCCCGCCTGCAACGCCAGGACCGCCCGCCGCTGCAGCTGATAGTGGATGGCTCGGACCAGAGCGTGCAGGCCTCGGCGCGCCAGCTGGCGGCCTACCCGCTGCCCGGCTGGGAAAGCCGCCAGGGCGTCGAAGTGGTCAACTTCTACAACCCCGAGCGCCTGGCGCCGCTGAACACGGTGCCAGGGCTGCTCGGGGTGATCCTGACCATGACCATGGTGCTGTTCACCGCCGTGGCCCTGGTCCGCGAGCGCGAGCACGGCAACCTGGAAATGCTCATCGCCACGCCGGTATCGCCCTGGGAACTGACCATCGGCAAGCTGCTGCCCTTCGTCGGCATCGGCCTGGTGCAGATCACGGTGATCCTGGTGGTCGGCTACTGGCTGTTCGGCGTACCGGTGCGCGGCTCGCTGCTGGAGCTGTACGCCGCCTCGCTGCTGTTCATCGTCGCCAGCCTGGCCCTCGGCGTGTACCTCTCGACCCTGTCGCAAACCCAGTTCCAGGCCATGCAGATGGCCTTCTTCACCTTCCTGCCGCAGATCCTGCTGTCCGGCTTCATGTTCCCCTTCGCCGGCATGCCCAAGGCCGCCCAGTGGATCGCCGAACTGATGCCCCTGACCCACTACCTGCGCCTGGCCCGCGGCATCATGCTGCGCGAAGCGACCTTATTAGAGCTGTGGCCGCCGGTGCTGGTACTGCTGCTGTTCTCGGCGCTGCTGCTGGCGCTGGCGGTAACCCGGATAAGCAAGCGCCTGGATTAGCAGGGCGCAACTCAGGGAACCGCAACGGCCCCCGACTGCTCTATTCTTGGGTCAGAATCCTAGGACGGGTCTCGCCATGCACCTGCGCCGCCGTGCCATTGCCCTACTCTGCGTCACCCTGCTGCTGGGCGCCTGCAGCCGGATCGACCTGGCCTATCGCAACCTCGACTGGCTGATCAGCTGGTCGCTGGACGACTACCTGCAACTCAACAGCACCCAGAAGGACTGGCTCAAGCCGCGCCTGCGCGAGCATCTGGACTGGCACTGCAGCACCCAGCTGCCGGCCTACTCGGCCTGGCTGCAACGCAGCGCAGCCCTGGTCGAGCAGCCACAGCTGCAACCCGAGCAACTGCAGGCGCAGTTCAGCGAGTTCCGCCAGGCGCTGGACGCCATTGCCGTGGAGATCACCCCGACCGGTACCGAACTGCTGCGCGGGCTCAACCCGTTGCAGGTACAGGAACTGGAAGCGGCCATGGCCCAAGAGGATGCCGAGCTGCGCGCCGAGTACCTGGAACCCGCGATGGAGGAGCAGATCACCCGTCGCCGCGAACGTATGGAGGAGCGCCTGCAGCCCTGGTTTGGCCAACTGAACGATGCACAGCGCGGGCACGTGGCGATCTGGGCCAGCCAGCTCGGCGAACAGAACCGGCTATGGCTGGACAACCGCGCGCACTGGCAGGCCAAACTACGCGCCGCGCTGGAAAGCCGCCGCGGCGCCGATTTCGACGTGCGCCTGCAAAGCCTGTTGCAGCAACGGGCGCAGCACTGGACGCCAGCCTATCGCGAGCAATTCGAACGTTCGCAACAGCTACTCGCCGAGCTGTTCAGCAACCTGCTGAATGCCGCCGACAACCCCCAGCGCCAGCACCTGCAACAACGCCTGGCGGCCCTGCGTCAGGATCTCGACAGCCTGGCTTGCCAGGCGCCGACTACAGCGCCGGCAGTCGCCAATCGATCGGAGTGAGGCCGCACTGCTCCAGGTACTTGTTGGTGCGGCTGAAGTGGCCATTGCCGAGGAAGCCGCGGTAAGCCGACAGCGGTGACGGATGGGCCGACTTCAGCACCAGGTGGCGGGTGGCATCGATCAGCTTCTGCTTGCCCTGGGCATGCGCGCCCCAGAGCAGGAACACCAGGTTGCCCGGCCGCGCATTGACCACCTCGATCACCTTGTCGGTGAACGGCTGCCAACCCTTGTCGGCATGCGAGCCGGCATTGGCCTGCTCCACCGTCAGCGAAGTGTTGAGCAGCAGCACGCCCTGCTCGGCCCAGCTCTGCAGGCAGCCATGCTTGGGGATGTCGATATTCAGGTCGCGCTGCAATTCCTTGAAGATATTCACCAGCGACGGCGGCGCCGGCACCCCAGGCTGCACCGAGAAGCACAGACCGTGGGCCTGGCCGGGACCGTGGTACGGGTCCTGGCCGAGGATCACTACCTTGACCTGATCCAGCGGCGTGGAATTCAGCGCATTGAAGATCAGCGGCCCCGGCGGAAACACCACCTTGCCCGCCGCCTTCTCCGCCCGCAGAAACTCGCTGAGCTGCGCCATGTAGGGCTTGTCGAACTCCTCACGAAGGGCCTCTTTCCAGCCCGGTTCGAGTTTGATGCGATCGTCGACGCTCATGGGTAGTCCTGCACGGCAAAAAACGGAAACGGCACGCTAAGGAAGGCGCCGAAGCAAGTCAAGGCGGCCAGACCGTAGGGCGGGTGAAACCCGCGCGCGGGGACAACGCGGGTTGCACCCGCCCTACCCGACAACCTGATGCGCCGCCATCACGCCCCTGTATGCAGATTGCCGGTGCCTGCAGACGGGTCAAGACTGCAGGCATCACCCCACGGAGCCACCCGCATGAGCACAGCCACCGGTATCAGCCGCGAACGCCTGGAGCAGGCCCTGCAACACTCCACCTTCGCCCAGTTGCTCGGCG
The DNA here is from genome assembly GCF_013200955.2 of Pseudomonas campi. Classification (NCBI taxonomy): domain Bacteria; kingdom Pseudomonadati; phylum Pseudomonadota; class Gammaproteobacteria; order Pseudomonadales; family Pseudomonadaceae; genus Aquipseudomonas; species Aquipseudomonas campi. The sequence continues at coordinate 2,898,843 of NZ_CP053697.2, forward strand.
CCGAACTGCTCGACTTCGAGCCCGGCAAAGTCAGCCTGCAAGTCCGCAGCCGCCCCGACCTGTGCCAGCACCATGGCTACATACACGGCGCAGTGGTCGGCTTCATGGTCGACAGCGGCTGCGCCTGGGCCGCCGCCTCGATGGTTGGCGACGTGGTCACCAGCGAATACAAACTCAACCTGCTCGCCCCGGCCCTGGGCGAACGCCTGATCTGCCGCAGCGAAGTGCTCAAGGCCGGCCAGCGCCAGGCGGTGTGCCGCGCCGATGTGTTCGCAGTCAAGGAGGGTCAGGAAAAGCTGGTGGCGACGGGGCTGGCGACTATTGCGCGTGTGTGAATTCGCGCGTCTGCCCAGGTGCGAATGTTGCTGACTGGCTACTCGCAACTTAGCGGGCTGACGAAAAGCCGGTGGACAAGTAAAACGTTGTCCACCCTACAAAAGCCGGCGTGGGCGTAGGGTGGATGGCCACCCCGTGGAAAACCGCGAAGCGTTTTCCACCGTGCAGGTATCCAGGCTACTCACGACCCGGCCGGATTACCCGAGGCCGTTCCCCACGCCACGGCACTCTGGGAACTCCGAGCCGATCCTCAGCGCCGCCGGCTAAAGACTCGCCGCCTTCACGCCGGACTCTTCCGGCACGCCCGCCGGCATCACCAGCGGCGTCGCAAAACTCAACGCGGTCATATACACCGAGCCACTCCCCGGCTTGGTTAACCCCACCTGCACACAGATGAAGTCGAAAACCGCGTCGGCCTGCTGCTCGTCCACCACCACGCTGACCACCCGCGCAAGCGTCGCCTCGGGCACCTTGTCGCGCTGCGCCTTGGCGGCCCGTAGCACCGCCACGCCGCGGCAGTAAACGCTGTCCGCGCGGGTGATTTGCCACTCCTCGCGCAGCATGTGCAGCAGCCGGCGATCCGTACCGTCGTCGGGCAACACACAGGTGATGAGTTTGGCCGCCCCTCCCGGGATACCGGTAGACGCCATGTTCACGAAGCCTCTCCTTTTTCCAGGAGTGCGCGGGGAATGTAGGTGGCCACTTTTTCCACCGGTGTCGCATAGATCATGCCGGCACCCGGCACGTCCAGGCCGGCCGCGCGGTAGATGGCTTCCAGTACTGCGTCCTGGTAGTCGGCGGCCACCAGCAGGCTGACCACCTCTTTCTCCGCATCAATGGCGATGCTAAGCAGGCCGAGGCGTTCACGAGGCCCCAGGCCATTGGCGTGGTAGACGATGGCGCCTGGCGCGCCCATGCCCTGAGCCGCCTGGATTACCTGATCGGCACGCCCGGCGGCGACAATGCAGGTGATCAGTGCTACGTCGGTAAGGTAGGTAATGCCTTCAGCTTTCATGCCGACTCTCCGCTTCCCAGTAATTGACTTGCAGGCTGCTCCGCAGCTGCCCTTGTCTGCCTCCACACCTGAATACGCGCCCACTGCCCCAGCAGCATGACGCTGATAATCGGGCCGACGGACGCCATGCATAGAATTCCGAAGCCCTCGACGGCGTGAGTGGCGTTGCCCAGCCCCAGACCCATGGCCAGAACCAGCGGTACGGTTATCGGCCCGGTGGTGACCCCCGCACTGTCCCAGGCCACATTGACAAACTCTTCGGTCGAAAAGACCGTCAGCACTGCGGCCAGCAGGTAGGGCGGTACGACCAGCCAGACCAGTGGCAGGTCGAACACCAGCTTGGCCACGCCCACTGCGATGCCGCAGGCGACACCGATCGAAACCGCACGGATCAGGCTGCGCTTGCGGATAAAACCGTTGGTGAGGGTCTGCGCAGTAACACCGAGCGCATTCAGCGCAGGTTCCGCGACGGTGGCCCCATAGCCGAGCAGCCAGGCGAAGGCCAGGGCCAGCACGATCCCCACCTGGTAGAGGTAGAGCGGTGACTTGTCTGCGCCGGGAATCTGCATGAAAGCCGCCGGAATCAGCGAGCCGGCACTGCCACCCAGCTTCGATAGGCCGTAGGTCAACCCGAGGTTGAACACGCACATCCCCACCACGGTCAGGGCAATGCCGAGGAGTATCTCGCCGCGCCGCGGCAGGCTCTGGCGCAGCAGCAGTTTCAGCACGATCAGCAGGAAGATCACCAACGGCACGATGGCCCTTACCCCGGAGACGATCTCCAGTCCGGGGCTGACGCTGTACCAGGCCGCCGCCTCTTGCCCGGCGTTGGCAGCCACCTGCGCCGCGACGATGATTTCCGCCGGCGAAGAAGTGGCGGCCACGTACAGGGCCAGCAGCATGACCCCGACGACAGGAAACAGCGACGCCAGGGTGACAATGCCGAAGCCGGACAGCCCGGAGTTACCTTTTCCGGCGGCAGCCGCAATACCGATGCCCAGCGCCAGCACCAGCGGCACCGTGACCGGCCCGGTGGTGACTGCACCCGCATCCCAGGCCAGCCCGATAACCTTGGCCAGCTCCGGGTCACTGGCCATGTACACCGTCAGCAGCAGAACGGGCACCAGCGACAAGTAGATCAGCGGCTTCAGGCTCCAGCCATAGAGAAAGCGCAGCGTGCCCGTGACCGCAGCCAAACCGACGCTGGCACCGACCACCAGGACCAATTCGCTGGCCCACTGGTTGAGGATCGCCCAGAGGTAAGGCGCACGCTCCACGGAAACGTTCTGCCCGGCGGTGCGCAACGCACCGATCGCGGGCTCCGCAAAGGTCACGCCGATCCCGAGCAACAGGGTGACCAACAGCACGACAGGCAAGGACGACTTGCGTGGCAAGTTGCTCCCGATAATTTCGCCAAAGGGCATCAGGCCGAGTTTCAGCCCTTCCATAAACAACATCAGCCCGACAATCACCGCGAACAGGCCGCCCGCGACAAGCAGCGAGTCTTCCACCAGTTGGCGCAGGATGATGATCTGGAACAGCACCAAGTACAGCGCCAGCGGCACCACGGCACGCAACTGCTCCATCAGACGGATATTGATATAGGGTTTGAGAAGAGCGGCGATCTCATCCCCGTATAATTTTGTGGCGCGCTGGGGAGCGGCGTGCCAGCGGCCATCGGCATCGCGGACCGGCGCCGGCACCAATTCACGCAGGGGTATCTCGCGGCGACCCGCGCCACGTATGCGCAGGTAGTCGGCATACCGCATAGAGTCCTTCATACGCTCATCTGCTCCTGCTCAGGTTGATCGACCTAGGAATGCCGACAGACAGTCTCATAGGCTCGCCGTTCCGGCTAGAGAGTAGGGAGGCTTTCCAGTCGCGTCCAACCCAGCGCAGGCTCATGCAAAAGAGGCGCTGAGTTCAACCACAGGATTGGCTGAGCGTTTGAAGCGCTAGGCCCGTGAATAACTGAGCGCCGCGCCCACCACCTTTCTGAACAGCCGCGAGAAGTAAGAGGGGGCGGCGAAAATCAATGGATGCAGTGCCATTGACTCTCAGGGGGAAGGCTAACCGTCTAGCGCACAGAAAATTTCGCGCCCCCCATTGATCCGTAACGGAAAACCACGGTCTAGCCGTGGTTTTCTGCTGTCGGGGCGCCGCCGGCCAGTCGAGCAGCACGGCGTGGCAGGTCAGCGGATCGATGTCGTTGACGATCAGCAACACGGCAGCAGCGCAAGCCCTCTCACTCCAGCGCGCTAAGTATCCGATAGGCCAGGCGCACCCGGGCCTCGTTGGGGTAGTTGCGGTTGGCCAGCAACACGATGCCGAGTTGCTTGGCCGGGACGAACGCCACATAGGCGCCGAAGCCATTGGTCGAGCCCGTCTTGTTGACCCACACCTCGTCCTGCGCCGGCAACGGCGGCTGCAACTGGCTGACCGCATGGCTCTGATAGATCATCTGGCTGGAGTTGCCCTGTAGCAATGCCTCCAGCGCTACCGGGTAACGGTACTGCTCCCAGATCAGGTCCTGGGTCATCGCCCCCACTGTGAAGTAGCCGGCCCGGGTCTCCCTGAGTGTGCGCTTGAGCGGCGGCTCCAGCTCAGTTTGTTGCAGATGGGCCTCGACGAAATGCAGCAGGTCCCTGGCACTGGTCTTCACCCCATAGGCTTCGGCCGCCAGCACCCCAGGATTCAGCCTGACCGGCGCATTCTCCTTACTGTAGCCCTGGGCATACAGCGCCTGCTTGCTCGCCGGCACCTGCAGGTAGCTGTTGGGCATGGCCAGGGCGGGAAATAGCTGCTGCTCCAGCGCCTCGACATACGGCATGTGCAGGCTTCTGGCCGCGATCACGCCGAGCATGCCGATGCTCGGGTTGGCATAGGTGCGGTGGCTGCCTGCGGGGTACTGTGGCTGCCAGGCCTTGAGGTAGTCCATCAGCTGCGGCGTGGTCTGTACCGCGTCCGGCACCTGCAGGGGGAAGCCGCCGGCGGTATGGGTCGCCAGATTGATCAGCGTTACCTCGGCGAACGGGCTGCCCTGCAGCTCTGGCAGATACTTACCGACCTTGTCGCTGAGCGACAGCTGGCCAGTAGCCTGGGCATAAGCGGCCAACGTAACGGTGAAGGTCTTGCTGATCGAGCCGATCTCGAACAGCGTATCGCTGCTGACCAGCTGCCCTGTCTGTCGGGACGCCACGCCGTAGTTGTAGTAACGCGGCTGGCCATTGACGCTGAGCGCGATGGCCAGGCCAGGGATATCGTGCTGCTGCATCGCCTCTGCCGCAGCGCTCTGCACCAGGGCATCGAGGGCCGCCGCCGACTTATCGGCCAGCGCACATTGGCTACCAGTCAGCAGGAGCAGCGCGGCACACAGCTTTGTGAGTGGGTACATGCAGTTGGTCCTGGCTGCGGTTGAATGGCGGTAGAAATTACCACCTCGACGCCACTGCGCCAAAAACCGTGCGCTACTGCATGTTGCCTGCCTCAGCCCTGATGCAACGCCCGGTAATGACTCGGCGCCATGCCCACCACCTTCCTGAACAGCCGCGAAAAGTAGTAGGGGTCGTCATACCCCAGCTGCTCGCCGACCTGGCGTACTTCCAGAGTGCCTTGGTCGAGCAGGCGGCAGGCGTGGGCCATTTTCAGGTTGATGAAGTCCTGGATCGGCGCATGGCCAGTCAGGGCGCGGTAGGTCTTGGCGAAGTGGAAGCGCGACAGCTTGAACTGCGCCGCCAGCTCCTCGAGGTTGAGGCTGCCGTGCAGATGGGCGCGCATCACCGCCTGTACCGCGTCCACGTCGAGCACCCGGCCGGACTTGAGGTTGGCCCGCGCCGGCAGCACGGCCAGTGAGCTGAGCAGCGCCTGCAGCTGATGGGCCGCATGGATGAAGTGCGGCAGATTGAGACCCTGGCGATGCAGGCCGAGCAGCGCGTCGAAGTCCGCCAGCAGGCGCGGCTGCACGCCGATGCGGCGCAAGCGCGTCGGGCCGAGCAGGCGCAGGAAGTCCTCGCAGGCGCTGCCGTCGAAGTGCACCCAATACAGGGTCCAGGGCCGTTCGGCATCGGCGCCATAGGCATGCGCCTGGCCTTTGGGCAGCAACAGCAAATCGCCACCACCAACTTCTAATCGTCCATCCTCGCTGTCCAGCCAGCCGCGCCCGGCGCGGCAGTAGATCAGCAGGTGGTCGTCCGGCTGCGGGCGCTGCATGCGGTGCCCGGCTGCTTCCGGGTAGAAGCCCAGGGCCAGCGGGTAGCAACCGCCCGACAACGCATGGCGCGCCAGGACCCGGCGCAGGCGCGGAGGGGTGATGAAGCGCAGGCCGTTGGCGGGCAGCGGCCAGTTGGAGGTTTCTACATGAACAGTCATAGCGTGCCTTGGTAGCCCGGATGCAATCCGGGGGCAGCCGTCGCGGATTGCATCCGGGCTACGGGCTGGTCGTCCTACAATCTCGGTGGAGAGGCGCTGGACGATAGGTGAATGGGTCAACACTCAATCACAAGATCGTCCATCCAATCGGCAAGATCGTCAATCCACAAGTATTCCTGCAGTAGCTATAACAAGGGCACACAAGAACAAGCTCAGGAGACACCTGATGGCCCGCGTAATCCCCCAGCTGATTGATGGCGAGTGGCAAACCAGCCATTCGCGCGAACTGATCGAAGTGACCGACCCGGCCACCCAGGAAGTCCTGGCCCTGGCGCCGAAGGCCACTGCGGATGAAATCGAAGCGGCCATCGCCAGTGCCAAACGTGCCTTCCTAGCCTGGCGCGAAGTACCGGTGCCGGAGCGCGCGCGGCTGATGCTGCGTTACCAGCACCTGCTCAAGGAACACCACGACGAGCTGGCCGAGATCCTCGCCGGCGAGACCGGCAAGACCTTCGCCGACGCCAAGGGCGATGTCTGGCGCGGTATCGAGGTGGCCGAGCATGCGGCCAACATCTGCAGCCTGATGATGGGCGAGACGGTGGAGAACGTCGCCCGTGAGATCGACACCGCCAGCTATATCCAGCCGCTCGGCGTGTGCGTCGGCATCACCCCGTTCAACTTCCCGGCGATGATCCCGCTGTGGATGTTTCCGCTGGCCATCGCCTGCGGCAACAGCTTCATCCTCAAGCCATCCGAGCAGGACCCACTGACGCCCAACCGCCTGGCCGAACTGTTTATCGAAGCCGGCGCGCCCAAGGGTGTGCTACAGGTGCTGCACGGCGGCCGCGAGGTGGTCGACGCCCTGCTGGTGCACGAGGATATCCGCGCCATTTCCTTCGTCGGCTCGGTGCCGGTCGGCCAGCATATCTACCGCACCGGTACCCAGCATCTGAAGCGCGTGCAGGCCTTTGCCGGGGCGAAGAACCATATGGTGATCATGCCCGACGCACCCAAGGACCAGGTCATCAGCAACCTGCTCGGCGCCAGCTGCGGTGCAGCCGGGCAGCGCTGCATGGCGATCAGCGTGGCAGTATTCGTCGGCGAATCGAAGGCCTGGATCGACGAGCTGGCGGCGCAGATCGCCGAACTGAAACCCGGTTACTGGAACGACCCGAGCGCCGCCTACGGCCCGCTGATCAGCCAGCAGGCCAAACAGCGCGTGCTGCGCCTGATCGCCGAGGGCAAGGCCGAGGGAGCCGAGTGCCTGGTCGATGGCTCGCAGTGCACGGTGCCGGGCTACCCGAATGGCAACTGGCTGGGCCCGACCCTGTTCCGCGGGGTGACCACCAAGATGGGCCTGTACCGCGAGGAGATCTTCGGCCCGGTGCTGGTGTGCATGGAGGTCGACACCCTGGAAGAAGCTATCGAGCTGGTCAACGCCAGCCCCTACGGCAACGGCACCTCGATCTTCACCCGCTCCGGCGGCGCCGCGCGGCACTACCAGCACGCGGTGGAAGTCGGCCAGGTGGGCATCAACGTGCCCATTCCGGTGCCGCTGCCGTTCTTCTCCTTCACCGGCTGGAAAGGCTCGTTCTATGGCGACCTGCACGCCTATGGCAAACAGGCGGTACGCTTCTATACCGAGACCAAGACGGTGACCAGCCGCTGGTTCGATGACACGCCCGTGAGCGGGCCGAATATGACCATCCAGTTGAAATGAACCCGCGCCAGGCTGGCTACCCGCCGGCCTGGCTGCTTTGCCAGGGAACACCCCTTCCCCGCTGAGGATTGGCTATGGATTTTGAACTGAGCGACGAACAACGCCTGCTGGTGCACAGCGCCAGCGCCTTTGCCGCGCGCGAACTGGCGCCGCATGCTGCCGACTGGGATCGCGACCACCACTTCCCGGTCGACGTGATCAAGCGCGCTGCCGAACAGGGCTATCTGGCCCTGTATATCAAGGAAGAGGACGGCGGCCTGGGCCTGTCGCGCCTTTCCAGCTCGCTGATCTTCGAGCAGCTGTCCGCTGGTTGCGTGGCCACCACGGCCTTCCTGACCATCCACAACATGGCTTCCTGGATGCTCGCCTCGTTCGGTGATGCGGCGCTCAAGGAGGCCTGGCTGCCGCGCCTGACCTCCGGCGAGCTGCTGGCCTCCTACTGCCTGACCGAACCGGACGCCGGCTCCGACGCCGCCCGCCTGCGCACCCGCGCCAAGCGTGACGGCGACGACTACGTGATCGACGGCAGCAAGTGCTTTATCTCCGGCGCCGGCAGCACCGATGTGCTGATCGTCATGGCGCGCACCGGCGAGGACGGCGCCAAGGGCGTGTCGTGCTTCCTGGTGCCGGGCGATGCGCCGGGGGTGAAGTACGGCCGCAACGAACTGAAGATGGGCTGGCGCGCCCAGCCGACCCGCACCATCACCTTCGAAGGCGTGCGCATCCCGGCGGGCAACCGTATCGGCCCGGAAGGCCAGGGCTTCGTCTACGCGATGAAGGGCCTGGACGGCGGCCGCATCAATATCGCCAGCTGCTCGCTGGGCGCGGCCCAGGCGGCGCTGGAGCAGAGCCTGCGCTATGTCGAGGAGCGCAAGCAGTTCGGCAAGGCGCTGAGCGAATTCCAGGCCCTGCAATTCAAGCTGGCCGACATGCTCACCGACCTGACCGCCAGCCGGCAGATGGTGCGCCTGGCCGCACACAAACTGGACCATGCCGACGGCGAGGCCAGCCTGTACTGCGCGATGGCCAAGCGTTTCGCCACCGACCACTGTTTCACCCTGTGCAACGAGGCCCTGCAGCTGCATGGCGGCTACGGTTACCTCAACGACTACCCGCTGGAGCGCTGGGTGCGCGACAGCCGCGTGCACCAGATTCTGGAAGGCACCAACGAGATCATGCGGGTGATCATCGCTCGCCGCCTGCTGGATCAGGGCGGCATGCTCGATCGCCTGTTGTAAGAACCTGCATAGGATTTGCTGCGCGTCGGCCCTGCTGCGTTAAAAACAGGCTCGGAATGCTCATGTACAAAAGTACATTCCGCTTCCTCGCCTATTTTTGCCTTGCATGGCTCTAGCTCGCAAAATCCTAAACAGGTTCTAAGCCTATTGCAGAAACGAGGACGTTTTATGAGCAACGCCATCGAAGCCTACAAGCCCGGGGTCTTCGACCTGACCCACAAGCTGACCGTGGAAAAGCACGGCCACACCGCGCTGATCACTATCAACCACCCGCCGGCCAATACCTGGGACCGCGACTCGCTGATCGGTCTCAAGCAGCTGGTCGAGCACCTCAACCATGACGACGACATCTACGCCCTGGTGGTGACCGGCCAGGGCGGCAAGTTCTTCAGCGCCGGCGCCGACCTCAACCTGTTCGCCGATGGCGACAAGGCCCGTGCCCGCGAGATGGCCCGGCGCTTCGGCGAGGCCTTCGAGGCGCTGCGCGACTTCCGTGGCGTATCGATTGCCGCGATCAACGGCTACGCCATGGGCGGCGGCCTGGAATGCGCCCTGGCCTGCGACATCCGCATCGCCGAGCGCCAGGCGCAGCTGGCCCTGCCGGAAGCCACGGTCGGCCTGCTGCCCTGCGCCGGCGGCACCCAGGCGCTGCCCTGGCTGATCGGTGAAGGCTGGGCCAAGCGAATGATCCTCTGCGGCGAACGCATCGACGCGGAGACCGCCCTGCGTATCGGTCTGGTCGAACAGGTGGTGGACAGCGGCGAAGCCCGTGGCCATGCCCTGCTGCTGGCGGCCAAGGTCGCACGGCAGAGCCCGGTGGCGGTGCGCACCATCAAGCCGCTGATCCAGGGCGCCCGTGAGCGCGGCGCGAATACCTGGCTGCCGGAAGAGCGCGAGCGCTTCGTCGACCTGTTCGATGCCGACGACACCCGCGAAGGGGTCAACGCCTTCCTCGAGAAACGCGACCCGCAGTGGCGCAACAAGTGATCGTAGGGTGGATGTCGCCTTTTACATCCACCACAAACCCCGCACGGTGGATGGATAAAACGTCATCCACCCTACGATGGACGCACCAATGAACGTGACTTTCGAAGAACGCCACGCCCAGCACGGCTACCGCATCGGCATCGCCAGCCTGGATGCGCAGAAGAGCCTCAACGCCCTGACCCTGCCGATGATTGAAGCGCTGGATGCCAAGTTGAGCGCCTGGGCGGCTGACCCGAGCATCGCCTGCGTGCTGCTGCGCGGCAACGGGCCCAAGGCTTTCTGCGCCGGCGGTGATGTGGTGCAGCTGGTGCAACAGTGCCGCGAACATCCGGGCGAGATTCCGGCCCTGGCGCGGCGCTTCTTCGCCGACGAATACCGCCTCGACCACCGCATCCACACCTACCCGAAACCGCTGATCTGCTGGGCCCACGGCCATGTGCTGGGCGGCGGCATGGGCCTGATGCAGGGCGCCGGCATACGCATCGTCACGCCAAGCAGCCGCCTGGCCATGCCGGAGATCAATATCGGCCTGTACCCGGATGTCGGCGGCAGCTGGTTCCTCGCCCGCCTGCCGGGCAAGCTGGGCCTGTTCCTCGGCCTCAGCGCCGCGCAGATCAATGCCCGCGATGCCCTGGATCTGAACCTGGCCGACCGCTTCCTGCGTGACGACCAGCAGGACGTGCTGATCGAGGGCCTGGCGCAGATGAACTGGCAGGAACAGGCCCCGGCACAGCTCACCAGCCTGCTCCGCGCCCTGGAGCAGGAAGCCCGCAGCGACCTGCCGCAGGCGCAGTGGCTGCCGCGCCGCGAGCGCCTCGATGCCCTGCTCGACGTGGCCGACCTGCCCGGCGCCTGGCATGCCCTCACTGCCCTGCAGGGCGACAGCGACCTGCTCCTGGCGCGCGCCGCCAAGACCCTCAGCGAGGGCTGCCCGCTCACCGCGCACCTGGTCTGGCAACAGATCCAGCGCGCCCGTCACCTGTCGCTGGCCGAAGTGTTCCGCATGGAATACGCCATCAGCCTGAACTGCTGCCGCCACCCGGAATTCCCCGAAGGCGTGCGTGCCCGGCTGATCGACAAAGACCAGGCGCCGCGCTGGCACTGGGCAGATGTCGCGACCATCCCGGCGGCAGTGATCGAAGCGCACTTCGAAGCGGTGTGGGAAGGCGAGCACCCGCTGGCGGATTTGTAATGACGCGCCCTGTAGCCCGGATGCAATCCGGGAGAGCTCTGCGAAAACGCCCCGGATTGCATCCGGGCTACGCACTGTAAATTTCCTGTAGGAGCCAGCTTGCTGGCGATCGCCCCGCCCCTGATCGCCAGCAAGCTGGCTCCTACGAACGCGACACCTGGCATTCGCTACGAGGAGAACAATAACAATGACTCAGATCGCCTTTATCGGCCTCGGCCACATGGGCCTACCCATGGCCCGCAACCTGCTCAAGGCCGGTTTTGCCATCAGCGTCTTCGACCTGGTCCAGGACAGCGTGGCCAGCCTCGCCGCCGAAGGCGCCAAGGCTGCCGGCAGCGCCGCCGATGCGGTACGCGATGCCACGGTGGTGGTCAGCATGCTGCCGGCCAGTCGCCATGTGGAAAGCCTGTACCTGGGCGACCAGGGGCTGCTGGCCCAGATCACCCCCGGCAGCCTGGTGCTGGAGTGCTCGACCATCGCTCCGGACTCGGCGCGCAAGGTGCACGCGGCAGCGGCGGCACGCGGTATCGGCCTGCTCGATGCGCCGGTATCCGGTGGCACCGCCGGTGCGGCAGCCGGCACCCTGACCTTTATGGTCGGCGGCAAGGCCGAAGCCCTGGAAAAGGCCCGGCCGATTCTCGCCGCCATGGGCAAGAACATCTTCCACGCCGGCCCCGACGGTGCCGGCCAGGTGGCCAAGGTGTGCAACAACCAACTGCTCGCCGTGCAGATGATCGGCACCGCCGAAGCCATGGCCCTGGGTGTGGCCAGCGGCCTGGACCCGGCCGTGCTGGCCGAGATCATGCGGCAGAGTTCGGGTGGCAACTGGACCCTGGAGAAGTACAACCCCTGGCCGGGGGTGATGGAGAACGCGCCGGCCAGCAAGGGTTACAGCGGCGGTTTTATGGCCGAGCTGATGGCCAAGGACCTGGGCCTGGCCCAGGAAGCCGCGCAGGCCACGGCCAGCAGCACGCCTATGGGCGCCCTGGCCCTGCAGCTGTACCGCCTTTTGCTCAAGCAGGGTAACGGCAAGCTGGATTTCTCGGCGGTGCAGAAGTTGTTTGTCGAGTAGCCAAGCGCCTTCATCGACCGTAGCCCGGATGGAATCCGGGAAGGGTTATGCGGTATTTCCCCGGATTGCATCCGGGCTACGGCTCTCGACACCGCCCCTCTCCCCAGCCCTCTCCCATTAATGGGAGAGGGGGCAGTCCCTGCAATGCCTGAAGCCTTCGCTGCCCGAACATGCCGGCGAGAACGGTGAAGCAATGTTGATCGGGCCCTTTGAAGTCTTGGTTGAAACGCAGGCGGGCCCTGCGACGGCCGCAGGTGAAACTTCACGGCGTGGATCAATAGTCACCCCTCTCCCACTCTTCACAAACAAAGAATGGGAGAGGCGCCGGGGGAGAGGGCAAGCGAGCCACTCAGCGCTCGCGCAGCGCCTCGGACTGGGCGCGGATGATCGGTTTTAGCAGGTAGCTGAGCACGCTCTTCTTGCCGGTGATGATGTCCACCGAGGCGACCATGCCAGGGATGATCAGCAGCGGGCGTTCCTCGGTACCCAGGTGACTTTTGTCGGTGCGCAGCTGGATCAGGTAGAAGCTGTTGCCTTCTTCATCGGTGATGGTGTCGGCGCCGATCTGCTCCAGCTTGCCCTGCAGGCCGCCGTAGATGGTGTAGTCGTAGGCGGTGAACTTGACCACGGCCTTCTGCCCGGGATGGAGGAAGGCGATGTCCTGCGGGCGGATGCGCGCCTCGACCAGCAGGCTGTCGTCCAGCGGCACGATTTCCACCAGGTCGCTGCCTGGCTGGATCACCCCGCCGATGGTGTTGACCAGCAACTGCTTGACGATGCCGCGCACCGGCGAGGTGACCAGGGTGCGGTTGACCCGGTCTTCCAGGGCCTTGCCGGTTGCCTGGATCTTGCTCAGCTCGGTACGCGCCTCGTTCAGCTCGGTTAGCGCATCGCTGCGGAACCGTCCGCGAGTCTCGTCGATCTTGCGCTGCACTTCCTTGATCGCCGACTCGGCACGCGGAATCGCCAGGCTGGTAGCATCCAGTTGACCGCGGTTCTCCGCCTCGGTGCGGCGCAGGCGCAGCAGCTCGACCTGGGACATGGCGCCCTGGGCCACCAGCGGCTCGGACATCTCGATCTCCTGGCGCAGGAAACCCAGACTGCGGCTGTACTGCTCGCGCTTGGAGGCGAACTCGCGCAGCTCCTGCTGGCGCTGGATCAGTTGCTCTTCCAGCCCCGCCACTTCGTCGCGCAGCTGCTGCTGGCGACTCTCGAACAGCGCCTGTTCGCTGGACGCCAGATGCGGCACGGCTTCGACCGCTTTGGCCGGCATGCTCAACGGCCGCCCTTCGATCTCGGCACTGAGGCGCTCGACGCGCAGCAGCAGGGCGAAACGATCGGCCTCGGTCTCGCCGACGTTGGAGGCGAAGCGCGTGTCGTCCAGGCGCAGCAGCGGCGCGCCCGCCTCCACCACCTGGCCTTCGCGGACGAACAGTTCGGCGACGATGCCGCCTTCCAGGTTCTGGATCTTCTGCAACTTGGACGAGGGAATGGCCTTGCCATCGCCGCGGGTGACTTCGTCGACCACGGCAAAGTGCGCCCACAGCAGGCCGAAGGCGAAGAAGGCGATCAGGCTCCAGATGGTCAGGCGCACCAGGCGCGGCGCGTCTTCCACCAGGGCCTTGCGGACTTCCGGCATGGGCTGCCCGTCCAGCGAGGCGCGGCCCTTGAAATAGCTGCGCAATTGCGCCTTGAAGGACTCAAGCGACATTGATCCGCCCTCCACGCAAGGCGTCCATCACCTCGGCTTTCGGCCCGTCGGCGACGATGCGCCCACGGTCGATGATGATCAGCCGCTCCACCAGGCTGAGCAGCGAGGTGCGGTGGGTGACCAGCAGCAGGGTCTTGTCGGCGATCACCGGCAGCAGGCGCTGCTTGAGGCGCTCCTCGCCGGAGTTGTCCATGGCGCTGGTTGGCTCGTCGAGCAGCAGGATCGGCGGATCGAGCAGCAAGGCACGGGCCAGGGCCACGTTCTGCCGCTGGCCGCCGGACAGCTGCTGACCGCGCTCGCCAACCGGCAGCTCATAACCCTGTGGATGGATCCGGGCGAACTCGTGCACACCGGCCAGTTCGGCGGCATGCAGGACCAGGCTGTCCTCGACGTAGCGCGCGCCGCTGACCAGGTTGTCGCGCAGGCTGCCACTGAACAGCTGGATGTCCTGCGGCACATAGCCGATGTTGTGGCGCAGGTCGCTGACGTCCAGCTGGCGGATGTCCACGCCGTCCACCAGCAGGCTGCCGGAATCGGCCTGGTAGAGGCCGACCAGCAGCTTGGCCAGCGAGCTCTTGCCCGAGCCGCTGCGGCCGATGATGCCGACCTTCTCGCCGGGGCGAATCTGCAGGTTGATGTCCTTGAGCGCCGCGCCCTGCTGCTGCGGGTAGTGGAACTCCAGGTCGCGGCACTCGATGGCGCCATGCAGATGCGGACGCGCCAGGGGCCGCTCATGCTCCTCGTGCTCCTGCGGCAGCTCCATCATCTGGTCGATGTTGAGCATGGTCACCCGCGCCTGCTGGTAGCGGGTGAGCAAGCCGGAGAGCTGGCCGAGCGGACTGAGCGCGCGACTGTTGAGCATGTAGCAGGCGATCAGGCCGCCCATGCTGAGGTCGCCGGCGATGATCAGGTAGACGCCCAAGACGATCATCACCACGCCGGCCAGCTGCTGGATCAGCCCGGTGATGTTCAGCGCCAGGCTGGACAGCATGCGCGCGCGCAGCTCCAGGCGGCTGAGGGTGCCGATGGTCTGCTCCCACTGGTACTGGCGCTCGCTCTCGGCGTTGTTGACCTTGACCGCGTCGAGCCCGGCGAGGGTCTCGATCAGGCTCGACTGGCGCTCGGCGGACAGCGCCATGGTGCGTTCCATGGTCTCGGCCAGGGGCTTCTGCAGCAGCCAGCCGATGCCCAGCGCCAGGGGGAAGGCCAGCACGGGAATCCACACCAGATGGCCGCCGAGCACGGCGATCACCAGCAACACCAGGAGGGTGAACGGCAGGTCGATCAGGCTGGTCAGGGTCAGCGAGGCGAGGAAGTCGCGCAGCACCTGAAACTCGTGGATGTTCTGCGCGAAGCTGCCGATCCGCGCCGGGCGCATCTTCATGGTCATGCCGACGATGCGTTCGAACAGCGTGGCGGAAATGATCAGGTCGGTCTTCTTGCCGGCCAGGTCCAGGCACAGGCCGCGCATGGTCTTGAGCAGCAGATCGAACAGGTAGGCGCCGGAGATGCCGATGGCCAGCACCCACAGGGTCGCCGCCGCCTGGTTGGGCACCACTCGGTCGTAGACATTCATCACGAACAACGGGGCGAACAGGCCGATCAGGTTGATCAGCACGCTGGCCGCCACCG
This sequence comes from Pseudomonas campi, assembly GCF_013200955.2. Lineage (NCBI taxonomy): Bacteria > Pseudomonadati > Pseudomonadota > Gammaproteobacteria > Pseudomonadales > Pseudomonadaceae > Aquipseudomonas > Aquipseudomonas campi. Next base: position 2,914,114 of record NZ_CP053697.2, read on the forward strand.
CATCGATATACAGCCAGCGCGAGCGCTTGAGGGTGTCGCGGAACCAGGAACGGGTGCGCGGGATCAGGCTTTCCCGATCCAGGTCGTGCTTGTGCCGCGGCTGGGCGAAGAACACCTCACCGGAGTAATCGGCAAGCAGCCGGTCCAGCTTGACCCGTACCTCGCCACCATCGCTTTCGCTGAGCAGCAGACGGGCATGCTCGGCTTCGCACGCCAGCAGGACGGCGCTGCGGCCATCCTTCAACAACAGCAGGGCCGGCAAGGCCATGGCGGGAATCTGCTGCAACTCACGGCGCAACCAGCGCCCCTGCAAACCGGCACGGGCGGCCGCACGTGGCAGCAACTCGGCACTCAGGCGCTGGGCCGGCAAGGGCAACCCGGCCGTCAGCATGGCGCGGGTAGCCGGGCGCTGGTGCAGGGCACAGAGCGACAGCAGGCTGTCCAGCAAGGGATCGTCGTAACGCGCCCGTGGATCACCCACTGGCTTGGTCTGGCTGGTTTCTGCGGTCACGCGGGAACACTCTCGGTTCTTATCGCTTAAATCCGGCAAGCATTGCACAGGCAACACACTGCCGACTCAGCCCGGAGACTCCTTGTAGGGGGCCATGCACCTTCCATGATGCAGATAATCTGAAAAATCCGGCTACGCGCCCTCTGCTAACCCTCTAGAAGGCACCTATGAGAGCCGTCAGAACAGTGCCGGTAAACCAACATCAAAATCCTGACAAACACCTCAGCGCCAACTTTTCGCCTTTCGCTATTCCACCGACAACGCCACGCAGGCTTCGGCCGAACAGCCTTTGCACCCGACGAAAACTCCAAAAATCAGGCACTTGCCGACAGGATCATGACCTATCAGTCATCCAGGGCAGGCGCGGCCTGGCGCCACATGGCAACTGGCCATGACCGTTGATCGGAGACAGCCACAATCAGCTGAGATAGCAAAGTGACATAACAGGATTGATTGTTTAGCATGTTCCTTGCTCGGTCAATTAAACGGCATAAAGTCAATAGCCAACAACTATAAAACAATAGTTTGACGCTTGTTTTATGTCGCACCTCACAAATCTGTCGGTGTAGGCGCCTCGTGGTAGCCGGCCCGGAAGCCTGTAGTAGTCAGACAAAGGAGAGTCCTTATGAGCAATGTCGTTGCGGTCGTCAAAGGCGTTGTCGGTCAGGTTATTGCACTTTCACCTGAAGGCATTCAACGCCTTCTCGTCGAGGGTGATCGCCTGTTCCGTGGCGATCAGGTCATGACCGGACAGCAAGGCATGCTCAGTCTGCAACTGCAGGGTGGTCAGGATCTCGAAATCGGTCAGAACAGCCAGTGGCTCGCCAGCACCGAAACCGATGCACAGCCCACGCAGGCGACCAAGGCACCTTCCGAGGACGAGCTCGAGGTAGAAGGACTGCAACAAGCCATCGCCGCGGGTGTCGACCCGACCACTGATCTCGCTGCTACTGCGGCTGGTCCGGGTGCCGGTGGTGCTGGCGGTGCTGGAGGAGCCGGTGGCGGCCACAGCTTCGTGCTGCTCAGCGAAACCGCGCAACAGCTTGATCCAACGGTAGGCTTTGCCACTGAAGGTCTGGATAACGCTTTCGTTGCCATTGAAGACGAGACGCCAGCACCCACGCCTGCCGCTGCAACCGCCACAGATGCCACGCCACCAGCCGCTGAGAACACCCCACCGCCAGGTGATTCGTTCAACTTCGAGACTGCCGAAGACACACCGTTCGAAGGCCGCTTCCAACTCGTGGACGCGGATGGCGACAGCCTGACCTTCAGCCTGCTCGACGCACCGGACAACGGCCAGCTGACCCTGAGCCCGGATGGCAGCTGGCTGTACACCCCCAACCCCGACTACAACGGCCCCGACAGTTTCCAGGTTCAGGTCAGCGATGGCCGTGGTGGGTTCAACACCGTGGTGGTCAACATCGGTGTCACCCCGGTCAATGACGCCCCCATCGCCGTCGCCGATGCCGCCACCGTCGCCGAAGGCGGCAGCGTGCTGATCGACCTGGCCGGCAACGACAGCGACAGCGATGACGGCCTCGACCTCGCCAGCATCGTCATCACCGGCAACCCGGCCAATGGCACCGTCACCGTCAACGCCGACGGCACCGTCAGTTATCAGCACGACGGTTCCGAGACCGCCGGCGACAGCTTCACCTACACCATCAAGGATGCCAGCGGCCAGGTTTCCAATCCGATCACCGTGACCGTCGGCGTCACCCCGAGCAATGACGCCCCGGTAGCCGTCGCCGATGCCGCCACCGTTGCCGAAGGCGGCAGCGTGCTGATCAATCTGGCCGGCAACGACACCGACAGCGACGACGGCCTCGACCTGGCTAGCATCGTCATCACCGGCAACCCGGCCAATGGCACCGTCACCGTCAACGCCGATGGCACCGTCAGCTACCAGCACGACGGCTCCGAAACCACTGGCGACAGCTTCACCTACACCATCAAGGACGCCAGCGGCCAGGTTTCCAACCCGGTCACCGTGACCCTCGGCGTTACCCCGGCCAACGACGCACCGTTGATCCGTGTACCGGATGCGCAGACCACCGCAGAAGACACCAGCAAGACCTTCTCCCTGCTGACGCAAAATGCCCTGGGTGTCTTCGACACCGAACAGGCCAACCTGAGCGTCACCCTCAGCGTCGAGCATGGCGTTCTCAATATCGGCCTCAACCTGCTCGGCGCCAGCCACACAGGCAGTGGCACAGACACCCTGACCATTACCGGTAGTGCGGCCGCCATCAACAACGCCATGGCCCAGCTTAACTACGTGCCAGACGCCAATTATTTCGGCCTGGACAACCTGCAAATCAGCGCCAGCGATGGCCAGACAACGACTAACGACTCGGTAACCATCACCGTAACGCCAGTCAATGATGCTCCAGTTGCCAGCCCGGACAGCGCGGACGTCTTCGAAGGCGGTGCCAGCGTCAGCGGCCAGATTGTCGCGAGCGATATCGACCAGGCGCCTGGCGTAGCCCTGCAGTTCAGCACCTCAGCCAGTATCGCCGGTCTGACCTTCAACCCCGATGGCAGCTGGAGTTTCGACCCTAGCCATCCTGCCTATGAATACCTGGCCAACGGCCAGGAACTGGAAATCAGTGTTCCGTTCACCGTCACCGACGACCAGAACGCCAGCACGGCCAACAGCCTGACCATTACCGTGACGGGCACCAACGACGGCCCGGTGGTTGACGTCGCCGGTTCCGACACCAGCGCCGACCTGAACGAAACCAATGCACCGCTCAGCGCCAGTGGCACTGTGCTGTTCAGCGATCTCGACAGCGGCGACACGCCCGCCACCACCCACACCGCCAGCACCATCAGCGCCACTGGCATTGCCCTCAGCGCCGCCCAGCAGGACGCCATCGCCGATGCCTTCAGCGTCGATGCCGATGGCAACTGGAGCTTCAACCTGGCCTCGCCGGACTACCTCGCCGACGGTGATGTGGTCACCGCCGTATTTACCGTCACCGTCACCGATGACAGCGGTGCAACCGCCACCCAGGACGTCACCCTGACCGTCACCGGCAGCAACGATGCGCCCGTGATCGACGTCGCCGGTTCCGACACCAGCGCCGACCTGAACGAAACCAATGCACCGCTCAGCGCCAGTGGCACTGTGCTGTTCAGCGATCTCGACAGCGGCGACACGCCCGCCACCACCCACACCGCCAGCACTATCAGCGCCACCGGCATTGCCCTCAGCGCCGCTCAGCAGGACGCCATCACCGATGCCTTCAGCATCGATGCCAATGGCAACTGGAGCTTCAACCTGGCCTCGCCGGACTACCTCGCCGACGGTGATGTGGTCACTGCCGTGTTCACCGTCACCGTCACCGATGACAGCGGCGCAACCACCACCCAGGACGTCACCCTGACCGTCACCGGCAGCAACGATGCGCCCGTGATCGACGTCGCCGGCTCCGACACCAGCGCCGCCCTGAACGAAACCGATGCACCGCTCAGCGCCAGTGGCACTGTGCTGTTCAGCGATATCGACAGTGGCGACACGCCGGCCACCACTCACACCGCCAGCACCATCAGCGCCACCGGCATCGCCCTCAGCGCCGCCCAGCAGGACGCCATCACCGATGCCTTCAGCATCGATGCCAATGGCAACTGGAGCTTCAACCTGGCCTCGCCGGACTACCTCGCCGACGGTGATGTGGTCACTGCCGTGTTCACCGTCACCGTCACCGACGACAGCGGTGCAACCGCCACCCAGGACGTCACTCTGACCATTACCGGCAGCAACGATGCGCCTAGCGTTGACGTCGGCCTGGCCACGATTAGCGGTACAGAAGACACCGCCATCGTCCTGAACTGGACTGACTTCGGCATCAGCGATGTCGATTCGCTGGACAGCGACCTGGGCGTGATCATCAGTCAGCTCCCAGCCGCCGGCAGCCTGAGTTTCGAGCAAAGCCCGGGCAACTGGGTCGCCGTTACCCCGGATCAGCTCATCAGCAAAGCCGATATCGAAGCGGGCAAGCTGCACTTTGAACCGGCGGCGCATGAGTCGGGGCACGACGGCTTTGCCGGCACCGGCCTGGGCAACCTGCAGGCCGACTATGCACAGATCGGCTTCAAGCCCTTCGACGGCATGGATGAAGGCACCGCCAGCACCCTGACCCTCGATATCACCCCGGATGCCGACGCCCCCAGCCTGATCCTGAACGGCACGGCCGTAGCGGCCGCCACCGATTTCCAGAGTGCGCCGCTGAATGGCGCCAGCTGGTCGGCCAGCATCAACGCTTCCAGCCTGAACACCGGACTGGGCAGCACCTGGAATACCAGCAACCCGGGCGGCCTGCTGGAAATCGGCACCCAGGGGACCTACCTCGGCGACGGCAGCCCCAACCAGGTGATCGAGCTTGAACGCATCACCGGGGACACTGCCAACCTGTTCACCGACATTACCGCCAAGGCCGGCAGCTCTTACTCACTCGACTTCGACTACTCGCCACGCGCAGGTCAGACTAGCAACTCCGAAATCCAGGTGTTCTGGGGCGGAAACCTGATTGCCACCCTCAACGCCGCGAGCGTGGGCTTCCAGCACTTCCACTTCGACCTGCCGGCAGACGCAGATGGCACCTACCGTCTCGAGTTCAGGGCTACCGACAGCAATAGCCTGGGTGGCGTGCTGGATAACATTCAGCTGCTGGATGTGCGCAATACCGGCGATGAGGACAGCTGGATTCGCCTGTCCAGTATCGATGCCCAGCTGGTTGACGGCGACAGCTCGGAAGCGCTTGCGGTCAGCATCGCCAATATCCCGGTTGGCGCAACGCTGAAGGACAACCAAGGCCACACCTTTACCGCTGCGCCTGGCAGCACTCAGGCGGATGTGAGCGACTGGGATCTGTCGACCCTGTCGATTCTCCCCCCGAGCAACTACAACGGCAGCTTCAACCTCGAGATCAAAGCCACCTCGACCGAAACCAGCAATCTGGACTCCGCCGAAACCACCCAGAGCCTGACCGTGATCGTCCTGCCCGTGAACGACGCCCCGGTCGCCGTCGCCGATACCGCCACGGTTGCCGAGGGCGGCAACGTGCTGATCGACCTGGCTGACAACGACACAGACAGCGATGACGGCCTCGATCTTGGCAGCATCGTCATCACCGCCAACCCGCTCAACGGCACCGTCACCGTCAACACCGACGGCACCGTCAGCTACCAGCACAACGGCTCCGAGACCACTGGCGACAGCTTCACCTACACCATCCAAGATGCCAGCGGCGAGACCTCCAACCCGGTCACCGTCACTGTCGGCGTTACCCCGGTCAACGACGCGCCAGCGGCGGACAGTGCCTCGTTCAACGCCACACAAGGCGGCAGCCCTGTAGTGATTGCGCTAAGTGGCAGCGACCAGGACGCGGGCGACAGTGTCGAGTCGTTCCGCATCACTTCCTTGCCCGAGGAAGGCAGCCTGCTGCTCAACGGCGTGGCCATCAGCGCAGCGGCGATCGCGGCTGGAACCGCCATCGTCACCAGCACCCAGATTGCCGACGGCCTGCTCACCTACCAACCGAACAACAGCTTCGACTCGCAGAACGACGGCCCGGCACCGACTTTCACGTTCCAGGCCTACGATGGCGAAAGCTACAGCGCCGCGGCCACCGTCACCCTCAACGTCGCCGATGCCACGCCCACCGCCATCGACGACTTTGCCAGCCTGACCGAAGGCACCCAAGCCAGCACGGTCAACCTGGTGATCATGCTCGACACCTCGACCAGCATGGTCGATGCCACCTATGGCGCGGTTATCAGCCTGCCGGGCGGCGGCACCACCACGCGCTTCGAGCTGGCCAAGGATGCCCTGGAAAACCTGATCAACAGCTACGGCAGCTCGCTGCAGAACGTGATGCTGGTGACCTTCAACGGCAGCGCCACCTTCCAGGGCTGGTTCGACCCGAGCAGCGCCATCAGCACCATCCAGGGCCTCGGCACTGCCAACGGCACGGACTTCGACGGTGCCCTGCAGCAGGTGCAGCAGAACTACGGCACCCCGGCTGACGTCGACCATACCTATGTGTATTTTGTCTCCGACGGTTTCCCTGCGACCCCGCTGGGCGCCGTGTCGGCTACCACCTCGGTCTCCGCCAGTGAACGCGCTGATTGGGTCGACTTTCTCGAGAGCAACGCTATCGACGCCGCCTATGCGGTGGGCGTAGGTGCCGATCTGACCAGCGACTACGCACAGAGCAACCTGGACACGGTGGCCTGGTCCCCGACCGGAAACCCAACCCTGACCTGGAACAGCAACGACGGCCTGCTCTACGACCCGGGCGATCTCGTGCAGGCCAATAGCACCCACAACAGCAACACCATCGTGGTGGCCGACCCACTGGATCTCGACGGCGTGCTACAGGGCACCGTACCGGTGTTCGAAGGTGAGCTGCTCAACGGCAGCATCTCCGGCAGCATCGCCGATGATTTCGGTGCCGACGGCACGGCGGCGCAGAAGATCGTCGCCGTCAGCCTGGACACCGATGGCAACGGGGTCGGCGATGTCAACGCCAGCTTCGACGGCACCAACTACTCGCTGAGCCTGGGCGCCAATATCGGCACCCTGCAGATCAATGCACAGACCGGCAACTACACCTTCAGCCCGGCCGCCGGCTCCGACATACAGAACGACACCACCTACCAGGTGCGTTACACCATTGAGGACGGTGATGGCAGCCAGAGCAGCGCCACTCTGCATCTGACACTGCAAGACCGCAGCGAGGTCAGCGCCTATGACAATAGCGCCCAAGCCACACTGACCGCCCAGACCACCAGCAGCACCAACCTCAGTAGCTTCACGGTGTCCGACAACTGGGATATCAGCGGTAACAGCAGCAACGGCAATGGTGGCAGCTTCACGGTCAGCGGCGGCACCGCCAGCCTGAGCTTCGACGTAGCCACCAGCGGACGCAGCAATGAAAGCTTCAGTTACCAGTTGCAGGTCGCCGTCGGTGGCGGTTGGGCCGTGGTGCCCGGAGTGACCGGTAGCCTAAGCAATGGCTCGCTGAGCCTGGACAACCTGGCCCCCGGCAGTTACCGCCTGCAGGTTTCGGTACGCGACAACAACCTAGACTTCCAGACCGCCAGCGTCACCCTTAGCAATCTGGTGCTGCTGACAACCCTGAGCGTGCCCAACGTAGTGGCCAGCGAAGCCAGCGGCAATGTCATCAGCAACCCCAACAACCACCCTGGCAGCAGCGATGCCTGGGGCGCCGTGGACGACCTTGGCAGCGAGGGGGCGATTGTCAGCGCCATCAATGGCCTCGGCTTCAGCGGCTCGACCACTGTCACCGGCCTCTATGGTTCGCTGACCATCAGCGACACCGGCCAATACACCTACACCCCCTTCGCCAATATGGCGAACCTGGGCCAGAGCGAGACCTTCAGCTACACCCTGACCCAACCGGATCTCGACAGCTCCACCGCACAGCTGGTAATCGACATCGTTGCCAGCACCAGTACCACCACGCCCATCAGCGGCGATGGTGCCCTGGCTGGCGGTTCGAGCACCGATGTCCTGCTGGGTGGCGCGACGGCCGACACCCTCAGCGGCCTGGATGGCAACGACCATCTGGAAGGCAAAGGTGGCGTCGACAACCTGCTCGGCGGTGAGGGTGACGACATCCTTATCGGCGGCACCGGCAACGACAACCTGTGGGGCGAAGGTGGCAGCGATACCTTCGTCTGGCATGCCGGCGATACCGGCGCCGATGTGATCAAGGACTTCGATCTGGGGCAGGACAAGATCGACCTCAGCGACCTGCTGCAGGGCGAAGAAAATGCCAGCGATATCGGCGACTACATCAAGCTCAGCGCCAGCGGCGATACCCTGCTGGTGAGCAGCACCGGCAGCCTCGATGCCACCGGCAGCAATGCCGACGTCAGCATCCAGCTGGAGGGGGTAAACCTCAGTGATCCAGGCCTGAACCTGGGTGCCACCCCGGCCGCGATCATCAACTCGCTGATCGCCGGCTCCGACCCAACTGTGAAACTGGATCACTGATCCGCCCATCCGGGCAAAAAGTCCGCGCTAAAAGAAAGCCAGTCTGCCGAAAGGCAGGCCGGCTTTTTCATGGCCATTTAGCCGCTCACTGTTGCACTGCACACAAGCCTTTGTGGCAGCGGACTCCGATGCAAAGGTACCTGGCAATCAGGTTGTATGTAGAGGCGCCGGCTGACCTGTAGGGTGCGCCGTGCACACGAGCCCGATCAGGTGATGCCGCAGCGCAACCTAGGCTCCGGCAAACTGCTCGACCGCTACCAGCTCGCCATCCAGCAATGGCTGGTGGGTCAGGAACTCCAGAGCCGAGGTGCGCCAGGACTGGCGCGCCGCCCGTTCGGCACATAGCCCACGATCCAGTTGCAAAGCGTCCAGGCAGGCCTGGCGCAGGTCCTCACTCATCACCCCGGTCAGCCCCGGTTCCAGCACATCCAGCGGCCCTGCTACGGGAAAGGCCGCCACCGGTGTACCGCAGGCCAGGGCCTCGAGCATCACCAGGCCATAGGTATCGGTGCGCGAGGGGAACACCAGCACGCTGGCCGTGGCGAAGGATTGCGCCAGCTCGGCGCCCTGCTGGTAGCCGAGAAAGCGCGCCTGCGGATAAGCCGTCTGCAACTCGGCACGCTGCGGTCCATCACCCACCACGTATTTTTCCCCCGGCAGATCCAGATCGAGAAAAGCGCGCAGGTTCTTCTCCGCCGCCAGGCGCCCGACATAGAGGAACACCGGTTCGCCCGATGCCTCGCCCTGCGGCCGGAACAGGCTGCAGTCCACCCCCTTGCGCCACAATTGCAAGCGGCGCAGGCCCTGGGCCATAAACTCCTCGCGCATGCGCTCGGTGCTCACCAGCACCGCCTGGCTCGGGCGGTGGAAGCGGCGCAGGTAGGCGTAGCCCCAACTCAATGGAATCTGCGGCCAGCGGCTGTGCACATACTCGGGGAAACGGGTGTGAATGGCGCTGGAGAAGGCCAGCCCACGCTGGACTAGCCAGCGCCGGGCAGCCCAGCCGAGCGGGCCTTCGGTAGCCAGGTGCACGCAGTCCGGGCGGAACTCGCGGATCGCCGGGCCGACCTTCCATAGATTCCAGGCCAGCGGAATCTCCGGGTAACTGGGACAAGGCAAGGCGCGAAAATCGGCAGGTGACAGCAGCTTGACCAGATGGCCTAGCCCGCGCAGTTCACTGACCAGCGCCTGCAAGCTGGTGACCACGCCATTGACCTGCGGCAGCCAGGCATCGCTGACGATCAGAATCCTCATGCCACCTGCCCGATGGCCAGCTCGGCCTCGCGTGCCTGCGCCTCGGCCAGGCGGTACAGCTCGATGCTGCCGTCCAGGTGTTCGATCAGCGCCGTGCAGGACTCCACCCAGTCGCCACAGTTGAGGTACTCGACCTCCCCCACCTTGCGGATCTCGGCATGGTGGATGTGTCCGCAGACCACGCCGTCGAAGCCGCGTTTGACGCACTCGTGGGCGATGGCCTCCTCGAAGTCGCTGATGAAGCTCACCGCGGTCTTGACCTTGTGCTTGAGGTAGGCCGACAGCGACCAGTAGCCGTAGCCATAACGCTCGCGCCAGTGGTTGAGCCAGCGGTTGAGGGTCAGGGTGAACTCGTAGGCGCTGTCGCCGAGAAAGGCCAGCCAGCGGTGGTAACGGGTGATCACGTCGAACTGGTCGCCGTGGATCACCAGCAATTTGCGCCCGTCGGCGGTGACGTGCTCGGCCTCGTCGACCAGCTGGATATTGCCGAGGATCAGCGTCGAGTAACGGCGCAGGAATTCATCGTGGTTACCGGTGACGTAGATCACCTCGGTGCCGCGCTTGCTCATGGTGAGCAGGCGGCGAATCACATTGGTATGGGCCTGCGGCCAGTAGATGCCGCTGCGTAGCTTCCAGCCATCGATGATGTCGCCGACCAGGTAGACCTTGTCCGCCTGGTAGCACTTGAGGAACTCTGCGAGGCGTTCGGCCTGGCAGTCGCGGGTGCCCAGGTGCACATCGGAAATCCACAAGGTGCGGACTCGTTGCTTGCGGCTGGGTTTGCTGCGCTCGGCGATGCTCATCGGCGTTCTCCGCTGGGTTTAGCGCGAGCGTGCACGCCATGGGTGAAGGCACTGTGACAAGGTGATTGCAATGCAGTGACAAGCCGCCGGGGCGCGACAGCGGTGTAGACTGCGCGCTCGTTTGAGGAGCCAGCCATGCACCCGGTCTTATCCCTGCGTCACTACCGCCACGAACAGATCGCCCACAGCCACGAGCACGCCCAGCTGGTGTTCGGCCTGAGCGGCTGCCTGGATTTTGAAGTGGCCGGCCAGGGTTGCCAGGTGCTCAGCCACAGCCTGGCCGTGGTGCCGCCAACGGCCCACCATGCGTGCGCCAGCCCGGCAGGCAGCCAGTGCCTGGTGCTCGATGTGCCGTCCGATGGCTGGCTGCAGCAACGCCTGGGCCGGCATGCCGACGCTGGTCGGCGCCTGCTTGATCGGCCCGGCCGCCTGCTGCTCAACCCGGCGCAGAGCCAACTGGTCAATTGGCTGGCGGCCAGTCCGATCAACGACGACGTCATCGCCCAGCAAGGCGCGGCCCTGCTGCTCGCCAGCCTGAGCAGCAGCGCCCCCCTACCCAGTTCCAGTCTGCCGCTGGCAGTCATCGACGCGCATATCACACGCCACTGCGCCCACCCGCTGCAGGTGGCGGATCTGGCGCGGCTGTGCGGCCTGTCGGCGGCGCGCTTCCATGCGCGCTTTCTCGCTGAAACCGGGCACACGCCAATGGAGCATGTGCGCAATCGCCGCCTGCAGCTGGGTCGCGAACTGCTGCTCGGCAGCAACCTGGCCGTCGGTGAGATCGCCGCGCGGGTCGGCTACGCCTCGCAGAGCGCCTTCACCGCTGCCCTGGCGCGCCAACTGGGCAGTACGCCGCGCCAGTTGCGCCGCGAGTGGCGCGACAAAAGCCGCGACTAACGCGACAGACAGACGGCGTTCCGCCTGCCTAGACTCTGCGCATAGTCAGGGAGTCTTTATGCACAGCATCGAATGGCAGGATTTTGAGCGCGTGGAACTGCGCGTCGGCACCCTGCTCAGCGCCCGGCGCAACGAAAAAGCGCTGAAACCCGCCTACGTTCTAGAAGTCGACCTCGGCGAATCGGGGATCAAGACCTCCAGCGCCCAGCTCACCGCCCATTACTCAACCGAACAGCTGATTGGCCGCCAGGTGCTCTGCGTGTGCAACTTTGCGCCCAAGCGCATCGCCGGCATTCGCTCGGAGGTGCTGGTTACCGGCGTCTACGATGCGGACGGCAAGGTGCTGCTGGCCAGCTTCGACCATCCTCTGCCCAATGGCGCACGTCTGGCATGAACCGGCGCAAGGCACTCATCGCCCTGCACCTGGGCGCACTGCTCTTCGGCCTGTCCGGTATTTTCGGCAAGCTGGCCCTGGCCGCTCCGCTGGTCATCGTGTTTGGCCGCGCGCTGTTCGCGGTGCTCGCCCTCGCCCCTTTCGCCCGCCCTGGCGCCACCCATGAGCGCCCCAGCCATCAACGCCTACTGGCCCTGGCCGGCGCAGGCCTGCTGCTGGGCGGGCACTGGTGGAGCTTCTTCATTGCGATCAAGGTGGCTGGCGTGGCGGTGGCGACCCTGGGCTTCGCCAGCTTTCCGGCCTTCACCGTGCTGCTCGAAGGACTGCTGTTCAAAGAGCAGGTACGGCGCAGCGAATGGGCCGTGGTCGGCCTGGTGTGCATCGGCCTGATCCTGGTGACCCCGCACTTCGACTTCGCCAGCGAAGCCACCCTGGGCCTGGGCTGGGCCGTGCTGTCCGGGCTGTTGTTTGCCCTGGTGTCGGTAAGCAACCGGGCCACCACCCGCGGCCTCAATCCGGCCCAGGCGGCGCTGTGGCAGAACATCGGCATCCTGCTGTGCAGCCTGCCGTTTGCCTGGAGCCTGCTGCCCGAGGTGCGGGCGCTGGACTGGCTGTGGATCGGCCTGCTCGGCGTGCTCTGCACGGCCCTCGCGCACAGTTTGTTCGTCGCCAGCCTGCGCACGCTCAACGCACGCAGTGCCTCGGTGGTGTTTGCCCTGGAGCCGGTCTACGGCATCGTCTTCGCCTGGTGGCTGTTCCACGAGCAACCGGGACTGCGCATGCTGTTCGGCGGCAGCCTGATTGTGCTGGCCACGGTCATTTCAGCCCGCCTTAGCCGGCACAGCCCCAGCGTGGAAGACCTCAGCTGACGTGCATCAGCGATCGTTGTGGCCCAGGTCGCGCGCGGGATCGATCAGATCGCGCAGGCGCTGCTTAAGCACCTTGGCTTCGGGGAAGCCGCCATCGGCCTTGCGCTCCCACAACTGAACGCCGTCGCAGGCAATCCGGAACACGCCCCCCGTGCCGGGTTCAAGGCTGACTCTGCCGAGCTCGTCGCTGAAGGTGCTGAGCAGTTCCTGCGCCAGCCAGGCGGCGCGCAGCAGCCACTGGCACTGGGTGCAGTAGGTGATGGTGACTTCGGGTTTGCCGGACATGCCGAGGGCTCCGTGACGCAGAAAGCGCCATGATAGCGCCGCCCAAACGACAGCGCCGCGAAGTCTCCTGCGCGGCGTTGTGGCTAGGGTCTGTTGCCGTTTCGTTCACGGCCGCGACGGAGCCTGTTTTTGCGCGGGGCTAGGCACGAGACGCGAGGTTTGGTCGTCCAAATGAGCCGTCGAGTAACGACGTCCCGCGCAAAAACGGGCCCGTCCCTATGGGTTGCGCGCAAAATCGCGCCATGCGTCGTTGCGGGACTTGCCAAGGGAATGACCATTGCCTGCGTCCCGCGCCTAGCCTGGCGCGATTTTGCGCAGCAACGCGGTTCGCGAACGAAACGGCAACAGACCCTAAACAACTCAGGCGATCCGGGCCAGCAGCTCCCGCGCCCTCGCCTTCTCCTGATCATCACCCTCGTCGATCAGTGCATTGAGAATGTTGCAGGCCGCACCCAGGTTGCCCTGCTCGATATAGGCCAGGGCCATGTTCAGCTGGGCTAGGTGTTCACGGTTACCCGCCAGATGCTCGAGATTGGACTCGAGGGGCTTGTCGGCGCGCCCTTGCGGTTCACGGGAAAACGCATCGACGAATTCCTCCTGCAAGACCTCATCACCCGTGCTCTCAGGCAGCGGCATGTCGCCGAAAGGACTGAGACCATCCTTGTCGACAGTCATTTCGAACACTTCGGGGAGCTCGCGCAGGTCCGAGCGGAAGGAGGGATCGAGGGCATCCGCGCTGGCCGCCTTGGCCCGCCGCGGTGCTTCATTGTGGAACGGGCTGACCAGATCCCAGTCGGCATCCAGCGAAAGGTCATCGAGGTTGAGCTGGAAGTCATCCGCCGCCGGCTGAGCGGCGGGTAGCGGCTCCAACACCTCGTCGAGAGGCAGCACGGCAACCAGTTCATCTGCCTGTGTCGGGCGTTGCAGGCGGGCATAACGCACGCGAATCTGATCAACCTGCACATGGCTGGCGCCCATATCCAGCAATTGCTGCTCCTGGGCAAAGAAACCGCTGGTGTCTCCCAGCTCGCCCAGTACCTCGAACAGGCGCAGGCGCAGGTCGATACGCTGCGGCTCCTGTTCCACAGCCTTGCGCAATACGGTCAGGGCTTCACCAAAGTGGCCATAGGCGATGTAGATATTGGCGCCTTCGATCGGGTCGGCCGGCACACTCGGCATCCGTACCGGCGCCGCTGGTTTGGCCTGCACTGGTTCAGCGGGGCGTACCTGTTGGATCGGCACCTTGATGACGGGGCGTACCTGTACCTGCGGTTGGCGATAAGGCTCTGGATCGGGGTGTTCGACCTTGCGCCGCAACAGCCATATACCGCCGATGAGCACCAGGCAGAGGCCACCCGCACTCAGCCAGAGAGGCCAGGACGCCGATTGCGCCTGAGCGGCTGGTACGGTTGCGGCAGGCACAGCCGGGGCGCTCTGCAGCACAGGCGCCTGGGCCTCTGCCGGCGCGGGCTGGCGCTGCTGCGCCAACTCGGCGCGAATGGTCTGCAGTTGCCGATCCTTCTCCGCCATCTGCGCCTGCAACTGCACCAACTGGGCTTGCAGATCACCGATAGCCGTCTGCAGTTGCTGATTCTCCGCCGTCTGGCTGGCCAGCTCGCCATCCACCTGCAGTTGCGCCGCCTCGATCTGTTGCAGCTCAGCGGCAGCCTCGGCAACCGGAGCAGGCTCTGCCGCAGGCGTCGGCTCTGCCACGGGCGCCAGGGCCAGCGACGCGGCAACGGGCGGATCGACCGCAACCGGGGCCTGCGGCTGGCTGGGTGCGATCCACTGGGGCACGGCGCTATCCGGCAGCAACAGGTCAGCTGCAAGGCGCAGCCGATTGCGGTCACCGGCGATGAACGCGCCGGGGTTCAATCTGTGGATATCGCTCATTAATACCGAATGCGTTGCTTCGCTGCCGGCCTCACGCAGGCGGTCGGCAATACTCCACAGACTGTCACCGCGCTGTACGCGATAACGCTGCCCCTGGGCTGCCAGCGGAAGCGGTGCCTGCGCTTGTGCCGGCTGCGGGGAGGCTACCCGGGCTGGCGGCGGCGCTGCGGCGTAACGCGGCTCATCCAGCGTACTGGCCACGGGGCGGTAGGCAGAAGACCCCGGCGGGTCGATCAGCAAGGTGTACTCACGCAGCAGGCTGCCCCCGGGGCGCACCACTTCGACGATGAAGTTGAGGTAAGGCTCGCGCACCGGTTTGTTCGACACCACGCGAATCATGCTTTGTCCGCCGCGCAGAACGGGGGTGAAGCGCAAGTCATTGAGAAACACGAAGCGGTCGACGCCCGAGCGACTGAAGTCTTCGGCCGAGGCCAGGCGCACCTTGATCTCATCGGCATTGAGATCACCGATCTGCAGCAGCTCGATCTCGGCTTCCAGGGGCTGATTGAGCGCCGAGTGCAGACTGATCTCACCGAGCCCTAGAGCCGGCACCATGCCGGAGTAGAGCGCTGAGCCCGATGCCAGGGTCAATAGAAGTTGACGTACCCGAGCCATACACCCTCCACGGATTTCCAGCTCGCACGCTGCCCTCAGTAGCCTCCCAGGTAGAGCGAGTATCCCTGGCTAGCGAGCAACGCAACGCTGTTTTATGTCGGGAGGGCGTCCCTGTCGCCCGGCTTCGCAATGCCTCGGCAGACCAACGGGTAGCAAACGTACCGGTTAATCACCACGATCAAGGCATAGAGCCAGCATAGGAAATAGGAGCCTAAAAATGCCAACTATCTCTCATTCTGTATTGAGATAAGTCGGCTGCAGCTAACAGCCAAATTGACTAGGGTCTGGGGAAATTAGCCGGGGAAGCAGGCTGCCCCAGCAACCCTGCGGGTTACCGGGCAGTGATCGGGTGAAACAGGAGCATCCTGGGCGCCCACTGCACGCAGCAGAACCGGCTCAGTCCTTCTCCAAATTGGCCAGTACCTGGGCATGCACGCGCTGGCAGAGTTGCATGTCTTCATCACTGACGCCGGCGAACAGCTCCTTGCGCAGCCCCAAGGCGATGCTTTCGATCTGTGCGATGAGGGGCCGGGCCTGCGGGCTCAGGACGATCTTCTTCGCCCGTCGGTCTTCCGGCACGGCATGGCGTTGCACCAGGCCCTGGGACTCCAGGCCATCGAGCAGACGGGCCAGGGTCGGCCCCTCGACGCCGACGGTCTTGGCCAGTTCGCGCTGGGTCGGCGGCTCCTCCAGCAGGGCCAAGTGCAACAACACCAGCCAGCGTGCCTGGGACAAGCCGAGGCCAGAGAGACGTCGATCCAATTCGGCGCGCCAGGCGCGGGATAGCTGAGCCAACTGCATGCCGAAACTGTGTTGCGCAAAGGTGTGCATAGCGATTCGTGGACCGTGTCATGGCGGTTTTTGCCCCTGCCTGCACGCCCCCACACTGCGCAGACAGCAGAAAAACCTAATTATTAGTCGCCTAACCATAACCCCGAGGCGCGCCCGTCGCCAAGTCCGTTTTCACCATTTGACGTACTGGTCTTCGACGAAGCCCCAGAGGTTGTCGATCACCACGGGAGCCCGGCCCGGTGGGCGCAAGGTGCCCTGGAAACAGCCAAATACCTGTTTGAAGTTGCTCGCCAGAAAACCCAGATTGAGCTGCTCGCGGTGCAGGCCATGACCACGAAAATCCAGCTCGACCTGGCCATCGGCAGAGACTATCCGCCAAGGTTGCAGCGGCTCGTCGCGGTTGAACTGAAAATGCACCCCGCTGACCGGCAGCAGCTCGCCATCCAGCCAGTAGCAGTTCTCGCTGAAACTGGTCTCGTTGACTCCACAGGACAGATTCAGGCCGACCCGCGTGCCCGCCACTTCGCCAGACAGGCAGGCCCAGTTCCAGAAGGTTTCCGGGCGCATGTAGCCGGCCGACCAGTCGTGATGGGCGAAGGCATCGATCCGCGCCAGATCGAAGTCGCCCAGGGCACTCTGCACCGTGCCCTGGCAGCGCACGCCGGCGACCTTCTGCGCATAGACCCAGCCATTCACCGCCGTGGGCGTACAGATGCACATCGGCTGGAAGGCCGGCTGCTGTTCGGAGAAGTGCGCCTCGATGCGCGTGCCATCGTCCAGCTCCACCAGCAGACGCTTCTCCCTGGGCTGCGCGCTGTTCTCCAGACGCAGCAGGTTGCCGCCGCTGCGCAGCTCACAAATGCCGCTATCCGGCTGCTGCGAGAAGGTGCTGCCAAAGCCCAGGGGCAGGCGAAATTGGCGCTCGATCATGCGCCCGCTGGGTGGATGGAACAGATAGACGAAGCCGATACCGAGCAGGCTCAGGTTGCCCAGTGCGCAGCCGCCGATCAGCTCGTGACTGACCAGGCCGAAGTACTGGAACTGGTGAAAGCGCCGCCACTTGGCCAGCGCACCGAGTCGGCGGCCCATCGGTGAGCGGAAATCGAAATCGCGGTAATTCACCTCGCCCGGTGCGGCGGGGAAGATGCCGTAATGGGGCTGGCCGTTGGCCTGGATCAGTCGTTCCATCGTCACTGCTCGGCGGGAAAGGGCTGATCCTAACAGCCCGACCTCAGGACGAAAGCGACGATTCGCGCCAGTGCAGCAGACAACTGACGCCTCAGAATCTGTTTCGGGTCTTTTGAGCTAGAGCCAGGCAAGGCGAGATTGGGCGAGGGCGCGGAGTTTACAAAATGTAAATGAGCAGTACTCGTTTCACTCGCCCTTCGGGCCGCGCTGAAGCGCGTTAGCCGCAAGCGGCTTGCCGAGCCCAATCTCAACGCAGCATGGCCGACGATCAAGAGATCCGGGACAGATTCTCAGGTCACTACTTGATTGCGGCCAAACGCCTTGGCCTCGTACAAGGCACGGTCGGCATGTTCGAACAGCAGATCGAACGCCATCCCGTCTTGCGGGCGCAGACAGGCCACCCCGACGGAAATGGTCAGCACCGCCGCGGTCGACGAACCGGCGTGGGCCAGCTGTTGATCCTGCACGGCCTGACGCAGCGCTTCGCCGCGCTGGTGCGCCTCGGTGGCGCCGATGCCATACAGCAGAACGGCAAACTCCTCGCCGCCCAGGCGCACCGCCATGTCCAGCGGTCGCCGTGCCGACTCGGACAGCACCGCACCGACCCGCTGCAATGCGCGGTCACCCGCCTGATGGCCGTAGTGGTCGTTGTACGCCTTGAAATGGTCGACGTCGCACAGCAGCAAAGCCAGCTCGACCTCTTCGCGCTGCGCCTGACGCCACAAACGGGCCAGCTGGCGATTGAAGCTGCGCCGGTTGTGCAGGCCGGTCAGGCTGTCCTGGTCGGCCAGCACGCGCATCAGACGGCTGATCAGGAAATGCTGGCGCGACTTGAACTCCAGCAGGTAACAGCCCACCGCACCGATCAGGTTGCCGAACAGCAGGAACACCAGATTGTTGAACAGGCGCTCCGCCGGCAAACCGCCCAGCCATTCGAACAGGCCATAGGCAAGCAGCACCAGAAAGGAAATAGCCAGCGCCTCGACCAGCCGCAGCCCCACCAGGAAATAAGCGGCAATGCAGACCAGGAGTACACCTTCGTAGGGGAAAAACGGATTCTGTCCATGGCCGATGGCGATGATTGCTGCGGCACCGAGGCCCATTGCCCCGATAGAGGCGAGGCTCAGCGGCACCATCAGGCGCGGATGGCGGTTCAGCAGGATCAGACGGCCACAGAAAACCAGCAGCACCGCCACGCCCAGGCGGATGACCAACAGCAGGTAGAGCAACGGCGCACTGATCATCCACACGTCCACCATCAGGAAGGCCATCCAGACGAACAGGGCGAACACTATGGAAACACGCTTCAGCTCGACGCTGTCACGCAACGCATAGGCGCGGTATTCCTGTTCCAGGGGCGCGCTGAAGCGCAGCCGACGATAGCCTTTGGCAAGCTGGTCGGCGTAGGGATTGGGACGTACATCGTCAAGCCAAGCAAGATGGGACGACACCAGAACCTCGTAAATGGATAGCAATCCGCCACCATAGCGACTTGCGACATGCGTCACAAGTTTGTCACCCGTCAGCGCCGACAGTTTGGCGCACAAAGCCACACCGCCCGTCGTTCTAGACCTCGAACTCCGCCTGCAGGGCCGCCCGCACACAGTACAGCACGCCTTCCGGCACCTGTCCGGCAAACTGTTCGGCGATGGCCGCAACCGGCGGCAGCTCGCCTTCGCCATCGAGAAAAGCATCCTGAATTGCGCCGAGCAGATCGTCCGGTAGATCCAGCGCCTGCTCCAGGCTCAGTTGCTGGCGGCCGATGGCTTCGGCCAACAGGCTGTAGACGTTCTTCTCGGTGCATTTGAGCTGGGCGGCGATCTGCAGCGGGGTCATCCCGGCACGCGCCAGGCTGACCAGCTCGTGGCGCAGGTCGACCACCACCTGCGGCGCTTCTGCGGCGCCATTGAGTACTTCGAGGAAAGCCTCGCCGTAGCGCTCCAGCTTGCGCGCGCCGACGCCGCTGACCTGCGCCATGTCGCTCAGCGAGGCCGGTTTGCTGCGCAGCATCTCCAGCAGGGTGGAATCGGGGAAAATCACGTAAGGCGGCACGCTGTGCTCTTCGGCCAGCTTGCGACGCAGGCTGCGCAGGGCTTCCCACTGCTCGCGTTCCTCGGCACGCACCAGCTGGCTGGCGCTGCTGCCGGAAGCCTTGGCCGCCTGTTGCGGCTTGAGATCGCGGCGCAATTGCAGGCTGACTTCACCGCGCAGCAACGGACGGCAGGTATCGGACAGGCGCAGACCGCCGTAGCCGTCCAGGTCGACATCGGCCAGGCCACGGGCCACCAGCTGGCGGAACAGGGTGCGCCACTCGCCTTCGTTGAGCGCCTTGCCCATGCCGAACACCGTCAGGTGCTGATGACCAGGGGCGCGAATCTTGTCGTTTTCGCGGCCGAGGAGGATGTCGACCAGGTGACCGACGCCATAACGCTGACCGCTGCGGTAGATGGCCGACAGCGCCTGGCGTGCCGGCTCGGTGGCATCCCAGGTCTGTACGCCGTCGATGCAGTTGTCACAGTGCCCGCAGGGCTGCGGCAGCTCTTCGTCGAAGTAGGCCAGCAGCGCCTGACGGCGGCAGCGGGTTTCCTCGCAGAGGGCGAGCATGGCATCCAGCTTGTGCTGCTCGACGCGCTTGTGCCGCTCGTCACCCTCGGAGTTGCTGAGCATCTGCTTGAGGAAGATCACGTCCTGCAGGCCGTAGGCCATCCAGGCATCGGCCGGCAGGCCGTCACGGCCGGCGCGACCAGTTTCCTGGTAATAGGCCTCCAGCGACTTGGGCAGGTCGAGGTGGGCCACGAAACGCACGTTGGGTTTGTCGATACCCATGCCAAAGGCGATGGTCGCCACCATGATCAGCCCTTCCTCGTTGAGGAAGCGTTTCTGGTTGTAGGCACGCAATTCGTTGGGCAGGCCGGCGTGATACGGCAGCGCCGGGTAGCCCTGGCCACTGAGAAACTCGGCGACTTCCTCGACCTTCTTGCGCGACAGGCAATAGACGATGCCGGCATCGCCCTTGCGCGCCGTGAGAAAGGCCAGCAACTGCTTGCGCGGCTGATCCTTGGGCAGGATGCGGTAGAAGATGTTCGGGCGATCGAAGCTGGAGAGGAACCGCTCGGCGTTCTCCAGATGCAGGCGCTGAACGATCTCCTCGCGGGTACGCATGTCCGCCGTGGCGGTCAGGGCGATGCGCGGCACATGGGGGAACAGCTCGGCGAGCTGGCCCAGCTGCAGGTATTCCGGGCGGAAGTCGTGGCCCCACTGCGACACGCAATGCGCCTCGTCGATGGCGAACAGGCCAATCTGCAGGCCCTGCAGAAAAGCCAGCATACGCGGCTGAACCAGGCGCTCGGGGGCCACATAAAGGAACTTGATCTCACCGCGACGGATGCGCTCGGCAATATCGCGCTGCTCATCGTTGCTCAGGGTGGAATTCAGCGCCACGGCGGCCACGCCTAGCTCGTCGAGGGTGGAGACCTGATCTTCCATCAGCGCAATCAGCGGCGATACCACCACCGCCAGGCCTTCGCGCAGCAATCCCGGCACCTGGAAGCACAGCGACTTGCCGCCACCGGTAGGCATCAGCACCAGTGCGTCGCCGCCCGCCGCCACGCGCTCGATGATCGCCGCCTGCTTGCCGCGGAAGGCGTCGTAGCCGAAAACGTCTTTGAGGATGCCCAGCGCGGTGGGATGTGGTGCCTGATCGAGCATGCCGGTCTCCATTTTTCAAGCCGCGCAGTATACGCGAGCGCCACGCCCGGCAGACCATCGCCCGTCGGCCGTGCTTTTGCAGGCACAGGCGGCTAGAATCCCCATGTTTACTCACTCAAGGTAGTGCCACGATGTCCTTCGCCGAGCAACTCTCCCGCCTGCAAGCCTTCCTCGATGCCGATGAACTGCACGAGGAGGCCCTGGACTACGTGGCCGCCCACGGCTACCTGACTGCCCTGTCGATCTGCCCCGATCAGGTGCCGGAGCGTGAATGGATCGACGCCCTGTTCGCCGAACCGCCGCACTACCGCAGCGACGCCGAACGCGTGGACATCGAAGCCACCCTGCAACAGCTCAAGGCCCATATCGGCCGTCAGCTGGCCAGTGATGATGACCCGGAATTCCCCTGCGACGTCGACCTCGGTGAAGACCCGGACGACTCCGACCTGCGCGGCTGGTGCATCGGCTTCATGGAAGGCGTGTTCCTGCGTGAAGCGGTGTGGTTCGAAGACGCCGAAGACGAAGTCAGCGAACTGCTGCTGCCGATCATGGTCGCCTCCGGTCTGTTCGACGAACAGCCCGAGTTCGCCGAAATCGCCCGTGACCGCGACCTGGTGGACAGCATGGTCGACCAGATCCCCGAGTTGCTCACCGCCCTGTTCCTGCTCTGCCACGCGCCGGAAGAGAAGCCAGCCCTGCTCAAGCCCCGCCACCACTAACTTCTAAACGATAAGTGCCTGCACTCGATCATGCGTCGTTAAAAAGCAAGGCCGTCCGTTAATGCCGCACCGCGACATCCCGCAAAGCCGCCACCGCAGCGTACGTTATGTATTGTTGGCGGTCGGCTGGCTGAGCGTGGTGCTGGGGGTCATCGGCATCTTCGTCCCGGTGCTGCCCACCACTCCGTTCCTGCTCCTGGCTGCCGCCTGCTTCGTGCGCAGTTCCCGGCGTTTCTACCAGTGGCTGGTCAACCACCGGCACCTCGGGCCGTGGATTCGTGACTATCTGGAAGGCAATGGCATTCCACTCAAGGGCAAGGTCTACGCCATCGGCCTGATGTGGCTGAGCATTGGCCTGTCCTGCTACCTGGTGCCGCTACCCTGGGCCCGCGCCTTCATGCTCACCAGCGCCGTGCTGGTCAGCTTCTACATCCTCAAACAGAAGACCCTGCCGGTTCGCTGAGCCCTGTGGGACGGCAAAGAAAAGCGGCAAAAATGTGATGTAGCACCTAAACTTTTGGCACTTTCAGCGCAGAGACACGCCATGCATTCTCGGTCGAGCAGTCAAGGACGAGCGCAGCGCCGCCCGGTTGCCTGGCTGGCGCTCGGCCTGTCGCTGGGCCTGCTGCTGGGTGTAGCCGCCAAGGCCAACTGGGACTTCGGCGTGGTCATCCAGAACGCCGAAAAACGCTACGGCAAGCTGGGTGTCGCCAAGGGCCGTATCGAGGCCTGGGACGAGCTGATCCAGGCCAGCGCCAACCTCTCCGAGAGCGAAAAGCTCGCCACGGTCAATCGCTTCTTCAACCGCCAGTTCCGCTTCTCCGACGACATCCGCAACTGGCGCCAGGAAGACTACTGGGCCACCCCGGTGGAAGCGCTGGTGAAAGGTGCGGGGGACTGCGAGGACTACTCCATCGCCAAGTACTTCACCCTGCGCCGCCTCGGCATCCCCAGCGAAAAGATGCGCATCACCTACGTCAAGGCCCTGAAGTACAACCAGGCACACATGGTCCTCACGTATTACTCAAGCCCCTCGGCAGTGCCCCTGGTGCTGGACAACCTGATCGGCGAAATCCGTCCGGCCTCGCAGCGCAAAGACCTCTTGCCGGTCTATGCCTTCAACGCCGAAGGGCTGTATCTACCGGGCTCCAACAGCAAGAAAAGCGATAGCAAGAAGCTCTCGCGCTGGCAGGATCTATTGAAGAAAATGCGCGCCGAAGGTTTCGCCGTTGGTGAGGGTTAGGAGAACTCTATGTCCTTGTTAAAACAGCTGTTTCTCGCCATCTGCCTATTCCTGGTAGTGGCCTTCACCGGCAGTTTCATTGCCGGGGTGGAGAGCTCGCGCGAGCAACTACTCAGCCAGCTGCGCTCCCACGCCCAGGACGCCGCCACCGCCCTCGGCCTGTCGATGACGCCGCATATCGATGATCCTGCGATGATCGAGCTGATGGTCAGCTCGATCTTCGACAGCGGCTACTTCGCCACCATCCGTGTAGTGAGCATTCCCGATGAAAAAGTCATAGTCGAACGCCGTACCACCACTACCACGGAGAATGTACCGGCCTGGTTCGTCGACATCGTCGATCTGGAGCCCCAGGGTGGCGACGCCCTGATCATGCGGGGCTGGGAACAGGCCGCGCGGGTCGAAGTGCTCAGCCATCCGCAATTCGCCCTGGCCAAACTATGGGACAGTGCCATTGGCAGCCTGCTCTGGCTGCTGTTGTGCGGCATCGTCAGCGCCATCCTCGGTGGCTGGCTGCTGCGTACCCAGTTGCGCCCTCTCGACAACATGGTGCAGCAAGCCCAGGCCATCAGCCGGCGCGAGTTCCTCTCGCTGCCCAAGGTGCCCCGCACCCCCGAGCTGAAGCGCGTGGTCATGGCCATGAACCAGATGGTCGACAAGCTGAAGAACCTGTTTGCCGAGGAAGCGGCGCGCAGCGAGAAACTGCGCGAAGAAGCCTATCAGGACAGCCTTACCGGCCTGGCCAATCGCCGCCTGTTCGATATCCGTCTGGCCGACCAACTGGCCGTTACCGAACAGAACGCCGAAGGCTATCTGATATTCCTGCGCGTCAACGACCTTGGCGGGCTCAACCAACGCATAGGCGGCCAGAAGACCGACGCCCTGATCAGCGCCATTGGCGACCTGCTCAAGCGCCTGCTGGATGAGCACGGCACCCCGGACTGGCTGGCCTCACGTAGCCGGGGCGGCGAATTTACCCTGCTCGCCCCTGGCCTGGCCGGCGACGATGCCGACCGCCTGGCCCAGGAATTGGTCGAAGGTCTGGAAAGCCTGCGCCAGACCGGGGCCAGCGACTGCACCCCGGTCGCCCACCTGGGCATTGCCGCCTTCAAGCCCGGCGAGGAGCCGGGCAGCGTGATCAGCCGCGCGGACCAGGCCCTGGCCCAGGCACAAAGCAACGCAGGCAAACCCTGGGAACGCCTGGACGACTTCAACGCGATGCCCGGTCAAGGCCTGCACGACTGGCGTGCCTGGATCGACGACGCGCTCAAACAAAGCAAGCTGCAACTCTACTTCCAGCCGGTCACCCAGTGCGCCGATCGTAACCAGCCGCTGCACCAGAAGGTACTCGCCCGCCTGATCGACCCACAGGGCGAAGCCGTCGCTGCGGGCCGCTTCCTACCCTGGATCGAGCGCCTGGGCTGGGCCGCGCGCTTCGACCTGGCCATGCTCGAACACAGCCTGGCGCACCTCACGCAGAACCCCCAGCCCCTGGCACTCAGCCTGTCTGCGGCAACCCTGCGTGAGCCAGCCAGCCTGGCGAAGATGCTCGCCATTCTCCGGGAGCATCCGGAACAGGGCCCACTCATGACCCTGGAACTGGACGAGCGCTACCTGCCGCCACCGGCAGAACTGGAAAAACTCAGCCAGGCCGTGCGTGAAGCCGGTTTCCACCTGGGCCTGCAGCACTTCGGCGGGCGTTTCAGCCTGATCGGCAACCTGACCCACCTGGGCCTGGCCTACCTGAAGATCGATGGCACCTACATCCGCGCCATCGACCAGGAAGGCGACAAGCGCATGTTCATCGAGGCCATCTTCCGCGCCACCAACAGCATTGACCTGCCGCTGATTGGCGAGATGGTGGAGACCGAAGGTGAACTCGCGGTGCTCAACGAACTGGGTATCCACGGCGCCATGGGTCGCCTGATCGGCCCACCCGCCCCCTGGCAGGGCTGACACGTAGCCCGGATGCAATCCGGGAGCGGTCAGCTTTCACAATTTTTGCGCAACCACGCTGATGGTGGACAGGCTGGCAGATAAGCAAAGCGTTAAGTCAAAGGAGGACTCAAAGTGGCAACAAGCTCACCTCAAACTCCCATCTATGCACCAGGTTCCACTGCGCAGCGTTATGTTCGGATCGCCGGCACAGTGGCTGGGAGCATTGCCCTCACGTTCGTCGTCGTATGCGTCGCAATGGCTGCAATACCATCGTTGCGCTGTCAGGGAGTGGCTGGCGCCTTAGCAGTTATTTGGTTGATCGGTGCGCCACTCTGGTTTTGGTATGAATACTTCTACATCTATCGGGCCGTCGGTGGCGGTCAGCAAGACTCATTTGAGTTTTTCAAACACGGACAGCAGTTGGCTGCTGCCATCTGGGCCGGCCTGGCTGCATCCCTCGGCGCATTCGCAGCAAGCGACTACGCGAAACCAGTTAACGATACCTATGAGTGTAATTTGCTCATCCCCGCACCAAACCTACCCGCAAGCCAAGCATCTCCGGCTGCATCTGCCCACTTGTCTGCGAAAGACATCCAACTCACCTGCACTCGCGCAGCGACCTAATAACAGGCTCGGGTCATTCACCCCCTAAACCATAAAGTTCCACAAGCCCGCACAGGGGGATAACTGCGGATCACTCTCCACCGACGAACTCGACTCAACCGGTACCGATGAGATCGTGAACAGGCTTCAAAAGTACGTTGCCCTTGAGAGTAAAAAGAAGTCAATTAGCCCGCCGCCCCTACCGGCTCGGCCAAAGCGGGCCAACCGCAACACTCAAGGTGGTCGATCAAATCAACTGATGCTCGTCATCGCCCAGCAGGCCACTCAGGCCTTCGATCTCGGCACGGGTCACCGCCCGCTGATCGAGTTTGCGCCGCGCCGGCTCGGGCAGGTCGGTGTAGCGAATCACGCCCTTCTGCACCAGCAAACTGACCACGTCTTCCAGTACCCGTACCAGTTCGAGGTCTGACTCTTTCAGGCTGGTCAGGCGCGACTTCACTTCTTCTCTGGCCGTCAGCCAGTTTTCCAGTTCCGGGCTTTCAACCGCCAGGGTCTCCGTCATCCCCTCGAAAGGCTCGTGCTCGACCCGCAGCAGCCGCCCGTCCTCGTCCCTCAGCACATACACCATGCGACATCCTCCAGGCATGAAAAAGCCCGCTACCCGGTAAGGGTAGCGGGCTGATCATAGTAGTGACGGTTAAACGGTGTCGACCTCCAGCGTACCGTCACCGAGCATCGCAGTGATCACTCCCGACGCATTAGCTGCGCTATAGGCGGTTTGCAGGTTGATGCCCGCCAGTACGATGGTCTGCCCTGTTCCGCCCGCTCCGCCAGCATTGGCATCCACCGTAATGGTGGTGTTGACCCCAAAGGTGAAGCTCAGATAGGAAGACAGGCTGGCAGCACTGTCATCCTCGCCGGTCAGCAACTGAGACAGATCCAACCTGTCGCCATTGGCATTGCCATCAAAGTTGATGGTGAAGCCATTGATTGTGTCGGTGCCGGTATTACCCGACTGCCACATGAAAGTATCGCGACCGTTACTGTCGCCACCGCCGCTGGTGTTGCCACCACGCATCGTGTCGCTGCCTGTGCCGCCTATCAGCAGATCGTCGCCATCACCACCGACCAGTGAGTCATTGTCACCATTCCCAAACAGCAAGTCGTGGCCGCCACCGCCAGACAGGCTCTCGTTATCCGACTCGCCTGCCAGGATGTCATTACCAGCACCTCCCGAACGATCCCCACTGCCATCGGCAACGAGGTTATAGAGGCCCGACAGAGCATAGGAGCCAAATTGCGCGCCACCAGAGAAGGTAATGCTTTCCACAGCCTCGCCATCGCCATCGAAATGATCAACCACCGTGATTTGCTGGCCATTGATGCCGATGACCAGATCACCGTTACTTCCCGTGTCGGAGTCCAGGAAACTCAGCCCAGTCAGGGAGCTACCGCTGGAATTAATGATGATAGCGTCCGTATCAGCGCTATCGCTGATGGTGTCCACACCATCTACCAGCCCGAACAGGTAGGTGTCGTTGCCGGAGCCGCCATTGAGCTCGTCGTTGCCGGTGCCGCCAGTCAACTGGTCGTTATTGTCTCCGCCATTGAGGGTGTCATTGCCCGCCCCACCGTACAGGAAGTCGTTCCCTGATCCGCCGGAGAGCGTATCGCCCCCACCAAACCCGTACATGGCATCGGTACTGGAGCCGCCCGTGCCAGAAGAAGTGCCGCTAGACGACCCAAGATACAGGTTGACCACATTGGCGGTTGCGGCTCCGTCCCACACTTGCATGGTGGTAATGGCTACAGGGCTTGCCTGCTCCGTAGGAGTCAGCGAATTGCTGCCCAGCCCCAAACTCGGGCTACCGAACGCAGCCGCGAACGGTGCGACCAAGGAGAACGAACTGCTGTCCACATCGGCAATGCTGAAGCCGATACTGGTTTCAGTGATGTTGAGGCTGGAGATGGTCGGCGCATCGTTGACCGCCGAGACCATCAGGCTGGCGATGGCGAGCACACTGGAGAACGCCGTGCTGCCTCCATTGGTAGCGGTACTCACTTTGATGCCCGCCGAGCCGGAAGTCGTATCCCAGGCGCGATAGGTGATAGCGGTAGGCAGCGATCCATTGAAGTTGGCATTCGGCCGGAAATACAGCCTATCCGTACCATCTGCCGACAGGAGCAGTGCCGACGAGTCGGATACCGCACCCACCGCCGTCCAAGAGCTGCCGCTGTTGGTCGAGTAGTACCAGGTGCCCTGGCTGCTATCGACTCCAGTCAGCGCGATACCGGTAACCGCACCGCTATCAACATCGGTGACGTTATTCAAACCACCAGCAGGCGGGTTGAAGTCCACCAGACTCGACACCGCAGTCCCTACGGCTCCTGAAGGGGCCGGAGCGTCCTCGGCGACCGCTGCCATAGTCGGGCTAATGGCACCATTTAGTACCGGCGCATCATTGACCGGGGTGACATTGATGGTGAGGGTATTCGCCGTCGGGTCGAGATCCACTCCACCGTTGGTCGTACCGCCGTTATCACGCACCTGGAAGTTGATGCTGGCATAGCCGTTACCACTGCCGTTCGCCACTGGGGTGAACACCAGCAGCCCGAGGTTGCCCACGGCAATCTCGGCCGGCACGGCCCCGCCGTTATAGCTGAGCGTGCCACTCCCACTAACCGAGGTGATCTTGACCGCCATCAGGCTGTCGCCATCCGCGTCGCTGAAACCGAAGTCAGCGGCGGAGAACACCTTGCTGCCGTCTTCGAGAATGTTCAGCGTTGCATTGGTACCGCTGGGCGCCTGGTTGACGTCCAGCACTGTCACCGTCAGGTCGGCGTCGGACGGGTCGCCATCCTTGTCGATGATGGTGTAGTTGAAGGTCTCGCTGACATCCGCGTTGACCGAGGCTGGTGCGGTGTAGGTCCAGGCACCGGTCTGGAAGTTGAACGACAGCTTGCCACCTTCGGCCGTGCTGATGTTGCTCAGTTGATTGCTGTTGATATTCGGCCCGCTACTCGGGTCGATCACGCCCGCGCCATTCCAGACATAGGTGATGCCATTGATCTCGATGGACAGGATGCGGCCCGGGCCGTCGGCACCGAAGGCATCGTCGGCATTGACGCCGACGCCACCTGCGGCATTGTCGTTACCCAGCAAGACATTGCCGCTGACATCCCCGCCACTGATCTGCCCGAGCAGGGCATCGATCAGATCGTCGAACTCACTGACCACGAGCGGATCCTTGACGGGATTGGCATCCAGATCCACGTCTTCGAGGCGCTCCTCGTCGATGCCATCACCGATCCCGATGGTGGTTACATTGATGCCGCCGCCGCTGGCCAGGAAGTCGGCCCAATCATCGGCAACATCATCATCCAGCGAGTTGCCACCGGTTCCGGTCTGCTGGTTGGGATTACCGTCACTGATGAAAAACACCTGATTTTCCCAACCGGGAGTCGGGCTGTAAGACACCATGGTCTGTTGGATGGCATCGGTGAAGTCGGTCTGCCCACTGAACGGCCGGTTGGCGATGATACTGTCAACCTGCGCATTGAATGTCGCCAGCGTGGTCACCGGCGTATAGGCCTGCGAATCCGAGGAGAAGGCCACGATGGTGACTTTCACATCGCCATTAGTGCCGGCGAACAGCGCCTGCCCGGCCGCCTTCACGGCATTCATCATGGTGGTGAATTCACCGTCGCTAATGCTGCCACTGGAGTCCAGCACGAAGGCGACATTGAAGTCCTTGCCGGTGGACTCAATCACACTCGCGCTATCGTCCAGCGCCATCGGACTATCGTCATCGACGTTAACGCTCAGCGTGCCGTTGGCCGTGTCGCCATCCTTGTCGGTCACCTGATAGTTCAGGGTGAAGGGCTGGTTGTTCTCCAGATCGGCATTGGCATGTTGGATCGGCGCGTTCTGGGTGACGGTGTAAGCACCTGAGGCAGTGTTCAGCGTCAGCGTCAGCACCGTGGTAGCACCCTGCTTGACCAGTAACTGCGAGCCATCCGGGCTTGCCTGGTAGGAGAAGCCGCCGGGCGCTCCCGAATCCAGCCATTTCACCGTACCGGCACCATCGGCACCGAAGTTGTGGCCTAGGATGCCACCGCCAAGAACCGACTCGACATCGTCAGTACCGCCGGGCCCGCCGGGGATGCCATTGGCCAGTGCATCGTCGTCCAGTTGCATTGGCGCATTGGCACTGACAGTCGGTATATCGTCCTCGATCTGCACCAGGAATTGCCCGGCCAACGGCACCGGGTCGACCCCGTCGCTGGCCTGCAGGATGCTGGCAAAGTCCAGCACCAGCAGAGCATTGTCATCGTTACCACCGACGGCATGATCCAGCGGCTTGAGCAGGGTGAAGGTGTAGTCACCGTCGCTTTCCACCTGCAGGGTGAACACGGTCGGCCCGGCTACACCCGCCTTGGCAGTCAGGGTATCGCCCAGCACGCTGTACACCAGCGGGGTGCCACCAGACGAGGCGCCATCCAGTCCACCGGTGCTACCGGACAGGCTGAACTGCACGCCGACGGAGGGGCCGACCACCAGGTTGCTGACACTGCCGGTAGCGATCGTGGTTTCCGTGTCGCCATCGGTGATGCCGCCAGACAGTTCGTCCTCGTCAACCTTGGCGATAACCGGGCTGATGTCTTCCACATAGACCGTCAGGGTCGCTTCGGACGGGTCGCCGTCCTTGTCGACGATGACGTAGTCGAAGGTCTCTACCTGGTCACCGTTACCGCTGGCCGGCGCGTGGTAAGTCCAGGCACCGGTGGCGAAGTTGAAGTCCAGCTTGCCACCTTCAGCAGTGGGGATATCGGTCAGCTGGTTGCCGGCGATATTCGGCCCGACTCCACTCGGATCGATCACCCCCGCACCATTCCACACATAGGTAATGCCGTTGATCTCGATGGACAGGATTCGGCCGGGGCCATCGGCTCCATAGCCGTCGTCGTCACCGGCACCACCGTTGTTGACGCCATCGCTGCCATGCAGCACGTTGCCGTTGACCAGGCCGCCCACCACATTATCGAGGAGGGTGTCGACCAGGTCGTCGAAGTCACCCACCTGCAGCGGGATGTTTGTCCCGCCATCCACGTCCACATCCACCAGACGCGGGGCGTTGATACCGTCGCCTATGCCGATGGTGGTGACGGTGATGACATTGCCGTCGACGAAGTTATTCCAGTTGGTCGCCGTCGGCTCGGTCAACGAAGGAGCGCCGCCGGGGCCGGTCTGCTCGTTCGGGTTGCCATCGCTGATGAACACCACCTGATTGTTCCAGCCTGACAGCGGCACATAGGAGACCATGGTCTGCTGGATGGCATCGGTGAAGTCCGTGGTGCTATTCAGCGGCCGCACGCCGCCCTCGTCCGGATTGAGGGAGTTCACCAGGTTGGTGAAGGTGGTGATGTCGGTTGCTGTCGGGTAGCCGATCGAGTCGTCCGAGAAGGCCACGATCTGGATCTGCACTGCGCCACCGGCGTTGTTGAACAACTCCTGGCCGGCCGTGCGTACAGCATCCAGCATCAGGTTCAGCTCGCTGTTACTGATGCTGCCGCTGAAGTCGAGGACGAACACCATGTTGATGTCTTCGGCCTGGCCAGTGGCGACATAGGCCACGTCGTCTTGGGCTACCGGAGTGTCATCATCGACGTTGACCGACAGCGAGCCATTCGCCGTGTCGCCATCCTTGTCGGTCACCTGATAGTTCAGGGTGAAGGGCTGGTTGTTCTCCAGATCGGCATCGGCATGCTGGATCGGCGCGTTCTGGGTGACGGTGTAAGCACCTGAGGCAGTGTTCAGCGTCAGCGTCAGCACCGTGGTAGCGCCCTGTTTGACCAGCAACTGCGAGCCATCTGGGCTTGCCTGGTAGGAGAAGCCGCCGGGCGCTCCCGAATCCAGCCATTTCACCGTACCGGCACCGTCAGCGCCGAAGTTGTGGCCTAGGATGCCACCGCCAAGAACCGACTCGACATCATCAGTACCGCCGGGCCCGCCGGGGATGCCATTGGCCAGCGCATCGTCGTCCAGTTGCATTGGCGCATTGGCACTGACAGTCGGTATATCGTCCTCGATCTGCACCAGGAATTGCCCGGCCAACGGCACCGGGTCGACCCCGTCGCTGGCCTGCAGGATGCTGGCAAAGTCCAGCACCAGCAGAGCATTGTCATCGTTACCACCGACGGCATGATCCAGCGGCTTGAGCAGGGTGAAGGTGTAGTCACCGTCGCTTTCCACCTGCAGGGTGAACACGGTCGGCCCGGCTACACCCGCCTTGGCAGTCAGGGTGTCACCCAGCACGCTGTACACCAGCGGGGTACCACCAGACGAGGCGCCATCCAGTCCACCGGTGCTACCGGACAGGCTGAACTGCACGCCGACGGAGGGGCCGACCACCAGGTTGCTGACACTGCCGGTAGCGATCGTGGTTTCCGTGTCGCCATCGGTGATGCCGCCAGACAGTTCGTCCTCGTCAACCTTGGCGATAACCGGGCTGATGTCTTCCACATAGACCGTCAGGGTCGCTTCGGACGGGTCGCCGTCCTTGTCGATGATGACGTAGTCGAAGGTCTCTACCTGGTCACCGTTACCGCTGGCCGGCGCGTGGTAAGTCCAGGCACCGGTGGCGAAGTTGAAGTCCAGTTCGCCATCGTGGGTCGTGGAAATGCCGGTGAGGATCTGGTCGCCATCGAGCACACCGTCCCAGGTGTAGGTGTTGCCATCGATCTCGATGGACATGATCCGGCCGGGGCCGTCGGCACCGTAGCCGTCGTCGTCACCGCTACCGCCGTTGTTGACGCCATCGCTGCCATGCAGCACGTTGCCGTTGACCAGGCCGCCCACCACATTATCGAGGAGGGTGTCGACCAAGTCGTCGAAGTCACCCACCTGCAGCGGGATGTTTGTCCCGCCATCCACGTCCACATCCACCAGACGCGGGGCGTTGATACCGTCGCCTATGCCGATGGTGGTGACGGTGATGACATTGCCGTCGACGAAGTTATTCCAGTTGGTCGCCGTCGGCTCGGTCAACGAAGGAGCGCCGCCGGGGCCGGTCTGCTCGTTCGGGTTGCCGTCGCTGATGAACACCACCTGATTGTTCCAGCCTGGCAGCGGCACATAGGAGACCATGGTCTGCTGGATGGCATCGGTGAAGTCGGTGGTGCTGTTCAGCGGCCGCACGCCGCCCTCGTCCGGATTGAGGGAGTTCACCAGGTTGGTGAAGGCGGTGATGTCGGTGACTGCCGGGTAGCCGATCGAGTCGTCCGAGAAGGCCACGATCTGGACCTGTACCGCGCCACCGGCGCTGTTGAACAACTCCTGGCCTGCAGTGCGTACAGCATCCAGCATCAGGTTCAGCTCGCTGTCACTAATGCTGCCGCTGAAGTCGAGGACGAACACCATGTTGATGTCTTCGGCCTGGCCAGTGGCGACATAGGCCACGTCGTCCTGTGCTACCGGCGTATCGTCATCGACGTTGACGCTCAGCGTGCCATCGACCTTATCGCCATCCTTGTCGGTCACCTGATAGTTCAGGGTGAAGGGCTGGTTGTTCTCCAGATCGGCATTGGCATGCTGGATCGGCGCGTTCTGGGTGACGGTGTAAGCACCTGAGGCAGTGTTCAGCGTCAGCGTCAGCACCGTGGTAGCGCCCTGCTTGACCAGTAGCTGCGAGCCATCTGGGCTTGCCTGATAGGAGAAGCCGCCGGGCGCTCCCGAATCCAGCCATTTCACCGTACCGGCACCGTCAGCGCCGAAGTTGTGGCCTAGGATGCCACCGCCAAGAACCGACTCGACATCGTCGGTACCGCCGGGACCGCCGGGGATGCCATTGGCCAGCGCATCGTCGTCCAGTTGCATTGGCGCATTGCTGGTGACGCTGGGGCCATCGTCCTTGAAGCTGATAGCACTGCCCAGGTTGATGGTTTCCGAGTCACTGTCACCGTCCTTGTCGGTGATGGTGGCGGTCAGCTGCACCATGCTGGCGGCGCCCAGGCTGACTTCCTCATCCGGATTGGTACTGCCATGCTCGATGGCGCGCAGCTGATCCAGTTTCACGACACCGTTGGCGTCGACCGATACGCGGAAGGCGATCGGCCCGCCGGAGTTGCCGACCCGGCCGACCACATCGTTGCCATCCATGTACAGGCGGATGTCCGAACCAGTGGCGGTGTCGTCCAATCCGCTGTTTACCCCGCTGGAGCTGACGCCCAGGCTGTAAGTCAGGGTGCCAGGGCCATCGGCGCCGTAGCTGCCGGTGAAGTTGCCGCTGAAGTCATGCGTGTCGTCGACCAACAGGAAGGTTTCATCCACCTGCAGGCTGTCGTTGGTGGCGGCGCTGGCATTCAGGTTCGGGCCATCGTCGCGGAAACTGATCGCACTGCCCAGGTTGATGGTGTCCGAGTCGGTGTCGCCGTCCTTGTCAGTGATGGTGGCACTCAGCTGGATCAGGTTGGCGCTGGCCAGGCTGGACTCCTGGTTGGAGCCGCTATTGGGGGTATGGAAGATCGCCCGCTGCTGGTCCAGGGTGACCACGCCGCTGCCCGGGTTGACCGAGACGGTGAAGGAGACCTCGCCCCCCGGCCCGCCAACCCGACCGACGATCATGCCGCCCTCGTTGTACAGCAGGATGTCCTGCCCGGTGGCGGTATCGTCCAGCCCGCTATTGGCGCCGGCGGCGCTGACATCCAGGCTGTACACCGTGGTGCCGGGGCCATCCGCGCCATAGTCGTCAGAGAAGTTGCCGGAGAAGTCGGTGCTGTCATTGACCAGCAGGTTGGTCTCGTCCACCTGCAGGCTGTCGTTGCTGGGGGTACGACCGTCGATCTCGGGCGCGTCGTCCTCGAAGGCCAGGCTCTGGCCGATATCGATAGTCGAGCTGTCACTATCACCGTCTTCATCGGTGATGGTGGCGGTCAGCTTGATCAGATTGGCTGCGGCCAGGAAGGCCGTCTGATCCGGACCTGCCTCCGGGCTATGCACGATGGCCCGTTGCTGATCCAGAGTGACGTCGCCGCTGCCGTCGACCGATACGCGGAAGGCAATGGCACCACCCGGACCACCCACACGGCCGACCACATCGCCGCCCAGCATGAACAACAGGATGTCCTGCCCGCTGGCTGTGTCCTTGAGGCCGCTGTCGGCACCGACTGCGCTGATGCTCAGGTCGTAGTCGATATCGCCTGGGCCGTCAGCACCGAAGCTGCTGCTGAAGAAGCCGCTGAAGTCATCGGTATCGTTGCTGCCCAGGTTGCTTTCATCCACCCGCAGGGTGCCCACCGTCGCGGCGCCGCCGCTGATGGAGGGGGCGTCGTCTTTGAAGCTGATGGCATGGCCGAGGTCGAGAGCGGCGCTGTTGCTGTCGCCATCATCATCAACAATGGTGCCGACCAGCTGGATCTGGTTGGCCGCTGCCAGGCTGGCCTCCTGATCCGGTCCACTGTCCGGGCTGTGCTCAATGGCGCGAATTTGGTTCAGGGTCACCTCGCCGGTGGCACTGTTGAGCGAGACACGGAAGGCAATCGGGCCGAAGAAGCTGCCCACCTTGCCGACCACATCGTTGCCATCCATATACAGGCGGATACTGAAGCCGGTAGCTACATCGTCCAGGCCAGTATTGGTGCCGCTGCTGCTGATCTGCAGGGCGTAGGTGGTGGTGCCGGGGCCGTCTCCGCCGAACAGCTCGGTGAACTGGGCACCGAAGTCGGTAGTGGCATCGGCGGCCAAATTGGTTTCATCGACCTGCAGCGAGTCCTCCGGCGCCGGGCTGGTGTCGATGATCGGCAGGTCGTCCTCGATCTGAATGAGGAAGCCGCCGGCCAGGGCGACCGGATCCACGCCGTCGGATGCCTGCAGGATGCTGGCGAAGTCCATCACCAGCAGATCATCGTCGTCGTTACCGCCGGCAGGATGATCCAGCGGGCCGAGCAGGGTGAAGGTGTAGTCGCCGTTGCTGTCCACCTGCAGGGTGAACACGGTCGGGCCAGCAGGACCCGCAGTGGCAGTCAGCACATTGCTGCTGACGCTGTAGACCAGCCCCACGCCATTCGAGGTAGCCGGAGCCAGGCCACTGGTGTCGTTGGACAGGCTGAACTGCGCCGCGATCGGCGGGCCGACGATCAGGTCGGCCAGGCTGCCGGTGGCCACGGTGTTGACCGCATCGCCATCGGTGTTGCCGTCGGGCAGTTCGTCCTCGTCGACCTGGTCGATCACCGGGCGGGTGTCTTCCACATAGACGGTGAGGTTGGCAGTCGAGGGGTCGCCATCGTTATCGACGATGGTGTAGGTGAAGGTTTCGGTCTGATCGCCGCTTACACTGCCCGGGGCCTGATAGCTCCAGGCGCCGGTGGCGAAGTTGAAGCTCAGCTTGCCGCCCTCTGCCGTATCGATATCGGTCAGCTGCTCGCCGCCGTCGACCACACCATCCCAGGTGTAGAGGGTGCCGTTGATGTCGATGGAGAGGATCTGACCGGGGCCATCGGCACCAAAGGAGTCGTCGGCATCGCCGCCGACACCGCCGACGGCATTGTCGTCGCCCAGCAGCACGTTACCGCCTACCAGCTCGCCAGAGACCGCATCGAGCAGGGTATCCACCAGCTCGTCGAAGTTGTCCACCAGGATCGGTGCACCGTTGCCATCCAGATCCACATCCTGCAGACGGGGGCCGTTGATGCCGTCGCCGACACCGATGGTGGTGACATTGATGCCGTTGCTATCGACGAAGGTATTCCATGCCGCAGCCGTGGCATCGCTCAGCGAATTGCCACCGGTGCCGGTCTGCTCGTTGGGGTTGCCGTCACTGATGAAGAACACCTGGTTGCTCCAACCCGGAATCGGGCTGTATGCGGCCATGGTTTCCTGGATGCCATCGGTAAAGTCGGTCTGTCCGTTGAACGGACGAGTACCGCCGTCGGCCGGGTTGAGGCTGTCGATCAGGGCCGAGAAGGTCGCGAAGTCGGTCACCACCGGGTAGGAGGCGGAGTCACCGGAGAAGGCGATGATCTGGATACTCACATCACCCGTGGCGCCGCTGAACAGCGCCTGCCCGGCAGCGCGCACGGCCTCCAGCATGGTGTTCAGTTCGGTGTTGTTGATACTGCCGCTGAAGTCCAGTACGAAGGCCACATTGAAGTTCAGCGCCTCGCCAGCCAGCGCGGTGGCGTTGTCGTCCAGCGCCTGCGGCACATCGTCTTCGACCGCGATCACGAAGGTGCC
Organism: Pseudomonas campi; assembly: GCF_013200955.2. Classification (NCBI taxonomy): domain Bacteria; kingdom Pseudomonadati; phylum Pseudomonadota; class Gammaproteobacteria; order Pseudomonadales; family Pseudomonadaceae; genus Aquipseudomonas; species Aquipseudomonas campi. The sequence continues at coordinate 2,951,046 of NZ_CP053697.2, forward strand.
AGGGGCGAAGCCATTCAGGGTGTCGCCATCGCCATCGCTGGCGGTCAGTACGCCGGAGAAGTCAATGGGCAGATTGAGCATCTGGTCATCATCGGTGCTGCCGGGCAGCGGATGATCCAGCGGCCCCTGCAGCTCGAAGGTATAGCCACCATCAGGATTGATGGTGAGGGTGAAGACCGGATCCAGGCCGGCCATGGCAGTGAGCACGTTACCGACCACGGTATAGGTCAGCGGCGTACCACCTGAACTCAGCCCCTGAGCTTCCAGCGAATCGATGGCCGCCGAGCTGTCACTCAGGCCGAAGCTGCCAGGGCCATCGGCACCGAAGCTGACCACCGCATCCAGGGTGCCACTGACACCGTTGGCGCTGGTACCTTCTCCGTCACCATCGCTAATACCACCGGGCAGTTCATCTTCATCTACCTGAGCCGATACCAGCGGGGTCGGCTGCTGACGCTCGTCGTATTCGAGAGGAACGGCAACCGGGACATCATCCTCGATGTCGATGGCAAAGCTGTTTGGCGGGAATCCACCCACCAGCGGGTCGCCGTCGCCATCGGTGGCGGTGAGGATGCCGGAGAAGTCCACGCCCAGGCCGGGCAAATCTTCGGTGTCGTAGGTGACATCGTCGATCGGGTGATCAATGGGGCCTTCCAGCACGAACTCCCAGCTGCCATCGCCGTTCACCGTCAGGGTGAAGATGGTTTCACCGCCAGCACTGGCGGTCAGCACATTACCGACCACCACATAGGTCAACAGCACACCACCCGACATCAGATTCTGCGAATCCATCGAGCCAATATCACTGGACAGACCGAATGCGCCCGGGCCATCAGCACCGAAGTTGACCAGCGCCGACAGAGAACCAGCCGGGCCGCTCGCGGTGGTGGTCTGGCCGCCTTCCGGATTGCCGTCGTGCGGCGCACCGGCACCGGTGGTGAGGGCGTCTTCGTGGACGATATCCCACACCGAGGGAATGAACTGCTCTTCGCCATCGCTGCGGCTGGCCAATTGCGGCACATCGTCTTCCACGTCGATGACGAAGCTACCGCCGTTGAAGGTGCCCACCGAGTCGCCGTCGCCATCGGTGGCCGCCAGCACACCGGAGAAGTCGATCGGCAGCTCCAGGAGCTCATCATCGTTGCCGTCCGGGTTCGGGTGATCCAACTGGCCGATCAGGATGAAGTTGAAGCTGCCATCGGCGCCAACTTCCAGGGTGAAAATGGTTTCGGCGCCGGCCGAAGCGGTCAACACATTGCCAACCACGCTGTAGGTCAGGGCAGTGCCGCCAGAGCTCAGGCCTTGAGCCTCCATGCTGCCAATGGCGCTCGGGCTGCCGGACAGACCGAAGCTGCCGATGCCGTCGGCGCCGAAATTGACCAGTGCATTCAGGGTTCCGGGCCCACCAGAGGCCTCGTTGGTGACCGCATCGCCATCATTGATACCGTCAGAAGTCTCGTCCTCGTCGACGATGGCAGCCACCTGGGCGCCCTCGCCTTCGGTGAGGATGGGGCCGTCATCATTGACCAGTACATCCAGTTGTACGGTCGGCGACACGTCGCCATCGAGGTCGAACATCCGCACCGAAAAGCTTTCGCCGACCTGATCGGCAGCACCCGTGGCATTGGGGTTGCCATGGTCGAGAGTGTTGTCGGTGAGGGTGTAAATCCAGCCACCGCCAGCACTGACCGTGAGAATGCCGTACTGGCCCTGAACCACACCCCCGTTGGTGACGTCGATCCAGTTACCGTTTACATCCAGCACCTGCAGAGACGACAGGCCGTCCGGAGAATTGATGACAATGGTTCCGCTGGCCTGCTCGGCATTACTGCCGGGGTTGGTACCATCGGCCAGCCCTTCTTCATCAACGATGGCCGGCCCGGCAATCAGCGTCCCGCTCTCATCCTGATACTCGATGTCGATGTCCGGAGTGAAATCCGGTGCTTCTGGATCGGGGGTGACAATGGGTTCGGCATCCGGAAACTCCGGCCCGTTATTCAGACCAGCAGTCGGGAAACCAATGACCGGGTCGAGTGCTCCGCCGGTCTCGCCCAGCAGCACAAAGCTGTGGCCGCCACCGACGCCGCCAGCACCGCCGGCGCCACCGCCACCTGCACCGGGACCTGCAGCAGTCGCTTCGCCCTCAAGGGTCGGGTCGACACCCGCCTCGATCGCAGCCTGCAATTGCTCGACATCAGTCAGTTCGGAATCGGAGGGAGCGGCAGGAGCCGCATCTTCAGGTGAAGCAGGAGGCGCACCCTCTGCACCAGCGAGCATCTGCTCGTTGAGGGCCATGCTGCTATCGCGCCCGACGGTCAGCTCCTGGCCGTTGGTCATGGTGATGGCAATCGCACCGCTGGCGCCAGTTACGAGCTGCTCACCGGCATAGACACGATCACCCTCAACTAGCGGCCGACGCGTTCCATCGCCAGCTACCGCATAGACCTCGCCGACAACCTGGCTGACGACACCAATCAAAGTAGCCATGATTCCTTCCTCCACACAACACCGTCGGCCACTGCCGACACGTTTCAAAAGGGTCAATCGCCTTTCGAATCAGAGGATTGTGCGAAGAACATTGCCAGAGAAAGCTACGGTGCTATCAACCTGCCTCGCCAACGCGACAAAAAAGTGTCGCCCCAACTGCACCGACCTATTCCCTCAGATACCTCTTCGCCCTTATGCTCCAAACTGCGCTTGACCACCAACCTTTACCGCAAAATGAGCTGGAAGCCTCATTTCTCGCGGCTTACAGGAGAAACAATGTGCTGCTTTTCACAGAGTGCATAAGACTTTTTTCTCATAAATCTTGCGCCAATTTTTTCTTAGCTACTCTTAAAGATGTTCTTAGCTGTGATGTTACAGGCCTGAAACACGCTTTCAGGAAAAAGCGTCATTATTCTGGCGATCGGAACTAAGCATATAAATAAGGAGAACTACCCCATGCGCGTTCTTACACCGCTCTGCCAAGGCATATTGCTAGCGATTGCCTGTACCCAGGCACAGGCAATGACCCTCTCAGAGGCGATTCAAAGCACGGTAGACAACCACCCCGAACTGCACGCCAGCATGAATGACCGCCTTGTCTCCGATGAAGAGGTCAAGGTTGCCAAGGGCGGCTACCTGCCAACCGTCGACCTGCTGGCCGGCTATGGTCGCGAACAAACCGACAGCCCAAGCACTCGTGCTCTTGGCGATCACAACAAGGAAACCCTGAACTACCGCGACGCCGAACTGCGCCTGCGGCAGATGCTGTTCGATGGTTTCAACACCCCAAACGAGGTGGCGCGCACTGAAGCCGTGGTGAACTCCCGCGCCTACTATGTGCTGGGTACATCCGAAAGCCTGGCCCTGCGTACCGTCGAGGTCTATCTGGACATACTCAAGCGCCGCGAAATGGTGACCCTGGCCGAGAACAACCTGCAGGCCCACCAACGCATCCATGACCAGATCCGCTTGCGCAGCGAACGGGGCGTGGGCAGCACTGCCGACCTCGATCAGTCCGAAGCGCGTTTGGCACTGGCGGAGAACAACCTCTACACCGAGCAAGTCAACCTCGCCGACGCCCAGGCCAACTTCTTCAGCGCTACCGGGCGCATGCCCGACGAACTGGAACAACCAGGCACGATCAAGGGTGAAGTCCCCGAGGATCTCGGCGTTGCCCGGCAAACGGTAATGGACAACAACCCTTACCTGAAATCAGCACAAGCCGATGTGTATGCCGCAGAGAAGCAGTATGAAGTCGCCAAGTCGCCCTTCTATCCGCGCTTCGATCTGGAATTGGCCACCACCGCCGATGACAACACCCAGGGTGATGAAGGCCACTACAGCACCTGGCGCGCAGCTGTGGTGATGAACTACAACCTGTTCAACGGCCTGCGCGACAAGGCCCGCCTGCAATCGGCGGCGCACCAGATCAACCAGTCGATGGACATTCGCAACAATGCCCTGCGCGTTCTCAACGAGAACCTGGCCCTGGCCTGGAACGCCATGGAAAACGCCCGCCTGCAAACTCCCAAGGCGCGTGACTATGCTGATTACACCTCACGCGTACGCGAGGCGTATCAACAGCAGTTCAGCCTCGGCCAACGCACCCTGCTCGACCTGCTGGACAGTGAAAACGAACTCTTCACCGCCAACCGCCGTTATACCGAGGTGCGCTACACCGAAGAGTTCTCCATGTACCGCGTGATCTCCGCCACGGGCGATCTGTTGAAGAAGCAGAACGTCGTACTCCCGGCTGAAGCTGTAGCACTCACCGAGATCAAAAGTGAGGCACGCCTGCCGGAAATGAAGTAAACCCGGCGAAGAGATTGCCTGGAAACGATTCACCCGCTGTTTCCAGGCAACCTCTCAGGAGTAGTGACCTTGACCACCATGGAACGGAAGCCTTCCGACGACCAGCGGCAAAGTCACGATGACCCGCTGCTGGATGGATTACTGATTCTCTGCAACCTGCATGATTGCTCCGCCAGCCGGGCCAGCCTTACCGCCGGCCTGCCCATGCCGGAACAACGCCTGAGCGCTGAACTCCTGCCACGTGCAGCAGCACGGGCCGGCCTGCAAGGGCGCATATTGCGCCGTGACCTCACCGCCATCTCACCGCTCAACCTTCCCGTACTGCTATTGCTGAAAGACGGCCGCAGTGCCGTGCTACGCAAGTTCGGCCCCAAGAACCAGCTACTGATCCTGCCGTGCGAAGCAGAAGGCGGCGAGCAATGGGTCAGCCGGGAACACCTGCTGCTGGAGTATTCCGGTCAGGCTTTCTTCGCCCGGCCGCGGCATGAACTGGAAGATGTCCGCACACCGCTGGTACCGCGCATAGACGCCTGGTTTCGCGACACCCTCAAACTGTCACGCTGGCTGTATACCGACGCGGTGCTCGCCAGCCTGCTGATCAACCTGCTGGGCTTGATGGTGCCGCTGTTCGTCATGCAAACCTATGACCGCGTGGTGCCCAACCAGGCCACGTCGACTCTGTGGGTGCTGGTCATCGGCCTGTTCATCGGCAGCGGTTTCGAACTGCTGCTGCGCGTACTGCGGGCGCATCTACTCGATATTGCCGGCAAGAAGACCGACGTGGTGCTATCCGCCACCCTGTTCGAGCGCATCACCGGCATGTCGATGAAGGCACGACCAGCCACCATCGGCGGGTTTGCCCAGAGCATCCACGACTTCCAGGGCCTGCGCGAATTCCTTACCGCCGTCACCCTGACCAGCCTGATCGACCTGCCCTTCTCCATCCTCATGATCGTGGTCATTGGCCTGCTGGGGGGGTGGCTGGTGGTCATTCCCCTGCTGGCCTTCCCGATTACTGCCATTTTCGCCCTGGTGATCCAGTCGCGCCTGCGTGACACCGTACAGAAAAGTCTCGCCTTGGGCGCCGAGCGCCAGGCGCTACTGATCGAGACCCTCAGCGGCCTGGAAACCCTCAAGGCCTGCAGCGCCGAAAGCGAGCGTCAGCATCACTGGGAAAAAACCCATGGCGCCCTCACCCGCCTGGATAACCACAGTCGCTTCCTCGCGTCACTGGCCACCAACGGCACCATGTTCTTCCAGCAGTTCGCCGGCATGGCCACCATAGTCTCCGGGGTCTACATCATCATCGCCGGGCACCTCAGCGTGGGGGCTCTGGTGGCCTGCTACATGCTCGGCAGCCGCGTACTCGCCCCCTTAGGGCAAATCGCCGGGCTGATCACCCGCTACCAGCAAGCACGCCTGACCATGACCAGCACGGATGCGCTGATGGCTTTGCCGCAGGAACGCGAGGCCAAGCAGCGCCCACTGGAACGTACCCATCTGAAAGGCGCACTCGATATACGCCAGGTCAGCTTCAGCTATCCGGGCCAGAGCACCCCGGCCCTGATCAAAGTCAGCCTGCGCATGAATGCCGGCGAGCGAATCGGCATCATCGGCCGTAGCGGCTCGGGCAAAAGCACGCTGGCACGGCTGGTGATGAACTTCTACAGCCCGGACGAAGGCCAGATTCTTCTCGACGGCCTCGATCTGCGCCAGCTGGATGTCGCCGACCTGCGCCACCAGATCGGCTATGTCGCCCACGACCTGCCCCTGTTATCGGGCAGCTTGCGCGACAATCTGACGTTGGGCGCCCGCTATGTCAGTGATACGCGCATGCTCGAAGTGGCAGAAATGACCGGGGTTTCCGAACTGGCCCGGCAACACCCGCAAGGTTTCGATCGCCCGGTGGGGGAGCGCGGCCAGCTGCTTTCCAGCGGCCAGCGCCAGGCCGTATTGCTGGCCAGGGCCCTGCTGCTCGACCCACCCATTCTGCTGTTCGACGAGCCGACCAGCGCCATGGACAACACCAGCGAAGACATCCTGCGCAACCGCCTGCACAGCCTGGCGCAGGGCAAGACCGTACTGCTGATCACCCACCGCGCCTCGATGCTCAGCATGGTCGATCGCCTGGTGGTGCTCGACAATGGCCATGTCGTCGCCGATGGCCCTAAAGAAGCGGTGATCGAGGCCCTGCGCAAGGGTCGCGTCGGCCCGGCGGCGGTATAAAGCGCGCCACCCTGTGGAGGTCGTGCATGGAACTGACTCAATCGATCCGCGATTACTTCGGCAGCCTGCAGAAACACAAGCAGGACACCGAGTTCATGCCCGAAGTAGACGGTGCCATTCTGGAAGACTCGCCCTGGCTGGCCCGGGCCACGGTGTGGTCGGTCAGTGCCTGCCTGCTGGTGGCGCTGATCTGGGCCAAGTTCGCCGTACTGGAGGAAGTCACCACCGGCGAAGGCAAAGCCATTCCGTCCAGCAAGATACAGGTCATCCAGAACCTGGAAGGCGGCATCGTCACCGAGATTTTCGTGCGCGAAGGCCAGGTGGTGAACAAGGGCGATACCCTGCTGCGTCTCGACGACACCCGCTTTCTTTCCAACCGTGGCGAGAGCGAAGCCGATCGCATGGCCCTGGTCGCTCGCGTGGAGCGCCTCAGCGCCGAAGCCGAAGGACGCCCACTGGCATTGCCCGAGGAGCTGGTGAAACAAGCCCCGCAACTGGTCGAAGACGAAATGGCGCTGTATGGCGCGCGCCAGCAACGCCTGCACAGCGAGCAGAACACCCTGCGCGAACAGCTGCAGCAAAAGACCCAGGAACTCGCCGAATTTCGCGCCAAGTCCCAGCAATACCGTTCCAGCCTGGGGCTGCTCCAGCAGGAGCTGAACATGTCGCAGCCACTGGTGGAAACCGGGGCGATCTCCCAGGTGGAAATCCTCCGCCTGCGCCGTAGCGCCGTCGAGGTGCGCGGCTCCCTGGATGCAACCAACCTGGCCATCCCGCGCGCCGAGTCGGCCATCGAGGAGATCAAGAGCCGCATTGAGGAATCCGAGCTGGCCTTTCGCTCGGATGCCTTCAAGGAACTCAACGAGATGCGCACCGAGCTGAAGAAGATCACCTCTACCAGCGTGGCCATCGATGACCGGGTAACCCGCACCACCGTGGTATCCCCCGTGTACGGCATCATCAAGCTGCTCAAGGTCAACACCATTGGCGGCGTGGTCCAGCCGGGTGATGCCATGGTCGAAGTGGTACCGCTGGAAGACAACCTGCTGATCGAGGCCAAGGTACGCCCGCAGGATGTGGCCTTCCTCCACCCCGGCCAGAAGGCCATGGTCAAGTTCACCGCCTACGACTACACCATCTATGGTGGACTGAAGGCCAAACTGGAACTGATCAGCGCCGACACCATCACCGACGAGGAAGGCAACAGCTTCTACCTGATCCAGGTACGCACCGACCAGAGTCACCTGGGCACCAAGGAACACCCCCTGCTGATCATTCCAGGCATGGTGGCCACCGTCGACATCATCACCGGCGAGAAGAGCGTGCTGGATTACCTGCTCAAGCCCGTGCTCAAAGCCCGCTCGGAAGCGCTGCGCGAACGGTGAGCAATGCTGTAGCCCGGATGCAATCCGGGACCCTGCCGAACTGAACACGAAAACGCCCGGACTACATCCGGGCTACGACTTCTGGTGATTGCGCAGAAAAGTTTCCTCTCCCATCGCTGCAATCTGCCCCTCAATCAGTGCCTCGAACGGTCGCAGCAGCTCATCGAAACAGGCCGGTTCTTCCTGCAGGTTCAGGGCCACAGTGATTGCCTCGATCGTGGCCAGCGCCCCCTCCCCCGGCGCCTTGCGCAGGCGATAGCGTGACTGCAGGCCCGCCGGCAAACAGACCCGTGGCAGCTCAGCCAGCAGCGGATTCAGATGCAATAGTTTGCGTGCCTTGCGCCAGGTGCCATCGGGCACCACCAGCAATAGCGGGCGATCATCCTTCGGCACGCTGGCCAACGGCAGCTCCTGCGCCTCTTCCCCGGGGAACAACAGGCAGGCGCGATACTCACTGCTCAGCCACTGCTGCAGATCGGCAAACACCTCGCCCACCTTGAGTTCGGCATTCATCAGCCCCAATGCCGCCAACCTAGCGGTGTTGAGGGCATGCGCCACCTCGTCCGGATGCTGCAAGATCAACACCCGTGTACGGCTTGGCAGGCTCGGAATCAGGTGACACAGGCAATGGTTCTGCGGTCGAACACAACGCTCGCAGCGGGGTCGGGACATACGGACACTCCTTGGGCCGCGCAGTGTGCCATAGCCGCTTCAGCCAACGCAGTCGTAGCACGGCGGCCGTTGGCCAGCCGCGCGGCGAAATCTATTCAGCGTGGCAAAAGCGGCGAGCCTGAACCCATAACGCTCAGCCTGCGCCTCAGCCACGGGTTATTGGCAAACAACACAATTGCGCAGCTGAAAAAACAAAACCCGGCCGGTGCCGGGTCTTGTCGTCTGACACCTATCTGGTTCAGCGGTTAAAGCGTTCCGCCAGGCTGTGCAGGTACTCGGCCATCTGCTCCAGCTCCCGTCCAATCGTTGCCCCCTGCTGCGCCTGGCCGGCGCTGTGATCGGAGAGCTGGGCAATGCGGGTAATCTGCCGGCTGATGTCCTCGGCAACATGGCTCTGCTGTTCCGAAGCAGCGGCCATCTGCTGGCTCATGCCGGTGATGCGGGTCACCGCCGTGCTGATACCCACCAGCGCCTCACGCACTTCTTCGACGCTTTGCACGCTCTCGCGCGAAATCGCCTCGCCCCTGCCGGCGGTTTGCACCGCCCGCTCCGCCCCACTGCGCAGGGAAGCAATGATCTGGTGGATCTGTTCCGTGGATTCACGAGTACGCCCAGCCAAGGCCCGCACCTCATCGGCCACCACGGCAAAGCCTCGGCCCTGCTCACCTGCTCGCGCCGCCTCGATCGCCGCGTTGAGGGCCAACAGATTGGTCTGTTCCGCGATTGAGGTGATGACGTCAGCCACACTGCCAATCGATTGGGTGGAGCTGGCTAGGTCATTCACTGCCTGGCCGATTTCCTGCACGGCACCCGCCATATGCTGCATGGCCTGCAGGCTGCTATCGGCAAGATGACGGCCCTGCTGCGCCAGACGGTCTGCCTCTTCGGCGGCATGCGAGGTGTTCTGCACGTTGTGCGTCACTTCCTGAATGGTGGCCGCCATCTGGTTGATCGCCGTCGCCGACTGGTCCGTCTCGCTGCGCTGCTGATCCAGCAGTTCGGCGCCGGAGCGCGACAGCTCGGCGGATTGTGCAGCGCGCTTGCGCACGCTCTCGCCAGCATCTTCCAGGCGGGTCAGGGCGGTCTGCAGACGCGCCTCCTCGCTGATCATGGCCATGTCGAGCAGTGCTTGGGCGCCGCGATTGTCGCTATAGGTCAGGGCGACCAGGGCACTGGTGAAGGCCTTGGGGTGCTCGGCCAGGGTGTTGCGAATCAGCTGGCGCTTGCTGTACAGCTGGTAAGAGCCGAGACCGAACATCACCACGAAGATGAATAGAAGCAGCCAGAAACCGCTCAGCACCGAATGGCCCGCCAGAATGACCAGGCCGGCCAGAATCAGCGGCCAGGAGCGCAACAGGTCATAGGTCAGGTATTCCAGGTTGGGCACAGGCGGCTTGCCGGCACGCAAACGCGCATAGAGATTCTCGGCGCGCCTCTTTTGCTCTTCAGTGGGCACCGAGCGAACCGACTCATAACCGGACATTTTGCCGTTCTCGTAGACCGGCGTGACATAGGCGCTGACCCAGTAGTAATCGCCATTCTTCGAGCGATTCTTGACCACGCCCATCCAGGGCTTGCCTTGCTTGATGGTTTCCCACATGTGGGCAAATACCGGGGGCGGCATGTCCGGATGGCGCACCATGTTATGCGGCTGGCCGATCAGCTCTTCGCGGGAAAACCCACTGATCTCGACAAAGGCGTCGTTGCAATAAGTGATATTGCTGTTCAGGTCGGTCGTTGAAATAAGGCGTTCGGCCGCAGGAAAGGTTCTTTCCCGCTGGGATACAGGGAGATTTTGACGCATGGGGATCATCCTTGGACAAGGTTGACGGTGGACTTCCAGCTCACACAAATAGGGTCTAGCACAGCCGTGCAAAAACACCATTTAAAGTGTGCCATTAGCCCAACATCACCCGAGCCATGCCCCACACCACAGGCAAGCCATTACTCTCTGCCAGGCAGAGGGCAACGGGCCTCGAACAGGTAGGTCTTGCGCCTACCGGTCTACTCGCGTTCTAGCGTCAATGCGTGGATTTGCGCGGGTCGCGCGGCGGCTCTCTACGCACCGGGATCGGCTGCATGCGTGGCGGCTCGATCAGGCCCAGCACGGTGAGAAACTGGCGAACAGCATTGTGCAATCGGGCTTTCATGCGACGTCCTCCTGCCGTGAACAAAGCGGTAGGGCTGCAACTGCAGCCACTACCTTTGAGCATAGGCTAGCTCGCGCCAGGACGAGGTAACTTGTCGCAGATCAGCGCCGCCTCACTGAATGCTGTCGGCGAACTCCTTGCGCCGATAGGGGAACACATCGATCACCTTGCCAGCGCGAATCGCTTCCTGCAGGCCCTTCCAGTAGTCCGCGTCGTACAGGTCGCCATGCAACTGGCTGAACAGCCGACGCTGGCCGATATCGGCGAACAGGAACGGCGGGAATTCCTCGGGGAATACATCCAGCGGCGCCACCGAATACCAGGGCTCGGAGGCCATCTCGTCTTCCGGATAACGCGGCGGCGGAATACGCCGAAAGTTGGCCTCGGTCAGGTAGCAGATCTCGTCGTAGTCGTAGAACACCACCCGGCCATGACGAGTCACGCCGAAGTTCTTCAGCAGCATGTCGCCGGGGAAAATATTCGCCGCTGCCAGCTGCTTGATGGCCAGGCCGTAGTCTTCCAGCGCCTCGCGCACCTGGGCCTCGTTGGCATGTTCCAGGTAGATGTTCAGCGGGGTCATGCGCCGCTCGGTCCAGCAGTGGCGGATCAGCACGGTATCGCCGTTTTCGATCTCCACCGTGGACGGTGCCACGTCCAGCAGTTCGGCCAGGCACTCGGGATCGAACTTGGCCTTGGGGAAACGGAAGTCGGCGAACTCCTGGGTATCGGCCATGCGCCCGACCCGGTCGACGCTCTTCACCAGGCGGTACTTCTCGATCACCGTGGCGCGGTCGACGTTCTTCGACGGCGAGAAGCGGTCCTTGATGATCTTGAACACCGTATTGAAGCCCGGCAGGGTGAACACGCTCATGACCATGCCGCGCACGCCCGGCGCCATGATGAACTTGTCATCGGTGCTGGCCAGGTGATTGATCAACGAGCGATAGAACTCCGACTTGCCGTGTTTGTAGAAACCGATTGAGGTGTACAGCTCGGCGATGTGCTTGCCCGGCAGGATGCGTTTGAGGAAGCCGATGAACTCCGCCGGAATCTCCACCCGCACCATGAAGTAGGAACGGGTGAAGGAGAAGATGATCGAGACTTCCGCCTCGTCGGTGATCAAGGTGTCGATCTGGATGCCCTGCCCCTCGCGGTGCAGCAAGGGGATGACCAGCGGCCACTGCTCGTCGCGGGTGAAGATGCGCCCGACCAGGTAGGCGCCCTTGTTGCGGTACAGGGTGAAGGAAAACAGCTCGATGCACAGCTCCGGGTCCTTGCACACCCAGTCCGGCAGGTTATTGCGCAGCTGCCCTTCCAGGCGGTTGATATCGCGTTCGAGGTTCTCGAAGCCGACGCTGAAGCGGTAGTCACTGAACACCGCATGCAAGGCCTGCTGCAGATTGCCCTGCGGCTTGTAGCTGCGCGTTTGCGGGGCGCTGGTCTGCGGACGCAGGGACGGCCGCGTGGTGTGAATGAACATGCAGCCATCGCTGATCTGGTCATGGCTGAACAGGCCGCAGAAGATCGAGTTGAACCAGGTTTCCGCCAACTCATCGTCGAAACGCTGGTCAATCAGCGTGATGTAGGCGCTTTTCACCAGGGGCCACAGTTCAACATCCAGCAGGAATTCGTCGCTGAAGCTGGCCCGCAGACGCTCACCCACTTCGCTGACTTTCTCTTCGTAGAGGTTGATCCGCGCAGCCGAAGCGGCCTGCGCCTCCTGCCACAGCGCCTGCTCGAAGCGCGCGCGGGCGCCATTGGTGATCTCACGGAAATGCTCGCGATAGTCGTCGAAGCCGTCGAGGATCAGGCGGGCGATATCTGCGGCTGGCCGTTGCTGCGCCATGGGAAAGCCTCTGCTGCGTTTGCGGAAACGCGAGCTTAGCCAGAGCCGCGCGCCAGGGAAAGCCACAAACCACTCCCTAGGGTCTGTTCCCGTTTCGTTCACGGCCGCGACGGAGCCTGTTTTTGCGCGGGGCTAGGCGCGAGACGCGAGGTTTGGTCGTCCAAATGAGCCGTCGAGTAACGACGTCACGCGCGAAAACAGGCCCGTCCCTTCGGGTTGCGCGCAAAATCGCGCCATGCGTCGTTGCGGGACTTACCAAGGGAATGCCATTGCCTGCGTCCCGCTCCTAGCCTGGCGCGATTTTGCGCAGCAACGCGGTTCGCGAACGAAACGGGAACAGACCCTAGCGCCTGGATTCGCCAGCCGAGACAAAGTCATCGGGCAAAAAGAAGGCGGTGTCCGGGGAAGGGGCACCGCCTTAAAGCACTGAAGAATTGAACCCTGGGCTCAGATCAGCAGCAGATAGACCGCCGAGCCGCCCGGCAAGCTGCCAGGTCGGTCAGATAAGACTGTTAGATCAGGACGTGGACCTCGATCAGGCGAGGGCGCGCAGCGCATCCACAGGGAATGGATGGCTGAAAAATCAGGAGAGGGGCCGCGCAAGGCGCAGGCGAGTGCAGCGAAGTCGACATGGCATCCTTTCCAGAGTCGTTCTTGAGGGTGGCGATTCTAAGCCCATTACCCACTGCCGTGCCGAGGGAGATGGCCGGGCTGTGAGGCATTTCGAAAAAATGCCTGATCACTTTGCAGCGAGAAACCTGGGCCAATTGCGCGTTTCATGAGCCACACGCTCTACAAGTGGGTTTACCAAATATTCGAATATCCATATATTTGGCAAAACAGATATGAAGAATTCCTGCCATGACTCCCACCCACGTCTTCAAATGCCTGGCCGATGACACCCGCGTGCGCCTGCTGCTGCTGGTCACCGGCGAAGGCGAGCTGTGCGTGTGCGAACTGACCTGCGCCCTGGACGAAAGCCAGCCGAAGATCTCCCGCCACCTGGCGCAACTGCGTACCTGCGGCCTGCTGGCCGATCGCCGCCAGGGCCAGTGGGTGTACTACCGCCTGCACCCCGAGTTGCCGGAATGGGTGCTGAGCATCCTGCGCACCACTCTGGAGGCCAACCGCGACTGGCTCAACCCTGTCACCCAGCGTCTGCACTGCATGGATGGCCGCCCCGCACGTGCCACGGCCTGCTGCTAGATAACGCCCACATCAATCCCCTCAGGAAAATCCCATATGACCATCAAAGTTGGTATCAACGGCTTCGGCCGCATCGGACGCCTGGCCCTGCGCGCCGCCTGGGGCTGGCCGGAGCTGGAGTTCGTGCAGATCAACGACCCGGCCGGCGACGCCGCCACCCACGCCCACCTGCTGAATTTCGATTCGGTGCATGGACGCTGGCAGCATGAAGCGAGCAGCGCCGGCGACTGCGTGGTGATCGACGGCAAGTCGATCAAGGTCACGGCCAACAAGGCCATCGCCGACACCGACTGGAGCGGCTGCGACCTGGTGATCGAGGCCAGCGGCAAGATGAAGACCGTCGCAGTGCTGCAGGGCTACCTGGATCAGGGCGTGAAACGCGTGGTGGTCAGCGCCCCGGTGAAGGAGGCCGGCGCACTCAACGTGGTGATGGGGGTCAACCAGCAGCTGTTCGACCCGGCCGTGCACCGCATCGTCACCGCCGCCTCCTGCACCACCAACTGCCTGGCGCCGGTGGTCAAGGTGATCCACGAAAAACTCGGCATCCGCCACGGCTCGATCACCACCATCCACGACCTGACCAACACCCAGAGCATCCTCGACCAGCCGCACAAGGACCTGCGTCGCGCCCGCGCCTCGGGCATGAGCCTGATCCCCACCACCACCGGTTCGGCCACGGCGATTGCCGAGATCTTCCCCGAACTGCGCGGCAAGCTGAACGGCCACGCCGTACGCGTGCCACTGGCCAACGCCTCGCTGACCGACTGCGTATTCGAGGTCGAGCGCGCCACCACGGCCGATGAGGTCAACGCCCTGCTCAAGGCTGCGGCTGACGGCCCGCTGGCTGGCATCCTCGGTTTTGAGGAACGCCCACTGGTGTCCATCGACTACCGCACCGACCCGCGCTCCTCGATCATCGATGCGCTGTCGACCTTGGTAGTCAACGGCACCCAGGTGAAGATCTATGCCTGGTACGACAACGAGTGGGGCTACGCCAACCGCACCGTGGAGCTGGCGCGGATGGTCGGGATAGCCGGCTAAACGTAGCCCGGATGCAATCCGGGACGTTGGGGGAAATGTCCACCCCGGATTACATCCGGGCTACCCCTCTCCCCCGGCCCCTCTCCCGTGAACGGGAGAGGGGAGACAAGCCCACGCGGCATCCAGCCCACACGAGCAACCCCCTCGCCCCTTTGGGGGAGACGACTGCAAGGATGCAGGAGGTAGGGCGGCGCAGGATGCCAAAGCCGAGGGTTGGGGAGAGGGGCCCAGGCCCCGTATAACACTCAGGAAACACCCATGCGCCCGCTCTCACAGCTATCGCCAGAAATCCGCCAGTACCTGCTGGTAACCGGCAACTACTGGGCCTTCACCCTCACCGACGGCGCCCTGCGCATGCTGGTGGTGCTGCACTTCCACAGCCTCGGCTACTCGCCACTGCAGATCGCCGCGCTGTTCCTGTTTTACGAAATCTTCGGCGTGGTCACCAATCTGCTCGGTGGCTACCTGGGCGCACGCCTGGGTCTGAATCGCACCATGAACCTCGGTCTCGGCCTGCAGGTCGCGGCGCTGTTGATGCTCACCGTACCGGCCGCCTGGCTGACAGTGCCCTGGGTGATGGGCGCGCAGGCGCTGTCGGGCATCGCCAAGGACCTCAACAAGATGAGCGCCAAGAGCTCGATCAAGCTGCTGGTACCCGATAGCCAGCAAGGCACCCTGTACAAGTGGGTGGCGATTCTCACCGGCTCGAAGAACGCGCTCAAGGGCGTCGGCTTCTTCCTCGGTGGCGCCCTGCTCGCCCTGCTCGGCTTCACTGGCGCAGTGCTGGGCATGGCCGCCGCGCTGGCGCTGATCTGGCTGGCCAGCCTGTGGCTGCTGCAGAAAGATCTGGGCAAGGCCAAAGCCAAACCCAAGTTCCGCGAGCTACTGTCCAAAAGCCGGGCAATCAACATCCTCTCGGCCGCCCGCTTGTTCTTGTTCGGCGCCCGCGATGTGTGGTTCGTGGTGGCCTTGCCGGTGTACCTGTCCAGCGTGTTCGGCTGGGACTTCTGGCTGGTCGGCGGTTTCCTCGCCTGCTGGGTGATCGGCTACGGCATCATCCAGTCGTTCGCCCCGGCGATTACCGGCAAGCGCAGCGGCCAGGTCCCGGACGGCCGCGCCGCCTTCATCTGGGCCGCACTGCTGGCCGGTCTGCCGGCAGCCATCGCCCTGGGCTTGCAAGCCGACGGATCGGAGCACTGGGTGCTGCTCGGCGGCTTGCTGCTGTTCGGCGTGCTGTTCGCGGTGAACTCCTCGCTGCACAGCTACCTGATCGTCAGCTATGCCAAGGAAGACGGCGTGTCGCTGGACGTGGGCTTCTACTACATGTCCAACGCCCTCGGCCGGCTGCTAGGCACCCTGCTCTCCGGCTGGGTCTACCAGGTTTATGGATTGGCAGCGTGCCTATGGATTTCCTCGGCCTTCGTGCTGGCGGCGGCGCTGATCTCTCTGGGTCTGCCCAGGCATGCCAAGGGGCTGGCACGCTAGGACGCTCGCACAGTCTCCGGTGCCAGGCTCATCGGCGGAAACTGCTGCGCAGTTTTCCCCTCTGTGAGGACTTGAGTCCTGGCGCAGGGTGACCCCAAGCGAGTTAAGGCCACGTAGCACCCGCCACGTGGTGCCATTCCCGCTTTCAAAAAATGATGGAAAGCGCGATTAACGGCACCAGGTTGAAGAGAACAACCCCGATTTTGTACACGGTAACGCCCCCATAGTTCAGGGCATCAAAACTCTCTACGGACAATTTGAACCACCGGGTATGCATGCGATACACCCAATCATGGGCAAACACGAATACACCAAACCACAGGAAGAGCACCCCGTAGTTGATGATGGAGCTCCAGATCAGGAACGCCTTCAGTTCGCTTACCATCATGGCAACACTCCTTATGGCAACTAACGCTTTGCTTATCCGCCATTAGGCGGCACGGCGCGAACCCGAGCGAGACGTGGAACAGGCTCAGTCCAGACCGGCAGCCTTGAGGCGCCCCTTGAGCCGTGCCACTTCCTCGATCAGGTCGGTGACCAGGGCGGCCAGTTCGGGGTTGGCGTCGAAGTCGCGCTCCAGCGCTACCAGGCGCCGGGCGCGAGCCAACTCGGCACTGCTGAAGCGCCAGTCGGCCGGCTGTTGCCGATTCAATGCGCCGAGCAGGCCGGCCTCAACCCGTTCGACTATCCATACCGATTCGACGGCGCAGGCGCGGGCCAGTTCGTCGAGGTCCAGAGTGACTTCATCCACGACAATGCTGGTGATGATCTCGATCGATGGCATGGCTCACACCCCCATGGTCTGGCGCGGGTTAAAGGGCAGCTCCTGGGCCATCATGGCGTAGAGCTGGCGGGCCTTTTCCGTATCCGCAGGTGGCAGGACGACTTCCAGCAGCAGGTACAAATCACCCGCCGGCTCGCCAGGAATGCCACGGCCCTTGAGGCGCAGCTTGCGCCCCGTCTGCGAATGGGCGGGAATCTTCACCTGCACCTTGCCGGACGGCGTCGGCGCCTCGATGCTCGCGCCCAACGCCGCTTCCCAGGGCGTGACCGGCAGGGTCTCGTAGACATCGCGGCCGTCCACCCGGTAATGCGGATCCGTCTGGAAATGCACCTCCAAGTACAGATCCCCGGCCGGCCCACCGCCGAACCCCGGGCTACCCTGGCCGGTCAGGCGAATCTGCTGGCCTTCACGAATGCCCTTGGGAATCTGCACGTTGAGGCTGTGCTCCTGCATGCTCACCCGGCCCTGGGCATCGGCGCGCGCTTGGCGCAGGCTGATGGTGCGCGTCGCCCCCGCATAGGCATCGCGCAGTTCGATGACAATCTTGGCGTGGTGGTCCTCGCCGCGCATCGACTGCGCCCAGCCCTGGTGGTGGCGACCACGGCCGGCCTGACCGAACAGGTTGGCGAAGAAGTCGCTGTATTCGCCCAGATCCGCAGCAGAGAAATCGCCTCCGGAAAACTCGAAGCCGTTGTCCCACCCCGGTGGCGGCTGGAACTCCTGGCCGTCCTGGTAACGCCCGCCGAGCTGGTCGTAGGCGGCGCGCTTTTCCACGTCGCCGAGCACCGCATAGGCCTCGTTGACCTCCTTCATGCGCACTTCGGCGTCGGCCTCCTTGCTCACGTCGGGGTGATACTTGCGCGCCAGCTTGCGATAGGCCTTCTTGATCGCGTCGGCATCCGCGGCCTTGTCGACGCCGAGAATCTGGTAGTAATCCTTGAACTCCACGAGCCGGACTCCCTTGCGATGGCGTGAATGCAGGCCGTTGAGCCTGCGCTTCTGCTAACGAGTATGGCTGGCCACGGCAGCGCTGCCGTGCGAGCCGACCCGAGGCTCAGTCGGCACGCAGCAACTCGGCGACCTCGGCCGCCGTGAGCACCTTGCCCACCGATACCACCTGGTCGTCGATGGCCAGCGCCGGGGTCGACATCACCCCATGGGCGGCGATCTCGGCGAAGTCGGTGATCTTCACCACCTGCGCCGTCAGCCCCAGGTTGTGCAGGGCCTGCTGGGTGTTTTCGGTCAGGCTGATGCACTTTTTGCAGCCGGAACCGAGAATCTTGATGATCATGCACACACTCCTTGCGGGTCAGATAAGCAGGTAGGCAAAGCGGTTGAACAGCACGCCGATCAGCATGATGCCGACCAGCACGATGCTGAAGAACAGCGCCAGCAGCGGGCCCTTCACCACCTTCTTGAGCATGATCAGCGACGGCAACGACAGGGCCGTAACCGCCATCATGAAGGCCAGCGCGGTGCCCAGGCCGACGCCCTTGGCCACCAGCGCTTCGGCAATCGGCAGGGTGCCGAAGATGTCGGCATACATGGGCACACCCACCAGGGTGGCCAGCGGCACCGCCCACCAGCGGTCCTCGCCGAGCAGTGCCAGCACCATGTCCTGGGGAATCCAGTTGTGGATCGCCGCGCCGATGCCCACGCCGATCAGCACATACAGCCAGACCCGGCCGAACACCTCGCGCACCTGCTCCCAGCTGAACTGCAGGCGGTCGCGGCGGCTCAGCTGGCTGGCCGGCAGATCGAGCACCTTGTTGTGCATGACGAAGGCCTCGACATGGCGCTCCATGCGTGCGCGGCCAATCAGGCTGCCACCGAGCACCGCCAGGACGATGCCCAGCAGCACATAGGCCAGGGCGATCGACCAATTGAAGATGCTCGCCAGCAGGATCACCGAGGCCAGGTCCACCAGCGGCGAAGAAATCAGAAAAGCGAAGGTCACTCCCAGCGGCAGCCCGGAACTGGTGAAGCCGATGAACAGCGGGATCGACGAACAGGAACAGAACGGCGTGACAGTGCCGAGCAGCGCCCCCATCAGGTTGGCGCGCACCCCGCGCAGGCCGCCGAGGATGCGCCGCGTGCGCTCTGGCGGAAAGTAGCTCTGCACCCAGGAAATACTGAAGATCAGCACCCCGAGCAGGATGAAGATCTTGATCACGTCATAGATGAAGAAATGCACGCTGGCGCCGACGCGGCTGGCGGTATCCAGGCCCAGGCCCTCCTCCAGCAACAGGCGCACCAGAGCGGCCAGCCAGTCCATGCGCAGCAGCTGGGCGTTGAGCCAGGCGAAGAGTTCCATGCTCACTGCACTCCATGCCGGACGCCCAGCGCCGCCTGGCCACCGCCGACTATCACCACATCCACCTGGCTCTCCGTCATTGCGTCGCCATGCCTTGCTGGTTGAGATGGGCCCGAGCATAGTCAATCGACGCAGGGCAACAGCTGATCTGCAGCAAGCTTGTTGCGTCAGCGGACACAGACAGCTTCGCGTCCCTGCGCGCACCAACTCAAGGCATACGCCCCATTTCTGCACACGCCGCGAACCGATAACCAGGGCTCACGCCGCGTCTGAGAACTCCGCCCAGCCACTGGCAAAGCCCGTGCGCAGAGGGCTGAGGCCTCATGAACAGGGCCTTTGGCAAACCTGGCACAAGCGCTGCATAGCTCAGGCAAACCCGGCGCACACAAGCGGCCGGGCCACCCAGCGATCAACGGTGATCGACGGCCTAACGGCCTTGGGTGTGGCGGTGAGCGAGGCACAGCAGCCTGGTTATCCATCGCGAATGAACAGGCAAAGGCGCCTGAAACCGCAAGGTTTCAGGCGCTTTTTTTATTGCCGCAGAAAAACCTGATGAGCTTCGGCCGGGAAATGCCATGAACAGCACAGATACCTCCACTGACCAGCAGCGGCTGATCATCATCGGCAACGGCATGGTCGGCCATCATTGCGTCGAGCAGCTGATCGATCGCGGCGCGCTGGCGCAGTACCGCGTGCATGTGTTCAGCGAAGAGCCGCTGCGCGCCTATGACCGCGTGCACCTCTCCGAGTATTTCACCGGCCGTGATGCCGAATCCCTGGCCCTCAGCGGTGCCGAGCTGTACCAGACGCCGGGCGTGACCCTGCACCTGGGCGTGCCGGTGCTGGAGATCGATCGCGAGCGCCGCGAAGTGATCACCGCCGAAGGCAGCTTCCCCTACGACCAGCTGGTACTGGCCAGCGGCTCCTACCCCTTCGTGCCGCCTATTGAAGGCGCCGAGGGCGATTCGCGCCTGGTCTACCGCACCCTGGCCGACCTCGACACCATCCAGGCCGCCGCCAAGAGCGCGCGCCGTGGCGTAGTGGTCGGTGGTGGCCTGCTCGGCCTGGAAGCGGCCAACGCGCTGAAGTCCCTGGGCCTGGAAGCCCATGTGGTGGAATTCGCCCCGCGCCTGATGCCGGTGCAGCTGGACGACCACGGCGGCCTGGCGCTGAAGGCGCAGATCGAAGCCCTGGGCGTCAGCGTGCACCTGTCGCGCGGCACCCAGTCGATCACGCCCGGCAGCGAGTACCGCTACCGGATGAACTTCGCCGGTGACGAATTCCTGGAAACCGACCTGATCGTGTTCTCCGCCGGCATTCGCCCGCAGGACGCCATCGCCAAGCAGTGCGGCCTGGAACTCGGCCCGCGCGGCGGTGTGGCCATCGACAGCCAGTGCCGCACCAGTGACCCGGCGATCTACGCCATCGGCGAGTGCGCGGCGTGGAACGGCGGTATCTTCGGCCTGGTCGCGCCGGGCTACCAGATGGCCCGCAGCGTCGCCACCCAGCTGTGTGGCGAGGACAGCGAGCCGTTCATGGGCGCGGACATGTCGACCAAGCTCAAACTGCTCGGCGTCGACGTCGGCTCCATCGGCGATGCCCACGGCGCCACCGCCGGTTCGCGCAGCTACCGCTTCATCGACGAAGCCAACGCCAGCTACCGCCGCCTGGTGGTATCGGCTGACGGCAAGCAGGCCATCGGCGCCGTGCTGGTCGGCGACAACAGCTACTACGACACCCTGCTGCAGTACGTGCAGAACGGCATCAAGCTGCCGGCCGACCCGTCCTGCCTGATCCTGCCGCAAGGCGAAGGCGCCCCGGCGCTGGGCGCCGACGCCCTGCCGGACACCGCCACCATCTGTTCCTGCCACAACGTCAGCAAGGGCGCGATCTGCTCGGCGATCGACGCCGGCTGCGGAGACCTGGCCGGGCTCAAGGCCTGCACCAAGGCCGCCACTGGCTGCGGCGGCTGCTCGGCACTGCTCAAGCAGGTGTTCGAGCATGAGCTGACCGCCCGCGGCGTGGTGGTGGACAAGAGCCTCTGTGAGCACTTCGCCTACACCCGCCAGGAGCTGTACGGCATCGTCCGCGTCGAAGGCATCGAGAGCTTCGAGGCGCTGCTGGCCAAGCACGGCCGCGGCCATGTCGGTTGCGATATCTGCAAGCCGGCGGTGGGCTCGATCCTCGCCTCCTGCTGGAACCGCTCGATCACCGATCCGGCGCTGGTGCCGCTGCAGGACACCAACGACACCTTTATGGCCAACATGCAGAAGAACGGCACCTACTCGGTGGTGCCGCGTATTCCCGGTGGCGAAATCACCCCGGACGGCCTGCTGGCCATCGGCGCGGTGGCGAAGAAATACGACCTCTACACCAAGATCACCGGCGGCCAGCGCATCGACCTGTTCGGCGCGCAGCTGCACGAACTGCCGGACATCTGGGCCGAACTGATCGCCGCCGGCTTCGAAACCGGCCACGCCTACGGCAAGTCGCTGCGCACGGTGAAGTCCTGCGTGGGCAGCACCTGGTGCCGCTACGGCGTGCAGGACAGCGTGGCCATGGCGCTGCTGCTGGAGGACCGCTACAAGGGCCTGCGCTCGCCGCACAAGATCAAATTCGCCGTCTCCGGCTGCACCCGCGAATGCGCCGAGGCGCAGAGCAAGGACGTTGGCGTGATCGCCACCGAGAATGGCTGGAACCTCTATGTGGCCGGCAACGGCGGCATGCGTCCTCGCCATGCCGAGCTGTTCGCCACCGATCTGGATGACGCCACCCTGATCCGCTACATCGACCGTTTCCTGATGTTCTACGTGCGCACCGCCGACCGTCTGCAACGCACCTCGGTGTGGCGCGAGTCGCTGGAAGGCGGCCTGGATTACCTGAAGGAAGTGATCATCGACGACAGCCTGAATCTCGCCGCCGAACTGGAAGCACAGATGCAGCTGGTGATCGACCGCTACGAGTGCGAATGGGCCAATGCCCTGAAAGACCCGGAGAAGCTCAAGCGCTTCCGCACCTTCGTCAACCAGCAAGGCGGCGACCCGGATATCCAGTTCGTCGAGGAGCGTGGCCAGCGTCGCCCGATCAGCGCCGCCGAACTGCAACTTATTCCAGCCGAGGAGGTGGTCTGATGGGCCAGTCGAGCGCAACCGCAACAGTCGAGCAAACCCGCGTGCAATGGCGCGCCCTGTGCAGCCGTGCCGATCTGGTGGCCAACTCCGGCGTGGTCGCCTGGGTCGACGGCGCCCAGGTGGCGCTGTTCTATCTGCCAGGCGAGGCCAGCGGCAAGCAGCTATATGCCGTGGACAACCGCGACCCCAAGTCCGGCGCCAACGTCATCGGCCGCGGTATTGTCGGCAGCCTGGGTGGCGACCTGGTGATCGCCGCGCCGCTGTACAAGCAGCACTACCGCCTGGAGGACGGCACCTGCCTGGAATACCCGGAGCAGCAGCTGCGCACCTGGCCGGTACGCCTGCAGGATGACACAGTGGAAATCGGCCTGGCCTGATTGCACTGCTGCGCAACACACCGCGAGCCCGCGGCCAGCACCCTTTGCAAGGTGCGGGTCGCGGGCTTTGTCGTTAAATGG
The DNA here is from genome assembly GCF_013200955.2 of Pseudomonas campi. Taxonomy (NCBI): domain Bacteria; kingdom Pseudomonadati; phylum Pseudomonadota; class Gammaproteobacteria; order Pseudomonadales; family Pseudomonadaceae; genus Aquipseudomonas; species Aquipseudomonas campi. The sequence goes on from NZ_CP053697.2 coordinate 2,974,043, forward strand.
CCGTGCTGGGCAAAGCGTATTAGGATGACCACACAGCTCTCAACGCCGCCATGCAGGGGGGATAACGCTGTGCTTATCACCCCTGCGGCAAGCCTGCGCCACTATTCAAACAGTCCAACCTTGCCCCAACGCCAAGGAACCCCCTTCATGCTCCACCCTCTGCGCCACATCCTGTTCACGCTCGGCCTCAGTCTGAGCCTCATTGCCAGTGTCCAGGCAGAACAAGTCCAGGTGGCCGTGGCTGCCAACTTCAGCGCGCCCATACCGGCCATCGCCGAGGGTTTCGAGCAAGCCACCGGGCACACCCTGGTCGCGGCCTACGGCGCCACCGGGCAGTTCTACGCACAGATCAAGAACGGCGCGCCTTTCGAAGTCTTTCTCGCCGCCGACGACAGCACCCCGGCCAGGCTGGAAAGCGAAGGCGAGAGCGTAATCGGCTCGCGCTTCACCTATGCCATCGGCGCCCTCGCCCTGTGGTCGCCGCAGGCCGGTTATGTCGACGCGCAAGGCGCGGTGCTCAAGGCCAACCAGTTCCAGCACCTGGCCATCGCCAACCCGAAAACCGCCCCCTACGGCCTGGCCGCCACCCAGGTGCTGGCCAAGCTGGGCCTGAGCCAGGCCGTGGCGCCCAAGCTGGTCGAGGGCCAGAACATCGCCCAGACCATTCAGTTCGTCGCCAGTGGCAATGCCGAACTGGGCTTCGTCGCCCTGTCGCAGGTGTACAAGGACGGCCGCCTGACCAACGGCTCGGCCTGGCGGGTGCCGGCCGAGTTGCATGAACCGATCCGCCAGGACGCGCTGATCCTCAAAAAGGGCCAGAACAACCCGGCGGCCAAGGCGCTGCTCGACTATCTGCGCAGCGAACCCGCGGCAACGGTGATACGCGCCTACGGTTACCAGCTGTAGCCAGCGGCGCACAGCTTCTTGTAGGGTGCGCCGCGAGTTCTCCGTAGGGCGGGTGCAACCCGCGTGCTCAACGCCGCGGGTTTCACCCGCCCTACACCAGCGCCTCCTGTGCAGCCGAAGGAACACCCAGCAATGCCCCTCACCAGCGCCGACTTCGCCGCCATCGGTTTGACCCTGCAGCTGGCCACGCTGACCACCGTGCTCTTGCTGCTGATTGGCACGCCCATCGCCTGGTGGCTAGCGCGCACCCGTTCCTGGTGGAAGGGCCCGGTCAGCGCCGTGGTCACCCTGCCCCTGGTGCTGCCGCCGACGGTGATCGGCTTCTACCTGCTGGTGACCATGGGCCCGCACGGGCCAATCGGCCAGCTCACCCAGAGCCTGGGGCTGGGCACCCTGCCCTTCAGTTTCGCCGGTCTGGTGGTGGGCTCGATCATCTACTCCATGCCCTTCGTCGTGCAGCCGCTGCAGAACGCCTTCGCCGCCATCGGCGAGCGCCCCCTGGAAGTCGCCGCCACCCTGCGTGCCAGCCCCTGGGATAGCTTTTTCACCGTCGTTCTGCCGCTGGCCAAACCCGGCTTCATTACCGCCGCGGTGCTGGGCTTTGCCCACACCATTGGCGAGTTCGGCGTGGTGCTGATGATTGGCGGCAATATTCCCGGCAAGACCAGCGTGGTCTCGGTGCAGATCTTCAACCACGTCGAGGCCATGGAGTACGCCCAGGCCCACTGGCTGGCCGGCGGCATGCTGCTGTTCTCCTTCCTCATCCTGCTGGCCCTGCACCTCAAGGGCCGCATGCAGCCGGTACGGGTCTGAGCCATGAGCAATGTCATCACCTCGCCCGATAAGCGCCTGCAGGCCCGCTTGCGCCTGGCCCGAGGCGAGTTCCGCCTGGATGTCGATCTGGACCTGCCAGGGCGTGGGGTCACCGCGCTGTTCGGCCCGTCCGGCTCGGGCAAGACCAGCCTGCTGCGCTGCGTGGCAGGCCTGGAGCGCGCCGAGCTCGGCCAGCTGCGGGTCAACGGTGAGTGCTGGCAGGACAGCGCCCACGGCCACTTCCTCGCCCCGCACCAGCGCGCCCTGGGTTACGTGTTCCAGGAAGCCAGCCTATTCGAGCACCTTTCGGTGCGCGGCAATCTGGAATATGGGCGCAAACGCATTCCGGCCGAGCAGCGCCGGGTCAGCCTGGAGCAGGCACTGGCACTGCTCGGCATCGAGCACCTGCTCGAACGCCTGCCGGCCAAGCTGTCCGGTGGTGAACGGCAACGGGTCGCCATCGCCCGCGCACTGCTGACCAGCCCACGCCTGCTGCTGCTGGACGAGCCGCTGGCCGCCCTCGACCCGCAGCGCAAGGCCGAAATCCTGCCCTATCTGGAGCGCCTGCACGACGAACTGGAGATACCGGTGCTCTACGTCAGCCACGCGCCGGATGAGGTGGCACGCCTGGCCGATCATCTGGTGCTGCTGGACCACGGCCAGGTGCAGGCCAGCGGCCCGGTCGACGAGTTGCTGGCACGCCTCGACCTGCCCATGGCCCACAGCGAGGATGCCGGCGTGGTGGTGCAGGCGCGGGTCAGCGGCCACGATGCGCACTATCAACTGCTCAGCCTGGACTTTCCCGACAGCCCGATTGGCCTGCGCATCGCCCATGCCCCGGTCGCCAGCGGCAAGCTGCTGCGGGTCAAGGTGCAGGCCCGCGATGTCAGCCTGAGCCTGGATAAACCGCAGCACAGCAGCATCCTCAACCTGCTGCCGGTGACCGTGCACAGCCAGGCGCCAGCGGACAACCCGGCCCATGTGCTGGTGCGCCTGGACATGCACGGCACGCCGCTGCTGGCGCGCATCACCCGCTACTCGCGCGACCAGCTCGGCCTGCACGATGGCCAGCAGCTGTGGGCGCAGATCAAGTCGGTGGCGCTGCTGGCTTGAAGGCTGACTCGGACCTCGAATACTCCCCTCTCCCACTTGTGGGAGAGGGGCTGGGGGAGAGGGCGTTGGCCCACTCCCCCTCTCCCCAACCCTCGGCTTTAGCTTTCTGCGTCGCTCCGTCGTCTCCCGTAAACGGCAGAGGGCGTAGTCCATGCCTGCGCCCCACGCCGTTATGGCGCTGCAACCAAGATCGGCCACCGCGCCGCGCTTGTCCGCCGCCGCCGAGCGCCCTACCATCCGGCCCACACTTTCGCCGAGCCCTGCCATGCGCGAACGCACCATCGCCAGCCATTTCGTCCGCGCCGCCCTGCGCGGCGCCGAGCGCCAGGGCCTGGACTACAGCGCCCTGCTGCGCGAGCTGGGCATCCAGCCTGCGTTGCTGGAGGAACCGCGCGCGCGCCTCGCCCCCGAGCAGTTCACCCGCCTGCTGCAAGGCCTGTGGGCGCTGCTCGACGACGAGTACATGGGCTTCGGCCAGCGCCCGAGCAAGCGCGGCACTTTCGCCATGATGGGCCACGCCATCATCCATTGCCGTACCCTGGAAAAAGCCCTGGTGCGCGGCATGCTGTTCTATGGCCTGTTCCCCGACGCTCCCCGCGTGCAGCTGCAGCGCGAAGACGAGTGGGTCCGCCTGAGTATCGACAGCTCGGTGCTGTGGGACCCGGACCACTTCCTCACCGAGAGCCTGCTGGTGATCTGGCACCGCCTCGGCAGCTGGCTGATCGGCCAGCGCATCCGCCTGGAAGAAGCCAGCTTCGCCTACCCGGAACCGGCGCACAGCGACGAGTACGACCTGCTGTTCCCCTGCCCACGGCGCTTCGACGCCGCCAGCACCAGCCTGCTGTTTCACAGCCGCTACCTGAACATGCCGCTGCTGCAGGACGAGCGCACGCTCAAGCAGTTCCTCGAACACTCACCGGCCGACCTGCTGGCCCGCCCCGATGGCGGCGACAGCCTGACCAGCCGCATCCGCCGCCTGCTCGGCCGCGACTGTGCCAACTGGCCCGACCTGGAACAGGTCGCCCAGCAACTGCATATCAGCCCGCAGACCCTGCGCCGCCACCTGCGCGAGGAAGGCAGCAGCTTCCAGGAACTCAAGGACCACCTGCGCCGCGACCTGGCCATCTACCACCTGGGCCGCGACGAACTGTCGATCCAGGCGTTGGCCGAACAGCTCGGTTTCTCCGAACCCTCGGCCTTCCACCGCGCTTTCAAGAAATGGACCGGGCTGACCCCGGGGGCCTATCGCGCGCATCAGGAAAGCTGACCCTTCCCCCGCCGCATGGACGCCGTATGCTCAAACGCCCCCGCAAACGCTATCTCCTGCTCGCCCTGTGCCTCGCCTGGCTGCTCGCCCCTGAGTGGCCACAGGTGCCGGTGCAGGGCGCCAGCAGCAAGGACTGGCACCCCAAGAGTTTCTGGTTCGAGCCCTGGGGACGCTCCGGCGTGCACAAGGGCATCGACATCTTCGCTCGTACCGGTACGCCTGTAGTGGCGTCGAGCTATGGCCTGGTGCTGCTGCGCGGGGAAATCGCCATGGGTGGCAAGGTGCTGGTGGTGCTCGGGCCGAAATGGCGCCTGCACTATTTCGCCCACCTCGATAGCCACAGCGCCTGGCCCGGCCAACCCGTGCTGCCCGGCAGCCTGCTGGGTACGGTCGGCGATAGCGGCAATGCGCGGGGCAAGCCGCCGCACCTGCACTACTCCATCGTCAGCCTGCTGCCCTATTTCTGGCGCGCCGATGGCAGCTCGCAGGGCTGGAAGAAGATGTTCTACCTGGACCCCAGCCAGCTGATCGAATCCCGCAGCGATTAGCGGCAAACGCGGCGGTGCGGCGTAGCACCGCCGCCAGCCGATGAACTGCCTTGAATCGCCCATCGAATCCGGTAGGCTCAGCAACTTTCTTCAGAGGAGTACACCCCATGGCCCGAGCCACTGCCCGTCACATCCTGGTTGCCAGCGAAGCCAAGTGCAACGAACTGAAAGCCGCCATCGAAGGTGGTGCCGACTTCGCTCAGGTCGCCAAAGACAACTCCACCTGCCCGTCCAGCCGCCAGGGCGGCGACCTCGGCTCCTTCGGCCCCGGCCAGATGGTCAAGGAATTCGACACCGTGGTGTTCAGCGCACCGATCAATGTGGTGCAGGGCCCGGTGAAAACCCAGTTCGGCTACCACCTGCTGGAAGTCACCAGCCGCCAGGACTGATAGTTCCACCCGCCCTGGCCGCGCCCGGGGCGGGTTCTCCCTCCGCTAGATCCCGCGGCACACCCAATCCGGCCGCTCTGCCCCACCCGCCTACACTGGCTGCACCGCAACCCTGATTGCCACGCATGCCTACAACCTCCGCTCGTCTACTCTGCCTCCTCATCCTGCTGCTGCCGTTGCCCGCCTGGGCCGAAGCCTTGCAGCTGTTCAGCGTGCAAGCGCCACCCCTGACCTCGAACGAGCCAGGCCAGCACGGCCTGGTCGGTGAAGTGGTGCTGGCCGCTCTGGCTGCGGAAAAGCTCGACTACAGGCTGCACATGCCGCCCTGGCCACGGGCACAAAAACAGGTGCAGGAAGGCCGCGACCTGCTGATCATGCCGCTGTCACGCATTCCCTCGCGGGAAAAGCTGTACACCTGGATTACCCCTATTTTCCACATACAACGGGCCTTCTTCAGCCTCGGCACGCCGGTGCGTTCGATGGCCGAAGCACGCCTGCAGCTGCGCAAGATCGGCGTCGGCCTGGGCAGCGCGCAGCACCAGCAACTGCTCGACGCAGGCTTTCGCGAAGACCAGCTGCTGGTGTTGAAGATCGATGAGAACCCGGCGCTGATGCTGGAAATGGGCCGCCTGGACGCCTGGTTCAATGGGATTCCCGAAGCCCGTTACTTCTGGGAAAAGGTCGGCAAGCACGAACTGCACAGCAGCCCGCCCCTGGTCAGCAACGACCTCTACCTGGCCTGCTCGCTAGAGTGCGACCCGGACCTGGTCGAGCGCCTGCGCCGGCGCCTGCAGCTGATGCAGGCGTCCGGCGAAATAGCGCGCATCCAGGCGCGCTACGCCCGCTATACCGACTGAATCGGCCAAGCCTTAGCCTGCCAGTCATCCGAGCGGCGGCCAAAGCCGACGCCATCAGACGGAATCCTTGCGTGCAGCGCTTCCAGCGGCCCGACACTGGCAGAAATTCACTATTCAAAACCTGCCACGGCATGGAAACTGCCGCCCGACCACTGCAAGCCACAAGGAAGTTCCCGCCATGCACACGCAATCACCCGCCACCACGCCTGCCACTCGTCCTGCCCTGCCCAAACTCAAGCTGGTGCTGCATAGCCTGTCACTACTCGCGGCTGCCTTGGTGGCCAACGGTTTCTGGTCCAGCCTGCCGGCTTTCGCCGACGTTTTCAGCAGCTTCGGTGCCGAGCTCCCCCTGTTGACCCAGCTGGTCGTGGACTATCCGCAAGCGGTATGGAACATCCTGCGCAGCGGCCTGGCCCATCAACTGGCCTGGTTGCTGCTCTGGATCGCAGTACGCGAGCGCTGGGCTCATATCGGTCTGCTGCTGGCGAGCCTGGTGGCCTGGCTCTTGGTTGCCCTGCAGATCGTTGCGGTTTATCTGCCGATTTTCAGTCTCAGTACGGTGGTGTGAGGCGGCGCCAACCTGCTGTTCGCAATCAGTCTTACACCAGACGTACGGCCGGGACAGCAACCTGCCTGGCCTCTGGAGCAGACTATGCTTGTTGCAGATAAAATCTTGCATCCATGCAGGTTCATGCAGCCTGGGAGGTGGTAATGGCCAACGAGCACACAGCGTCCATCCCTACATCACCGAGGTAAACGTCATGAGCAAGAGTCAGGACTCACACAAAGAGAGCAAGAAGAAACCGCTCAAGAGCCTTCACGACAAGCGCCTGGCCAAACGCGAGAAAAAGCATGGCACCACCCTGCTGGGCAGCCACGCCGAAACCCCTTGAGCTCCCCGACAAACCCGGCGCCACTTGGGCGCCGGCCTCCTCCCCGCCCTTTCAAGCCACAGCCCGACAGCTCACAGGTGCCTCCGCGCGCGTGACCGGCTAGAATCTGCCGCCTTATCCGGCACAGGCCGGACAGCGACTTACCCCATCCGCAGCCAGCGAGAGAGCCAACATGGGCGCACAGTGGAAAGCCAAACCTAAAGAAGCCGCAGCCAACGCCAGAGGCAAGATCTTCGGCCGCCTGGTCAAGGAAATCATGGTCGCCGCACGCAACGGCGCCGATCCGGACCTGAACCCCAAGCTGCGCGTGGCCGTGCACCAGGCCAAGAAAGCCTCGATGCCCAAGGACACCCTGGAGCGCGCGATCAAGAAAGGCGCCGGCCTGCTCGGCGAGACCGTCAACTTCGAGCGCCTCACCTACGAAGGCTTCGCCCCGCACCAGGTGCCGGTGATCATCGAATGCCTGACCGACAACGTGAACCGCACCGTGGCGGAAATCCGCGTGCTGTTCCGCAAGGGCCAGATGGGCGCCTCCGGTTCGGTAACCTGGGACTTCAACCACGTCGGCATGATCGAAGCCTCCTCCGACAGCGGCGCCGATCCGGAGCTGGCCGCCATCGAAGCCGGCGCCCAGGACTTCGAGCCGTCCGATGAAGGCAACACCCTGTTCGTCACCGAACTGACAGACCTCGACGCCGTGTGCAAAGCCCTGCCGGAGCAGGGTTTCACCGTCAACTCGGCGAAGATCGGCTACATGCCGAAGAACCCGGTCAGTGGCCTGAGCGACGCACAGATGGAAGAAGTCGAAGCCTTCCTCGAAGCCCTCGACAACCACGACGACGTGCAGAACGTCTACGTCGGCCTGGCTGGCTGATTCATTGAGTCGACAGCAATACCATGCCGATAACGCCGCGCGCGCCAGCAGCGAAGCGCGGCGCCTGCTCGACCAGCGTGCGGCCCTCGGCCCGCGCTGGCTGGCCTGGGTCGCCAGCGAGCTGTATCAGCTCAGCCCGCCCGAGTTCGCCAACATGGTACGCCGCGAGCTGGAACGACAAAGCGCCGGCTGAACCGCCCCTACGGCCATCCGCCTGCGCAGCCAATAATCGCGACTGATTCTCAGGCGTGCTGCAATATTGATCTCCGACAACACGCGCCGCCGGCCCCGCCGCCACAATGCGCGGCATAACGCGTGTGCGGCCAACGAGCCCCACCCTCCTTCCTTGCGTGTAGACCCGACCACCGTCGCCATCCGGCGCCCGCCAGAGGTTTACCCATGAGCATCACATCCGCCAGCATCTGCGCCGCGGCCGACGCCCTGCAGGGCTTTGTCGGCTTCAACGCGAAGACCGGCCAGCACCTCGTGCGTTTCAGCGAGGACTCCTTCGGCCTCGATGTGCCGGGCGAGAGCATCACCCCCATCAGCGAATTCGTCTGGGTGGCGCTGCCCGGCGGCGTCATGCGCCTGAGCCGCGAGCGCCTGCAACTGCTGGCGGCGCAGAATATCGACGACCGCCTGCACCTCGCCGAGGCGCTGCATGTCTACCTGCGGCGTAGCGACCTGCCCGAAATCAGCGCGGAACGGCGCGTACTGCCCAGGGCTTCGGCCTGACCGAATCGACGGCACATTCATCGCTTTCGCCACCTGTTCGTGCCCCCACAGGCTCCTATGCTTGAGCACACAACAATAAGGAGCGGCAAGCATGTTCGATGTGCTGATCAAGAACGGCCTGTTTTTCGATGGCACCGGCGCGCCGGGCGTGCTGCGCCACCTGGGCATCCGCGCCGGCAAGGTGGCAGCGATCAGCGCTACGCCGCTAGACGAGACCGGCTGCGCCGAGGTGATCGACGCCAGCGGCCAGTGGCTGATGCCCGGCTTCATCGACATGCACACCCACTACGACGCCGAACTGGTCGCCGCGCCCGCGCTCAAGGAGTCGGTGCGCCACGGGGTGACCACGGTGATGATCGGCAGCTGCTCGATCAGCATGGTGCTGTCCGCTGCCGAGGACTGCTCAGACCTGTTCACCCGCGTCGAGTCAGTGCCGCGCGAACATGTGCTGCCGCTGCTGCAGGCGCGCAAGAGCTGGAACAGCGCGGCCGACTACGTGGCCTTCCTCGACCAGCATCCGCTGGGCCCGAACATCTGCTCCTTCCTCGGCCACTCCGACCTGCGCGTGGCCGTGCTCGGCCTGCAGCGCGCGGTGGATGGCAAGGTACGTCCCAGCCAGGCGGAGCTGCAGCGCATGGCCGATCTATTGGAGGAAGCACTGGACGCCGGCCTGCTCGGCCTATCCAGCATGACCAACCCCTGGGACAAGCTGGACGGCGAGCGCGAGCGCTCCAAGTCGCTGCCCTCGGTGTATTCCACCTGGCGCGAGTACGCCTGGCTCAACCGCGTACTGCGCCGCCGCGGGCGCATCCACCAGGGCGCACCGAACCTGGTGAGCAAGCTCAACGTGTTCGCCTACCTGTGGGAAAGCATGGGCCTGCTGCGCCGGCCGCTAAAGACCACGCTGATCACCCTGATGGATGTGAAGGCCGACCCCTGGCTGGCGCCGATCCTCGGCCCGCTGACGCGCTGGCTGAACCGCCTGAGCAACGCCGACTTCCGCTGGCAGACCCTGCCGGTGCCGTTCGAGACCTATGCCGATGGCATGGAATTCGTCGTTTTCGAGGAATTCCCCGCCGGCCAGGCCGCCCTGCATCTGGCCAGCCAGGACCTGCGCAGCGAGCTGTTCCGCGACCCAACCTACCGCCGCCAGTTCCGCCAGGATGTCGACAAACGCTTCGGCGCGCGGGTCTGGCACCGCGACTTCGACGATGCCTGGATCGTCGACTGCCCGGACGCCAGCCTGGTCAGCCATAGCATCGGCGAGCTGGCGCGGCAGCGCGACCTGCACCCCGGCGACCTGTTCCTCGACCTGCTGGTGCTGCATGGCCCGCGCCTGCGCTGGCGCACGGTGATCGCCAACCATCGCCGCGAGGTGGTGGAAAAACTGGTGTGCGAGCCGAGCACGCTGATCGGCTTCGCCGACTCCGGCGCGCATATCCGCAACATGGCCTTCTACAATTTCGCCCCGCGCCTGCTCAAGCTGGTGCAGGACGCCGAGCAGCGCGGCGCGGCGGTGATGCCGATCGAGAAAGCCATCTGGCGCCTGACCGGCGAGCTGGGCGAGTGGTTCGGCATCGACGCCGGCACCCTGCGCGAAGGCGGCCGCGCCGACCTGCTGCTACTCGACCCGCGGCGCCTGGACGACAGCCTGGCGACGTACCAAGAGGCGCCGATGGAAGGCTTCAACGGCCTGCAGCGCATGGTCAACCGTGGCGATGCGGTGCGCTGCGTGCTGATCAACGGGCGCATCGCCTACCGCGACGGCGAGTTCGCCAGCGACCTCGGCCAGGCCCGTGGCTACGGCCAGTTTCTGCGCGCCAACGCGTAGAACCTGTTTACGGTCTTCTGAATTAGAGCCAGACAAGGCGCTACGCCAGTAACAGCCTCCGGCTGGTCAAAACGCCGAGGAAGCGCAGTTTACGAGCTGTAAATGAGCATGACTCGTTTCACTCACCCTTCGGGTCGCGCTGAAGCGCGTTAGCCGCAAGCGGCTTGCCGAGGCCGCTTTTAACGCCGTATGGCCGCGAGTCAGGAGATCGTAAACAGGTTCTCAGTAGATAAGCCGTAACAGCAGAAAGGCCAACAGACCCAGCGGGCCGAACATCAGGGTCAGCACATAACACGGCAGCAGCGCCCAGTGGCTGATGCCGGCCAGGGCGCCTTCGTGGCGGATATACAGGCCTACCATCAGGTCGAAGGCGAGGATATGCACCCAAGCCGCCAGAGCCGCCGTCGGCTGGCGCAACAGGGACAGCACCCCGGCGAGACTGAAGAACCCCGGCCGCCCCGTGCCGGGCTCAGGCCGCTGGTGCAGGGCCACCGCCAGCAACCAGGCATAGATCAGCACCAGCAGCACGACGATGCCCCACAGCAGCAGCGCGTCGGTGTGTGCCCAACCGGGCAGTAGCACCAGCGCCAACCAGCCCAGCAGGGCGATGACGGAACTCAGGGTGAACAACGGTTTGAGCGGAGCCATGGGCGACCTCGTAACAGGAGAATGCGCTCAGCCTAGCGCCTGCCGATGTCGCTGCCAGCCAATCAGCCGGCGCTGAATGACACGCCATGTCCGCGAACCCGGTGCCACACTGCTGCTGCAGCCCGAGCCGTGGTTCAGCCCCGGCGACCTGGTGCGCCGACCAGCAGGCCAGACGGCGCAGCAATGAGCCCCGCCGTGCTCAGGGCTGCGCCGTCGGCTGCGCAGGCAGATGGGCGCGCAGCGCCTGCCGGCTATGGGCGCCAAAGTGACGGAACAGCTCCACCAACAGCTGCTCCATGGCTGGATCAGCCTCGGTTCGGGCCAGCTGGTTGCTGGCGCTGAATCCTTGCGCCGCCGTGCGCTTGGCCAACCACAGGCCAATCAACTGATCCAGCTCGCCAGCCCGCGCCTGGGATTCGGCCGCAACCACCTGGGCGGCATAGTCCGGGCCGAAAGCCGGGTAACTGGCATCCTCACGGGTATCGCTGTAAGCCGTGAGCAAGGGATGGTCCTCCGGGCCGTCCTGCATCAGCAACTGCATACGATCGAACTGGTATTGCTCGATGGCCGTATGCCGATCCGCCACGCGCTTGATCGCCGCCTCGCGATCCTCCGGGTAGCCCGCCTCGGCCTTGGCCGCGATCAGCAGCATGCCGCTGGCATCCACGCCCGGCAGCACGCTGGCATGGTAGGGCTGGGTCAGGTCCTGCAAATAGTGCAGAGCCCAGCCGAGAAAACGGTAGCCCCAGTAGGGATGCCCGCTGGCGAAAGCCAGGCGCGCCAGGCCGCTGTACTGGTAGATGCGCCAGTGCGGCAGGGTGCGCTGCAGGTAAGGCGCGGCGGCGAAGATCAGGCTGGACTCGTGGTAGTAGCCGATATGGAACGGCGCCTGCGAGGAATACTCGAAGCGCGCATCGCCGAATGGCTGTGTGCCGAAGTTGTAGCGCTGGCCCGCCTCGCCCGGGTTATCGCTGAACAGGTTGATGTCGTGGCCGTAGTCCGGCTCGTCGGCCGAGCTGGCCAGCACTTGCAGGGCGCTGACCGCTTCGCCGGGCTGCAGGGCCAGGTAGCGCCAGTTGCTCCACGGGCCGACCTTGTGGAACACCAGCACCTCGGCGCTGTTCAGGCTGCGGCGATTACCCGCGTCCTGCCCCGGTAGCTGCTGGACAAAGCTGGCCAGGCGTACCTCGGGGTTGATGCGCAAAGCCTGCAGAAAGGCCGCGCGCGGTTCCTGCAGCCCTGCAGCATGCCAGCGCAGGGCCTCCGGGCGCGGCGGATAGGCGGGGAAATGCGCACGGGCAAAAGCCTCCTGCTCGTCGAGCAAGCGCTCGATGGCCGGCGCCTGCTCGGTGAGAAAAGCCTCCAGCGGCTCCACTTGCACCTCGCCGGCCAGCTCGGGCATATCGCGCAACGCCAGCAGGCTGCCCAGGGCATGATTGGACCAGGCCTGGGCAGTCAATGGCAGACACACCAGCAACCAGACACAGGGCAACAGAACGGACGGTTTCACTCTCACTCCCAATACGCGCAGGGCCGAAAGCCAGCAAGACTACCCCCGGCACCTGGCGCCGACACGGACACAGAGCGACAGCCGCGCACACCGATTCGGCCACACCACGCTCTGCCCGCGCCTGCTGCTATAGCAGCAGCGCAGCCGCTACACCGAGCACCAGCAGCACGCCTGCACCCAACAGGGCAAGACGCAGCGGTGCGGGGCCAGCCGATTCGGCAGCTGCCGGAGCCGGCGCGGCCTGGGCCGCCGCGCGCAACGGGTTGGCGCTTGCTGCCGGCGCCGTAGCGGCCGGCTTCGAGGCGCTCGGTTTGGGTAGATCGACGGCGCGCATGAACAGCGTGGCATCTTCGTCTTCGGCCTGCTGCACCTCGACCTTGGGCCCGATCACCAGCAACAGCACCGAGCCCATGCGCACCTGATCACCGGGCTGCAGCACCGCCGTATTGGCCTTCGCACCATTGACGAACAGGCCATTGGCCGAGGCCAGGTCCTTGACCTCGAGCACGTCGTCCTTGAGGAAGAATTCGCAGTGCCGGCGCGACAGCTCGGCATCGCTGAAACACAGCTCGCACTTCACCGAGCGGCCGAAGGTCATTGAGCCGTTGACGTGGTACTTCTTGCCTTCGTGCTCGCCCTTGAGCACCTGCAGGAACCAGCGCTGGCTGGCCTCGTTACGCGGCTTGGCCTTGGCCGGGTCGGTGAGCTGCAGCTCGACTTCGCCAAGACGCAGGCAATCGTCGGCACGCAACTGGTAGCGGCTGGCGATGCGCTCCTCGTTGACGAAGGTGCCGCTCTCGCTGTCGCAATCACTGATGAAATAGAGGCCGTTCTCCTGGCGGATTTCGGCGTGGAACGCCGCAATTCCGGCATCGCCCAGCACCAGATTGTTGCGCCGATCCTGGCCCAGGGTGAAGCGCTCTTCGACCAGCCAGACCGGGGCCTGGCGACTGTCCTTGAAATGCAGCTTGAGCATCGTCTAAATCCTGTCGAAGTGGCGATCACTCACCAAAAAGGTTGTTCCAGGCTCGCTTGATCGGGTTGCTGCGCTCCTCGCGCGCGGCCTCGTTGGCGCGGGCGCGGCTCTGTGCCGCACGGGCCGAGCTGAGCAGCTGCTGGTGTTCGTCACGCATTTTCAGCAGCTCGGGGTTCTCCGGCTCGACCTGCAGACCCCGCTCGATCATGGCCAGGGCGGCGGGAAAATCGCTGCGCCGGTAAGACGCATTGGCCAGGTCGCGGTAGAGCATGGCGACCCGATTCAACCCCGCCAGTGCCTGCTCGTTGCCGGGCGCCCAGCCGAGAATCTGCTGGTAGTAGTAGACCGCGCTGTCCTCTTCCGGGAGCAGCAGGCGCTTGTCGGCAATGCTCTGCTCGGCCCGCTCGAGGAACCCGGCAATCCGCGCATCGAGCAGCCGCTGCAACGCCTCCAGCGTGGCGGCGTGCTGCTCATCCAGGGCCAGGGCCTGACGGAAAGTAGAAGTCGGCACTGTCCTGCGCCGGCTCCATCAGCAGGCCTTCGCGCAGACGTTGCTCGCCTTGAGTAAGGAATGCATTGATACGGCTTTCCTTGATCCGTTGCAGGCCAGCCAGCGCTGCTTCGTTGTCAGCATCGAGCAGCAACATCTGCTGAAAATAATGGGTGGCGCTGTCCTGCTCCGGCTCGACCAACTGGCCACTGGCGAAGCGCTGCTCGGCCTGCACCAGCAGGGCTGCGAGCTGCTGGCGTTGCTTGATGTAGATGCCGGCGAACGTCAGGGTAGCGATCAGTACCAGCACGCTGAGCCCCATCAGCAGCGGCATGGCCGAACGGCGCTTCTTCGGCAGTGCAGGCTCAGCGGCCAACGGCAGCGCCGGACGCAACTGGGTCTGCTCCAGGTCGCTCAGTTCCACCTCGTCCAGCGCGGCCAGCAAGGCGCGGCAGTCGGCGAAACGCTCGGCCGGATTCTTCGCCAGCATGCGCGTCAGCAACTCGCGGAAGGCTCCCAGTGCATCGGGCAGCGCTGGCAACTCCATCTGCACATGGTTGACCACGGTCTGGGTGTAGTTGCCGCCACGGTAGGGGTTGGTGCCGGTAAGCATCTCCAGCAGGATCACCCCCAGGCTGTAGATATCGCTGCGTGCATCCAGCGGCTGGCACTGGGCCTGCTCCGGGCTGCTGTAGGCGGGGCTGCCGACGGCGATGCCGAAATGGGTTAGCTCGCTGTCGATGTCGAGATCCTTGGCCACCCCGAAATCGGTGAGCACGGCTGTGCCGTCGCTGCGAAAGAGGATGTTGGCCGGCTTCACATCGCGGTGCACCAGGCCCTTGTCGTGGACCACTGCCAGGCCACTGGCGATCTGGCGGACGATGGCCAGGGCGCGCTCGGCGGCGAACACCTCACCTTTGTGCTGGGCCAGATCACCACCGGCGACGTACTCCATCGCCAGGTAATAGCGGCCATCGGCCAGGCGGTCGATGTCATAGATGGTGATGATCGAGGGATGGTTGAGCGAGGCGACTATGTGCGCCTCCTTGACGAAGCGCAGACTGAACGCCTCGTCATCGGCACTCAGCAATACCTTGATCGCCACCTTGCGGTGCAATGATTCCTGGGTGGCCAGGTAGACCTCGGCCATACCGCCCTTGCCCAACTGGCCGTGCACACGGTAGCCGGGTATCTCAAGCAAATTGTCGCTCATGAGGTGTCGTATCGAAGTGGTCAGGACTTACGTGAGTTCAGCCATCTGCTGATAAAGTTACGCGGTCTGGCGGCGATCACCGGCGATTCCGGGGCGCTGAGGCCAAGTACGATGCAGCTGATATTGTCCTTGCCGCCAAGCTGGTTGGCCAGCCCTATCAACTGCTCGACCAGCGCATCGAGGGTTTCCGCCTCGACGCATAAGTGCTGGATCTGTTCATCACTGAGCTCGCCGGTCAGGCCGTCACTGCACAGCAACAGCAACTCACCAGCGGCCAGGGTGCCGCGCAGCAGGCCGACTTCCAGTTCCTGTTCTGCCTGCCCCAGGCACTGGATGACGATATTGCGTCGCGGATGCTGGCGGGCTTCTTCCACACTCATCTCGCCGGCATCGATCATCAGCTGCACCCAGCTGTGATCGCGGCTCAACTGCTCGATGCCTGCGGCGCTGACCCGATAGGCGCGGCTGTCACCGACCCAGGCCAGCTCGAATTCGCCACCAGCAACCTGCAACGCGACCAGGGTGGTGCCCATGCGCCGCCCACCGGCAGCCTGCCCGGCCTGGATGATGGCGGCATTGGCGGTTTGCGCGGCCGTCAGCAGGTCGCCACCGGCGCCGACCACTTCACGCAGGGTCTGCAAGGCCAAAGCGCTGGCCACTTCACCGGATTGATGGCCACCCATGCCATCGGCAACCGCCCACAAACCCAACTCGGGGCAACACAGCACAGCATCTTCGTTATGCGCACGCACCTGGCCCGCAACGCTCTGCGCCGCGAACACAAGGGACTGCTCGGTGAGCGTAATGGACATGGCTAGTGGATCATCTCGTTACTGCACGTAAGCGGCATGATGCGGCCACCACCCGCGGCTGTCAGCCCTGCGTGGAAGTTTCCCCGGGAAGTGTTAAGCAGTCGATATCGGCAGCGTGGCAACACCCACGTTTCACTGCTGGCGCTGTTCTTCGTAACTGTTCTGCCCCGGATAACGCTGCACCTCAAGACCGCCTGGGTACTTGATGCTCTGCCGAATGCCGCCGTTCTGCTGCACGCCAGAACTGCCATAGGCATGGCTCTGCGTGCTGCCACTATCGCTGGGTACGGCATAGCCGCCATAGACGTCATGACTCTGACTGCTGCTGGACGAGCTGATACTGCCGGAGGCACCAGGACTGACGTACTCGATGGGTACACTCTGTACCTGACGGCTAACCGTCTCGGCGGCCAGCGCCGGTAAAGCCGCCATGGCAATGCCCAGTAGCCCTATTTGCATGATGCGCATTGGCCCACCCTTCCTCTCAAAGACCCTGGCTAGGATGCTACGCCGATCAGCGCCGTTGACCAGAGTGGCCAGCCCTTTGCCAGCCTTGGCAAAGTTCATCAGGCCCGTATGATGCGGCGCTTTTCAGGGATGCCGTATTCATGCCCTCGCGCTACATCATTGCTCTGCTCGCACTGGCCTGCTCGGCCGCCAGCCTCGCTGCCCCGCCCCGAACCTTTGCCGAAGCCAAGAAAATCGCCTGGAAACTCTATGCCCAGCAGCCCGTGGAGTTCTATTGCGGCTGCCGCTATAACGGCAAGTCGGTCGACTTGAACAGCTGCGGCTATGTACCGCGCACCAATGCCCGGCGCGCAGCGCGCATCGAGTGGGAGCACATAGTCCCGGCTTGGGTCATCGGGCATCAGCGCCGCTGCTGGCAGCAGGGCGGCAGAAAGCACTGCGCCAGTCAGGACAAGGCCTACCGGAGCGCCGAAGCGGATTTGTTCAATCTGGTGCCCAGCATCGGCGAGATCAATGCCGATCGCAGCAACTACAGCTATGCCTGGCTACCGCAGCAACCGAGCCAGTACGGCAGCTGCCCGATGGTAGTAGATTTCAAGGCGCGCAAGGCCATGCCCAGAACCCAGGTGCGCGGCATGATTGCCCGCACCTACTTCTACATGAGTGAACGCTATGGCCTGCGCCTGTCGAAACAGGAGCGGCAAGTCTTCAACGCCTGGCACAAGCATTACCCGGTGCAGACTTGGGAGCGCCAGCGCAACCAGCAACTTGCCTGCGTGATGGGCTGGAGCAACCCCCATGCCGGCCCCGTGGATATGCGCCTGTGTCCGAAAAAAGGCAGCTAAAACAAGCGCGCAAAGCCTGTAAGCAAACGCGCCACTTAGCGAATTAAATGAGAAATCATTTGGCGATTGGCACTTTCCCCTGTAGGGTGATCGGACTGTGTTGCATGTGTCACCGCAAATCGACTTGTTTAGATCTCGATCCAACCTTCCATCGGTTTCTTTACTCTTTGCACTCAGTCATGGCCTGGGCTGTTCCAGTGTCATGTTCACTTTGTTCAAGGAGACATCCCATGTCCGAACGTCAAACTGGCACCGTCAAGTGGTTCAACGATGAAAAAGGCTTCGGCTTCATCACCCCGGAAAGCGGCGCTGATCTGTTTGTGCACTACCGCTCGATCCAGAGCGCTGGCTTCAAAAGCCTGCAGGAAGGCCAAAAGGTCTCCTTCGTGGCTGTAAAAGGCCAGAAAGGCATGCAAGCTGACGACGTTCAAGTAATCTAATTACTCGACGCGTCACGAAAACCGGCCCACGGGCCGGTTTTTTTATCCCTGCCATTTTTACCCGCACTCACCGTGCACCATAGATTTCCTGAAGAGGGAGCCACCATGCGCGTCAAAGGATCCAGCCAGAAACCCAAACCGCAACCGGCCGTGGAAACCCACGAATCCATCGAAGCCCAGGTCGCCGCCTTCCTCAAGTCCGGTGGTGAAATCCAGCAGATTGCCAAAGGTGTCAGCGGTCAATCGCTTACCCCCAGCCGGCATATCACCATCAGCAAGAAGTAACACCCGCTGCCACATCGCCAGCCGCCACTGCTGATGCCGAGCCATTCGGCACTTTGGCGGAAATACTGGCATCTTGCCCAAGATCACTCTTGCCCGCCTCGGCAAAGCTCTGCATTCTTGTCATCACAAGAACGATAAGAAGCGCCAAAGGCCAGGGACTCTCGCTGATGTTCAAGCGACTCAGGAAGGATTTTCAGCTATCCATCATCACCTTGATGGGGCTGATCGGCGTATTGGGCATTACCCCCTATGCATTTTATCGCCTGACCCATGGCAACTATCTGGTTGGCATCGCCGACTCGATCATTGTGCTGTCTACCATCCTGGCAGTGGTCTACGCCTGGCGTAGCGGAGACACGGTAAAACCTGGTATCTATCTGGCCAGCATTTTCTCCACCGGAGCGACCCTGATCGCCATCGATCTAGGTGTCAACGGACTGTTCTGGATCTACCCGCTGATCCTCTTCAACTTCTTCATGGTTTCTCCCGGCAAAGCCATTGCCGCCACTCTGCTCATTCTCGGCAGCCTGGTCGGGTATGCGTTATGGGTGCCCGGCAGCGTCTTCGAAAGCGACTATCAGATGGTCTCTTTCCTGGTCACCAATGTCACCGCCGGAATCATGACCTTCATCTTCGCCTACCGCACCCGCAGCCAGCGTGACCAGTTGCAGGTACTGGCCATCCGTGACCCGCTAACCGGTGCACGCAATCGCCGGGCCATGGATGAAGAGATGAAAATCGCCGTTTCCAGCAAGCGCCGCCATGGCACCAGCTATGGCGTACTGGCCATGGATCTGGATCATTTCAAACAGATCAACGACCGCTTTGGCCACCAGGCCGGCGACCTGGTATTGATTGATTTCGTCGAGCTGATCCAGCACTCTTCGCGCAAGGAGGATCGCCTGTTCCGCTTCGGCGGTGAAGAGTTCCTGCTACTGCTGCCCGACACCCAGCTGGAAGGCCTGCAAGCCGCGGCCAATAATCTGCTGCTGCAGGTGCGCAACGCCCTGCAGGGCCCGGGCGGAACGGTGACAGTGTCCATCGGCGGCGCCATCCTGCGTGCGGATGAAGGCCAGGAAAGCTGGTTGCAACGTGCCGACCAGTGCCTGTACCAGGCGAAAAGCGCCGGGCGTGATCGTTTTTTCATCGACGAACCAGTAGAAGCGCCGCTCGGCAGCCCCACTCCCACACCCTGAGCACAGACTACACTCAGGAAAGGCCGCATTAGCGCCAAACTGACGGGGGTTCGCTAACCGCAAGATGGGAGGTGTGCCATGAATCGGCATTACTACATCAGTGACAATCTCGATGAACTGGAGACGCTCGAAAACGAGCTGGAGGCCAGCGGCATCAGCACCGAACAGATCCACGTCCTCAGCGACAAGGATGCCGACGTCGAACAGCACCACCTACACGATGTTTCCTCGGTCATGAAGCAGGACATCGTTCATGCAGGAAAGATCGGCAGCCTGATAGGCCTTGCCCTGGCAGCACTGGTAGTACTGCTGGCCTGGCTCAATGGCTGGGCTGATACCCCGGCAGGCTGGATACCCTTTGTTTTCCTGGCGGTGGTATTGCTTGGTTTCAGCGTATGGGAAGGGAGTCTGTTCGGCCTGCAGAAGCCCAACAGCGCGTTCCAGCGTTTTGCCGACACGCTGCACGAAGGCAAGCACCTGTTCTTCGTCGATGTGAACCCCGCGCAGGAGCCACTTCTCAACCAGATAGTCGCCCACCATCCGCGCCTGGAGTTGGCGGGGACTGGCAGCGCATCACCAGGCTGGGCGATTGCCCTGCAGTATCACTGGAACCAGTTCCGCAAACTGATCTGACAAACACGCCATGAAGGGGCGGGTCGATGCTCGCCCCTCGACCCAAGCACCACGACAGCCAAAGCACTCAACAGACCAAACAGGATGCTATCGCCGCACGAGCTTAAAGCGGGCACTGTTACTTGCCGGTGTACTGTTCAGCAACCTTGTTCTGGCCTCTCCCCTGCGCCTGGTCAGCGGCGAGGACTATGCCCCTTATGCAGGCAGCGCCCTGCCCAATGGCGGAATGCTCAGCGAAGTGGTGTTCGCAGCCCTGGGCCGCTCCGGTTACCAGCCGAGTCTCGCCTGGCAACCCTGGAAGCGCGGCTATCACGCCACGCTGAAAGGCAGCTAGACGCCACCTACCCCTACCTGAAATTGGCCGAGCGCGAGGCGGAGTTTATCTACTCGGAGCCGCTTTACGAGGTTACTCAGCGAGTCTTCACGCGCCGCGGGATGATGCTCGATCCGGATAACCTGCAGCGCTTTATCGGCAAGCGTCTGTGCTACCCGCTCGGCTGGCTGCCACCTGCCGCACTCACGCCACTGCTGGAGCAAAACCAGCTACAGCGCCATGAGCCGCCGGATTTGCTGACCTGCGCCAAGCTGATTGCCCTGGAGCGCGATGACTTCTTCATCGCCGACAGCCTGCTGGGACAGCAGGCCATTCACTTATCGGGACTCGACCCAGGCGAATTCGAAAGCTCACAGACTGTGGTCAGCAAGCACAGCCTGCACTTCATCGTCCCGCGCAATCATCCGCACGCCACTCAGCTCATCGACGATTTCAACCGCGGCCTGTAGCAGCTGATGGCGAACGGCGAGTACCAGCGAATCACCACCGCAGCCCGACAGACAAGTAACGCTTAGCCGCGCCCGGCAGCAGCCAGAATCAACTGCTTCATCTCCGCGACCGCCCCCTTGAAACCGACAAACAGGGCATGGGCAACGATCGCGTGACCGATATTCAACTCGTGCACCCCGGCAATCGCCGCCACCGGCTCGACGTTGTGGTAATGCAAGCCATGGCCGGCATTGACGATCAAACCATGGGCCAAGCCGCAGGCCACGCCATCACGGATGCGGGCCAGCTCACGCGCCGCTTCGGCGGGCGTATGAGCATCGGCGTAACGGCCAGTATGCAATTCGATCGCCGGCGCCCCGACGCGCCGCGCCGCCTCGATCTGCTTCTCGTCGGCATCGATGAACAGCGACACCTCGCAACCGAGCTTGCTCAGACGTTCGACGGCTGCACGAATGCGCGCCTCCTGCCCAGCCACTTCCAGGCCGCCTTCGGTGGTCAGTTCCTGGCGAGTTTCCGGGACCAGGCAGACATGCTCGGGGCGGATGCTTTCGGCGAAGTCGAGCATGAAATCAGTCACGCCCATCTCGAAGTTCATGCGCGTCTGCAACACCTCCTTGAGCAGGCGCACATCGCGCTCCTGGATATGCCGACGGTCTTCACGTAGATGCACGGTAATGCCATCGGCCCCAGCCTCTTCCGCATCCAGGGCGGCTTTCACCGGGTCCGGGTAGCGGGTTCCCCGCGCCTGGCGCAGGGTGGCGACATGGTCGATATTCACGCCGAGAAGGATGCGGTTGGCTTCAGTCACGAGCAGGTTCCTTGAGGTTCATAAAGAGTTCACGGCTGACCAGCGGCCGGCCACCCAGATGCGGCGCCAAAGCCTGGCGCATCAGACGCTTGGCGGCTGCCAGCGCCCCCGGCGAGCTCCAGTCGGCCTGGGCCATGGCCAGCAGATCGGCCCCCTGGAACAGGCCAGGCTGCAGTTGCGAGACAGGCTCAAGCCCAGCATCCGGTTGCAGGCGGTACAGGCCGGCAGCCGTAATCGGCAAGCCGGCAAGGTCGTGATCGAGGGCAAAACCATAGCCCAACTCGTCCAGCAGGCGCCACTCGAAAGCCCGCAGCAAAGGCTCCAGCGGGGGATTTACGGCCAGGGCCGTAAGCGTCAGGGCATAGTGCTCGAACAAGGCGGGGTGCGGGTCTTCTGCGGGCAGCAGGCGGATCAGCAGCTCATTCAAATAGATACCACTGAACAAAGCGGCACCACTGAGCAGATTGGGGATACCGGCGGCCTCCAGACGGGCCACATTCTTCAGCTCGCCGCGCCCACGGAGTTCGACTTCCAGCGGCACGAACGGCCGCGCCAGGGTGCCGGCCTTGCCGCGCGCGCCACGCAGCACGGCACGCAAACGTCCTTGCGGGGTGAGCAGATCGACCAGCGCGCTGCTCTCGCGGTAGGCACGACTGTGCAGGACATAGGCCGGTTGCGCGCTGGCCTGCATGGCTTAGATGTCGTTGTAGCCCAGCGAGCGCAGCGCCCGCTCATCGTCGGACCAGCCACCTTTGACCTTGACCCAGAGGTTGAGCATGACCTTGGAGTCGAACAGCACCTCCATGTCCTTGCGCGCCTCCTGGCCAATGCGCTTGATGCGCTCGCCCTTGTCGCCAATGATGATTTTCTTCTGGCCGTCGCGCTCGACCAGGATCAATGCATGGATATGCAGGATGCGACCTTCCTGCTTGAACTCTTCGATTTCCACGGTGATCTGGTAAGGCAGCTCGGCACCCAGCTGACGCATGATCTTCTCGCGCACCAGCTCGGCCGCCAGAAAGCGACTGGAGCGGTCGGTAATCTGATCTTCCGGGAAGAAGTGCTCGCTTTCCGGCAGGAAGTCCGCCACCAGCTTTTCCAGGGCATCAAGATTGTGCCCCTGCTGCGCGGAAATCGGCACGATTTCGGCCTTTGGCAGTTGCTGTTGCAGCCACTCCAGATGCGGCATCAGCTCAACCTTGTCTTCGATGCGATCGGTCTTGTTGATCGCCAGGATCACCGGACCCTGCACGTACTGGATACGCTCGAGGACCATCTGATCTTCGTCGGTCCAGCGGGTACGATCGACCACGAAGATCACCACATCGACGTCTTTCAACGCCGCCGAGGCGGTCTTGTTCATGTAGCGATTGAGAGCCTTCTCACTATTTTTATGCAGGCCGGGAGTATCGACATAGATCGCCTGTACCTCGCCCTCGGTCTTGATCCCGAGCATGTTGTGGCGAGTGGTCTGCGGCTTGCGTGAAGTAATCGCCAGCTTCTGCCCGAGGATATGGTTGAGCAGGGTCGACTTGCCCACGTTCGGGCGACCGACAATGGCGACATAGCCGCAGCGGGTTACAGGTACATCAGTCATTGCCATTCTCCACGCCCAGCGCCACCAGGGCAGCAGCGGCGGCGACCTGCTCGGCAATGCGCCGACTGGCGCCCTGCCCCTGGGTCTTGTCATTCAATAAGGCTATTTCGCACTGGACGAAGAACGTCCGGCAATGCGGTTCGCCCTGGATATCCACCACGTCATAGCGTGGCAGATCGGTCGCCCGTGACTGCAGAAACTCCTGCAGGCGAGTTTTAGGATCCTTGTTGGTGTCTACCAGGGTCAGGCTGTCCAACTCGTTGCTCAGCCAGCCCAGCACGCACTGACGAGCCACATCCATACCGGCGTCCAGGTAGATGGCACCAATCAGCGCCTCCAAGGCATCGGCAAGAATCGACTCACGGCGGAAACCACCACTCTTCAACTCGCCGGAGCCCAGGCGCAAGTACTCACCCAGGTCGAAACCACGCGCCAGCACCGCCAGTGTCTCGCCTTTTACCAAGCGCGCACGCAAACGCGACAACTGGCCTTCGCGAGCCTGGGGAAAACGCTCGAACAGCGCCTCGCCCGCTACGAAGTTGAGAATGGCATCCCCGAGAAACTCCAAACGCTCGTTGTTGCGCCCGGCAAAACTACGATGGGTAAGGGCCAGGAGCATAAGATCCTGGTCCTGAAAGGCGTGACCGAGCTGACGCTCAAGACGGGCTAGGGGAACACTCACGGCGCTCGCACACGAAATTCTTTGTCGAACTTGGCGACCAAATCGAGATTCTGGATCAGCGGCTCGCGCTTCTCATAATTCAGATGTACGACAAAATCATTGTTCTCGATCTTGACCTGCATGATGTCTTTGGGACTCACACCACGAATACTGTTGGTTTCCATCCCTTTCATCACATGGCCGTAGAAATCGCTCACTGTACGAATTTCAAAACTCGGATCGGTTTCCACGGAGGTGATGATCTTTTCCAGTGACATGTAATCAAGGTAATGCGGCAGCATCTTAAATACCATGCTGGCGAAAAATGCCACGACAGCCAGCACGACCATCCAGCTTAGAAACGACATGCCTTTCTGCGAGCGCGCAAACGTCATGATTACCCCCAATTGTCAGTTTTGTTGTAATGCCCACGGCCGCAGACACCACTATATATAAGCCGAGGTGGCCAGCTTGCACAGCCACCATCGCTTGAAACGTTTAGCGAATCAGACCAACTCGAGAAAAATTCGGCAAGCTACGCAGCTTGGGATCTGGCCAGCTCAACCATACGGCGAAGGCCTTACCGACGATATTGCGGTCCGGCACCATGCCCAGAAACTCCTTGGCAATATGCTTGTCGTTCCAGTAGCGGCTGTCGTTGGAGTTGTCGCGGTTGTCACCCATCATGAAGTAGTGCCCCTGCGGCACCACCCACTCATCACCAGGAACGCGCAAGTTACGACGCAGCTCCTTGCGAATCTGGTGCTCGACCTCACCCAGCTTTTCCTTGTATAGCGCAGCACTGCCCAGGCTACCGGGCTCTTCGCCGATGAACTGCTCGACAATGGGCTGACCATTGACCGTCAGGCGCTTGTCCATGCTGTAGCTAATACGATCGCCCGGCAACCCAACGACGCGCTTGATGTAATTGATGTTCGGATCGCTCGGGTAGCGGAACACCATTACATCGCCGCGCTGCGGATTACCGACCTCGACCACCTTGCTGTCAATAACCGGCAGGCGAATGCCGTAGGCAAACTTGTTGACCAGAATAAAGTCACCAATTTCCAGGGTCGGCTTCATCGAGCCGGACGGAATCTGGAAGGGCTCCAGCAAGAAGGAGCGCAGTACCAGCACGATGGCCAGTACCGGAAAGAACGACTTGCCATATTCGACCAGCAACGGCTCGCGGTTCAGGCTCTGCAGTACGCCTTCGTCAGGCTCGCTGACCTGTCCCTCGTAGGTGGCAATCGCCGCGCGCCGGCGTGGTGCCAGCAGCAGCAGATCGAGCAACGCCAACGCACCGCAAACTGCTACGGCTATCACCAGAATCAGAGGGAAATTGAACGACATAGTGATTAGCTATCCAACCTGAGCACTGCAAGGAAGGCTTCTTGTGGAATCTCCACGTTGCCCACTTGCTTCATCCGTTTTTTACCGGCCTTCTGCTTTTCCAGCAGCTTTTTCTTACGGCTGACATCACCGCCGTAGCACTTGGCCAATACGTTCTTGCGCAGCGCCTTGACCGTGGTTCGTGCCACGATCTGCCCACCGATGGCAGCCTGAATGGCCACATCGAACATCTGCCGTGGAATCAGTTCTTTCATTTTCTCGGTCAATGCGCGGCCTTTGTAGTGCGCATTGTCACGGTGCACGATCAGTGCCAAGGCATCGACCTTGTCGCCGTTGATCAAAACATCGAGTTTGACCAGATTGGCCGACTGATAGCGGTCGAAATGATAGTCCAGCGAAGCGTAGCCACGGCTGGTGGATTTCAGGCGATCGAAGAAGTCCAGCACCACTTCGTTCATCGGCAGATCGTAGCTGACCTGAACCTGGGTGCCGAGGAACAGCATGTCGTGCTGCACGCCGCGCTTCTCGATACACAGGGTGATGACGTTACCCAGGTGCTCCTGAGGCACGAGGATATTGGCGCGCACAATCGGCTCGCGCATATCTTCAACAGACGACAGATCGGGCAGTTTGGACGGGTTATCGACGTAGATGGTCTCACCGGTCTTCAACAACAACTCGAAGATTACCGTTGGCGCAGTGGTAATCAGATCAAGATCGTACTCGCGCTCCAGGCGCTCCTGGATGATCTCCATGTGCAGCATGCCGAGGAACCCGCAACGGAAACCAAAACCCAGTGCGTCCGAGCTTTCCGGCAAGTATTGCAGCGACGAGTCATTCAGCGTGAGCTTTTGCAGGGCTTCACGGAAATTTTCAAAATCGTCCGAGCTTACCGGGAACAGTCCGGCATACACCTGCGGCTGAATGCGCTTGAAGCCTGGCAACACATCTACATCAGGGGTAGAGCTGAGGGTCAGGGTGTCACCCACCGGAGCACCGTGGATGTCCTTGATACCGGCGATGATAAAGCCCACTTCACCCGCTTTCAGGTCAGCGGTTTGCGTGTGCTTGGGGGTAAACACACCGACACTATCCACCAGGTGGATTTTGCCGGTGGACTTGACCAGAATCTTGTCACCCTTCTTCACGCAACCATGGCGTACACGCACCAGGGATACAACGCCCAGGTAGTTGTCGAACCAGGAGTCGATGATCAGTGCTTGCAACGGGTCTTCGATGTTGCCGGTAGGCGCCGGAATGGTCTTCACCAGACGCTCAAGTACCTCGTCAACGCCCATACCGCTCTTGGCACTGCAGGCCACGGCGTCGGTCGCGTCGATACCGATGATTTTCTCGATTTCTTCCTTGACCTTGTCCGGATCGGCCTGCGGCAGGTCCATCTTGTTCAGTACCGGCATGACCTCAAGGCCCTGCTCGATGGCGGTGTAGCAGTTGGCAACCGACTGGGCTTCCACACCCTGACCGGCATCCACCACTAGCAACGCACCCTCGCAAGCGGCCAGCGAACGACTGACTTCATAGGTGAAGTCGACGTGCCCTGGGGTATCGATGAAGTTCAGCTGATAGGTTTTACCGTCGAGAGCCTTGTAGTGCAGCGTGACACTGTGGGCCTTGATGGTAATTCCGCGCTCGCGCTCCAAGTCCATGGAGTCGAGCACCTGGGCCTCCATTTCACGCTCGGAGAGGCCACCGCACATCTGGATGAAGCGGTCAGCCAGGGTCGACTTGCCGTGGTCGATGTGGGCGATGATGGAGAAATTGCGGATATGACTCAGGTCACTCACGGATCAACACTCGAAAAAGCCGCAGGCAGGCTGCCCGCCGAAAATAGCCGAGCATTCTACCTGACCGATGACCATGGCGTCACGCGTGCGCACTGAGAGGCAGACACAAAAAAGGGCAGTAAAAACTGCCCTTTCTGCTCATCAAGCCGCCCTATTCCGCAAGCTTGAAGGTAATGAAACTAGCCCGCCCCTGACGCAAGACACGCATGGAAACAGAGCGATTGCTTGGCAACTCCTTGGCCACCCGGGTGAAGGTTTTGGCAGAGTCGATAGCTTGATTGTTCAAATGAGTAATCACATCCCCAGGACGCAGACCGATCAAAGCCGCTGGACCGCCCAGCACCTCCTTGATCACCACGCCTCCGCGTACATCCAGTGCCTTTTTCTGCTCGGCAGTCAGCTCGACCACCGAAACGCCCAGGCGATTACTGCTGCGCTCCACACCCGCATCAGCATCAATGGCAACCTCATCACCTTCCTCAGGCAGAACCCCTACGCTCATCTGCAAGGTCTTGCGCTCGCCTTCGCGCACCACTTCCAACTCGGCCTTGCTACCCGGTTTGAGACCACCAACCAGATGCGGCAGGTCTGCGGACATGATGATTGGCTGATCGTTCATGCTGAGAATCACATCCCCCACCTGCAGGCCACCTTTGGCCGCCGGACCATTTTCCAGCACCTGGGCCACCAGCGCGCCCGCCGGCTTCTCCAGACCGAAAGATTCGGCCAGGTCCTTGTTGACCTCCTGAATCACCACGCCCAGCCAACCGCGGCTGACCTTGCCGTCCGCCTTCAACTGATCAGCCACGGACATGGCCACATCGATCGGAATGGCAAAGGACAGGCCCATGAAGCCACCGGAGCGAGTGAATATCTGCGAGTTGATCCCCACCACCTCGCCATCCAGATTGAACAGCGGACCACCCGAATTACCCGGATTGATCGCCACATCGGTCTGAATGAACGGCACGTAGTTCTCGTTCGGCAGGCTGCGCCCCTTGGCGCTGACAATGCCGGCAGTTACCGAGTGATCGAAGCCAAAAGGCGAGCCGATAGCCAGCACCCAGGCCCCGACTTTGAGGTCATCCGACTTCCCCAAACGCACTGTCGGCAGGTTCTTGCCCTCAACCTTGAGCAAGGCCACATCCGTGCGCGGATCCGCTCCAACCAGTTTGGCTTCGAGCTCGCTACGATCAGACAGGCGCACGATGATCTCATCGGCATCTGCCACCACATGATTGTTGGTCAGGACATAGCCATCGGCAGAAATAATGAAGCCCGAGCCCAGCGATTGTGCTTCGCGCTGACGACCACCGGGGTTGCGCGGCATCTGCGGAATATTACGCTCGAAGAACTCGCGAAACTGAGGCGGCAAACCTTCCAGATCTGGGATCTGCCCCTGGATGGCGACATTACGCTGCGGCGCATTTTGCCGGGTACTGATGTTCACCACCGCCGGCGAAGCCTCTTCGACCAGCGCCGTAAACTCGGGTAATTCCGCACGTGCGAAAGCAACCTGCCCACACAGCAGGAGGGCAACCACTCCGGATAAAGAGGACTTCAGACCAAGCATCGACTACAGCTCCTATCCATAAAGACAACGAGTATTCAAACAGTTCCAACCAGCAAAGCCCGCACAACCACAGGCTGTAGCGCTGGATCATCAGCAGTACGCCGACTACGCCAACGCACCACCAACCAGGCCAATGCCAAACCAGCCAAGCCAAACAAGATCACCAACGGTTCGGACAACCCGAGCCATTGAGCCAAGACAGCAGCAGCAAACAGACACAGCAGCGGCCACAGATAGACCAGGAACGCCCCCCGCAGCAGCAGATCCTCGTGCACCCCGACCACAACAGAATCACCAACCTGCAGTTGCAGATCCGAGAGCGCACGCACCAGACCACGATTGCGACCGACCCCCAGCTTGTCCATCAAGCCCTGCCCACAACCGGCATTGGCAGAGCAGCTGGAGCACGTACTTTTACGCAGCGTCTCGACCCACACGGCTCCGTCCTCCAGCGCTATGACCCGCCCTGGCTCTTCGATCATTGCACGACCTTTTCGGCGGCTTGCGCCTGCATGGACAAGGCGACACGCTCGGCAGTGCCCAGGGGAATCTCGCCAACTACCGTTACCATGACATCACCATCAACAGTGCTCATACGCCGGGAGACCACAGCAGTCGGGCCAAGCTGACTACGCGCATCTTCCACCTTGGCTCCCCGCAGGGGCTCGAGAAATATCGAAAAGCGTGCCAGGCCATCGTCATAGGTCAGATAAGCGACCTGCTCCGCCGAAGCCGGACTGCGGCGCTGCAAGGCCTGCTGCAGCTGAAAGCCCGGCGGCACCCAGGCAGCACGCCAAGCAGGGACGGATGCACTGCCAGGCGACACTGCGTCGACTGGCTTACAACTATCGCCCGGCTGCAACTGCTCATCCGAGACGGCTGTTTCAGTATCCAGATCAATGAACTGAAAACGCTCCAGCAGTTGGCCCTTTTCGTTGACCAGTAGCGACTTGAGCGGCAGCGCGCTGGCTTCGTCCAGATGCAGTTCGACGGCATAGCGATACTGATCCCGCGGTATCAACGTCAACACGATTGCCTCACGCCCCGCCACACGAGAGCGCCCCGCAACACGCAGCTCATAGCGCTCAGCGAGCCGCGCTGGCGCCACAACAGGGGGTGACACGCGCAGATCATGCAACTGATCAGCCAAGCCTTCACTCACACAGGCCGGATGCCCCCCGACCCGCAGCACTTCCTGTACCGGACCATCCAGCTGCAGCAGACGCTCACGCATCTCACCCGCCGCATCGACCCGATGCCAGATGCCGTGGGTAGAGAAACTACCGTTGCGCTCATAAACAAAAGAACCGTGAAAGCTTTGCCCCTCGGCCTTGGCCAAGCGACTCAGCCAATCCTGAGCATTGGCAGCATGAACCGACGAGGCCAGACAGCTGCCAAGCAAAACAATCAGAGGAAAGGCGCGCATGATCCCCCTCAGCGGTTTTCCAGACTGGCAGCACGCGCATAAGGCAGTGCCGAATCGGTTCCGCTGGCGGCAGCTTGCTGGGCATGCTGGCGCAGATAGGCGGGTAGACGCTGCTCATGCCAACCCGACGTCGGCTGCTGCACACTCAGTTGCGGCCCCTGCGGCATAGACTCACTGCTCGCGGTGTAACCGGCCAACACTGCCGGCCCTTGCACCTGGGGCATCACCAAGCTTGGCTGGGAGCTTTGCTGAGCGAGTTGAGCACCGCTCAGCTCATCCTGATTATAGAAGCGCACGCCAGCCAGCACGGCGACGGTCACCGAGGCGGCAACCGCCAGGCGACCCAGGCCACGCCAACGACTATTGGCCACTTTTTCCGGCAGCGCTTCATCAGCCAAAGCGGCGGAAACGGCGGCAGCGATATCCAGACGCGGCTCCAGCAACTCTTTGTGCATCACTGCACGCGCAATCTGGTAGCGCGACCAGGTGGCACGCAGCTCTGGCTCCTCGCTGGCTGCCAGCACCCGACGCAACTCCAGTTCGTCCGCTTCGTTATCCATTACCGCGGACAGCGATTCCTGCAGGGCTTCACGATTCATGGCAGTTCCTCTCTTGGCTGTCGCCGCTGTCTTAGGCGTCCTGCAACAAAGGTTGCAGGGCTTTATCAATGGCCTCGCGCGCCCGGAAAATCCGCGAACGTACGGTGCCGACCGGACACTGCATGACGCTGGCAATGTCCTCGTAACTCAAGCCGTCAAACTCGCGCAGGGTCAGGGCCGTACGCAAATCCTCGGGCAGCAGCTGGATGGTTCGATGCACAGTGGCTTCAATCTCATCCCGAAGCAGTAACCGCTCTGGTGACTCATTGTCCTTCAGTGCGTGGTCGCCCTCATAGAACTCGGCATCCTCGGCACTTACATCACTGTCCGGCGGCCGACGGCCGCGCGAGACCAGATAGTTCTTCGCCGTGTTGATGGCGATGCGGTACAGCCAGGTATAGAACGCACTATCGCCGCGAAAATTGGCGAGCGCGCGATACGCCTTGATAAAGGCCTCCTGGGCGACATCCTGAGCCTCATGGCTGTCGTGCACGAAACGCACAACCAGACCAAGAATCTTGTGCTGGTACTTGAGCACCAACAGATCGAAAGCCCGCTTGTCGCCGCGCTGGACCCGCTCGACCAGTTGCTGATCGTCTTCCTGGGTTAGCATGAATACTCCTCTGGGAGTTCGGAGGAGTTCTGCGTCTGCCAGCAAGTCGCTCTGCCAAGATAGACTCGGACGCTACGCAAAAGTTCTCCCTCCGAACTGGCTTCCTGCAGCACGCAAAGTACTT
Source organism: Pseudomonas campi (assembly GCF_013200955.2). Lineage (NCBI taxonomy): Bacteria > Pseudomonadati > Pseudomonadota > Gammaproteobacteria > Pseudomonadales > Pseudomonadaceae > Aquipseudomonas > Aquipseudomonas campi. The sequence goes on from NZ_CP053697.2 coordinate 3,005,128, forward strand.
GCACGAAACAACGCAGCAGGGTCACCGACCCTGCTGCTGAAAATTTTCTACCTGATCGACAGAACCAGGCTGAGCGCTCGGTCCCTTGACCCACGGGTGGCAGACTATGGAACCCGAACGTCTAAGAAAGTTCCCAAGCGCCTTAGTCTGTCATAAGCGCGCTATTGTGCCGGCCACCCCCTCTATATACTAGGCGACGCCCTCTTGCGGAATCAGCAGTAGATGAGCCAACACCACCAGCACGACGTCCTCATCATCGGCAGCGGCGCAGCCGGCCTGACCCTGGCCTTGACGCTACCGCAGCATTTGCGCGTCGCCGTGTTGAGCAAGGGCGACCTGGCCAACGGTTCGACCTACTGGGCCCAGGGCGGTGTCGCCGCCGTACTGGACGACACCGACACGATCGAATCCCACGTCGCCGACACCCTCAATGCCGGCGGCGGCCTGTGCCGCGAAGACGCTGTGCGCTTCACCGTCGAGCACAGCCGCGAAGCCATCCAGTGGCTGATCGAACAAGGTGTGCCGTTCACCCGTGGCGATGAACACGAACGCGAGGATGGCGGATTCGAGTTCCACCTGACACGTGAAGGTGGCCATAGCCATCGGCGCATCATCCATGCCGCCGACGCCACGGGTGCAGCCATCTTCAACACCCTGCTGCAACAGGCCCGCCAACGCCCCAATATCGAACTATTGGAGCAACGCGTAGCAGTCGACCTGATTACCGAGCGCAAACTCGGCCGCAGCGGCCAGCGCTGCCTCGGCGCCTATGTCCTGAACCGCCACACTGGCGAGGTCGACACCTTCCACGCGCGCTTTGTCATCCTTGCCACCGGCGGTGCCGCCAAGGTCTATCTGTACACCAGCAACGCCGACGGCGCCTGTGGCGACGGCATCGCCATGGCCTGGCGTGCCGGCTGCCGGGTCGGCAACCTGGAATTCAACCAGTTTCATCCGACCTGCCTGTACCACCCGCAGGCCAAGAACTTCCTCATCACCGAAGCCCTGCGCGGCGAAGGCGCCCAGCTCAAACTGGCCAATGGCGAGCGCTTCATGTCGCGCTTCGACCCGCGCGAAGAGCTGGCGCCGCGCGATATCGTCGCCCGCGCCATCGACCATGAAATGAAGCGCCTGGGCATTGACTGCGTTTATCTGGATATCAGCCACAAGCCGGCAGACTTCATCAAGACGCACTTCCCCACCGTCTACGAGCGCTGCCTGCAATTCGGTATCGACATCACTCGCCAACCGATACCGGTAGTACCGGCGGCGCACTACACCTGCGGCGGCGTAGTGATCGACAGCAGTGGCCATACCGATGTGCCAGGCCTGTACGCGATTGGTGAAACCAGCTTCACCGGCCTGCATGGCGCCAACCGTCTGGCCAGCAACTCGCTGCTGGAATGTTTCGTCTACGCCCGCTCGGCCGCGGCCGATATCGTTGCGCAGCTGGATAGCGTGAACATGCCAGGCGAGCTGCCAACCTGGGACGCCAGCCAGGTGACCGACTCGGATGAAGACGTGATCATTGCGCACAACTGGGACGAGCTGCGGCGATTCATGTGGGACTACGTGGGCATCGTGCGCACCAACAAGCGCCTGCAGCGCGCCCAGCACCGCGTGCGCCTGCTGCTCAGCGAGATCGACGAGTTCTACAGCAACTACAAGGTCAGTCGTGACCTGATCGAACTGCGCAACCTGGCCCAGGTCGCCGAACTGATGATCCACTCGGCCATGCTGCGCCACGAGAGCCGCGGCCTGCATTACACCCTCGATTACCCGCAGCAGCTGCCCGAAGCGCACGACACTATTCTGGCGCCGCCCACCTTCGTCGACTGAACTTCAGCCGCACCCGCAGGCGCCGATGCGCTTCGCGTGCCAGCCCGTCGCGCGGGATGCACAAGCCGCGCACCCGCCACTCACCCGCCAGGCGAAAGCGCAGGACCACCATCAGCGGCAGAGCCAGGCTATCCGGACGCAACTGCACCGCCTGCCAGCCCTGCGCCTTGCTCCACAACTGCCAGCCATCCTCATCCCGGCGCAAACCGGTAAACGCCTGCGGGTGACGCAGCAGCACCTGCCGCGGCAGCACCCAGGCCGCATGCGCCAGGCAAACCAGAACACCGAGACAAAGCAGCCAGAACGGTACATCGAGCAGTAACAGCGTCACCCATGCCAGGCATTGCGCCAGCACATAGGCCGCCAGCAGCAGGCGCGAGGCCTGCCAGTGGCATTCGAAGCCGTTACTTGGGCTGGACACGATCCAGAATCATGCGAACCATGCGCCGCAGGTCGGCGTCTTCCGGCTCGTCGCGCTGCATGAACCAGCCGAACATATCCTGATCCTCGCACTCCAGCAGCTTGCGGTAGCGCGCCTGATCCTCTGCATCCAGAGTCGCATACACCTCCCTGACGAAGGGCACCAGCAGTACATCCAGTTCCAGCATGCCGCGACGGCTGTGCCAGAAGAGTCGGTTCAGTTCAGTAGAATCGGCCATACAGCGGCTCCTGTGAGAAGGTGCGCAGTATAGCGAGCGGCAACCCACTCGGCACCCGCTGACAAGCTGCCGGGCGGGCTCTATGATGACGCCCCGGACTTTCCTTACTGCGACAGCCAATGGCCGACTCAGCTTTCTTCTGCACCCTGACCCATGAAGCCCTGCTCGCCGTGCGCGGCATAGACGCCAGCAAATTTCTCCAGGGCCAGGTCACCTGCAACCTCAACTACCTCGAGCCGCACACCAGCAGCCTTGGCGCCCGCTGCACACCCAAGGGTCGCATGCTGTCGAGTTTCCGCATTCTTGCCGAAGGCGACGGCTATCTGCTGGCGATGGCCAGCGAACTGCTCGACGCCCAGCTCGCCGAACTGAAGAAGTATGCGGCCTTCTCCAAATCCACCCTCAGCGACGAATCCGCCGCCTGGGTACGCTACGGCCTCAGCGGCGGTGACGGCGCACTGGTCAGCCTCGGCCTGGATCTGCCGCAGACGGCGAACACGGTAGCGCGCCACAATGGCCTGCTGGCCGTGCGCCTGAGCGATGACCGCGCCGAACTCTGGGCCCCGGCCGCCGAAGCCGAGACCCTGCACAAGCGCCTGGCCGCACAGCTGCGCGAAGCGCCACTGAACGACTGGCTACTGGGCCAGATCCGCGCTGGCATCGGCCAGGTTTTCGCTGCCACCCGCGAACAACTGATCCCGCAGATGATCAACCTGCAGGCCCTGGGCGGCGTGAGTTTCAAGAAAGGCTGCTACACCGGCCAGGAAATCGTCGCGCGCATGCAGTACCTCGGCAAACTCAAGCGCCGTCTCTATCGCCTGAGCCTGGACCCAGCCCCACCCGCCGTAGGCGCCACGCTGTTTTCGCCGGTACATGGCTCCAGCGTCGGCGAAATCGTGCTGGCCGCGCAGAGCGAGAGCGGTAGCGAAGTGCTGGCCGTGCTGCAGGAGGATGCCGCCAGCGATGGTCGCATCCACCTCGACAGCCTCGATGGCCCCTTGCTGCACCTGCTGGAACTGCCCTACGAACTGGACAGCGACCGAGAAATCCAGCGCTAAGCAAAAAACTGATGCAGACGCCGGGACAAACAGGTTACAACCGGCATAACCCTGACCAACAAGCGACACCGCACTACACTGAGGCGGTCGAGTGACCCGAGAGCCGAGATGAGCAAGCTTGCCGAGAAAGTCCAACAGGAACTGATCCAGGCCATCGAAAACGATGAGCTGGTATTGCCGACCTTGCCCGAAGTGGCCCTGCGCGTTCGCGAGGCAGCGGAAGACCCGAACATCAGCATCCCGGCCCTGAGCAAGGTAATCGGCAACGATGCGGCCCTCACCGCGCGCATCGTCAAGGTGGTGAACAGCCCGCTGCTGCGTACCAGCAAGGAAATTACCGACCTGCAGATGGCCGTCAGCCGCCTCGGCATCAACTACACCTGCAACCTGGCCACCGGCCTGGCCATGGAGCAGATGTTCCAGGCCACCTCCGACGTGGTCGACCGCAAGATGCGCGAAGTGTGGAACAAAAGCACGGAAATCGCCGGCATCTGCCACGTTCTGTGCAAACACTACACCCGCCTGATGCCTGACCAGGCAACCCTCGCCGGCTTGGTCCACCAGATCGGCATCCTGCCGATCCTGACCTACGCCGAAGAGCACAACGAGCTGCTGGCCGACTCCATCAGCCTCAACCATGTGATCGAGAAGATCCACCCGATCATCGGCGACAGGATCCTGCGTGCCTGGGAATTCCCCGAGCCGATCGCCATGGTGCCGGGCCAGCACCTGGACTTCACCCGCAACTCGCCGAAGGTCGATTACGTCGATATCGTCCAGGTCGCCACCCTGCAGAGCTACCTGGGCAGCGAGCACCCCTACACCCAGCTGGACTGGAGCAAGATCCCCGCCTTCGCCAAGCTCGGCCTCGACCCGAGCGTCGACATGCAGGCCGATGAAGACCTCTCCGCGGCCATGGAAGCCGCCACCAGCATGCTGCAGTAATACGCAGCAAGACGTATCGGCCAAGCCCTTCTAAGCTATGAGTATGTCCTGTCGCCGTTGGCGACAGGACAGCGGCTTGCCGCAGCAAAGGTCAACCGGAATGGCCTCTGTCTCGCTCAACTCAGGGGAAGGAAGTACCCGATGCGTCTGTTGTTACTGCTGTTCACCCTGGCTTTCGGCTGCCACCTGCAGGCTGAAACCATCCGCCTGACCAACGGCGAATGGAGCCCTTATCTGGGTGAAAAACTGCCCCATCACGGCGTCGCCTCGCGCATCGTCGAAGAAGCCTTCGCCCTGCAGGGCATAGAGGTGAAGTGGGAGTTCTATCCCTGGGCACGCGCCCTGCGCAGCGCCGAAAACGGCAAGAGCGATGGTGCAGCGGTATGGCTGCGCAGCCCGGAGCGCGAGCAGGCCTTTTTCATCAGCGACCCGGTGGTGGACAGCGGCTACTATCTGTTCCACCGCAAAGATCAGGTCTTCGACTGGCAACAGGTCAGCGATCTGCACGGCAAACGCCTCGGTGGTGCCATCGACTACGACTACGGTCAGGCCTTCCAGCAAGCGGAAAGCAGCGGCCAACTGCAGGTCAAGCGCCTGAGCAGCGAGGAACAGGGCCTGCGCATGGTGCTGGCTGGACGCCTGGATGCCTTTCCGATGGACAAGGTGGTGGCCTTCGACCTGCTGCACAGCAAGTTCACTACCGCCGAACGCCGCCAGCTGAGCTTTCACCCGCTGCCGTTGCGCAGCGACAGCCTGCATCTGCTGCTGTCCCGCAAGGTGGCCGGCAACGAGGCCATGTTGCAACGCTTCAACCAGGGTTTGCAGCAACTGCGCGACAGCGGCAAGGTGACTCAGTACCTATTGGAAATCCAGCAACCACTGAGCCTGAGCTACTGATCACAGCGGCTGCGGCGGAAACCCACCTTCACCCGCAAGCCGCCACTGCGCTCCTCCTCCAGGCTGATTTGCACCAGATGGGCACGGCAGATCTCGCCGACAATCGCCACCTGGCTGATCGGCAGCACCCTGAGCGACCACTTCAGCCACGAACTCCTTCGTCACACCCCGCGCTTCGTCGCCCTGGTCTTGATGACCACACTGCCAGCCAGGCTCGTCGCTGCACTGGGCGCCATGCCTCTCTGCTTCGCTGCCGCGAATCCAGCAGAAACGCAGTGATACCCGAGCGCTGCATGACTTTCTCGCAGACAAAAAAGGGGCGACCGAAGTCGCCCTAATTTGCCTTGCGTGCTCGTTGCCGGGAGGGATCAGCTTGGCTTGCGCTTGTGCGAATCCTTCCAGATGAAATAACCGACGCCTGCGAAGAAGGCGATCATCAGACCGACCGTACCGATGCCGGCGAGTACCACTGTATCGATGAACATGGCTGCCTCCTTGTGCAAAGCCCGTGTTGGATGGCTTCAAGGTAATGGCAGAGGGCGCTGCGAAAATTGACCGGGGTCAATATCCGCCCGAGCTGGAGGCGGGAGGTGCTGCAGGTGTTGATCTGAGTCAATTTTGCCGAGGGGTTGGCTGGCGCGAACGCAGAACCGCTTTACGGCCTTCTGAATTAGAGCCATTTCTGGCGCAGTGTGCTGCCGACAGTCAGACGCTCGTAGACAGCTTCTCAGCGCTTCTTCGGTTTGCCCTTGGCCTTCTTCTTACCCTTGGGCAGCGGCAGCGCCTGTTCGAAGGCCTGGCGCACCTCGTCGAGCTTCTTGTCGTGCAGGTCGTGGATGCGCTTGCCGCGCTCGGCGCTGAAGTCGATCAGCTTGTCGTCGTTGCTCATGGTTAGGGTCTGCTCCCGTTTCGTTCGCGAACCGCGTTGCTGGACAAAAACGCGCCAGGCAAGGCGCGGAACGCAGGGAATGGTGGCCCCTTGCCAAGTCCCGCAACGCCGCATGGCGCGATTTTGCACGCAACCCGATGGGACGGGCCAGTATTTGCGCGGAACGTCGTTACTAGACGGCTCATTTGGACGACCAAACCACGCGTCTCGCGCGATCCACATGGATGTGGTGAATGCAGCATGCCCGCCGGGAGCGGGCGCTGCCTAGCTCCGCGCAAATACTGGCTCCGTCGCGGCCACGAACGAAACGGGAACAGACCCTAAGTCCGGATCAGGCGAAAAGTGAGGTTGATACGTAGCGCTACCTGTTTAGCGGTTTTCGCCACCTGATGCTGCCAATAATGCTGGGTTGCGCCGGCCATGACCAGCAGTGCGCCATGCCCCAGCTGCAGCGAGTGCTCGATAGCCGGGTGGCCCTTGCGGCGCAGATCGAAGCGCCGGGTAGCGCCGAGATTGAGTGAAGCGACCAGCGGATTGCGCCCCAGCTCGGGTTCGTCGTCGCTGTGCCAGCCCATGGAGTCCTGGCCATCGCGGTAATAATTGAGCAGCACGCCGTTCAGCGGCTGCCCCGCCACCGCCTCGACCTGCGCACGAATCTGCGCCAGCAGCGGCGTCCAGGGCAACGGCTGGTGCAGCAGGCCAGAATAGCGATAACTGGCCTCGGCATCGCCATACCAGGCGACCATACGTGGTACCGGATAGTGCCGGCCATGCAAGAACACCTGCGGTTGCTCCCAGGGCGTCTCGACCAGCAGTTGCGCCAGCCACTGGTCGGCGCAGGCCGCATCCAGCCAGTGCGGACGGTAATCCAGCTGGGCATCGGGCAATTGCAGGGGCAGGTCGGCAAACAGGTCCACGGTATCGGTCAGCTGGCAGGTTGAATCAAAGGAGCCGGGTCAGACTTCGACATCGACCCACAGCCCTTGCCGCGGCAACTCGTCGAGCAGTTTCTCATCGGCTTTCGTCACCTCGCCCTCGGCCATGGCCTCGGCAGTGTAACCGCGGCGCTGACGACGACGCTGCTCCTCGCGCAGGAGCATCTCGGCTTCCTGCGGATGGCGCTTGTCCAGCTCCACCGCGCTCTCTTTCTGGCTCTCGCTGGCCGGGGTGACCGGCGGAATATCCGGGCGCGGCTTGGGCACGTCCTGCTGGACGGTCACCGGCTGAAGGCTGTGTGGAATGGGCGGCAGCATGAAAATTCCTCCCTGCTGAAACTGCTGTCGGCTGGACGGCCATCAACTTGAACGGACGCTCGCTACACTTTCGACTCAGGCTCTGTCGATTGATTCCGGGCAAAACCACAAGTGTCGTCGCTCTGCGCGCGGCGTTCCGTTACCATACGCGGCTTTTTTCGCAGCTGGGGCAATTCATGGCAAGTAGTGGCACTGTGCAGCAGTATGAACCGGGGCAACGCTGGATCAGCGACAGCGAGGCGGAACTGGGCCTCGGCACCATCCTGACCTCCGACGGCCGCTTGCTGACCGTACTCTATCCGGCGACCGGCGAAACCCGCCAGTACGCCCTGCGCAACGCCCCGCTGACCCGCGTGCGCTTCGCCCCGGGTGACGAGATCACCCACTTCGAAGGCTGGAAGATGACCGTGCAGGAAGTCGAAGACGTCGACGGCCTGCTGGTCTACCACGGTTTCGATGCCCAGCACGCGCCCTACACCCTGCCGGAAACCCAGCTGTCCAACTTCATCCAGTTCCGCCTGGCCAGCGACCGCCTGTTCGCCGGACAGATCGACCCGCTGAGCTGGTTCTCCCTGCGCTACCACAGCCTCGAACACCAGAGCCGCCTGCTCCAGTCCAACCTGTGGGGCCTGGGTGGCGCGCGCGCGCAGCCGATCGCCCACCAGCTGCATATCGCCCGCGAAGTGGCCGACCGGGTCGCCCCGCGCGTGCTGCTGGCCGACGAAGTGGGCCTGGGCAAGACCATCGAAGCCGGCCTGGTGATCCACCGCCAGCTGCTCACTGGCCGTGCCAGCCGCGTGCTGATCCTGGTGCCGGAGAACCTGCAGCACCAGTGGCTGGTGGAAATGCGCCGGCGCTTCAACCTGGAAGTGGCGCTGTTCGACGCCGAACGCTTCGTCGAAAGCGATGCCGACAACCCCTTCGAGGACACCCAGCTGGCGCTGGTCTCGCTGGAATGGCTGAAGCGCAGCGAGAAAGCCCAGGACGCCGCGTTCGCCGCCGGCTGGGACCTGCTGGTGGTCGACGAGGCCCACCACCTGGTTTGGCACCCGGAAAAGGCCAGCGACGAATACCGCCTGGTCGAGCAACTGGCCGGCCTGATTCCCGGCGTGCTGCTACTCACTGCCACCCCGGAACAGCTGGGACTGGAAAGCCACTTCGCCCGCCTGCGCCTGCTCGACCCCAACCGTTTCCATGACCTCGCCGCCTTCCGCGCCGAAAGCGCCAACTACCGCCCGGTCGCCGAAGCGGTACAGGAACTGCTCGACGAAGGCCGCCTGTCGGAGAAGGCCCACGCCACCATCCACGGCTTCCTCGGCGCCGAAGGCGAAGCGCTGCTGGCCGCGGTCAGCGATGGCGATACCGAGGCCGCGGCACGGCTGATCCGCGAGCTGCTCGACCGCCACGGCACCGGCCGCCTGCTGTTCCGCAATACCCGCGCCGCCGTGCAGGGTTTCCCCCAGCGCGAGCTGCACGCCTACCCGCTGGCCAATCCGGTCGAGTACATGGAGCTGCCGCTCGGCGAGCATGCCGACCTGTACCCGGAAGTCAGCTACCAGGCCCAGCAGGAAGGCGCCGAGGACGAACGCTGGTGGAAGTTCGACCCGCGCGTCGACTGGCTGATCGACACCCTGAAGATGCTCAAGAAGTTCAAGGTGCTGGTGATCTGCGCCCACGCCGAGACCGCTATGGATCTCGCAGACGCCCTGCGCGTGCGCTCCGGCATCCCGGCCACGGTGTTCCACGAGGGCATGAACATCCTTGAGCGCGACCGCGCCGCCGCCTACTTCGCCGACGAGGAATTCGGCGCCCAGGTGCTGATCTGTTCCGAGATCGGTTCCGAAGGCCGCAACTTCCAGTTCAGCCACCACCTGGCGCTGTTCGACCTGCCGGCCCACCCGGACCTGCTCGAACAGCGCATCGGCCGCCTCGACCGGATCGGCCAGAAGCATGTGATCCAGCTGCACGTGCCGTACCTGGAGAACAGCCCGCAGGAGCGCCTGTTCCAGTGGTATCACCAGGCGCTGAACGCCTTCCTCAATACCTGCCCGACCGGCAACGCCCTGCAGCACCAGTTCGGCCCGCGCCTGCTGCCACTGCTGGAAGAAAGCGACGGCGGCGACTGGCAAGGCCTGCTGGACGACGCCACGGCCGAGCGCAAACGCCTGGAGGGCGAGCTGCACAGCGGCCGCGACCGCCTGCTGGAACTCAATTCCGGTGGCTCCGGCGAAGGCCAGCAGCTGGTCGAGGACATTCTCGAACAGGACGACCAGTTCGCCCTGCCGATCTATATGGAAGAGCTGTTCGACGCCTACGGCATCGACAGCGAAGACCATTCGGAAAATGCCCTGGTGCTGCGCCCCAGCGAAAAGATGCTGGACGCCAGCTTCCCGCTTGGCGACGACGAGGCGGTCACCGTCACCTACGACCGCAACCAGGCCCTGGCCCGCGAAGACATGCAGTTCCTCACCTGGGAACACCCCATGGTGCAGGGCGGCATGGACCTGGTGCTGTCCGGTTCGATGGGCAACACCGCGGTGGCGCTGATCAAGAACAAGGCGCTGAAACCCGGCACCGTGCTGCTCGAACTGCTCTACGTCAGCGAAGTGGTGGCGCCGCGCTCGCTGCAGCTAAGCCGCTACCTGCCGCCGGTAGCGCTGCGCTGCCTGCTCGACGGCAACGGTAACGACCTGGCCGCACGTGTGGCCTTCGAAACCCTCAACGACCAGCTGGAAAGCGTGCCACGGGCCAGTGCCAACAAGTTCGTGCAGGCCCAGCGCGAAGTGCTGAGCAAGCAGATCAACGCCGCCGAGGCGAAGATCCTGCCGCGCCACACCCAGCGCGTGGATGAAGCGCGCCAGCGCTTCAGCGCCGGCCTGGACGAGGAAATCGCCCGCCTGACCGCCCTGCAAGCAGTCAACCCGAGCGTGCGCGACAGCGAGATCGAGGCCCTGCGCAAGCAGCGCAGCAGCGGTTTGAGCTTCTTCGAGAAAGCCGCCATGCGCCTGGAGGCGATCCGCGTACTGGTCGCCGGCTGATTCGTCTGCCATTGGTAGCCCGGATGAAATCCGGGAGTGGTGTTGTTCGGGCCCCGGATTGCATCCGGGCTACGAACTGCCAATAAAAAGGGGCAGCCTAGGCTGCCCCTTTTTCATACCCGCGCGAATCAGCTGGCGCCCAGCTTGCTGCGCATCTTCTCGCACATCACGGTCATCTCGTCGTAGATCACCTGCGGGTCCTGGCGTTTGACCTGCCAGGCCATGCGCCCCTGCTCGTGCGGCAGGATCATGAACTCGCCCTTGGCGACTTCCTGGTAGATGTAGTCGGCGATATCGGCGGCGCTGATCGGACTGCCTTCCAGCAACTTGCCGACCTGCTGCTTCATCGCCGGGGTCGGGCCACGGAAGGAGTCGAGCAGGTTGGTCTGGAAAAACGACGGGCAGACCACGTGCACACTGACGCCTTCCGGCTTGAGCTCGGGCAGCAGGCTCTCGGACAAGGCCACCACGCCGGCCTTGGCCACGTTGTAGTTGCTCATCGCCGGGCCCTGCATCAGCGCGGCCATGGAAGCGATGTTGATGATCCGCCCCTTGCTCTGCAGCAGCAGCGGCAGGAACGCCTTGCAGCCCTTGACCACGCCCATCAGGTTGATTGCCAGCTGCCAGTCCCAGTCTTCCAGGCTCAGATCGCCGAAGAAGCCACCCGCCGAAACCCCGGCGTTGTTGACCAGCACATCGAGGCCGCCGAAACGCTCCTCGCAGGCCTGGGCCACGGCGGTCAGCTGGCTGTAGTCACGCACGTCACAACGCAGGGTGAAGCCATCACCACCGGCTTCGCGCACCAGCTGGAGGCTTTCCGCCAGACCGGCTTCGTTGACGTCGGCCAGGGCCAGCTGCCAGCCCTCGCGCGCCCAACGCAGGGCTATTTCGCGTCCCAGACCGGAGCCCGCTCCGGTAATCATCATGCGCTTTTGCATTATTTACAGCCTTGCTGTCGGGTGAAGATGCAAGGAGTGTAACCAAGCTCTGCGCGAGCACCTTGCAGCATCAGACTGCTGAATGACGCCAGTGGCGCTTCATTGTTTCTCCAGCTTCTCGGTGACGGCCAGGATCAGGCTGGCGGTGAGCTTGCTGCGCTCCACCGTGCCCATGAAGTACTTGTCGGCATTGATCACCGGCAGGCTGTCGGTGCGTAGCTTCTCCATCAATGCCAGGGCATCGCGCCGCGTCATGGTGCTGCTGACCGCCACATCTACACCAACGAAGCCCGGCAATTTGCTCAACTCGGCCCAACTGGCGGCGTTGTTGCTGTTGAGCAACTGCTGGAACTGCTCATAACCGGAATCCCCGGCCACACGCAGATAACCGATCAGGTTGGCCGCATTGAACATGCCGAACAGCCGGCCATCCGGTTGATTGACCACCACTACGCGCAGGTAGGAGCTGCCAGACAGCGCCTCGAAATAGGTCTTGATCGCCGGACCGTAGTAGCCACCATGGCCAAGGCGGAACTCCAGCGCCTCGATCTTGCGCTCGATCAGCACGCGCAGCTCGTCGATGCCCCCCTTGCCAGCCATCTGCACCACTTGCACAGCATCCTGCACAGTCAGTTGCTGGGCCGGTGCGACCTGATCCTTGATCTTGCTCTGTGCGGCATCATTCCACAGCTCGCTGAGGTCGGCCTTGACCCCGAACATGTCGATGCCCTTGAGCTTGCCGGTGGCCAGCGCCACCAGCAGCAGCGGGATGACCAGGAACACCAGATCGATGGTCTTGATCTCATACTTACCAGCGGAAAGCACCCGCAGCAGAAGCGAGCCGGCCACCAGGGCGGCGCCAACTAGCAACAACAACAGAATGGTCGAGGCATGCATGATCAGACTCCTTGTCGGTGACTCGCACGGCTTGCGCTCCCATCACCCCACGGCCCGCGCCAGGCACCAGCCAGACACAGGCAAAGCGGGTACTGCTGTAACTAAACCTAGGTCGCACCGCAGCAGACGCTAGAGGGTTTCGCGATATGCATACCGCCAGCGATTGTAATGACTCAGCGACGCAACCCGCGCAGTAGCAGCCAGAGGTAGACAGGCAGGTTTACCAGCAGCACCAGGGCACCCAGCCACAGCTGGAGTTGCGGCGTCAGCCCGGCCGGGTAGATCAGTGGAATCAGGTACTGCTCGACGAATCCACCGCTATAGCCCTGCTGCCCGGCAGCCTGGCGCAACAGGTTTTCCAGCGGTGTCAGCGGGCAGTAGAGGTGCAACAACTCCACCGCAGCGCCCCAGGCCACCGCCGGCAGGTGAACCCAGGCCAAGCGCGGCCAACGCCACACCAGCAGGGCGCCAAACAGCACGAAAAGGATGAAGCCCAGGTGCAGGAGCACCACGCCATCGGCAGCGATGCGCAGGATCATCGCGGCGCACCCTGCCCCTGCACACGCCTGCTGGTTGCTCGGCTGCCGGACTCGTTCATTCCACTACCTCGCCAAACCGCTGGATATTGCGCATAACGGGACCACGGCACTTCTGCATGAAAACACTAGCCCGTGAATAATTTTTATTGCCTTATTTCAATGATTTAGCGCCAAGACGCAGAACTTAAGCATTCTTATTTATATTAATTTTCATATATTTTTCAATTGCTTATGTTTGACGACCGGCAATAGCGGGCGCAAACTTCTGTGTTACTCACACCAGCCACGCGAGGCGCGTCATGAAAGGCGACAAGAAAGTCATCCAACATTTGAACAAGATCCTCGGCAACGAGCTGGTGGCCATCAACCAATACTTCCTGCATGCCCGCATGTACGAAGACTGGGGCCTGAAGAAACTCGGTGAGCACGAGTATCACGAGTCCATCGACGAGATGAAGCATGCAGACAAGCTGATCAAGCGCATCCTCTTCCTCGAAGGCCTGCCCAACCTGCAGGATCTCGGCAAGCTGATGATCGGCGAGAACACCAAGGAAATGCTCGGCAGCGACCTCAAGCTGGAACAGCAGGCAATTCCCGACCTGAAAGCCGCCATCGCCTACTGCGAAAGCGTCGGCGACTACGGCACCCGCGAGCTGCTGGAAGACATCCTCGAATCCGAGGAAGAGCACATCGACTGGCTGGAAACCCAGCTCGGCCTGATCGACAAGGTCGGCCTGGAGAACTACCTGCAGTCGCAGATGGACGAATAAGCCAGACGCGCATAAAAAAGCCCCGCCAAGTGCGGGGCTTTTTTATTGCAGCGCCGAATTACTCGGCGCTGGCCTTTTGTGCGGCTTCCTTGATCAGGGTCTGCAACTCACCCTTCTCGAACATCTCGGTCATGATGTCGCTGCCACCGACCAGCTCACCACCGACCCACAGCTGCGGGAAGGTCGGCCAGTTGGCGTACTTCGGCAGGTTGGCGCGGATTTCCGGGTTCTGCAGGATGTCCACATAGGCGAACTTCTCGCCACAGGCCATCACCACCTGCGCGGCTTTCGACGAAAAACCGCACTGCGGCGCATTCGGCGAGCCTTTCATGTACAGCAGGATGGTGTTGTTGGCGATTTGCTCTTTGATGGTATCGATAATATCCACGACTCACCTCGTCTGAACTTTCCCGGACTGCACCGGACAGGATGGGCGCGATTGTAACCGAAAATCCCAGTAATGGGCTCGGGCTTGCGCTGGCTCCCCTCTCCCACTTGTGGGAGAGGGGCCGGGGGAGAGGGCTTATTACAGACACCCTCGCCAGTGAACGGGAGAGGGGAAAAGCCTCAGGCCGCCTGGATACGCACCGGCACCCCGTTCAGCGCCGCGTTACCGGATACCGCATCGAGATGGCGTTCGTCGGTCAGGTCGTTGGCGCTGGCGCCGGGCTGGGCGCTGGCAATCGCCATCTGCACACCGGGACGGGCATGGCCCCAGCCGTGCGGCAAGCTGACCACACCGGGCATCATGTCCTCGCTGCCGAGCACTTCGACCTCGATGGCGCCCACGCGCGACTCGATGCGCACGCGCTGGCCATCGCTGAGGCTGCGTCCGGCCATGTCCTGCGGATTCATCAGCAACTGGTGGCGCGGCTTGCCCTTCACCAGGCGCTGGTAGTTATGCATCCAGGAATTGTTGCTGCGCACATGACGGCGGCCGATCAGCATCAGCTCACCCTCGCCCGCCTGCGGTTGCGCGGCGAAACGTGCGAGGTCGGCGACCAGCAGCGCCGGGGCGGCCTCGACGGCCTTGGATTCAGTCTTCAGGCGTCCGCCCAGGTTCGGCTGCAGCGGCCCCAGGTCGATGCCATGGGGCTGCTCGCGGATGGCCGCCAGGCTGAGCTTGTGGGGCGACTGGTCGCCGTAGGGGCCGAAGCGCACGCCCATATCGATCATCTGCTCCGGCGCCTTGGTCGGTTTCAATTCGTTGCCGACCTTGGCGGCGAAGGCCTGGGCCAGGCCGACGAAGATTTCCCAGTCGTCCAGCGCCCCGGCCGGCTTGTCCAGCACCGCTTCGTTGAAGCGGGTGACGTTGCGCACGGCGAAGGCATTGAAGGTGCTGTCGTAGTGCTCATGCTCCAGCGGCGCAGTCGGCGGCAGGATCAGGTCGGCGTAGCGGGTGGTTTCATTTATATAGAGGTCGATGCTGAGCATGAACTCCAGCCCCTCCAGCGCCTGCTCCAGCTGGCGACCGTTGGGGGTGGACAGCACCGGGTTGCCGGCCACGGTGATCAGCGCGCGCACCTGGCCTTCGCCAGGGGTGAGCATTTCCTCGGCCAGCGCCGCCACCGGCAGCTCGCCGCCGTATTCCGGCAGGCCGGAAACCCGGCTCTGCCAGACATTGAAATGGCCGCCGGAGGTAGTCGCCACCAGGTCCAGCGCCGGCGTGGTGCACAGCGCCCCGCCCGGCTGATCGAGGTTGCCGGTGACCAGGTTGATCAGTTGGATCAGCCAGTGGCACAGGCTGCCGAAGGCCTGGGTCGAAACGCCCATGCGGCCGTAGCACACCGCCGAGTCGGCAGCGGCGAAGTCCCGCGCCAATTGGCGGATGGTCGCCGCCGGTACGCCGCAGCGGCCGCTCATGGCCTCGGCAGTGAAATCGGCAATCGCCGCCCGCACCTGCTCCAGGCCATTGACCGGCAGGTGGCTGGCGCGCGTCAGGCCCTCGTCGAACAGGGTATTGAGCAGACCCAGGAGCAAGGCCGCATCGTTGCCGGGGCGGACGAACACATGCTGGTCGGCCATGGCCGCCGTCTCGCTGCGGCGCGGGTCGACCACCACCAGCTTGCCGCCCCGGGCCTTGAGCGCCTTGAGGCGTTTCTCCACGTCCGGCACGGTCATGATGCTGCCGTTGGACGCCAGCGGGTTGCCGCCGAGGATCAGCATGAACTGGGTGTGATCGATATCCGGGATCGGCAGCAGGAAACCGTGGCCGTACATCAGGTAGCTGGTCAGGTGGTGCGGCAACTGGTCCACCGAGGTGGCGGAATAGCGGTTGCGCGTCTTCAGCTGGCCGAGGAAGTAGTTGCTGTGGGTCATCAGCCCATAGTTGTGCACGCTGGGGTTGCCCTGGTAGATGGCCACGGCGTTCTTGCCGTGCTGCTCCTGGATGGCCGCGAGGCGCTCGGCGACCAAGGCAAAGGCCTCGTCCCAGCCAATCGGCTGCCACTCGCTGCCGTGGCGGCGCATGGGCTGGCGCAGGCGGTCGGGGTCGTGCTGGATGTCTTGCAGGGCCACGGCCTTGGGGCAGATATGGCCACGACTGAAGCTGTCCTGGGCATCGCCCTTGATCGACAGGATCTGCTGGCTGCCGTCGGCCAGGCGTTCGGTTTCGATGGTCAGACCGCAGATCGCCTCGCACAGGTGGCAGGCACGGTGGTGGAGGGTCTTGCTCATGGCTGGCCTCATCTTCTTGTTCGAGACGACCGGTCAGGTCGTGGAAACAAGACTATGGCGGCAGAAGGAATGCTTGGCCAGTGGCCTCAGTTTCATGAATCGGTGGGCATCATGCCCACCGATTCAACAGCGTATCCATCGATCAGGCCGGGCTCGACTGCAGGCAGCCGAGAGGCCCTGCAGATCAACGAATGGCGCTGATGGTGCCTTTGTTGCCGGTCACTTTGACGTTAACGGCCTTGTACACCATGTAATCCTGCACGCTCACTTCGTAGCGCGGCGCGACGATCAGGTCGGCACCGGAGGATTTGACTGCCTTGAAAGCAGCCGCGGATTTGGCAGCAGCCACCGGGTCCAGACCCAGGGCGAAACCACCTTCGCCACCACCATAGGTCACGCCGTCGGCGAACTGGGTATCGCCACCCAGCTTGAACAGACCGAAGAGAATGTTCACCGAGGACTCGCCAGTGATGGACTCGCCGACTTTCACGTCCGCTTTCAGGTTGGTTTGTACTTCACCGTTCAGCGGTGCGCTCGGCTGGCTGTAGTTCTGGCTGGCACAGCCAGTCAGCAGGGCGAGGGCGGAAAAAGCGGCGGCATAGGCTACGTGTTTCATGCAAGACTCCTTTGCATTGATCTATCCATGTGCCCTGTTGCAGGGCTCGGGGTGCCTGGTCAGGCGGGGCGCATGGTAGGAAGCCAGAGAGCCCCCAGCAAGCCGGCATGTCACTTTTGTGACATCGCCCACAGCTGGAAACATCTCTGTTTTCAACGCATTGCCAAGCGTGCGACGGGGGCTCATTTGCCCCAGCGCGGCATTTGCTTATAAGATCACGCCCTCCCCATTTGTCGCCCCCACGCGGCTCCAGCCGCTGTACGGCGTGCTTTTCCCCGGAAAAACCGCCGCCGCGACAATCGTAAAAACTAAGGTAGTGAATGATGAGCACCAGGCACTTTCTCTCGTTGATGGATTGCACCCCTCAGGAACTGAGTGGGCTGATCCGTCGCGCCATCGAGCTGAAGGACCTGCGCCAGCGTGGCGTGCTGCATGAGCCGCTGAAGAACCGCGTGCTGGGGATGATCTTCGAGAAGGCCTCGACCCGCACCCGCCTGTCGTTCGAAGCCGGCATGATCCAGCTCGGCGGCCAGGCCATCTTCCTCTCCCCGCGTGACACCCAGCTGGGCCGCGGCGAGCCGATCGGCGACACGGCCATCGTCATGTCGCGCATGCTCGATGCGGTGATGATTCGTACCTTCGCCCACAGCAACCTGACCGAATTCGCCGCCCATTCGCGGGTGCCGCTGATCAACGGCCTGTCCGACGATCTGCACCCCTGTCAGTTGCTGGCCGACATGCAGACCTTCGTCGAGCAGCGCGGCAGCATCCAGGGCAAGACCGTGGCCTGGATCGGCGACGGCAACAACATGTGCAACACCTATATCGAAGCGGCGCAGCAGTTCGACTTCCAGCTACGCGTGGCCTGCCCTGAGGGTTACGAGCCGAAGGCCGAATTCCTCGCCGCGGCCGGTGAGCGCGTGCAGATCGTGCGCGACCCGTATGCCGCCGTGGCCGGTGCCCATCTGGTGAGCACCGACGTGTGGACCTCCATGGGCCAGGAAGAGGAAAGCGCCAAGCGCCTCAAGCTGTTCGCCCCCTACCAGGTCAACCGCGCCCTGCTGGATGCCGCCGATCCTGCGGTGATCTTCCTGCACTGCCTGCCGGCCCACCGCGGCGAAGAAATCAGCCAGGACCTGCTCGACGACCCGCGCGCCTTTGCCTGGGACCAGGCGGAAAACCGCCTGCATGCGCAAAAGGCCCTGCTCGAATTCCTCGTCGCCCCCCAGGCATGAGCCAGTCCCTGCTGCTCAGCCTGCGCGGCCTGGCCTGCGGCTATCAGGAACACCCCGTGGTGCAGCAGCTCAACCTGCACCTGAATGCCGGCGACATCGGCTGCCTGCTCGGCCCTTCCGGCTGCGGCAAGACCACCACCCTGCGCGCCATTGCCGGCTTCGAGCCGCTGCTGGAAGGCGAGATCCAGCTGGCCGGCGAAGTGATTTCCCGCGCTGGTTACACCCTGGCCCCGGAGAAACGCCGGATCGGCATGGTGTTCCAGGACTACGCCCTGTTCCCCCACCTGTCCGTGGCAGAGAACGTCGCCTTCGGCATCCGCAAGCATCCGCGCCGCGAGCTGATCACCGCCGAGCTGCTGGAGCTGGTCAAGCTCGGTCACCTGAGCAAGCGCTATCCCCATGAGTTGTCCGGCGGCCAGCAGCAGCGCGTCTCGCTGGCCCGCGCCCTGGCGCCGGAGCCGCAGCTGCTGTTGCTCGACGAACCTTTCTCCAACCTCGACGGCGAGCTGCGTCGCCGCCTCAGCCACGAGGTGCGTGACATCCTCAAGGCACGCGGCACCAGTGCCATCCTGGTTACCCATGACCAGGAAGAAGCCTTCGCCGTCAGCGACCATGTGGGCGTGTTCAAGGATGGTCGGCTGGAGCAGTGGGACACGCCCTACAACCTCTACCACGAGCCGCTGACGCCCTTCGTCGCCAGCTTCGTCGGCCAGGGCTACTTCATCCGCGGCCTGCTACAGAGCCCGGACACGGTGCAGACCGAGCTGGGCATCATCCACGGCAACCGCGCCTACACCTGGGCACCGGGTAGCTCGGTGGACGTGCTGCTGCGCCCGGACGATATCGTCTACGCCCCGGACAGCGAGCAGAAGGCACAGATCGTCGGCAAGACCTTCCTCGGTGCCGCCACCCTGTACCGCCTGCAACTGCCCACCGGCACCCAGTTGGAAGCCATCTTCCCCAGCCACGCCGACCATTTGCCCGGCCAGCAGGTCGGCATTCGCGTCGCCGCCGACCACCTGGTGGTGTTCCCGGTGCAGGGCAGCGTGGCCGCCCAGGTCAACCTGGCGGAGTCCGGCGTACGCCGCGTCACCAGCAACTGAATAGCGAGTTATGAACCTGTAGGGCGGGTGCAACCCGCGCAAATCACCTGCGTGGGTTTCACCCGCCCTACTCGTGTGCGTCGATTACCGTAGGAGCCAGCTTGCTGGCGATGCTTGCCGCCTGGATCGCCAGCAAGCTGGCTCCTACAAACGTAACCGTGCCCTTGTAGGTTGTGCCGCCCAACCCCTCACTTACAAAAACAACGTGCCCTTGCTGACCAGCACGGCCTGGCCGGCGATCTTCACTCGCTCGCCGTCCAGGCGGCAGTGCAGCTCGCCCCCGCGCGCCGAACACTGGAAAGCGCTGAGCTCGGTCTTGCCCAGGCGCTCGGCCCAGTAGGGGATCAGCAGGCAGTGGGTGGAGCCGGTCACCGGGTCTTCGTCGATGCCGATAGCCGGCGCGAAGTAGCGCGAAACGAAGTCGTGCTTGAGCCCCGCTGCGGTGACGATCACGCCCAGCCCCGGCAGCTTGGCCAGGGCTTGCATGTCCGGTTGGCAGGCCCGCACCGCCTGCTCCGATTCCAGAACCGCAAGCAGCTCATTGCCCTGCCGCGCCGCCAGTACCGGCATGCCCAGGGCCTGTTCCAGCTCGACACTGACCGCCACCTCGGCGGCAGGCAGCGCCGGAAAGTCCAGCACCAGACGGCCCGCCTCGCGGGCCACGCTGAGCGCCCCGGACTGGCAGGTGAAATCCAGGCGCTCGCCCGGCTCCTGATACAACTCGAACAGCACATGGGCGGTCGCCAGGGTGGCATGGCCACAGAGCGGCACTTCGGTGGTTGGGGTGAACCAGCGGATATGCCAGACATCGCCTTCGCGCACCACGAAGGCGGTCTCGGCCAGGTTGTGTTCGGCGGCGATCTGCTGCATCAGGCTGTCGGCCAGCCAGGCGTCCAGGCGATAGACCATGGCCGGATTGCCGCTGAAGGGGCGACTGGTGAAGGCGTCGATCTGGTGGAATGGCAGGTGCATGGCGCGGTTCCGTGGCGGTCCTTGAACGAGCCCGCAGCATGCCGTTTCAGCCTGCCTGGCGCCCGGTACAGTCGCCCTTTTTTCCTGCACTACAGCTGCACTGTATCAATGCACGGCGAGCGAGTGCAGTGCATGTATAAATCGCAAAAAGTTCTTAAAAATTCATTAAATCGTAATAAATCATAGACTTAAAAATCTTGGCACGCCCCCTGCTATGACCCACCCCGGTCAGCACAACGGCGTGTCTGCCACTCAACCGACAACGACGTCATGGCATCCCCTCCCTTTTTGGAGCAGTGGGCGCTGTGGCGTTTTTTTTTGTGTTTTTTGGCTTACAGGAAGACCGCTATGCGCATGATGAAACTGTCCCTGCTGTCGCTGGCCATTGCCGGCACCACCTTCAGTCACGCCGCTTTTGCCGAAGAGGCCTTCAGCAACCTGTTTACCGAAGGCAAGCCGATTCTCGACGCGCGCTATCGCTTTGAGCACGTCGACCAGGACAACGCCCTCAAGCACGCCAATGCCCAGACCCTGCGCACCCGCGTCGGCTTCCAGAGCGGCAAGTGGTACGGCCTGTCGGCGCTGATCGAAGCGGACAACGTCAGCCGCATCGGCGATGCCGCCTACAACGAAACCCGTAACGGCCAGAGCGAATACTCGGTGGTTGCCGACCCGGACGGCAGCGAAGTCAACCAGGCCCTGCTGCGTTACGACCACCAGTACGGCGCTGCCGTGCTCGGTCGCCAGCGCATCAACCTGGACAACCAGCGCTATGTCGGCGGCGTGGCCTGGCGCCAGAACGAGCAGACCTACGACGGCGCCCTGGCCCAGCTCAAGCCCCTCGACGGGCTGACCCTGACCTACGCCTACATCGACAACATCAACACCATCTTCGGCCCGAGCAACGGCCAGTACGACACCGCCGGCAACCCGGCCAACATCGAAGGCCACAGCCACCTGATCAACGCCCAGTACGTGGCCATGCCGGAACTGACCGTCACCGCCTACAGCTACCTGCTCGGCCTCGACAACCTGCTAGGCAATACCCAGTCCAGCCAGACCACCGGCCTGCGCCTGAACGGCGCGATTCAGGGCGTCAGCTACGCCGTGGAATACGCCCAGCAGAAGGACTACGCGGACAACCCGCTGGAACTGGACAGCGACTACTACCTGGCCGAGCTGGGTTACACCATCAAGGGCGTGGCCCTGAAGGCCGGCTACGAAGTGCTGGGCGGCGACGAAGGCCCGGGCAACCGCGCCTTCCAGACCCCGCTGGCAACCAAGCACGCCTTCCAGGGCTGGGCTGACCAGTTCCTCATCACCCCGGCCGAGGGTGTCAAGGACGCCTATGTCGGCGCCACCGTGCCGCTGCTGGGCGGCAGCCTGCAGGCCTGGTACCACGACTTCCGCGCAGAGGAAGGCAGCAGCCAGTATGGCGAGGAGATCAACCTGTCCTACGCCCATCCGATTCCGGGCGTGAAGGGCCTGGTCGGCCTGGTCAAATACGCCAGCTACGATGCCGACGATTTCGCTGTCGACACCGACAAGGCCTGGCTGCAACTGCAATACACCTACTGATCGTCCCGGCCCCGCAACGGGGCCCTGCCCGACTGGCGCGTGGCGGCCTGCCGCCGCGCCCCTCTGGAGGTCCATATGTTCAGTCGTCTGCTTACACCCTTTTTACTGATTCTCGCCCTGCTCTGCCCGCCCGCCTCGGCGGCGATCAGCGATGCCGAAGCGATGAACCTGTCCGGCATGCAGCGCATGCTCAGCCAGCGCATTGCCAAGACCTACCTGATGATCGGCGCCGAAGTGCGCAGCGAAGTGGCGATCCAACAGCTCGACCAGAGCGTGGCGCGCTTCGAGAGCAACTTCCTCGCCCTCAGCGAATACGCACCCAACGCCGATATCCGCGCCGCCCTGGAACAGGCCGGCAACACCTGGCAGGTCTATCGCGAACTGGCCCTGTCACGCCCCAGCCGCGAACAGTCGGTGCAGCTGCTGCAGCTCAGCGACCAGCTCCTGGCGCAAAGCGAACAGGTGGTGCGGCTGATCGAGCAACACACCGGCAGCCAGAACGCCCGCCTGGTCAACCGCAGCGGTCGCCAGCGCATGCTCAGCCAGCGCATCGCCAAACTTTATCTGGCCGTCAGCTGGCGCCTGCCGATCGACGGCCTGGAAGTGGAACTGCAGAAAGCCACCGAAGAGTTCGAAACGGCGCAACAGGAACTGCTCGCCGCCCAGCAGAACACCGCGCAGATCAGCCAGGCCCTGCAGAAAGTCGAGGCGCAGTGGCGTTTCGCTCGCGCCGGCTTCCGCCTGTCCGCCGACTCGCGCTATGTGCCGACGGTGATCACCACCACCACGGAAACCCTGCTCTGGCAGATGAACGAGCTGACCAGCGCCTACGAGCAGGTCATGCAACAGGACTCCTGAACCCTCGGGGGAAGGACCACCCAGACCATCCGTAAGGTGCGCCGTGCGCACCGAGCCCCATACGCAGTTGCCGGTGCGCACGGCGCACCAGAGTCCATGCGAGCTTCCCGGTGCGCCCAGCGCCCTACGGCTGACCCACTCCATAGGATTCGAGCAGCACCTGCATGCGACCATCGGCGCGGTAGCGCTGCAGGCCCTGCTCGAACAGTTCGACATAACGCGCACTGGACGGCAGCGCCGGGGAGAATGCCAGGTAGATCGGCGCATCCGTCTCGCGGCAGCCGGCCTCGCGCAGCTCGTTGCGGTTATGCCCGAGCGCGGCAAGTCGGGCCTGGATCACCCAGCTGTTCTCGATCAGGGCATCCAGGCGGCCATGCATCAGCTTGCTCAGGTTGAGGTTCAAGGCCTGGTCGCCGGCAGCCTTCTGCACCCGATCACCATGACCATGGCGCGCGTCGATGTAAGCGTTGATCTGCGGGCCATAGCTGTAATCGTTGATCACCCCCAGGCGTACCGCCGGCAGCGACTCGACGCCCGCATAGCGCCAGGCCGAATCCTGGCTGGTGTAGAAGCAGTTGCGCGACAGCGCCACCGGCTCCCGGGTGAACAGAAAATCCGGCGCATCGTCATGGCCTGCCCCCACGGCGGCATTGATCTCGCCACGGCGCACTTCCTGCAGCACCCGGGCCCAGTTACGCGCCTGGTAGTGCACCTGAATCCCGGACTCGGCGAAGATATCGCGCGCCAGTTCGACGAAGATGCCCGGTTTGGCGGAGCCCGGCTCGCAGTTGATCGGGCACCAGATATCGCCAGCAATGGTCAGGGTTTCCCCGTGTGCGCTGCCGGCCAGAAAAGCCAGCAGGAAAGAAGCACCACGGACCAATAGCTTTCGACGCAACTGCATGCAGCGACCTCAGACAGGGAGTTGGCACATTTGTACCATTCTCACCCTTCGCTGCGCACCCTTTTCACCGCATCCAGCCAGCCGTGGTACAGCGTGCCGCGGTGCTCGTCGGCCATCCGCGGTTCGAAGCGGCGCTGGCGATGCCAGTGACTGGAGACCTCGTCGAGGTCACGGTACAGCCCGGCCTGCAAACCGGCCAGGTAGGCCACGCCGAGGGCCGTGGTTTCGGTGACTTCCGGGCGCTCCACCGGCACGCCGAGGATATCGGCGAGGAACTGCATGACCCAGTTATTGACCACCATGCCGCCGTCCACGCGCAGCGCGCTGGGTTCGGCGGCGCCGTCCTGGCGCATCGCCTCGAGCAGATCGCGGGTCTGGTAGCACACCGACTGCAGGCCGGCGGTGACGATCTCCTTGATCCCGGTGTCGCGGGTCAGGCCGAAGATCGCGCCGCGCGCTTTCGGGTCCCAGTACGGCGCACCGAGGCCGGTGAACGCCGGCACCAGGTACACGCCGCAGGCATCGCCGGTCTGCTCGGCCATCGCCTCGCTGTCGCGCGCATCGCTGATCAGCTTGATGCCGTCGCGCAGCCACTGCACGGCCGCACCGGCAACGAAGATGCTGCCTTCCACGGCATAGGTGACCTTGCCATTGAGGCGGTAGCCGACGGTGGTCAGCAGGCGATTCTTCGACACCACCGGGGTGCTGCCGGTGTTCTGGATCATGAAGCAGCCGGTGCCGTAGGTGCTCTTGACCATGCCCGGCTGGAAGCAGGCCTGGCCGATCAGCGCGGCCTGCTGGTCGCCGGCCATACCCAGCACCGGGATCGGCGCGCCGAGCAGCTCAGGATCGCAGATGCCGAAATCGGCGGCGCAATCGAGCACTTCCGGCAACAGGCTGCGCGGGATGCCGAACAGCTGCAGCAGCTCCTCGTCCCACTGCTGACTGTGGATATTGAACAGCAGGGTGCGCGAGGCGTTGCTGGCGTCGGTCTTGTGCGACTTGCCGCCGGTCAGGCGCCACAGCAGGAAGCAGTCCACCGTGCCGAAGCGCAGCTCGCCCCGCTCGGCGCGCTCACGGGCACCCGGCACGTTATCGAGAATCCAGCGCAGCTTGGTCGCGGAGAAATACGGGTCGATCAGCAGACCGGTCTTGGCCGCCACCTGCGCCTCATGGCCGGCGGCCTTGAGCCCGGCACAGTAGTCGGCGGTACGACGGTCCTGCCAGACGATGGCCGGGTGGATCGGCGTGCCGCTGACGGCGTCCCAGACAATGGTGGTCTCGCGCTGATTGGTGATGCCGATGGCGCGGATTTCCTCGGCCTTCAGACCCTTCTGCACCAGCGCCTCGCGGCAGACCTTGAGGGTGGTCAGCCAGATTTCCTCGGCATCGTGCTCGACCCAGCCATCCTTGGGGAAATACTGCTTGAACTCCTGCTGGGCACGCGCCAGCGGCAGGCCCTGGGCACTGAAAACGATGGCGCGGGAGCTGGTAGTGCCCTGGTCGATGGCCAGCAGGTAGTGGGACATGGATGGTTTCCTTGTTGTTATGGGTTGCGTTCAAGCAGGCCGGTCTCGTGGGAGCGAGCTCTGCTCGCGAACGGTTCCAGCATCCAATTTTCGCGAGCAGAGCTCGCTCCTACAGGCTCACTCGCGCCCGATGGCGGCAAACTGCCCCTGGGTATGCAGAGCCAGCAACTCGGCACTCAGCTGCACTTCCAGGCCACGCCGCCCGGCGCTGACATAGATAGTGGCGTGCCGCCTGGCCGATTCGTCGATAAAGGTACGCAGGCGCTTCTTCTGCCCCAGCGGGCTGATGCCACCGAGCAGGTAACCGGTGGCGCGCTGTGCGGCCTGCGGGTCGGCCATGTCAGCCTTCTTCACCCCCGCGGCGTGGGCCAGGGCCTTGAGGTCGAGGCTGCCGGCCACCGGCACCACCGCCACCAGCAGCTCGCCCTTCTCGCTAGCGGCGAGCAGGGTCTTGAACACCCGCGCCGGATCCAGGCCGAGCTTTTCCGCCGCCTCCAGGCCGTAGGACGGCGCCTTGGGGTCGTGGCTGTAACTGTGTACCTGGTGCTCGGCCTTGGCCTTTTTCAGCAGATCGATGGCTGGAGTCATGTTCGAATGTGAAAAGAGAATGACGATTTGCGCGTACCATAGCCGAAAAAACTGTCGACTGGCAGCTCCCCGTTATACTGCGCCGTCGCCCAGAAAGGATCACCCATGAGTCTCCCTCCCCGCCAGCAAAGCATATTGGATCGCGCCCGCGAGCGTGGCTACGTGAGTATCGACGAACTGGCCCAGGCCTTCGCCGTCACGCCGCAGACCATTCGCCGCGATATCAACCAGCTGGCCGAACAGGGTCTGCTGCGACGCACCCACGGCGGCGCGGCAACCGAAGCCTCGAGCATCCAGAACACCGCCTACGCCATGCGTGCCGGACAGATGCGCGACGAGAAGCAGCGCATCGCCGAAGCCATCGCCGCACAGATCCCCGACCACGCCTCGCTGTTCATCAACATCGGCACCACCACCGAAGCCATTGCCCGCGCCCTGCTCGGCCACAAGCACCTCAAGGTGATCACCAACAACCTGCACGTCGCCGCCCAGCTCAGCAGCAAGGCCGACTTCGAAGTGCTGGTGGCCGGCGGCACGGTGCGCGCCGATGGCGGCGTGGTCGGCCAGGCGGCGGTGGATTTCATCCAGCAGTTCAAGGTCGACTTCGCCCTGGTCGGCATCAGCGGTATCGACGAGGACGGCAGCCTGCTCGACTTCGACTACCAGGAAGTGCGCGTATCTCAGGCCATCATCGACAACGCCCGCCAGGTGCTGCTGGCCGCCGACTCCAGCAAGTTCGGGCGCAACGCCGTGGTGCGCCTGGGCTCGCTGAACCTGGTCGACCAGGTGTTCACCGACGCCCCGCCCCCCGCCACCATCGCCCGCCTGCTGCATGAGCAGAAGATCCAGCTGCATATCGTGTAAACGTGCCCAAACCGTAGCCCGGATGCAATCCGGGAAAACCTGGCGCAAAACCCTCCCGGATTGCATCCGGGCTACGTACCGATAGGGCGGGAAACCCGCGGTCGCGGCAACGCGGGTTTCACCCGCCCTACCTCCCCTGCCATCGCCCCCACCAGCCAATCGGACATTCGGCGCCACGCCAGGCTGGCGCCCGCGGCATTCTTCGACTAGCATATTTTCGGAAACGAACATTAAGTCGTTCACTTTACAACTTTCCGGTGCTTTCACCATGCCCAATAGCCAGACCCATCCCCTCGCCGAAATCTATGACCTGGCCGTGGTCGGCGGTGGCATCAATGGCACCGGCATCGCCGCCGACGCGGCGGGGCGCGGCCTCTCGGTATTTCTCTGCGAACGCGACGACCTGGCCAGCCACACCTCCTCGGCCAGCAGCAAACTGATCCACGGCGGCCTGCGCTACCTCGAACATTACGAATTCCGTCTGGTACGCGAGGCCCTGGCCGAGCGTGAAGTGCTGCTGGCCAAGGCGCCGCACATCGTCAAACCGATGCGCTTCATCCTCCCGCACCGCCCGCACCTGCGCCCCGCCTGGATGATCCGCGCCGGCCTGTTCCTCTACGACCACCTGGGCAAGCGCGAGAAGCTGCCGGGCTCCAACGGCGTGCGCTTCGGCGCCGGCAGCCCGCTCAAGGCAGAGATGGCGCGCGGCTTCGAATACTCCGATTGCTGGGTCGACGACGCCCGCCTGGTGGTGCTCAACGCCATGGCCGCGCGCGAACACCACGCGCACATCCATACCCGCACCCGCTGCGTCAGCGCGCGGCGCAGCAAGGGTCTGTGGCATCTGCACCTGGAGCGCAACGACGGCAGCCTGTTCTCCATCCGCTCCCGCGTGCTGGTGAATGCCGCCGGGCCCTGGGTGGCGCGCTTCATCAAGGACGACCTCAAGCAGCCCTCACCCTACGGCATCCGCCTGATCCAGGGCAGCCACATCGTCGTACCGCGCATCCACGATGGCGAGCAGGCCTACATCCTGCAGAACGAGGACCAGCGCATCGTCTTCGTGATCCCCTGGCTGGAGCGCTTCAGCCTGATCGGCACCACCGACCGCGAATACCAGGGCGACCCGGCCAAGGTGAAGATCAGCGAGGAAGAGACCAACTACCTGCTCAAGGTGGTCAACGCCCACTTCAAGCAGCAGCTGCAGCGCAGCGATATCCTGCACAGCTTCTCCGGCGTGCGCCCACTGTGCGACGACGAATCTGACGAGCCCTCGGCGGTGACCCGCGACTACACCCTGTCGCTGTCCGGCGCACCGGGCGAGGCGCCGCTGCTGTCAGTGTTCGGCGGCAAACTGACCACCTACCGCAAGCTGGCCGAATCCGCCATGAGCCAGCTCGCGCCGTACTTCCCACGCCTGTGCCCGGCCTGGACGGCCAAGGCGCCATTGCCCGGCGGCGAGAACATGGACAGCCGCGAGGCCCTGGTGGAACAGCTGCAAGCCCGCTTCGGCTGGCTCGACCAGCAGTTGGCCCAGCGCTGGGCCAGCACCTACGGCAGCCGCAGCTGGCGCATCGTCGATGGTCTCAAGCAGCAGAGCGAACTGGGCGAACACTTCGGCGCCGGCCTGTATGCCCGCGAAGTGGACTACCTGCGCCACGAGGAATGGGCGACGGAAGCCGAGGACATCCTCTGGCGCCGCACCAAGCTCGGCCTGTTCCTGACCCCGGGCCAGCAGGCCAAGCTGAAGAGCTATCTGAGCGGCGCGCAAACCTCCCAGCAGGTAGATGCCAAGGCGGTCTGATACCTGCCCTGATTCTCGGAGGCTCCCCTCTCCCACTTGTGGGATAGGGGCTGGGGGAGAGGGAATGATCCTACCAACCCTATCCCCAACCCTCTCCCGTAAACGGGAGAGGGGGCAAAGCGCACCGGGCCGCCGCAATAGTGAGCGCTATCCACCCAAAGCTCGCTGCATATCGCCTGAGCAAACCGTAGCCCGGATGCAATCCGGGAAAACCCACACCAAGCGCTCCCGGATTGCATCCGGGCTACGCACTGTTCACGCCGCGTAATGGCGGATAAGCAGGGCGTTATTTACCCTACAGACCTGACAGTCTCTTGTAGGAGCGAGCTCTGCTCGCGAATATTGGCCGCACCACGGCTTCGCGAGCAGAGCTCGCTCCTACAGAGGTGAACCCTCTGCCCCCTGCCATTGCGCCAACTGCTGTCCGTCCAGACGATGAGCCCGCAAGTGCGGCAACACCGCCGCCAGCAAGGGTTCCTTGAAGGCACTCTGGAAGCGATGGGCCAGGCCGGGGATCAGCTTCAGCTGGCTGTCCTTTATATGTGCCGCCACGTGTACACCATGCATCACCGGCAGCAGCGGGTCGGCCGTGCCATGCACCACCAGAGTCGGCACGCGCAGGCGATTGAGCAGCTCGACCCGGCTCGGTTCGGCGAGAATCGCCAGGATCTGCCGCTGCACTCCTTGCGGGTTGAACGCACGGTCATAGGAACGCGCCGCTTCACGGCGCAGGCCCGCCAGGTTACTGTCGAGTTGCGGACTGCCAAGGGCGGCAAGCAAAGTCGCCTGCTGGGCGATGGCCGCTTCACGGTTCGGCGCCTCGCGCTGGGCCAGCAACTCCAGCAGAGCCGCCTGCGGCGCCGGCAGGCCCGGCGCGCCGGAACTGGTCATCAGCAGGGTCAGGCTCTCCACCCGCTGCGGCGCCAGATCGGCCATGTGCTGGGCGATCATCCCACCCATGCTGGCACCCAGGATATGGAAACGCTGGATGCCCAGGGCATCCATCAGGCCCAGGCTGTCGCCGGCCATGTCACGCAGGCTGTAGGGCGCGCTGACGCCCAGGCCGAGGCGATAACTCAGCACGCCATAGGCCAGATTGGCGCTCGGCGGCTGGCCCTGCCAGGTGGACAGGCCGACATCGCGGTTGTCGAAACGAATCACCCGGAAGCCCTGGCCACACAGACGCGCCACCACCTCGTCCGGCCAGTGGATCAGCTGGCCACCCAGGCCCATCAACAGCAGCAGGGCCGGATCGCTGTCGCGGCCGATGCTCTGATAAGCCAGGCGTACCTCGCCGACGCTGGCCATGGCCAGCGGCACCTGAACATCGCAACGAGACGCCGCCACAGACGGCACGCTGCACAACAGCGCGACAAGGAAAAGCAACGCACGCATAGCCAACACCAACACGCAGAACCCCAGTGAAGCGCGAGTGTGCGGACGTTTGTTGCAGCGCGCTGCCACAGAAGCATGACAGTTTGATGAAGGGCGCCGAACGGTAGTGACTCGGAGCCAGGGAACCGTCAGCGGTGCTGGGAGTGACTTGCGGAACGGGGCTGCCGGTAGATGGACGCTGGAGCATTGAGAGCTGCGTTACCACACGGAGCCTGGGAATGATCAAAGGCCAAGCCCCCTCTCCCCAACCCTCTCCCGTAAACGGGAGAGGGAGCACAAGCGCTCCGTGCCGGCTCTAGTTATTGCAAACGACCCTAAACAGTCTTATGCCCGCTCGGCACCCTCCTGCTGCCTTGGCCAGACCAGGCTGAACTGCGCGCCACCTAGCCCGGCGCTGCGTCCGACATGGGCGCGGCCGGTGTGCCAGTAGATGATCCGCCGCACGATGGACAGGCCCAGGCCGTGCCCGCCGGAGGCGCGGGTGCGGCTGTCGTCCAGGCGCAGGAAGGGGGTGAAGATGCGCTCCCAGGCCTCTTCCGGAACCCCCGGGCCATCGTCCTCGACATCGATCCGACAACGCTGCGGGCCGATGCGGTAGGACAGCCGCACCCGCGAATCGGCGTGGCGCATGGCATTGCTCACCAGGTTCTGCAGGGCGCGGTGCAGGTAGCGCGGCTCGGCCTCGACACGCGCCCCGCGGCCATCCGCGGCATCCTGCGACTGGCCCAGTTCGACCCGCACGCTGGCGCGCAGCGGCGCCAGTTCGTCGATCACCTGTTCGAGCAGCGCCTGCAGGTCGACCTGCTGGTAGTGCAGCTCCGGCGACCCCTGCTCCAGACGCGCATAGACCAGCATCTCGTCGACCAGCTTGTCGAGTTCCTGGATATCGCCGTCCATGCCGTCCATGTACTTGCGCCGGGCCTGGTCGGTCTGCGCGTCGCCGATCATTTCCAGGCCGAAGCGCAGGCGTGCCACCGGCGTGCGCAGCTCGTGGGACACCGCACGGACCATCTCGCGCTGGATGCCCAGCAGGCGCTGCAACTGCTCGGCCATGGTGTTGAAGGTCGCCGCCAGCCGCCCCACCGAGTCGGCGCTGCGGGTCGGCACGCGGGCATCCAGATGGCCGCTGGCAATCCGCGCAGCGGCGCTTTCCAGGCCGAGCAGGCGGCGCTCCAGGCGGCGCACCAATAAATAGAGGATCAAGCCGGTCAGGCTCAGGCCGAACACCCCGACCAGCACCAGCAGCTCGGTCGGGTAAGGATTCATCTGGTACAGCGGGCCGACCTCCAGCACCCAGGGCGTACCGACCATGCCAGCGATCACGCGGATCGAATCGCCACCCTTGCCCAGCGCCAGTACCGTGTCGCCCTCATCCACCCGGCGCTGCTGGTCATCGTCGAGGTCGACCTTTTCCAGGGTGACCAGGCGCAGGTCGAAACCGAAGTTCTTCTCCGCCTTCAACGCGGCCAGGCGCTTGGGCTGCTCGACGATCGGATAACGCACAAGTTCATCCATCAGCAGGTAGACGGTGGCCCGCGCCAGCTGCTCGCTGATCTGCTCCACCTCGGTGGTCAACACCAGCTGCTGCTTCTCGCTGACCAGGCTGTAGACCCGCGCGGCATGCGGCCCGGTCTGCTCCACCAGGACCTCACCGCGCAGCAGCATGCCACGCGCGCGGCCATCCAGCGGCTCGGCCTTTAGCGACTCTAGGGTCAGCGGCACCCCGAGCAGGCGACTCCAGGTCACCAGCGCACGGCGCCGGTCGACCGACTCCATGCGCTCGAGGTTATCGGCCATCAAACGGAAGGTGCCGCGCGCCAGTTGCTCGCGGTACTGATCGCTGCGCACCTCGTTGGTCAGCTGCAGCACACCCACGCCGAGCAGCGCCACCAGCACCAGGGCGGCGATGATGCCGCCATAGATGCGCAGGAAGATCGAGTTCATTGCGCCAATACCCCGGCCAGCCGCGCGGCGCGACTCAAGGCGTAGGGCGGGTGAAACCCGCGTTTTCCAACGCCGCGGGTTTCACCCGCCCTACGCAGAACCACAGTGCCTGCAAGCCCTGCGGCATGGCCACCGACGGCACGCCTCAAGACAGGCCCTCAGCGGCCTCGGCGACGAACAGATAGCCCTTGCTGCGCACGGTCTTGATCAGCCGCGGGTGCATGGGGTCGTCACCGATCTTCGGACGGATGCGCGAGATGCGCACATCGATGGAGCGATCCTGGCCGTCGTACTCGATGCCACGCAGGGCGGTGAAGATTTCCTCGCGCGAGAGAATGCGCCCGGCGTTGGCCGCCAGCAGCCAGAGCAGGTCAAACTCGGCGCTGGTCAGCTCGATGCTCTGCTCGCGCAACCAGGCCTCGCGCATGGCGCTGTCGATCACCAACTGACCAAACTGCAGACGCCGCTGGCTTTCCACCCCGACCTCGGCATGGCCCTCGCGGCGCCGCAGCAACGCACGGATGCGCGCCAGCAGCACGCGCGGGCGCACCGGCTTGCACACATAGTCGTCGGCGCCCATTTCCAGGCCGAGCACTTCATCCATGTCGTCGGTGCGCGCGGTGAGCATCAGGATCGGTCCGCCGTACTGGCCACGCACCTTGCGACAGATGGACAAGCCATCCTCGCCGGGCAGCATCAGGTCGAGCACCACCAGGTCCGGCTGCTCCTTGAGGATGCGCGCCGCCGCCTTGGCTCCATCGGATTCGATCGCCACCTTCAGGCCGTTGCTCTCCAGGTATTCCCGGGTCAACTCGGCCAGGCGCTGGTCGTCCTCGACGATCAGGATTTGCCAGGCTTCTTGCTCCACACATCCCCCCAGAACTGCTCAGGTGCCTACGATAGGCCGGCATTGTAGCAACGCCACCCGGACAAAGGCGCTATCGCCAGCACCTCTGTCCATCACCGTCACAGCACCCGCCACAGGCGCCGGCGCACCCGCACAGCGCGCGCCAGCCGCCGCGAGAAAAAACCTACATATTGTGTTTGTGTTATTGACTAAAAAGTCACGTTGAGGAACGGCAAAAAAGCTCAGTCAGGCTCGACGAACGGTGTGCAGGGGGTGACCCCAGCAAGCGCGGGGCCTGGCGAAACTTACCCCAAAGTAACCCACAGATTTATCCACAGGCAGCCAAGTTTTCTCGACTTGCCTTCGTCTGAGTACCGCACTATCTTGTATCCCCAGCGCGACAAACACCTACATGTTGGGTTTTTGTACCGAAAACGACACAAGCACATTTGCCCCGAAACAGTCCACACCCGGAACTGAAAAAGTGCAGATGACCGCTCAGTTAAACGCTTTAGCTCCATCGATTCAGAGCAGGACCCTGTACCGCCAGCAGAGCGAGGGTGTCCTGATCGGCGCACGCAGCCCCAGGCAGCGTGACACAACATCTAGTGGTGCCAGCCTGATCGCTGGCACAAGACTTGAAGAGCCAGGAAGGCGCTTGGTCGTACCTTCCTGTCAGTTTTGCAAGTCCCGCGCGCCCGGCCTCACTGCCGTCCGCGCGGCGTTGTTGAAATGGAATGAACGGCGGTACGGCGTAGCAATCTATTGCTAAGCGCCCAACTAACAATTAAGAAAAACACGGAGACCTCCATGCACACCGACACTACTCGCGAGAACCCGCAGGCCGTGGCGCCGCAGGCTGCAGATGCCAACCCGGATCTGGCTGCCACCGCTCCCGGCCAGCTGCGCGTGATCAAGCGTAACGGCACCGTCGTGCCGTATACCGATGACAAGATCACCGTCGCCATCACCAAGGCGTTCCTCGCAGTAGAAGGCGGCACCGCTGCCGCTTCGTCGCGTATCCATGAGACCGTCGCGCGCCTGACCGAACAGGTCAGCGCCACCTTCAAGCGTCGCATGCCGTCCGGCGGCACCATCCACATCGAAGAAATCCAGGACCAGGTCGAACTGGCCCTGATGCGCGCCGGCGAGCAGAAAGTCGCCCGCGACTACGTGATCTACCGCGAATCCCAGGCCACCAAGCGCAAGAACGCCAGCGCTGCCAGCGACGTCGCCGTGCCGCACCCGAGCATCCGCGTGACCCGCGCCGACGGCACTGTGCAGCCGCTGGACATGGGCCGCCTGCAGACCATCATCCGCGAAGCCTGCGAAGGCCTGGCCGAAGTCGATGGCGAGCTGATCCAGAGCGAGACCCTGAAGAACCTGTACGACGGCGTGGCCGAGAAAGACGTCAACACCGCCCTGGTGATGACCGCCCGTACCCTGGTCGAGCGTGAGCCGAACTACTCCTACGTTACCGCTCGCCTGCTGATGGACACCCTGCGCGCCGAAGGCCTGGGCTTCCTGCAAGTGGCCGACAGCGCCACTCACCACGAGATGGCCGACCTGTACGCCAAGGCCCTGCCGGCCTACATCGCCAAGGGTATCGAGTTCGAACTGCTGAACCCGGTACTGGCCACCTTCGACCTGGAAAAACTGGGCAAGGCGATCAACCACGAGCGCGACCAGCAGTTCACCTACCTGGGCCTGCAGACCCTGTACGACCGCTACTTCATCCACAAGGACGGCATCCGCTTCGAACTGCCGCAAGTGTTCTTCATGCGCGTGGCCATGGGCCTGGCCATCGAAGAGAAGCAGAAAGAAGAACGCGCCATCGAGTTCTACAACCTGCTGTCGTCCTTCGACTACATGGCCTCCACGCCGACCCTGTTCAACGCCGGCACCCTGCGTCCGCAGCTGTCCTCGTGCTACCTGACCACCGTGCCGGACGACCTGTCGGGCATCTACAACGCCATCCACGACAACGCCATGCTGTCGAAATTCGCTGGCGGCCTGGGCAACGACTGGACTCCGGTGCGCGCACTCGGCGCCTACATCAAAGGCACCAACGGCAAGTCGCAAGGCGTCGTGCCGTTCCTCAAAGTGGTCAACGACACCGCTGTTGCAGTTAACCAGGGCGGCAAGCGCAAGGGCGCGGTCTGCGCCTACCTGGAAACCTGGCACATGGACATCGAAGAGTTCATCGAGCTGCGCAAGAACACCGGTGACGACCGTCGCCGCACCCACGACATGAACACCGCCAACTGGATTCCGGACCTGTTCATGAAGCGCGTGTTCGACGACGGCCCATGGACCCTGTTCAGCCCGTCCGAAGTGCCGGACCTGCACGACCTCACCGGCAAGGCCTTCGAAGAGCGCTACGAGTACTACGAAGCCATGGCCGGCTACGGCAAGATCAAACTGCACAAGACCATCGCCGCCAAAGACCTGTGGCGCAAGATGCTCTCCATGCTGTTCGAAACCGGCCACCCATGGCTGACTTTCAAAGACCCGTGCAACCTGCGCAGCCCGCAGCAGCACGTGGGCGTGGTACACAGCTCGAACCTGTGCACCGAGATCACCCTGAACACCAACGCCGACGAAATCGCCGTGTGCAACCTGGGTTCGGTGAACCTGCCGAACCACATCGTCGACGGCAAGCTGGACACCGCCAAGCTGCAACGCACCGTCAACACCGCAGTACGCATGCTCGATAACGTTATCGACATCAACTACTACAGCGTGCCGCAGGCGAAGAACTCCAACTTCAAGCACCGTCCGGTCGGTCTGGGCATCATGGGTTTCCAGGACGCGCTGTACCTGCAGCACATCCCGTACGGTTCCGATGCCGCCGTCGACTTCGCCGACAAGTCCATGGAAGCCATCAGCTACTACGCCATCCAGGCCTCCTGTGACCTGGCCGACGAGCGCGGCGCCTACTCCACCTTCGACGGTTCGCTGTGGAGCAAGGGCATCCTGCCGCTGGACTCGCAGCAGATCCTGATCGAGTCCCGTGGCCAGAAGTACATCGACGTCGACCTGACCGAGTCCCTGGACTGGGCCCCGGTACGTGCCCGTGTGCAGAAAGGCATCCGTAACTCGAACATCATGGCCATCGCACCGACCGCCACCATCGCCAACATCACTGGCGTATCGCAGTCGATCGAACCGACCTACCAGAACCTCTACGTGAAATCGAACCTCTCCGGCGAATTCACCGTGATCAACCCCTACCTGGTACGCGACCTCAAAGCCCGCGGCCTGTGGGACTCGGTCATGATCAACGACCTGAAGTACTACGACGGTTCCGTACAGCAGATCGAGCGCATCCCGCAGGAACTCAAAGACCTGTACGCCACTGCCTTCGAAGTCGATACCAAGTGGATCGTCGACGCCGCCAGCCGCCGCCAGAAGTGGATCGACCAGGCCCAGTCGCTGAACCTGTACATCGCCAGCGCTTCCGGCAAGAAGCTCGACGTGACCTACCGCATGGCCTGGTATCGTGGCCTGAAAACCACCTACTACCTCCGTGCCCTGGCCGCGACCAGCACCGAGAAGTCGACCATCAACACCGGCAAGCTCAACGCTGTATCCAGCGGTGGTGATGACGGCTTCTCCGCGGCACCGGCCGGTCCGGCGCCAGTGCCAAAGGCGTGCGCCATCGACCAACCCGACTGCGAAGCGTGCCAATAAGCGCACGAATCTGAGCGGCGCCCGCGTCGTTGCCTGACAGGTCGGACCCCATCACGTACAGCTGTACGCTCAGGGGCTCCAACCTGCCAGGCGCCTAGCGCTCACTCGCTCAGCTTCGCGCTTACTCCGCGCTGCTTTTGCAGTTTTCCCTCTCCCCTCGGGGAGAGGGCCAGGGAGAGGGGGCCCGGCAACACCGAACGAGCCCTCCCCCACGAATAACCGCCCCGCGCCAGCCCACCGGCGCGGGACGCCGCCCAGACAGGCGGCACTGTTTTAGCCTTGCGCGCACACCGCAACGGAACATAATCAGAATCACTGGACATTCATACAGGCCGCGCAAAGTCCGGCCCGATGACCAAGCAGGAGACCACCATGCTCAGCTGGGACGAATTCGATAAGGAAGACGGCGCAGAAGCCGCTGCCGCACCCGCCGCCGCCGTAGTTGGCGCGGCCATCGACAAGCTCGACGACGAAGCCGCCGGTTCCGTACAGGAAGCCCGCGCCGTAGACGCCAACGACTCGGACGCCATCGCCCGCGCCAAGAAGGCCCTGAACGACCTGGACATCCAGGAAGGCCTCGACGACCTCGCCGGCACCAGCGCCCGCGTACACGTCGGCGACAAGCAGATGATCAACGCCCGCGCCGACCTCAACCAGCTCGTACCCTTCAAGTACGACTGGGCCTGGCAGAAGTATCTGGATGGTTGCGCCAACCACTGGATGCCGCAGGAAGTGAACATGAACGCCGACATCGCTCTGTGGAAGAGCAAAGACGGCCTCAGCGAAGACGAGCGCCGCATCGTCATGCGCAACCTCGGTTTCTTCTCCACCGCCGACAGCCTGGTGGCCAACAACCTGGTGCTGGCCGTGTACCGCCTGATCACCAACCCCGAGTGCCGCCAGTACATCCTGCGCCAGGCCTTCGAAGAGGCGATCCATACCCACGCCTACCAGTACTGCATCGAATCGCTGGGCATGGATGAAGGCGAGATCTTCAACATGTACCACGAGATCCCGAGCGTGGCGAAGAAGGCCTCCTGGGGCCTGAAGTACACCCGTTCGATCTCCGATCCGAAGTTCGAAACCGGCACCCCGGACACCGACCGCCAGTTCCTGCGTAACCTGATCGCCTACTACTGCGTTCTGGAAGGCATCTTCTTCTACTGCGGCTTCACCCAGATCCTCTCCATGGGCCGCCGCAACAAGATGACCGGCACCGCCGAGCAGTTCCAATACATCCTGCGCGACGAATCCATGCACCTGAACTTCGGCATCGACGTGATCAACCAGATCAAGATCGAGAACCCGCACCTGTGGGACGCCGCGATGAAGGACGAAGCGACCCAGATGATCCTCCAGGGCACCCAACTGGAAATCGAATACGCACGCGACACTATGCCGCGCGGCGTACTGGGCATGAACGCGGCGATGATGGAGGACTACCTCAAGTTCATCGCCAACCGTCGTCTGACCCAGATCGGCCTGAAGGAAGAGTACCCGGGCACCAGCAACCCCTTCCCGTGGATGTCGGAGATCATGGACCTGAAGAAAGAGAAGAACTTCTTCGAGACGCGGGTTATTGAGTATCAGACTGGTGGGGCGTTGAGCTGGGATTGATTCCTGGGTCTAGACCGCTAAGACAAATTAGAAACGCTTTACCTGAGAATGGATGTTCGGGGTAGCGAGAGAAACTAAAAAGCCCCGCCTAGTGCGGGGCTTTTTATTAATGGAAAATAAAAATTGAAGCAAACACTCTACAAGTACTGCTCAATCTCAACAGAGACACAACTCTCTAGAGCTCTAGACACGCTTAGCGGAAAAATATACTTCCCCACACCATCAAAGTTCAATGACCCCTTTGAGCTATCTGCAAAGGTGAACATATTCTCATCACCACTTCTTACGCACCTAAACACACGAGAAAAAGAAGAAGTACAGCGAGTATTCCGACTCAGGACTCCTGATGCCGTATCCGAAGAGTGGAGAGAAAAAATCGGCATTCTTTGCCTAACAGAGGATCCACTAAATATCCTCATGTGGTCGCACTATGCGCAAAATCACACAGGTATATGCATAGGATTTGACACAGGAGAACTGCCCTTCAGTAGCGCTATGCAGATAAACTATCGCGAAGAAAGGCCAAAAGCTGAATTTGACTCTGACGCTCTAATTGAGCATGTATTACTTACAAAGTCACAACACTGGAAGTACGAAAAAGAATGGAGAGTTCTAAAAAGAACGATAGAAACAGACGAACTAAGCTTTTACCATAATACATTCAAAAACAATCCAGAAAAATTAGACGAAATAGCAGAGGCAATCGAACAGAACGGAGGACCTGGCACATACATATTTGAAACACACGCAATTCGGAGCATATTTTTCGGAGCAAGAATCACACCAAAAAACCGAGACTCTATAATTCAGACAGCTTCATCTATAGCCCCACAAGCAAAATTCTTCCAAGTTGAGTTAGATAACAACTATTTCTGGCTCAATAAAAAAAGGCTTAAATAGCCTGGCGGCCGCGAAAACTGAGTGCAACACCCGACCATTTCGGTACGGTGCTGTCCCTATGAAAGAAAAAAGGGGACAGATTGATTTTCCATCCCCCTTATCTCGGCCAAACCACCGGCTGGGTATCGCCACACTTTCCTCGGCTTCCAGCTACAGATTTCGCCTCGCACGGCGAGTCACTTTCTCTTTGCTCGCGCGAAAGAGAAAGTAACCAAAGAGAAAGCGCGCCCGACATCCGGGTTTCGCTGCGCGAAACTCCCCTCCCTCCGGTG
Organism: Pseudomonas campi; assembly: GCF_013200955.2. Classification (NCBI taxonomy): domain Bacteria; kingdom Pseudomonadati; phylum Pseudomonadota; class Gammaproteobacteria; order Pseudomonadales; family Pseudomonadaceae; genus Aquipseudomonas; species Aquipseudomonas campi. The sequence continues at coordinate 3,044,245 of NZ_CP053697.2, forward strand.
CCGCTCCGGGGGCCGGCTTACAAGGGCCATCCCTGGCCCTTTAAGCCTCTCGCCGCATCCATGCGGCTCGTCCCCCTACGCAACACCTACGCTCGGCCTCCTGACGGGATTCCGGCTCCGAGTTGCTTGGTGGTTCTCTCGGTGAGCAAGCAAGTAGCCCGGATATCCACGGCGGAAAACGCTTCGCGGTTTTCCACCCTACGCAGGTCGGCTTTTGTAGGGTGGACAACGCGAAGCTTGTCCACCAACTGCACATATCACCAGGCAGCTCCAATCGCCCCTTTCAGGAGGCCGAGCGGAATCGTTGTGAAACGGAGCGCAGCGGAGTAACAGCCGAAGGCTGGCCCGAAGGGCGAGCGCAGCGAGTCAAGGGGGTGAGCGACATGGATGTCGCGAGAGCACCGATGGCCAGGGATGGCCCTTCGGCGCGGGCACCTGGAGCAATGATGGAGTGAAGGAAATCTGGCGCAGCCAGCCCCGGATGCAGGGGCGTAGACCTTTTGGGGCGTTTGCGACGGCCAAGATGAACCCACCCAACAGGTCGGAACCACTGCCTCATCACACCCAACAACAAGCAGCGGCACGAAACCAAAGGCGAGAGCATCGCACGGCTTCTCCACCTGACGCACTGCCCCGACCATGTGCCAAGACGCCCCCAAAACACATCTTCCCTTACCGCTCACAATCGCTAGAATGTCGCCCGCCAAAAAACAGTGGCACATCGCCTCCATGAACAAGGACGCTCAATGAAAACCCTGCATTACATGGCTGCAGCCCTGCTCAGCCTAAGCCTTACTGGCTGCGTCTCCTTCAACCCCGCCGGCCCCATCAGCGAACCCACGCAGAAAGCCAGCGCACCCCGCCAACAGGCCGTCATGGTCGATAACGTGGTGGTCTCGGACAGCAGCATCAACGCCGAAGTCCGCAAGAACCTGAGCAGCCAGTTCACCGCCCAGCTGAACAAGCGCATCGAGCGCGGCGAGTACTTCCGTGAAGTGATCAGCTTCCCAGCTACGCTCGGCGAGCAAGATGCCCTGCTCAAGCTGGAGTTCAGCTCGCTGAAAGGCAAGCGCACACCGCATCCGGGCTATTTCCCAGGCGCCATCCTCACTCTGACCGGCTGGATCTGGTTCAACGGCCCGATCTATGTCGACAAGTACGACCTGACCGGCACGCTGTCCTTCGAGGACGCACAGGGCAAAACACTCGCCAGCAGCCAGAAGACCCTGCGCCTCAACCAGAACACCGGCCTGTGGGACGACGACTACTTCAACCTCGCCCTCGGCTCCACCCAGCTCAACCAACTGGTCGAAGAGCTGCTGCAAGACAGCCTCCAACAACTGCCCACTACCCCACAAGGAAGCGCCCAATGAATCGGATTTTTACCCTGCTGCTGACCGCACTGCTGCTCAATCTCACCGGCTGTGCCACTTACTCGCATGACGATCTGACCCCGGTCAAACAGTGGCCGCCGGTCGCCACCAGCGACGCCAAGCCCAGCCTCTACCTGAAAGTGGAAGGCCAACACCTGTTCAATGGCAACCCCACCGGTGCCAACCTGGATCAGGCCAAGTTGGCGGCGTTCGTGCTCAAGGAGTACCAGAGCAGCCAGCAATTCGAGCGCGTCACTCTCGAGCAGCAGACCTCCGATATCTACGCCACCGTACAAATCACCAACCACGAACGCGGCAGCATGGTCGGCGCTTTCATCACCGGCTTCACCCTGTTCGTCATCCCCGGCAAGTACGACAACACGCTGACCATGGAAACCGTGTTCAAGGATGGTCAGGGCAAGGTACTGGGCCGCGTCGAAAAGGAAGAAACCACGACCACCTGGATGCAACTGCTGCTGATCTTCGCCCTGCCCTTCAACGAGTCGCTGGACAACGTGCTGACACAACTGGCGCGTAGCAGCCTGGAAGACGCCGTGCAGCAAGGTCTGCTCACCGCTCAATAACTCCGGGCGCTCATTCGGTGGGCATGGTCTTACAATGCCATGCCGCCGATTGGCCTTCCGGAGCCATCTCTTCGATGTTCACCCTCACCCACCTGACCACCCCACCGCCCGAATCCCTGAAATGCCAGGTGCTGCAGCAGGTAGCCCGGATGTCCACGGTGGAAAACGCTTCGCGGTTTTCCACCCTACGCCCAGGTCAGTTTTTGTAGGGTGGACAACGCGAAGCTTGTCCACCATCCCACGCGAAACATTCGACTCGCCTGAATCCACATTTTTCGCCCTTACGGCAAGCCACTTGACTCGCTTCGCTCGCCCTGCGGGCCAGCCTGCGGCTGTTACTCCGCTGCGCTCCGTATCTCTTTGCCCACGCAGAAAGTAACCAAAGAGAAAACGCACCCAACATCCGGACTTCGCTACGCGAAACGTCTCCTACCTGGCCAATGGCCTGGCTAAAAACGCAATTACAGGCAAATAGCCATTATCTAATGTGATGCAAGTCACGCTAATCCACCAGCCAAGGTGTCGACGCCGTCACATTCCTTGCTAGGCTTGCGGTGCAACTAACCAAGGAGTTTTCCGATGAAGGAACAACGGAAATTTGTCGCGTTACGTGCCCACATTGACGATCTTCTCAAGAACGGAGCCGAGGTAGTCGGGCGCTATCCGTTCACCCTTCGCGTCAATGGACACCTGCTGCGGGCTCAGCATGGCATGCTGATTGGCTACTCGGCCGCGGCATAGCCCAAAGCACAGCACGCGAGCAGCTGCACCGCTCGAATTCGAAAGCCCCTGACGGCATAGCCGCTCAGGGGCTTTTTTTCATTTCAGCAGGTAGCCGGGATATCCACGGTGGAAAACGCTTCGCGGTTTTCCACCGTACGCAGGTTGGCTTTTGTAGGGTGGACAACGCGCAGCTTGTCCACCATGGTTTCCGGCACCAACCGCTCAAGGATGAGCCGCCATGCCCGACTACCGCCGCGCCCGTGTTCCTGGGGCCACCTACTTTTTCACGGTGAACCTGCGTGACCGCAGCAGCGATCTGCTGATCCGCGAGATCGACTTGCTACGCAGCACGGTACGCGCCACCAAGGCCCGTCACCCCTTTCATATCGATGCCTGGGTGGTGCTGCCTGAACACATGCATTGCCTGTGGACACTGCCGCCTGGTGACGCCGACTTTTCACTGCGCTGGAAGGTCATCAAATTCGGCTTCGTTCGACGCCTGCCGGCTACCGAGGCACGCACCAGCACGCAAGACCGGCGCGGCGAACGCGGTATCTGGCAACGCCGCTACTGGGAACACCTGATCCGCGACGAGCAGGACTACCAGCGCCATTTCGACTACGTCCACTTCAACCCACTGAAACACGGGCATGTGCAACGGCTGGTGGACTGGCCCTATTCGAGCTTCCACCGGGCGGTTGCCATGGACCTTTATCCTCAGGACTGGTGTGGCGGCGTGCTGTCAGAAGATGAGGACTTCGGGGAATAGGTGGCGGTGGAAAACGCTTCGCGGTTTTCCACCCTACGCACTGCACTTCGTCGCCCAAGCACCTGACCTGGGTAAATGTGTCAGCGGCTTCAAGTCTTTCACTGCACGGCAGATCATCGACCATCTACAAGAACGAGGAGCGGAGCGTTTACTGGCTCGACTGCGCTTCGCCAAACGTGCGCACAAGGACGACCGGGTGTACCAGCTCTGGCAAGAGGGTTCACATGTTGAACTGGTTTACAGCCCTGCAGTGATGAAAGAGAAGCTCGACTACATCCATCACAACCCACTCAAGCGCGGCTATGTAGACCAGGCAGAGCACTGGCGTTACTCCAGTGCTAGGAGTTACACGGGGCAAGCGGGATTGATTGAGGTTGACCGGTGGGATTCGTGACGCAGAGCGTCACTGGCTGCATTCCCACGCAGAGCGCGGGAACGATCAGTCGACCAATTTTCGCCTACGCATAAAAAACCCGGCCCTTTGCGAAAAGAGCCGGGTTTAGCGTCAGCAGGGACGCTATCAGACCTTGTCGACGGTTTTTTTGATCGCCTCCTTGGCGTCGCCCTTGAGTTGTTGGGCTTTGCCCTTTATTTGCTGAGCATCGCCTTCGCCTTCAAGACGTGGATTATCGGTGACCTTACCGACAGCCTCTTTGACTTTACCGATGGCTTCGTTGGCATGGCCTTTGATTTTGTCTGTCGTGCTGCTCATGTGACACCTCCTATTTAATGGGTTACGGAGAGTGGAGTGCGCTCGGCCGCAATGGTTTCGTATTTCTGACGAATGAATGGTTGGGGAGGCAAAATCGAGCCAGCAGGTAGCCCGGATGTCCACGGCGGAAAGCGCTTCGCGGTTTTCCACCCTACGCAGGTTGGCTTTTGTAGGGTGGGCAACACGAAACTTGTCCACCCATTGCACGCATCGCCAGGCAACACCCATCGCCCAGCATTCCAACCACGCAGAACAACTGTCTTGCGACTAGGTTTACTTGGACACTAAAGCCCCCGGTCACACCCCCAACAGGCGAAGGTTCGTTATGACTAAAAAGATCGATCTGACGATCAACCACGACTACCTCAACCCATTTGCCTCACCAGACACCCCCAGGCTCAGCCCCGAGCTGGTGGACTACCTGTCGGACAGTGCCTGGTACCACCCCGAGCTGAGCCTGCAGATCCGCTGCCCGGAAGATGAGCGCGACCGCCTGCAGCAAGCCATCAGCAATACCTTTAGCGAAAAGAGCGAACAGCTCAGAGGGGATATCCGCACCCAGCGGCTGGTGGCCCTGGTGTTATTGGGGTTGGCACTCGCCCTGGTGCTGGCAGCCACGGCGCTGGGCATTGAGGGCACCCTCCCTGTGGGTGTCGTGACCGTCACCGCGTGGATGCTGCTCTGGCGCAGCGGAGAGATATTCTTTCTGGATCTGCGCAGCAGTAACCGGGAGCTGCGCAAGTACCAACGGATTGCCAGCTCAGCGAAGCAGTTCATCTGAGCCAGCCAGTAGTTCGGACCTCCACGGCGGACAACGCGAAGCCTGTCCACCACCCCTGCTGGCACTAGACGCTCAAGGATGAGCCGCTCCCCGAGCCCAACACACAGCGCCCCGACCTGCCGTTGTGCCCTCCAGGGCCACGCTACGCCTGCTTGTCCTCATTGCCGTCGGGCTTAGGGGCCAGCAACAGCGGCACGACATGCAGAATCAGCAGCGCCATCAGGGTGCCAAGCACCGCAGTCGCTTCATGACCCAGCCCCACGGCCACGCCGATGGCCGCAGTGGCCCATAACCCGGCGGCAGTGGTCAGGCCTTGCACATCGGCGATGTCCTGGCCTTTGAGGATGGTGCCTGCGCACAGAAAACCGATCCCGGCGGCTACGCCCTGAATCACTCGGCTCAGGGCATCGTGACCCGCGCCTTGCAGCTCCAGGAGCATGACGAAGACACTGGCCCCCAGGCACACCAGCATGTGCGTACGCACACCCGCGGCCTTGCCCTTAGCCTCACGCTCATAGCCAAGCCCCCCGCCCAGCAATACGGCCAGGAGCAGACGCAGGGTGGCGCGGGTCAGGTCCTCGACTTGGCCGAGGTCGGAAAACTCGTCCAACAGGGTCGTCAGCACTCGCTCGGTGAAGTCCATCTGCCTCTCCTGCGTCGTGCCCCTTAACTCCTCGCCTAGCCACAGCGGACAACGTGCATGTCGGCGCCACACAAAACCTTCAGTGCTCAGGAGCGCTTCGCCTGCGCCGTCACCGCGCCAACGCCCCAGGTGCGCACGGCGCCCCCTAGGTGCTGAGCAAAAGCTGCGCGACCTTGCTCCCAGGCTGGAGCGCGCGAGCGATCAGCCGTGCTAGACGTAAGATTGACCCTTGAACCCTCGGGGCAGGCGCTGCAGCCCCGGCATGTCGGTGAGCTTTTGCAGCCAGGCTGTGCGCCATTTGCAGGCTTCGTGAAAGGCCTTGGCGACGTGCCGCGCCGCTCTGCGCGCCGTGTTCCGTTCGACTCTGCGAGCCTCCTGGAAGACGTCGCTACCGCGGCAGTTGCGACATTTCACCTGCGCCACTTCCGTGGTGGTGGCCAGTGCGTCGCCGTGGCGACCGCAGGCCAGATGCCCGTCGGCCATGTAGTGAGTAACCTGAGTAGCCATCTATGAATCTCCTGCGCAGTGAATGCGGTACAGGGCAAGCGCTTGGGCCGCGGGGATAGTCGCGAGCAGCATGCGCTGCCCGCATAAGGCCAGCCGGCAGTTCAACGTACTCGGCGCCCTTGCAGGAACTGGACGAGAAACACCACGACCGCCACGACCAGAAGGATGTGGATAAGCCCACCCAAGGTGTAAGACGAAACCAGTCCCAGCGCCCAGAGGATTAACAAGATAATTGCGATCGTCATAAGCATGTCGGTATCTCCAGTCAGTGTGCGGCTCATATCTGCCTGAAGCCAGATTGGGCGCAGCAGTGGCCTCTGGTCTGTTCGCTAGCGAACGCCCGCTGCCACGCAGCAGTAGCCTGGATATCTTTGGCGGAAAACCCTTCGCGGTTTTCCACCCTACGCGTGGTTGATTGAGGTCGGCGCCGGGATGCGTGACACCGAGCCTCATTACCTGCATTGCCGAACGATCCACCACGCGGGCGTTACAATGCCGCCATTACCGATGCCCCGGAGCCAGACTCTCGATGTTCACCCTTGTACAGCTGGACACCCCACCGCCCGAATCCCTGAAAAGCCAGGTGCTGCAAATGGTGGTGGACTACTTCAGCGACATCAGCCCGGTGTCGCTGACACCCAGCAATCCCCTCTACCAGCTGTACCAGTACGTGATCGGCTACGAGGTGCACCTGTATCTGCAGGGCATGGACGCAGCCCTGGATACCAGCGCGCGGCTGATCCTGGCCCTGGATGATCAGGACCCTTCCCAGGTGCTGGGTTTCGCCCTGTACCTGCCGGTCAAGGACGACCCCGAGGCTTGCACCCTGGCCTACCTGGCCGTGCAGGCCAGCCACCGCCGCCACGGTATGGCCCGCGCCATGCTGCAGCAGATGATCACCCGCCACCCGCACGCCGAACTGGCCTGCGTGGCGAGCAAGGTGCCGGTCTTCGAGGCCATGGGTTTTCAGGTGCTGGCGGCGCGTGGCCCGCAGGTGCTGATGAACACCTGGGCGCACAGCTCGGATGGCATGATCGCCGTGCAGGACCTGGCGCCGATCTTCCAGTCCAAGGAAGTCCGACAGATCCACGCCTACCTGGTGCAGCAGCACGGCAAGAAAGCCATGAGCGACGCAGAGAAAAAGCGCGACCGCCAGCTCGACCAGATGGCCCGCCAGGCGCAGGCGCTGGTCGACGAGCGCCGCGCCTAGCGCCTGAACGCTCCCTCACGCCGTCCGCGAGGTAATGCTGCCCCAGAGACTCCCGCGTCGACTCGGGGTCGGGCTCGCGAAGTTTGCAAGTTCGATATGGTTTGGCTCTATCGGCAGCCTTATCTAGGTCTATTCAGACTTTGCCGGGCCATCCATGTAGACCTACCGTTAAAGTCGCTGTCCTTCGGTGTGTCTTTGTGGGTTGTGAGCGAAAGCCCTGGGCTAAGTATTGCTGGAGCATCCCCGGTTAGGGAGCGGTCCGGGGCCGCGTGCGGTTCATGATTGAGCAACGAAGCCATTTCGTACTCTTGAGTGGAGAAAAATCATGATTGCCAAGAACCTCTTAACAGCCCTCGCGACGCTGGTCATCGTCGGCGGCGCGCCGTGGCTAGCGATGCCCAGCTATGCAACAGAGCAGGCCGATGAGCGGCAGGAGTCACGCGACACCAAGCAGGAAGGACGCGACGCGGCCAGAGAAACCAAGGAAGAATGCAAGGAGGGCGATGAGTCGAGCCGCGCAGAATGCCGTCAGGACAAGCGCGACACCAAGCAGGATACGCGCGACACCGCCCGCGACATCAAGTACTGATAGCCAGCAGCCTGGGTATTCAGGGTGGGCAACCTGCTCGCGGTTCCCACCCCACAACAAACCGATACTTTCCAGTGCTCAAGGCGCACCGAACAGCGCCGTCCAGTAGATCCCCGCATCACTCTTCGGGTCGACCGCATAGGCGGCGCCCAGCTCGCTGAACTGCGCAGCCATCAGGTTGGCGCAGTGACCGGGGCTGGCCAGCCAGCCGTCGACCACCTTGCGCGCGCCATCCAGCCCGGCGGCGATGTTCTCGCCGACCTGCTGGCCGCTGTAGCCGGCCAGCTCGGCGCGGTCACCGGGGGTGCGGCCGTCGCGGTCACGGTGGTCGAAGAAGTTGCCATTGGCCATCGCCCGGCTATGGCTCTCGGCCGTACTCGCCAGCGTGGCGTTCCAGGCCAGTGGAGCGGCAGCCGCGAAGGGTTGTCCGCCACATTGGCGCGCCTGGGCGCGGGCGGCGTTGATCTGCTCCAGCAGCTTCTGCCCTTCGGCCTGCCAATCGCCCAGGCGACCGCCGAGCAGTGGCCGCGCCAGCACGATGCGCCAGTCGCGGTCCAGACGGCTCACGCCGATATCGACGAACTGCGGATCGAGCACCACCTGGCAGAAGCTCTCGCGCAGGGCCTGCATGGCCGATTGCGCATCGCGCGGGCCGGACAGGCTGATGGCCTGCACGTTGACCATCGGATAGCTGGCGCGGGCCAGCGAGCCCTGCAGGTCGGCGCTACCGGTGGCCGGCAGCACCAAGCGCGGATCGGCGGCCAGGGGTGGCAGCTCGGCCGAAGCCTGGCCGGCACAGCGCTGCACCTGGCTGCGGTAGGCGTTGATCGAATCGACCAGTTGCGCCTCTTCGGCCGCTCCCGCCGTGGCAGCCAACAGCAGGTCCAGCGACAGGGCGACGAGATACGGAATGAATGACGTGACGCGCATGAACAGCTCCCTCGACATGACTGCGCACATGATGCGCGATTACGCGCATTTGCGAACCCCATACGGGCGCAGATCGTGCGCGAGCGGGTCGGGAGGCTGCGTAGGGTGCGTCGTGTGCACCACAAACCCCATGAGGGCACCCTGGCAAAGGCATCCTGATCAGACCGACGCTCAAAAGATCCTCAACAGCTGCTTAGCGATTTACTCGCCAACCGACTAAGGTGTCGACGTCCCGGACAGGCATGACCTACCCGCCGTCCGGCCACCCAACCCGCCAAGGAAGCTTGTCATGCACCTGATCACCGCCCAGCTGAAACTCATCATGCTGATCACCGGCGCCCTCACCTGCACCATGGCCTACGCCCTTGTCGCGCCGCAGGCCGCGCTGCTGTCGATGTTTGGTGAAGCCCTGCCGGACAGCCCGCTGATGCACATCGTGGTGCGCAGCTGGGGCATGCTGATCACCCTGCTCGGCGCGGCGCTGATCTACGGCGCCTTCAACCCGGCCGTGCGCCCACTGGTGCTGACCCTCGCCGGCCTGAGCAAGCTGGTGTTTGTTGGCCTGCTGATACTGCTGGGCGGCCAGTACCTGCCGCAGACCCTCACGCCGATCGTGGTCGATAGCCTGGCCGTGATCCTCTACGCCATCTGCCTGCCGCGCGCTCGCCGCGAAGCCGCCGCGGTTTGAGCCTGAGCCACTAGGGTCTATCAGTCGCTCAGATAGCTCTGCACGATGCGGTCGTAGCTGCCGTCCTCGACCAGTTGCCGCAACACCTGCGCATAGCTCTGCACGAACTCCGCCGTGTTGCTCTTCTTGCTGAACGCTACTTCGGCAGCCTCGGCGGAAACCACCACGGCCGTCGGCTGGATGCTGTCGTCGAGGCCCAGCTGCTGGGTCTCATAGAGGCCCGTGCTCTCATCGGCAATCACGCCGTCGATGCGCCTCTTCTTGACCATCTGCCACAGGTTGGCGCGACTGGTGGTGAACGACACGCGCGAGGCGAAGTCGGCATCGGCCATCAACTGCTGATAGACCGGCCCGTAGGAAACATCGATCTGCGCGCCCAGGCGGAACGTGGTGTTCTGCAGCTCGAGCAGATCGCTGACGGGCCAGCGGGCCAGGGCGTCCTGGTGCATGAAAAGGATATTGCGCGAGGGTTTCAGCACCGCGCCGGAGAAGTGCGCATACACCTCGCGCTCGGGCTTGCGAAAGGCGCCAGGGAGAATATCCAACCGCCCCAGCTCTAGCTCCCGGAGCGCCCGCGCCCAGGGCATTTTGACCAGCTTCACCGTACAGCCCAGACGCTCCAGCGCCGCTCGGTTAAGGTCAATGTCGATACCGCCGACCTCGCCATTCGCGCGCAGCATGCTGAAGGGCGGGTCATCGTCCCAGCGCAGGGTCTTCTGGCAGGCCTGCACCACCCCCGGGAGGCTGATAAGCAGAAGCAGCACCGTGCATGTATAGAAACGGCGTAGCGGGCTCGAAGCGTCGACGACAACTCTATCCAAGATCAGCGCTCGCAGGGACTCGTCCGATGGGTTTGAGTCTAGAGAAGCGCGCGGGCGGCGGCCACGATTTCCTGCGGCTGCCCAGACTCGGCCATGGCCCCACCTGCAGCAGAGCCACTGGGCATGGCTTACACGCAAGAACCTAGCGGTAGACGACCGAGACAATCAGGGCTCAGCAGCAGGCTTCTCCAGCTTTTCCCCACGTGGAATTACCACGTAAGATCGGATCGGCTAGCTGTTCGCTAGCTACTGATTAACCATGGCTAGGGATTCGCCAGTGACTTCATCAGCTAGAGCACTAACCTTTTTAGTTGTACTTCTGCCCTTACTAACAGCCTGCCAAGCAGGACCGCCCCCTGCCCCAAAAGCGCGAATTGAGCCCGTAATAGTCGACGTTTCAAAGTGGGCAACCGATCCAAGTCAATGTCACCGCGAGTACAACACCATCAATGGAGAATACATTTCCGGCATGGTGTGCAGCTCAGCAGCTGAGGGCCTGCTAAGGAATGGCGATCCCGCAATTCGCGTATTTCTTGGCCACTCTCAGGTAACCGGGCCCTTACCTATTCCGCAGACTCTTGAGGGTGCTCGAGTAGAGGAGCAAGGACTTCAGCTTCATCTGCAGTGCGGCTGGTTGAGTCTTGACGCGGAATCAGGTCAGCAGGTGTTGAACTGCTTGCTGACTGCAGATGACCAGCAGCTTGTGAACGTATTGTTCAATTACGATTGAGCATCTTCGACACTTAATCGACAGCCACAGTCCCTAGAAAGCAAAAGCCCCCGAAACTCTAGGAATTTCGGGGGCTTAGGCTTTCATGTATGGCGGGAAGATAGGGATTCGAACCCTAGGTGCACTTGCGTACACAACGGATTTCGAATCCGTCCCGTTCGGCCACTCCGGCATCTTCCCACGGCGGCGCGCATGATATCAGCTCAAGGCGTTTTGGCGAACCCCGTTCGGCGTTTTTTTCGCATGGATTCAGGTGCTTGCGCACTCGCAGTGCAATGCGGGCTTTTCCCGGGCAGAAAAAAGAGGAGCCTAGGCTCCTCTTTACTAGCGCCCATGCAAACGCCGGTCAGTTGGTCAGACGGGTCAGTGCTTCGCGGTACTTGTCCGCAGTCTTTTGCGCCACGTCGGCCGGTACGGCGGGAGCTGGCGGCTCCTTGTTCCAGCCGGTGGATTCCAGCCAGTCACGCACAAACTGCTTGTCGAAGCTCGGCGGGTTGCTGCCTTCGGCGTAGCTGTCGGCCGGCCAGAAGCGGCTGGAGTCGGGGGTCAGCGCCTCGTCCATCAGGGTCAGGGTGCCGTCTTCGTCCAGGCCGAATTCGAACTTGGTGTCGGCGATGATGATGCCGCGGGTGGCCGCGTATTCCACCGCTGCGCTGTACAGGGCGATGGCGGTGTCGCGCACCTTGGCCGCCAGTTCGGCGCCGATGATCGCCTCGCACTGGGCGAAGCTGATGTTCTCGTCATGGTCGCCGACGGCGGCCTTGGTCGAGGGGGTGAAGATCGGTTGCGGCAGCTTGGCTGCCTCTTTCAGCCCGGCTGGCAGCTGGATGCCGCAGACGGTGCCGCTCTTCTGATATTCCTTCCAGCCGGAGCCGACGATGTAGCCGCGCACGATGGCTTCCACCGCCACCGGCTGCAGACGCTTGGCCACTACGGCACGACCTTCCACCAGCGGCAGCTCGGCAGCCGGCACCACGTCTTCGACCTTGTCGCCGGTGAAGTGGTTGGGCACCACATCCTTGAGCTTGTCGAACCAGAAGTTGGAGATGGCGGTGAGGATCTTGCCCTTGTCCGGGATCGGCTCGTTGAGGATCACGTCGAAGGCCGACAGGCGATCGGTGGCGACCATCAGCATGCGCTTGGCGTCGATTTCGTAGAGGTCGCGGACTTTGCCCGAATAGATTTTCTTCAGGCTCAGGGTGCTGGGAGTGGTCATGTCGGAATTTCCGCCTTGATCAAACGAAACAGGCGAAACCCACCGGGTTTCGCCTATCGAGTTACTGCTCGGCCGGCACCCGAGGTGCCGGCACGTTGCAACTTAGCCGAGGTTTTCCTGGATCAGCTGCAACACACGGCGCGCCACGTCTTCCGGCGCTACGGTGTTGAGGTCCTTCTCCACGGAAACCTGTACGTCGCCATCGGCTGAGCGGGTCAGGCGGACCTGAAAGCGCTCGGCGCGGGCGTCGATTTCTTCCTGGCTCGGCTCGCTGCCGAACAGGCCGCTGATGAAGCCTTTCTCTTCTTCCGGCTTCTTCGCGCCTTCAGCCAGGTTGACGTAGTACACGCCCAGGCTGCGGTTGATGTCGTCGATGCGCACGTTGCCCAGTTCCAGGGAACGACCGACGCTGGACCAGGCACGATCGAAGTCGGTGCTGAGGTTGAGTACCGGGTTGCCGTTGCCGTCCTGGGTCAGGCTGACGCGGCTCGGTGCATCGTAGTCGCGGGCGGCCAGCAGGGACACCGAGCCGTGCTCGGCGGTGCTGCTCAGGTCAGCCAGCATGCCGTCGAGCAGCGAGGCCTCCAGCGGGGCATTGCCGGTGCGCGCCGGGAAGGCGACGTCGGCAGTGCTACCCTCGTCGCGCTCGGCGCTGACCACGAATACTTCGCTGGTGTTACGCACCACGCCCGGCTCGATGCGCACGCGTACGCGCACTTCATTGTCACTGTCAGTCATCAGGTCGCCCAAGCGACGCGCCATGGACGGTGCCAGCTCTGCAGCCGGCTGCCAGGCGCTGCTGAACTCGCCGGTCTGCGGACGCTCTTCGGCAATACGGAAACCGTTGTTCTCGAAATACTGGCGGGCCACCGGCCAGACTTCCGCCGGGCTGCGCTGAGCCACCAGCCAGCGCGAGTCACCGCTCTTCTGCAGGCTGAACTCGCTGGTCTCGCCGACCGCCATGGCCTGCGGACGCGGCACTTCGAATTTTTCCGGAGTATCGGTGCTGGTGGCCACGTTCATCGGCACCGGCAGCAGGGGGTCGATGCGCTTGGCATCGACGTTCGCCGGCATCTGCATCGGCGCGGTCTGGCGCGCGTCCAGGTAATCGGTGCCGCGGTCACGGAAATAGCCTTCGTCACCCCACAGCCACCCGCAACCGCTGGTGCTGGAGATAATCACGGCAAGGGCGGAAAGTCCGGCCAATCGCTTCATGCGTAATGCTTCCTCGGTTAAACCAGTACGCCGGACTGGCGCAGGGCCTGACGCAGCGGTTCGTGACAACGCGGGCTGAGCCAGGTCAGGGGCAGGCGGATGCCATCCGGCATCATGCCCATTTCATGCAGGGCCCACTTCACCGGAATCGGGTTGGATTCGATGAACAGGGTTTTGTGCAGCGGCATCAGGCGTTCGTTGATGGCCCGGGCAGTGGCGGCATCGCCAGCCATCGCGGCGGCGCACAGTTCGGCCATGGCGCGCGGCGCGACGTTGGCGGTCACCGAGATGTTGCCCTTGCCGCCCATCAGCATCAGTTCGACGGCAGTGGCGTCGTCACCGGAATACACCAGGAAATCCTTGCTCACCCGGTCCAGTACTTCCTGGCCACGCTGCAGGTCGCCGGTGGCTTCCTTGATGCCGATGATGTTGGCGATCTTGGACAGGCGCTCGACGGTCTCCGGCAGCATGTCGCAAACAGTACGACCCGGCACGTTGTAGAGAATCTGTGGAATCGCCACAGCTTCGGCGATATGGCGGAAGTGCTGGTACAGGCCTTCCTGGGTCGGCTTGTTGTAGTAGGGGGTTACCAGCAGGCAGGCATCGGCGCCGACGCTCTTGGCGTTCTGGGTCAGCTCGACCGCTTCGCGGGTGCTGTTGGCGCCGGTACCGGCGATCACCGGGATGCGCCCGTTGACCTGATCGACTACGCGGCGGATGACCTCGACGTGCTCGTGGACATCCAGGGTGGCGGACTCACCCGTGGTGCCGACGGCAACGATGGCGTTGGTGCCCTCTTGCAGGTGGAAGTCCACCAGCTTGCTCAGGCTGTCCCAATCCAGACCACCCTGTGCGTCCATGGGCGTGACCAGTGCCACCATACTGCCCGAAATCATGCAACCGCTCCTGCCGGAAAAAGAGAGCCGTAATGGTACTGACGCCACCAGGGTTGTACAAGCAAAGGACTGCACCAGCCGACCGTTAAACAGAATGTGCTGTCAGCCACGCCGTACGCCGCACCGGCATTCCCCTGAGCGGTGCTTTTCGCTACCCTTCCTGCTTTGTTCGCCACGTCATGTGCCGATCACTCTTCGTTTTAGGAATGCTGCATGTCCACCCCCCAGGTTCGCGAACAATTCCTCGTTATCAGCGCCCTCGGCGCCAACCCCATGGAGCTGACCAGCGTGCTGTGCCGGACCAGCCAGGAGAACCGCTGCGCCATCGTCAGCACTCGCCTGACCCGCCACGGCGAGTTCAGCGCGCTGATCCTGCAGGTCAGCGGCAGCTGGGATGCCCTGGCGCGCCTGGAGGCGGCCCTGCCGGTACTGGCCAAGAAGCACAGCTTCAGCGTCAACATGACCCGCAGCGGCGCCCAGGAAAGTCGCCCCCAGGCCCTGCCTTACGTGGCCTACGTCAGCTGCGTGTACCGCCCGGACATCCTCAACGAGCTGTGCCAGTTCTTCAGTGATCACCGCGTCGAGCTGGAAAACATCACCTGCGACACCTACCAGGCGCCGCAGACCGGCGGCACCCTGCTGAATGCCACGCTGACCGTGACCCTGCCAGCAGGCACGCAGATCAGCTGGCTGCGCGACCAGTTCCTCGACTTCGCCGACTCGCTCAACCTCGATGCGCTGATCGAACCCTGGCGCCCGCAGAATCCTTAGGGTCTGTTCCCGTTTCGTTCACGGCCGCGACGGAGCCCGTTTTTGCGCGGAACTAGGCACGAGACGCGAGGTTTGGTCGCCCAAATGAGCCGTCGAGTAACGACGCTCCGCGCAAAAACGAGCCCGTCCCTGCGGGTTGCGCGTAAAATCGCGCCATGCGTCGTTGCGGGACTTGCCAAGGGAATGACCATTGCCTGCGTCCCGCGCCTAGCCTGGCGCGATTTTGCGCAGCAACGCGACTCGCGAACGAAACGGGAACAGACCCTTAGGAGCAGAACATGGCAGTGACCCTCGACCAGCTGGTCGCCGACTTCAGCGCCGCCGCCACCAGCGGCGTGCAGGTATCCCTGAGCGCCCTCAAGGGCCAGCAAGTGGTGATCTACTTCTACCCGAAGGACAGCACCCCGGGCTGCACCACCGAAGGCCAGGGCTTTCGCGACCACTACCCGGCCTTCCGGGCGGCCAATACCCTGGTGTTCGGCGTATCGCGCGACGGCATGAAGTCCCACGAGAACTTCAAGTGCAAGCAGGAGTTCCCCTTCGAGCTGATCTCGGACAAGGACGAAGCGCTCTGCCAGCTGTTCGACGTGATCAAGCTGAAGAAGCTTTACGGCAAGGAATACCTGGGCGTCGACCGCAGCACCTTCCTCATCGACCAGAACGGCGTGCTGCGCCAGGAATGGCGTGGGGTGAAGGTGCCGGGGCATGTCGAGGCCGTACTGGCCGCCGCCCAGGCGCTGAGCAAGCGCTAAACCGCCGAACATGAAAAAGGGCCGCAAGCGCGGCCCTTTTTATTGCTCATTTCCCAGGTTACTGTCTGAGCATCAGGCCTTGCGCAGCCAATAGCGAAACACCCCACCCGCTTCCTCCTCGCGCAGCAACTCATGCCCGGCCAGGCGAGCAAAGGCACGGAAATCGCGCTGCGAGCCGGCATCGGTGGCGATCACCTTGAGCACTGCGCCGCTGGGCAAGCGGTTCAGCTCCAGCTTGGCCTTGAGCAGCGGCAACGGGCAGTTCAGGCCGCTGGCATCCAGCTCGGCATCGCAGGCAACAGGATCGGTCATCGGGGCTCTCCACAGGGGCGGCAAGCATACCCAAGGCCGCACAACCCTGGCCAGCCGACCGCCCAGGCGGCTACAGTACAGCCTTTGTTTGCCATGAGCCCCGTGCATGAAGCTTCTGCGCCCTTCCCTGCTCGCCCTCGCCTGCCTGCTCGCCTATCCCGTCACTGCCGATGACCTGCCGTCACTGGGCGATGCCAGCTCATCGATCGTCTCGCCGGAACAGGAACATCAGCTCGGCCGCGCCTGGCTGAGCATTCTGCGCGGTCAGGTCGACCAGCTGTCCGACCCGCAGCTCAAGGACTATGTGGAAAGCAGCGTCTATCGCCTGGCCGAAACCAGCCAGGTACAGGACCGACGCCTGGAGTTCGTCCTGCTCAACAGCCCGCAGCTCAACGCCTTCGCCGCGCCAGGCGGGATCATCGGGGTCAACGGCGGCCTGCTCCTTTCGGCGCAGACCGAAGCCGAATATGCCTCAGTGATGGCCCACGAACTGGCGCACTTGTCGCAACGCCACTTCGCCCGCGGTATCGAGGCCCAGCAGCGCATGCAGGTGCCGGTGATGGCCGCCATGCTCGCCGGTATCGTCGCCGCAGCTGCTGGCGCCGGTGATGCCGGCATCGCCACCATCATGGGCGCCCAGGCCGCAGCCATCCAGGAACAGCGGCGCTTCTCGCGGCAGAACGAACAGGAAGCCGACCGCATCGGCCTGCTCAACCTGGAAAAGGCCGGCTATGACCCACGCGCCATGCCGAGCATGTTCGAGCGCCTGTTGCGCCAGTATCGCTACGACCGCAAGCCGCCGGAATTCCTCCTCACCCACCCGGTATCCGAGTCGCGTATCGCCGACACCCGCAACCGCGCCGAGCAATATCAGCCCGGAGGCATCGAAGACAGCCTGCGCTACCAACTGATGCGCGCCCGCCTGCAGCTGACCTTCGAGGAGACGCCAGGAATCGCCGCCAAGCGCTTTCGCGCCATGCTGGAGGAAAACCCCAAGCTGGACGCGGCGCGTTATGGCCTGGCCATCGCCAAGATCAAGGGCGGCCAGCTCAACGAAGCCCGTTCGTTGCTGCAGGAGCTGCTGGCCAAGGCACCCGAGGACATCACCTACAACCTGGCCATGGTCGACCTGGACATCACCAGCAATCGCCTGAACGATGCCCGTCAGCGCGTCGAGCGCCTGCGCAACCTGTATCCGAACAACTACCCACTGGACCAGGCGCGCATCGACCTGATGTTCAAACAGAACCAGGGCAAGGAAGCCGAGGTAGCGCTCAACGAACTGCTCAAGAACCGCCCGCATGATCCGGATGTCTGGTATCAGGTGGCCGAGGCCCGCGGCCTGGCCGGCAATATCATCGGCCTGCACCAGGCCCGCGCCGAGTTCTTCGCCCTGGTCGGCGACTACGACCAGGCCCTGTCGCAACTGGACCTGGCCAAGCGCCGCGCCAGCAGCAACTTCCCTCTGGCTTCGCGTATCGATGCACGCCAACAGGAGCTGATGGAAGAAAAACGCGCGATCGACAAGATGCTGCGCTGATCAGGCAGACATAAAAAAGCCCGGCATTGCCGGGCTTTTTTCTTTATGCACTCACCTCAGGCGTTGCCGCTCAACTTCAGCCGGGCTGCCTGGGTGAAATCCAGCATGCGCTTGAGCGGCTTGATTGCCCGCGGGATCAGCGCCGGCTCGACCAGGATCTCGTTGCTACCCTCGCGCAGGCACTGCAGGGTGCGCTGCAGGGTGTTCATGGCCATCCACGGGCAATGCGCGCAACTGCGGCAGGCGGCGCCATTGCCGGCGGTCGGTGCCTCGATGAAGACCTTGTCCGGGCATAGCTGCTGCATCTTGTAGAAGATGCCGCGGTCGGTAGCGACGATGAAGGTCTGGTTCGGCAGGGTCTGCGCCGCCTTGATCAGCTGGCTGGTGGAACCCACCGCATCGGCCAGCTCGATCACCGCTTCCGGCGACTCCGGGTGGACCAGCACGGCCGCGTCCGGATACAGCGCTTTCATGTCCTGCAGCTGCTTGGCCTTGAATTCTTCGTGGACGATGCAGGCGCCATCCCACAGCAGCATGTCGGCGCCGGTCTGACGCTGGATATAACGGCCCAGGTGCTGGTCCGGTGCCCAGAGAATGGTTTCGCCGTTGTCCATCAGGCTCTCGACGATTTCCAGCGCGCAACTGGAGGTCACCACCCAGTCGGCCCGCGCCTTCACCGCCGCCGAAGTGTTGGCATACACCACCACGGTACGCTCCGGATGCTGGTCGCAGAAGGCCGAAAACTCGTCAACCGGGCAACCCAGGTCGAGCGAGCAGGTGGCTTCCAGGGTCGGCATCAGCACGCGCTTTTCCGGGTTGAGGATCTTCGCCGTCTCGCCCATGAACTTGACCCCGGCCACCACCACGGTCTGCGCTGCGTGCTGATTGCCGAAGCGGGCCATTTCCAGGGAGTCGGACACGCAGCCGCCGGTTTCCTCGGCCAATGCCTGGATCACCGGATCGCAGTAGTAGTGAGCGACCAGCACGGCATTCTGCTTCTTCAGCTCGGCGGCGATTTCACTGCGGTAGAAGGCCTCCTGCTCGGGCGTCAGCGGTACGGGCTGCTTGGCATCGAGATGGGCTTGGACCAGGAGGCGTTCGGAAATATGCGTCATGTTGATCAGACCTGCAGGCGCGGGTTGGCAAGTGGCGAGTATACCATCGGGCCCTGCCGCCTCAGGGCGGCAGAGGTAAGGCGGCAAGGCCAGACGCGCAGCGCCCGACTTTATTCGAGGCATAAAAAAAGCCAGTCTTGCGACTGGCTTTTGCGATTTGGTGGGTCGTGTGGGATTCGAACCTACGACCAATTGGTTAAAAGCCAACTGCTCTACCAACTGAGCTAACGACCCAAAGCGAGGCGTATAATACTGATTTAATTCAGAAAATCAACACCCTCTCGAGAAAGTTTTAGCGATAGCGAGTCGGATCCTGCACGCCGGCAGCCCTGAAGCCCGCCGCACGCAGGCGACAGCTGTCACACTTACCGCAGGCACGCCCTTGATCATCGGCCTGGTAACAGGACACCGTCAGGCCGTAGTCCACGCCATGCTGCATGCCGATCTCGACGATCTGCGCCTTGCTCAGGTTCTGCAGCGGCGCCTGGATGCGGAAGCCCTCGCCTTCCACGCCTTCGCGGGTCGCCAGATTGGCCACCCGCTCGAACGCGGCGATGAAATCGGGACGGCAATCCGGATAACCGGAATAGTCCACGGCATTGACCCCGATAAAGATGTCGTGGGCACCGAGCACTTCCGCCCAGCCCAGTGCCAGCGCAAGGAATACCGTGTTGCGTGCCGGTACATAGGTCACCGGAATGCCTTCGGTCGGACTCTCCGGCACGGCAATCGAACTGTCGGTCAGGGCCGAGCCACCGATACCGTTGAGATTGAGGCCGACCACCTTGTGCTCGATCACACCCAGCTGCGCCGCCACTCGTTCAGCCGCCTGCAACTCGACGCGATGGCGCTGGCCGTAATCGAAACTCATGCTGTAGCAAGCGAAGCCCGCCGCCTTGGCCTGGGCCAGGATGGTGGCGGAATCGAGGCCACCGGAAAGCAGCACCACGGCTTTCTTGTCTGTCATCTCAATACTCTCGAATCAGTGGCCGGGCTCATCGTTCCACAGCAGCTTGTGCAGCTGCATCTGGAAGCGCACGGGCAGATTGTCGGCGATGATCCACTCGGCCAGGGCCTGGGCGCTGACCTGCTGGTGACTGGGCGAGAACAGCACCTCGCCGGCACGCTGCTCGAGGCGGTACTCGATCAGCTTGGAGACAGCCCAGTCGTAGTCCTCGCGCGAGCAGATGACGAACTTGACCTGATCATTGCGCGTCAGCAGATCCAGGTTGCTGTACAGATTGCGCGAGACTTCCGCCGAACCCGGGGTTTTCAGGTCGACCACGCGGCTGACGCGGGGGTCGGTGGCCGCGATATCGAGGGCGCCGCTGGTCTCCAAGGACACCTCGTAGCCGGCATCACACAGACGCTGGAGCAACGGGATGCAATTGGGCTGGGCCAGCGGCTCGCCACCGGTCACACAGATGTAGCGCGGCTTGTAGCTGGCGATCTGCGCGCAGATGGCGTCCAGGCTCATGAGCTCGCCGCCGCTGAAGGCGTAGGCGGTGTCGCAGTACTGGCAGCGCAGCGGGCAGCCAGTCAGGCGAACGAACACAGTGGGCAAACCACTGCTGCGCGTTTCGCCCTGCAGCGAGTAGAAAATCTCGGTAATGCGCAGGGTTTCTTGCATATCGGCACCGGGCGTGACGGCGAAACAGGCCATCCGCCTCCGTTGCGGGAAAGGGGGTCGCGATTCTAAACGAAAATGTTCAGGGAGACATTTTTAACGTCGCCCAGGCGACGGACCGAAGGGCGCCCGCCACGGAGAGCAAGCCATAAAAAACCCGCGACTAGCGCGGATTTTCTGACCAATACACCGCTCGATCAGGGCAGGCGTTGCAGGTCGCGCTGAGCCAGTTGGGCGGCCGAGGAGCCGGGGAACTGGGTAATCAGCTGACGCAGGATGCCCTTGGCCTTGTCGGTGTTGCCCAGGCGCTGCTCGACATCCGCCAGTTTGAACAGCGAATCCGGCACCTTGGCATGGGTCGGGTAGGTCACGCTGACCTGGGCAAAGGCCTTGCCGGCCTCTTGCAGGTCGCCATTGGCCAGGTTGACCTCTCCGAGCCAGTACTGGGCATTGCCGGCGTACTGGCTGTTCGGGTATTTGCGCAGGAAAGCGCCGAAGGCCTGGCTGGCCTTGTCGAAATCCTTGGCTTTGATCAGGTCGAAGGCAGCGTCGTAATACAGCTTTTCCTTCGCCGGGTCGGCCGGCTCATTGCTCGCAGGCTGGGCTGGAGCTTCTTGGGTCGGAGCCGTTGGAGCACCGCCGGCGTTGATCGCGCCGTCGGCAGGGGAATTTTGGGTAGGAGCTGCGGCGCCAGCGGCACCACCAGCCAAACGGCTGTCCAGATCCTGATAACGCGCCAAGCTTTCTTGCTTGAGGCGCTGAATCTCGTTCTGCTGTTCTTCAACCATGCCGCGCAGCGAAGCAATTTCTTGCTGCATCTGCTGCAACTGCATGAACAGCTCACCCTGCGCAGAGGCCGGGGCCGTAGCCCCGCCCCCAGCGTAGGCGCCATTCGTGCCGTAACCCACCGGCGGATAACTGCTAGTACCGTAACCGGCACTACTATCCACCACGGGAACCTCGGCCACTGCCGCAAGCGGCAGGGCGAGAACCAGAGAGGCTACGACACGAAGGCACTTGTGCATGGCGAATTACTTACGCAGTTCGACGCGACGGTTCTGAGCCCAGGACTGCTCTTCGGTGCCAGTGGCAACCGGACGCTCTTCGCCGTAGGAAACCAGTTCCAGCTGAGCCGGGGAAACGCCCTGCAGAACCAGGTAGCGCTGTACGGCTTGAGCACGACGCTCGCCCAGAGCCATGTTGTACTCGCGGGTGCCGCGCTCGTCGGTGTGGCCTTCCAGAACGACGCGAGCGCCGTTGCCTTTCAGGTCCTTGGCGTGTACGTCCAGAGCGCGCATGGCTTCCGGCTTCAGGTCGGAGCTGTCGTATTCGAAGTAGAAGGTAGTGATGGCGCGCAGAGCAGCTTCTTCGCTCATAGCGCTGTCCATGCCGTTGGCGTTGGCGTCGTAGCCAGCGTTCGGATCAACAGCGCCTTCGCCAGCGTTGTCGCCGTTTTTGGACGAGCAACCAACGGTAACGGCCAGAGCCAGGCCCAGCGCAGCAAATTTCAGGATTTCCATGATGTAACTCCAGATGGTTTCTAGGTTTGTTTTTTAACGAAAGTTTTTTGGCCGCATCAGTTCAAGTAGGGGGACCAGGACGGCTCCCTTACATCACCTTGAGCGGTGGGAATCGGGAGTCTGGCGCGCCCGTTGGTAGACACGAGCATCAGCACTCCGCGACCCTGCTGGCGGGTGGCGTAGATTAGCATGGTGCCATTGGGCGCAACAGTGGGCGAATCGTCCAGACTGGTCTCGGAGAGGATGCGCGGAGCGGAACCTGAACGCGTCAAATCTTGCGCCGCCACCTTGAAGTTGGTGAAGCCATCCTGACGATGGATCATCACCAGCATCTTCTCGTCAGCCGAAAGTTTCGGGTTGGCGTTGTAGTTACCGATGAAGGTCACGCGCTGCGCCTCGCCGCCGGCGATGTTCTGCTTGTAGATCTGTGGCTTGCCGGCACGATCAGAAGTGAAGTACAGGGTCTGACCATCCTTGCCCCAGAAAGGTTCGGTATCGATGGCGTAGTGATTGGTCACGCGCTGCAGCTGACGGCTGCCGAGGTTCATTACGTAGATTTCCGGGTTGCCGTCCTTGGACAGCACGAACGCCAGGCGATTGCCATCCGGCGACCAGGCCGGTGCGCCGTTAAGGCCCTGGAAGTTGGTGATCTGCTCGCGGCGGCCGGTGTCGATGTGCTGCACGAAGATGCGCGGGCGGCGCTGCTCGAACGAGACGTAAGCGATACGGCGACCATCCGGCGCATAGCGCGGCGACAGGATCGGCTCGCGCGACTGCAGCAGGGTCACGCCACGGGCACCGTCGTAGTCGGAACGCTGCAGGGTGTAACGGGTATTGTTGACCGAAAAGCGCTCGGCGGTGACATAGAGCATCTTGGTGGAGAAGGCGCCCTTGATGCCGGTCAGCTTTTCGAACGACTGGTCGGCCACATGGTGGGCCATGTCGCGCAGCTGATCCGGCGTACCGGTCACATTGCCGGCGGCGACCTGCTGCTGACTGGCCACGTTGAACAGGGCGAACTGCACCTGCAGGCGGCCACCGGTCGGCGCGATGCTACCGACCAGCACATACTGGGCGCCCAGGGCCTGCCAGTCGCGGTAGATGATCTCGCCGGCCTGGGTCGGCAGGCTGATCATGTTCTGCCGGGGAATCGGCTCGTACATACCAGAGTTGCGCAGGTCATTACCGATGATATCGGCCATGTCCTCGGGCAGCACGGTGCCGCCCTGCCAACCGAAAGGTACTACGGCAATGGGAATGGCACGATTGGAGTCTCTGGTAATGACGAGAGGGTCAGCAGCCTGCAAAGAGCCAGCCAGCAAGGCAATGCCGAGCATGGCAATCCGAATTAGTTTGTTCACAGACCTAGGTCCTCCGGTTTGAAGATAACGCGCCGTTGCCTGTACAGCTGGTCAAAGGTGGCGCGGTCCAGTTGCTGCATCTCAGGAATACGAGCGATATTTTTCACCGCTGCGACGGCCGAACCATCGAAGGCAGCATCACCGCTAGAACGCGTAATGCTGGCATTGATGATGGTGCCATCGGGCAGCATCTGAATGAGCAATTCGACACTCATGCCGGCACGGGCCGATGGCGGCTTCTGCCAGTTTTCACTGATCAACTTGATGATCAGGTCATCCAGGCTGCCGGCAACCTGATCGCCGACCTCGTCGGCCAGCGCTTGCTGGCGCTCGGTGGTATCGGAAAGCAGCTCGGCCAAGGCCGCAGCCTTCTGCTCATTGGCTGACTTGCGCGCCGCTTCCTGAGCCTTTTTCTTGGCTGATTCGGCAGCGGCCTTCTTTTTGGCGTCTTCCGCAGCTTTCTTCTTCGCCGCTTCGGCCGCCTTTTTCTTGGCTTCTTCGGCGGCTTTCTTCTTCTCTTCCTCGGTCTTTTTCTTGGCGATATCGGCGAGCTTCTTTTGCTCGGCCTTCTTGGCTTCTTCGGCCTTCTGCGCCTCAGCCTTTTTCTCGGCTACCGCCGCCTGTTTGGCCGCCTCGGTTTTCTTTTGTTCCGCGGCCTCCTGTTTCTTCTGCTCTTCCTTCTTCGCCTCGAGCTGCTCCTGCTCATACTGGCGCGCAGCAGTCTTCTTGGCTTCGCCGGCAATCTTCTGATTGGTCTGGGTGGTGGCCTGGCTCTGCGACTTCAGCTGGTACAGGGTCGCCTGGACAACGGGCCGGGCCGGCGGCAGCTCAGGAGCGAACTGAAAGCTGACAAACAGCATGGCAAACATCAGGGCGTGCAGAGCTACAGCCCAGATGGTTGGCCAGAAATAGCTTTCCGAGGAGGAGCGAGCGCTCTGCTGCATCAGGGCGCCTCGGTGATCAGCCCGACGTTGCCCACGCCGGCTTCTTGCAGACCGCCCATCACCGCCATCACCGAGCCGTAGTCGACCGCCTTGTCGCCGCGCACGAAAACCTGCACCTTTTTACCCTGGCTGGCGTTCTGGCTCATGATCGCGGTCACTGCCTGCACCAAGGCAGGCAATGCGGTAGCGGTTTCGCTGTCCTTGCCCTGATCCGGATCGACCTCTTCGCCCATGGTCCAGTAGTAGGTCTTGTCGGCCTTGATGGAAATGGTCAGCACGAGGGAGTTGTTGTCCTGCGGCAAGGCCTCGCTGGAAACCTTGGGCAGGTCGACCTTGACGCCCTGATTGAGCATCGGCGCGGTCACCATGAAGATCACCAGCAGCACCAGCATCACGTCGATATAGGGTACGACGTTCATCTCGGCGACTGGCTTGCGTCTATTGCGAATTCTGGCCATGGGAAGCCTCAGTCCTCGCTGGTGTGCACTTTGCGGTGCAGGATCGCCTGGAACTCGTCAGCGAAGGTGTAGTAGCGGCTGATCAGACGCTCACCTTGCGCGGAGAAACGGTTGTAAGCGATAACCGCCGGGATGGCAGCGAACAGGCCGATGGCGGTGGCGATCAGCGCCTCGGCGATACCCGGGGCCACGGTGGCCAGGGTGGCCTGCTGCACCTGAGCCAGGCCGCGGAAGGAGTTCATGATGCCCCACACGGTACCGAACAGGCCGATGTACGGGCTGGTCGAACCGACGGTGGCGAGGAATGGCAGGCTCTGCTC
Organism: Pseudomonas campi; assembly: GCF_013200955.2. NCBI lineage: Bacteria > Pseudomonadati > Pseudomonadota > Gammaproteobacteria > Pseudomonadales > Pseudomonadaceae > Aquipseudomonas > Aquipseudomonas campi. Next base: position 3,069,352 of record NZ_CP053697.2, read on the forward strand.
GAGCTTCTCTTCCTCACGCGAGATGGCCACGCGCATGGCACGCGCCACACCGTCCATCACCGCATCCGGATCGACGCCGGACTGCTGGCGCAGGCGGGAGAATTCCTTGAAGCCGGCACGGAAGATCTGCTCCACGCCGCAGTCCGGGTCCGGGTTGCTGCCGGCCTGGCGATACAGCTTGGACAGGTCGATACCCGACCAGAAGCGCTCCTCGAACATTTCCAGCGACTTCTTGGCGGCACGCAGCATGGTGCTGCGCTGGAAGATCATCACCCATGACGTGACCGAGGCGGCCACCAGAATGAGCATGACCAGCTGCACCACGAAACTGGCGTTGCTGATCAGGCTCCACATGGACATGTGGTCTACGGCGGCGTTAGCTTCCACGCTTACTCTCCTGCAGGGGGTAGACCCGCGACACTGGCGAAGGCTGTACGCAGCGCTTCGGGAATGGCCCGGGGTTTCAAACTGTCGGCGCGCACACAGGCCACCACGAACTGCCCTTCACAGAGCAGCGCCTTGTCCGTGACCCGCCTTACCTGTTGACGAAAGCGCAGGCTGGCACGGTTTAACTCGATTACATCGGCCGTCACAAAAAGTTCGTCGTCCAGCTTGGCGGGCGCGTGATAGCGCGCCTCGGCCGAATGCACGACGAACAGCAGGTCTTCCGCCACCAGCGCAGACTGGGCAAAACCCAGTTCACGCAGGCGCTCGGTGCGAGCCCGCTCCATGAATTTGAGGTAGTTGACGTAATAAACGATGCCGCCGGCATCGGTATCTTCGTAATACACCCGACAACGGTGGGCGAAAGGCTGGGCCTCGATTTGCGCGCGCATACTCTAGTGCTTACTCCCGGCCTTGCCAATTGGCCAAGCCCCTGTTTTTAAACTATTCGTCGCTTCCCGCGAAGAGATCGGCAACTGGCGCCTCGGCCATGCGCCCCGGCAGATTAAGGCCGAAGTGCAGGTAAGCATGCCGCGTCACCACCCGCCCGCGCGGCGTGCGCATGATATACCCCTGCTGGATCAGATAGGGTTCCAGCACGTCTTCGATGGTCCCGCGCTCCTCGCCGATGGCGGCAGCCAGGTTGTCGAGACCGACCGGCCCGCCGTCGAACTTGTCGATCATGGCCAGCAGTAGACGCCGGTCCTGGTGATCGAAGCCACGCTCATCGACATCCAGCATGTTCAGTGCCTGATCGGCAACGCTACGACTGATTTGCCCACCCGCCCGCACCTCGGCGAAATCGCGCACGCGGCGCAGCAGGCGATTGGCAATACGCGGCGTACCCCGGGCGCGGCGGGCAATCTCAAACGCACCTTCGGCATCCAGGGCCAGGCCGAGAATGGCGGCGGAGCGACTGACAATGGTCGCCAGATCGGCACTGGAATAGAACTCCAGACGCTGGACGATGCCGAAACGGTCGCGCAGCGGATTGGTCAGCATGCCGGCCCGAGTGGTAGCGCCGACCAGGGTGAAGGGCGGTAGGTCCAGCTTGATCGAACGGGCGGCCGGACCTTCACCGATCATGATGTCGAGCTGGAAGTCCTCCATCGCCGGGTACAGCACTTCCTCGATGATCGGCGATAGGCGATGAATCTCGTCGATGAACAGTACGTCACCCGCTTCCAGATTGGTCAGCAGCGCGGCCAGATCACCGGGACGCTCCAACACCGGGCCGGACGTACTCTTGATCGACACCCCCATTTCCTGGGCGATGATGTTGGCCAGGGTGGTCTTGCCCAGCCCTGGCGGGCCGAAGATCAAGGTGTGATCGAGGGCTTCCGAGCGGCCCTTGGCGGCCTGGATGAACAGCTCCATCTGCTCGCGGACAATGGGCTGGCCAATGTAGTCGGCCAACGACAGCGGGCGAATGGCGCGATCCAGCTGTTCGTCACGCTCGCGGCCAGTGGCGGTTATCAGGCGGTCGGCTTCAATCACGGGTTAAACCATTCCCTTCAATGAGCGGCGAATCAAATCTTCACTGGAGAGGCCGTCTTCCTGCACCGCAGCCACGGCCTTACTCGCCTCCTGCGGCTTGAAGCCAAGGGAAATCAGCGCGCTCACGGCGTCGCTCTCCGCGCTTGAGACTGCCACGCCGGCACGGGGTTCCACCACCAGGGTGGCGATGGACGGCACGGTTTCCCAGGCCTTGAAACGATCTTTCAGCTCGACCAGCAGCCTCTCGGCGGTTTTCTTGCCGACGCCGGGGACTTTCACCAGGGTCGAGGTATCGCCGGCCTGTACGCAGCGCACCAGTTCGTCCACCTCCAGACCGGACATCAGCGCCAGGGCCAGCTTGGGACCGACGCCATTCAAACGAATCAGCTCGCGAAACAGCTCGCGCTCGCGCTTCTCGGCGAAGCCGTAGAGCAGATGAGCATCCTCGCGCACCACCAGATGGGTGTGCAGGGTCACCGGCTCGCCCAGCGACGGCAGGCGATACAGCGTGGTCATCGGCACTTCCAGCTCGTAGCCGACGCCATTCACATCGACCAGCAGGTGCGGCGGCTGTTTTTCCGCCAGGGTACCTTTCAGGCGTCCGATCACGACTTGTCTTCCTTCTATCTATTACAGGCGCAGACGGCCGCCGCGCCGCTTGGCGCCGACCAGACCATGGGGAATCAGACTTTGCCGATGGTGGGCATGACACAAGGCAATAGCCAGGGCATCGGAGGCATCGATCTGCGGCTTCTGCACCAGCTTGAGCAGGTGCATGACCATCATCTGCACCTGCTGCTTGTCCGCCCCGCCGGTGCCGGCAATCGCCTGCTTGACCTGGGTGGCGGTGTATTCGCTGATCTCCAGCCCCGCCTCGACCCCGGCGACTATCGCCGCGCCGCGGGCCTGGCCGAGCTTGAGCGCCGAGTCGGCGTTCTTAGCCATGAACACCTGCTCGATGCCCATGGTCACCGGCCCGTGCAGGCGAATCACCTCGCTGACGCCGCGAAATACGATCTGCAGGCGCTCGGGCAACGGGCCGTCGCCGGTACGAATGCAGCCCGAGGCGACATACTCGCAGCCACGACCGGTATCGCGCACCACGCCATAGCCAGTGATACGAGAACCGGGGTCGATACCCAAAATCAGCGTCATGCCCTGCCGTTCGCTCCGGGTGCCGGCAAATGCCGCCACACTGTCTATTTATCCAGCTCAGGAGTATACGGGCCGACTACCAGTGGCGTCACCCGGCCCGCACAGATAAAAAAGCCGGAAGCGCCTGGGGCGACTTCCGGCTTTTTAGCCACAGAGAGGATCAGTCCAACTGCTCCATGATCTCGTCGGGGATTTCCGCGTTGTGGTAGACCTCCTGCACATCATCGAGGTCTTCCAGCATGTCGATCAGCTTCATGACCTTCTTCGCAGTTTCCAGGTCAGTAACCGGCGCACTGATCGAGGGGATCATGGCGACTTCCGCCTCCTCGCCCTTGAAACCGGCTGCCGTCAGCGCCTCGTTGACCGACAGGAACTCGGCAAAACTGGTCGACACCAGCGCCGAACCGTCCTCGCCCATCTCCACGTCATCCGCACCGGCTTCCAGCGCCGCTTCCATCAAGGCATCTTCGCTGACGCCCGGAGCGAAGCTGATCTGCCCCTTGCGCTCGAACATGTAGGCCACCGAGCCATCGGTGCCAAGGTTGCCACCGCACTTGGTGAAGGCATGCCGCACTTCGGCGGCGGTGCGGTTGCGATTGTCGGTCATGACCTCGACGATGATGGCCACGCCGCTGGGCGCATAGCCTTCGTAGCTGAACTCGACGACATTGTCGGCTTCGTTGTTGCCGGCACCGCGGGCAATCGCCCGGTCGATCACGTCACGTGACATGTTGGCGGTCAGCGCCTTGTCCACGGCCAGGCGCAGGCGCGGATTATCCGCCGGCAACGGGCCGCCATGCTTGGCCGCGACGGTCAGCTCACGAATCAGTTTGGTGAAGATCTTGCCGCGCTTGGCGTCCTGACGCCCTTTGCGGTGCCTGATGTTGGCCCACTTGGAATGACCAGCCATAACTCACTCCGTATTTCTCACTGAAGATTGCACGGGTATAAAAATTCGCACCCCATAACGAAGAAGCCTGGAAATCCAGGCTTCTCGTAGCGGCTTATTCGGCCTTGGCTTGCTCGCGCAGACGAATATGCAGCTCGCGCAGCGCCTTGTTGTCGACCAGACCCGGGGCCTGGGTCATGACGCAGGCCGCGCTCTGGGTTTTCGGGAAGGCGATCACTTCGCGGATCGAGCTGGCGCCGGTCATCAGCATGACCAGGCGATCCAGACCGAAGGCCAGACCACCATGGGGCGGCGCACCAAACTTCAGTGCATCGAGGAGGAAGCCGAATTTCTCCTGCTGCTCTTCTTCGCTGATGCCCAGCACGCGGAACACGGTCTGCTGCATGGCCTTGTCGTGGATACGGATCGAACCGCCACCCAGCTCGGTGCCGTTGAGCACCATGTCGTAGGCACGCGACAGCGCGGTCGCCGGGTTGGCTTCCAGCTCTTGCGGGCTGCAGCTCGGCGCAGTGAACGGGTGGTGCATGGCGGTCAGGCTGCCATCGTCGTTTTCCTCGAACATCGGGAAGTCGACCACCCACAGCGGCGCCCACTCGCAGGTCAGCAGATTCAGGTCATGGCCGAGCTTGATGCGCAGCGCGCCCAGTGCCTCGCTGACGATCTTGGCCTTGTCGGCGCCGAAGAACACGATGTCGCCGTCAACTGCACCGACGCGATCGAGGATCACGTTGATATTGTCCAGCGGGATGTTTTTGACGATCGGCGACTGCAGGCCTTCGACGCCCTGCGCGCGCTCGTTGACCTTGATGTAGGCCAGGCCCTTGGCGCCGTAGATGCCGACGAACTTGGTGTAGTCGTCGATCTGCTTGCGCGGCATGCTCGCCCCACCCGGTACGCGCAGCGCAGTCACGCGGCACTTGGGGTCGTTGGCCGGACCGGCAAACACCTTGAAGTCGACGTCCTTGAGCTGGTCTTCCACATCCACCAGCTCCAGCGGGATGCGCAGGTCCGGCTTGTCCGAACCGAAGCGACGCATGGCCTCGGCCAGGGTCATGTGCGGCAGCTCGCCGAACTCCACATCCAGCACTTCTTTGAACAGGTTGCGGATCATGGTCTCGGTGATGCCCATGATGTCTTTTTCATCGAGGAAGCTGGTCTCGATGTCGATCTGGGTGAATTCCGGCTGGCGGTCGGCACGCAGGTCTTCGTCGCGGAAGCACTTGGCGATCTGGTAGTAGCGGTCGAAGCCGGCCACCATCAGCAGTTGCTTGAACAGCTGCGGCGACTGCGGCAGGGCGAAGAAGCTGCCGGCGTGGGTGCGGCTCGGCACCAGGTAGTCGCGCGCGCCTTCCGGAGTGGCACGAGTGAGGATCGGCGTTTCCACATCGAGGAAGCCATTCTCGTCCAGGTAGCGACGGATGCTCGAGGTGATGCGCGAACGCAGCTTGAGCTTCTCGGCCATTTCCGGGCGACGCAGGTCGATGAAGCGGTAGCGCAGGCGGGTTTCTTCGCCAACGTCGGTGTATTCGTTGAGCGGGAACGGCGGGGTTTCCGCTTCGTTGAGCACTTCCAGCTCGTAACCCAGCACTTCGATGGCGCCGGAGGCCATGTTGGCGTTACGCGCGCCTTCGGGGCGCAGGCGTACCTTGCCGGTGATCTTGACCACGTACTCGCTGCGCACGCGGTCGGCCTTGGCGAAGGTCTCGGCGCGATCCGGGTCGAACACCACCTGGGCCAGACCTTCACGGTCACGGATATCGAGGAAGATCACGCCACCGTGGTCACGACGACGATGGACCCAACCGCAAAGGGTGATTTCCTGACCGTCCAGGCTCTCGTTCAACTGGCCGCAATAGTGGCTGCGCATCATGATGGTGGTTCGCTTCTCTAATCAGTCTTGAATTCGTCGGGGCGGCCAACTGGCGGCGCCGGGGCCGTTTACACAGCACTCGTAAGCCGCGCGGGGCTTGCCACAAGGGCCAGAACGAGCATTTTCTTCAATTCGGACGCGGAGCAGGTCAAGCAATCGACCAGCGGTGCAGCAGGCAGGCGCATGCCCGCATCCGGGGCAAGGGGCGGGATTATATATGGTTAATTGCCACCGCGCAGCCGCCCGCCCCGCCGCTTTCGCCACTGCTTTCTATACTGTCGGTTCAGCCCCTGCGGAGACCTGACATGGCCACGCCACGCCCTGCCGACCTTTCCAGCGACCTGCTGGATGATTTTCGCCTCGACACGGCCGAGCAATTGCCCCGCTGCGAGCAACTGCTGATCGAACTGGAGCGCCACCCCCAGGACAACGCCCGGCTGCGCGAGCTGTTTCGGGTGGTCCACACGCTCAAGGGCAACCTGGGCTACGTCGAGCTGAACAGCTTGCTGCCTCTACCCCAGGCCATGGAAGACGTGCTGGCGCAACTGCGCGAAGGCGAACTGGAGTTCGACAGCCTGCTGGGCGATATCCTCCTGCTCAGCCTCGATCACCTGCGCAGCCTGATCGACGAAGCCCTCGGCGGTGCACCTGCCGCGCTCGACCCGCGCGCCTTCAACAGCCTGTGCCAGGCCCTACAAGCACTAGCAGCAGCCCCGGCGGCACGGCAAACGGAAATCCGCCGCACCCTGCTACAACACCTGGACCCTGCTACCCGCTTGCAACCCGTGGAGTTGCCGAGCCAGTCGCACACCCACAAGCTGCTCGCCGAGCACGGCATCGCAGCCGATGCGGACCTGCTGTTTTTCAGCGAGCTGATGGAAGCCGGCGAGCATCGCTCGCATTACTGGCATGGCCGCGGTCAGCGCCTACTCAGCCTGGCCCTGGGCATGAATGCGGCGGCAGGCGAACCGGTAGAACCGGCACAACTGGCAGCGGCCGTCTGCCTGCACGACCTGGGCATGGCCTTTCTGCCGCTCGACCTGCTGCACAAGGAAGAACACCTGAGCCGCGAGGAACGCCGACAGATGCAGGCCCACCCACGCCAGGCCTATGACATGCTCAAACGCATGCCAACCTGGGCCAGTGCGGCAGAAATCATCCTGCAGCACCAGGAACACGCGGACGGCAGCGGCTATCCGAAAGGCTTGCGCGAGAGCGAAATCCACCCTGGCGCACTGATCCTCAATATCGCCGACACCTTCGACGCGCGCACCCATGAGCGCGCCCACCAGACCCTGAGCAAGCGCCCGCGGCTGCGCGCCATATTGGAGATCAACAACCTGGCCAACAGGCAGTTCAGCGTCCACTGGGTCGATGTATTCAACCGCACACTGCAGCAGCACCCGGAACTGGCGCGCCTCTGAAAGTCCCAACACATGCAGCGTTATAGACCCAGAACATCGCCTCTATTGATATAAGCCAAGGTCGCACCGGGATGCCCCATGATAGGCTCGAACCATTACGGGGAGCGTCTACCCCGGCCACCCGAGAGGAGAAGCAAGAAATGGAAATCAACATCGGTATCGCCGAACAGGACCGCGCCGCCATCGCCGAAGGGCTGTCCCGCCTGCTGGCGGACACCTACACCCTGTACCTGAAGACCCATAACTTCCACTGGAACGTGACCGGCCCGATGTTCAACACCCTGCACCTGATGTTCGAGGCGCAGTACACCGAACTTGCACTGGCCGTCGACCTGATCGCCGAGCGCATCCGCGCCCTCGGCTTTCCTGCGCCAGGCACCTACGCCGCCTATGCTCGCCTGTCGTCGATCAAGGAAGAAGAAGGCGTGCCGGGCGCCCAGGACATGATCAAGCTGTTGGTTCAAGGCCAGGAGGCCGTGGTGCGCACCGCGCGCGGCATCTTCCCGCTGCTGGAAAAAGTCAGCGACGAGCCGACTGCGGACCTGCTCACCCAGCGCATGCAGGTGCACGAAAAGACCGCCTGGATGCTGCGCAGCCTGCTGGCCGCCTGATACTCTGCGAGCAGGAGAGCAAATGCCCGGCCAGACCGGGCCTTTTACCAGGCGCAACCGCGCTGCCTAATCTAATCTTTGCCTATTCGCCCACCTTGCCACAGTGACGTGCATGAGCCAGCCGCCAAAAGCTCCTTCCATTCTCGAACTTTTCCCGGAAGAGACCCGTGAAGCTGCGGCGCTGCTCAAACAGGCCGTGCCGCACATGATGCGCCACGATATTCCGCCGAATCCGATGCACTACGCGCTCTGGTACACCTACAGCAGGGGCCTGGAGCCGGACCTGAATCGGCGCCTGGACAAGATCGTCAAGGACTTCGACAGCTTCCCCCCGGAAAGCGCGCTCAAATTGTTCCGCGACTTCATCATCCGCGGTGAAATCGAAGATGCCCGCGCCGGACAGCAACAAGTAATGGATCTGGTCGACGACATCGAAGTCGATGTGTCGCACAGCGTGACCGGCAGCCAGCATTACCAAAACAGCCTGACCCTGGGCCTGGCCGCACTGCAGGAGCCCGTCACCGAAGACCTGCCAAACGTACTCAGCGACCTGCAGCAAAGCACCCAGGAAATGCAGGAGCAGCAGGAGAAGTTCCTCTACCGCCTGCGCGCCGCCCAAGCCGAAATCCAACACCTGCGCAGCCAGCTGGAACGAGCGCATATTGCCGCGACCCTGGACAGCCTGACCAACGTCTTCAACCGCCACGCTTTTACCCGCCTGCTCGAGCAGGCACTGAGCACCGACCAGCACGGCCTGGCCCTGGTCATGCTCGACATCGACCACTTCAAGCTGTTCAACGACCAGTACGGCCACCCCCTGGGCGACCGCGTGCTGCAGCATGTCGGCCAGTTAATGCGCGATCTACTGCCACCTCGCGGGGTAGCCGCCCGCTACGGCGGCGAAGAGTTTTGCGTCATCCTGCGCGACTGTTTCGACCTGCACAGCGCCCATATTTTTGCCGAACAACTGCGTCAGAAAATCCAGGCACTGCGCATCAAGGTACGCAGTACCGACAAGATTCTCGACACGGTCACCGCCTCTTTCGGCCTGGCGCTGGCGAACAACAGTGACACCTTCGAAAGCCTGCTGACCCGGGCCGACGACGCCCTCTACCAGGCCAAACGCAATGGCCGCAATCAGATCCACCCCGCCACCCCGGAAACTGCGCTAAGCGCATGATTTGAGTAGCCATCCGCTTTGCGGTTAAATACGCCCGTGTTGCACGGCCCTGAGCTACCGCAACATAGGCGGGATCACCCCCGCTTCACCCCTGCCCACTCAATACCCGGGCACCGCGCAACACATCGCTCGTCCTTTTTTGCCAGCGTTTAACAGTGAGTTCATTGAACATGTTGAAGATTGTCCATCTGTTTACGGGCGTCACCGCCCTGCTGCTTTCCTTCATTCCCAGCCTGCACCCTGACGCTCTGCCCTATCTGCAACAGGCTGACGCGCTATACCTCGCCCTTCTCGGCATGAGCAATCTGCTTGTCGCCCCCCTGCTGACACTCCGCCAACCCGGCATGCGCAATCAGTTGCAGACACTGGTTTCTCTCCTGCTGGTGCTGGCCGTACTGCTTCAAGCCCTGGTACTGCTGGCCCCGCTGCCACTGGTAAGCGGTCAACCGGCAATTCTGCTCAGCCTGACTGCTGCCGCCCTGGCCGTGGCACTGCACCTTGGCATCCATTGCAAGCTGCGTCAGAAGCTGTCGGCAGCCATGCCCCAGGATCTGGGCAACCGCGAAACCGGCACCGTGAAGTGGTTCAATACCTCCAAAGGCTTCGGCTTTATCTCGCGCGACATGGGCGAAGATATCTTCGTGCACTTCCGCGCCATCCGTGGCGAAGGTCACCGCATCCTGGTCGAAGGCCAGCGCGTGGAGTTCTCGGTCATGCAGCGTGACAAGGGACTGCAAGCAGAAGACGTTATTGCCGCACTACCCAGCCGCCGCTGAAGCGACAGCAATAAAAATGGCCTCGGAATGCTCATTTACAGCTCGTAAACTGCGCTTCCTCGGCCATTTTTGCCTTGTCCGGCTCTAATTCAGAAGATCGTAAACGGGTCCTGAACTGCGCAAAAAGCTGCCTAACTGTCGGCTTTGGCTGACAGACAGCCGCCAGAAAGCCCCTTATCCTGCCGCCATCTGAGCGTCGGGTGCCTTCAGTAAGGTCGTCAGCAGGATGCTGACGCGAGGCCCCGGCCCTTGAGCCGTGGAGTGCAAGGATGCAACAAAGTCTGGTCTGGAAACCCTGGAGCAACCCGGGCGTCGAGCACCTCAGCCTGGATATCGACAGCCACGGCATCAATGCCAGCAGCCACCTGATGCAGAGCATCCGTGGCAACAGCATTGCCGCCACCTACGTGCTCAAGTGTGATGTGCGCTGGCGCTTCCGCCGCCTCTGGCTGAAAGTCGACAACCAGGGCCAGCGCAGCCTCGATCTGCGCCGCGATATCCGCGGCCACTGGTTCCTCAACGGCGAACTGCGAGAGGACCTCGCCCAGTGCCAGCAGGTCATGCTCTCCGCCTCACCCTTTACCCATACCCCTGCCCTGCAGCGCTGCGCCCTGGAAGTCGGCGAAAGCGAACAGCTGGACGTCGCCTACGTCGACCTGCTCAGCCTGCGCGTGGAGGCCCGCAGCCAGCGCTACCAGTACCTGCGCCAGAGCGACGGCCAGGCGCTGTACCGCAGCGAAGCGGAAGGCCATGCCGCCAGCGAACTGCTGGTCGATCAGGACGCCCTGCTGATGCGCTCCAGCGCGGAATACCTGCGCATCAGCTCGCGCACCCTGAGCCTGAATACCCTGGTATGAAAAAGCCCCGCAATCGCGGGGCTTTTTCCTCCTGAACGAGCCGCGAGCCTGTTTTGGGTCTTTTGAGCTAGAGCCAGGCAAGGCGCCACGACCCACGGGAGTAACAACCGCAGGCTGGCCCGAAGGGTAAGCGCCAGCGCATCAATCGGGCGAGGACGCGGAGTGTGCGAGGTGTAAATGAGCAGTCGTAGCCCGGATGCAATCCGGGAAACACACAGTTCATCTCCCGGATTGCATCCGGGCTACAACGCTGGAAAGCGGTGTTTTTCCTTGCGACCAATGCAGCGGCCGGGCAATGCGGTCATGACTTTCTGGCAACACGGACAGTCCCCTCTCCCGTGAACGGGAGAGGGGAGCAAAGCGCTTAAGTCGTAGCCCGGATGCAATCCGGGGAACTGGCAGCTCCGCTCCCGGATTACATCCAGGCTACCGCGCGACTGTTCAGCGCCTATTTACGGACGCCTAGGCGAAGCTTACAACGTGTCTAGATAGCGCTCTACATCCAGCGCCGCCATGCAACCGGCACCGGCCGAGGTGATGGCCTGGCGGTAGACATGGTCGGCCACGTCGCCCGCGGCGAACACGCCGGGCACGTTGGTGGCGGTGGCATTGCCCTCACGCCCGCCATTGACCACCAGGTAACCGTCCTTGAGCGCCAGCTGGCCCTCGAACAGCGAGGTGTTCGGCGTGTGGCCGATGGCCACGAACAGGCCGTCGACGGTTAGCTCTGCGCTGCTGCCATCGTTGTTGCGCAGGCGCACGCCGGTAACACCCAGGTCGTTGCCCAGCACTTCATCGACTTCGGCATTCAGCTTGAGCACGATCTTGCCTTCGGCGACCCGCGCCCGCAGCTTGTCCTGCAGGATCTTCTCGGCGCGGAACGTCTCACGGCGATGCACCAGGGTCACTTTGCTGGCGATATTGGCCAGGTACAGCGCCTCTTCCACCGCCGTGTTGCCGCCACCGACCACCGCCACTTCGCGATTGCGGTAGAAGAAACCGTCACAGGTGGCGCAAGCGGACACACCCTTGCCCATGAACAGCTCTTCGGACGGCAGTCCCAGGTAACGGGCGCTGGCGCCCGTGGCGATGATCAGCGCATCGCAGGTGTAGGTGGCATTGTCACCGCTCAGGGTGAAAGGCTTGCCGGCCAGGTCCACGGCATTGATGTGGTCGAAGACGATCTCGGTCTCGAAGCGCTCGGCATGCTCCTGCATGCGCTGCATCAGCGCCGGGCCGGTCAGCCCGTGCGGGTCGCCCGGCCAGTTGTCGACTTCGGTGGTGGTGGTCAGCTGCCCACCGGCCTGCATGCCAGTGATCAGCAGCGGTTTGAGGTTGGCCCGCGCGGCATACACCGCGGCGCTGTAGCCGGCCGGGCCGGAGCCGAGAATGATCACGCGGGAATGACGAATGGCGGACATGGACAACTCCAGGTTAATAAAAGAGGGGCCAGCCAAAGCACTTGGGGAAGGCTGGAAAAACGCGGACAGCCCCTGGGAAACGCAACTGTGGCCAGCCTACGCAGTCCGATAGATAGGCGAAAATTTCGTTTCTCAATGCCGACAATAGAGTCTGGCTATGTGACCCGGAGTCCTATCCATGCATGGCTATACTCAATTTCATCACCAAGCCCCAGCAGTAGACCCGTCATGACTCTGCGCAAACGTCTGTTCTGGTTGTTTGGCCCCCTGCTGGTGCTGGTCCTGAGCAGCGCCTTCGTGCTCTCGCAACAGCTCATCCTCAGTCGTTTCGATCGCCAAGACAGCGTCCTGCTGGACACCGAGGTCAAACGTCTGCGCAGCCTGCTGGACGACAACCTCAAGTACACCCTCGAGCTCGTACAGGGCTATGCAGAGTGGGATGACAGCTACGCCTTCATGCAGAATCGCAATCAGGACTTCATCCGCAGCAACATGGACACCGAAGCCATGCGCCTGCTGGACCTCGACTTTATGGTCTTCCTCGACCTGCAGGGGCGGGTTTACGCCGAACAGTGGCAGCCGCCGGATCTGCCGGAGCTGCTGGTACTCGGCGACCAGCGCCCGGACGACCATCTGTCACTGCGCGACGACATTCTCAACCTGAGCAAGCGCCTGCGGCACAACGACAGCGGCGATCTCAAAGGGCAACTCGTGCTGATACAGGGCGTGCCCGTGGTGCTGGCCACTAGCCCGATCAGCAACAGCGAAGGCAGCCTGAAGCCTCGCGGCACCCTGATCGCCGGGCACTTCATCGATGGTGAACGCGCCGAGCAACTGCAGACCCGGGTCAATGCCGTGCTGCGCCTGCTACCGCCAGACGGCACGCCGACTGGTTGGCAGCTGCGCCCCGCCCCCAGCAGCAGCCTCAATCCGGTGCACATCAGCCCACGCCGGCTGCTGGATGCCGAGCGTCAGCAGCAACTGCTGCTGTTCAGCAACAACCTCGGCGAGCCCGAGCTGCTGCTGGAGCTGACCAAGGACCGCCGCCTCTATCAGGATGGCCGCCAGACCATCGGCATTTTCCTGCTACTGAGCAGCGCCATCGGCCTGCTCGCCTGGCTGCTGATCTACCTGGGCCTGGAACGCTGGATCCTGCATCGGGTGTCGCGGATGAACCACGAGATGGCCGCCATCGGTCCGGACTCCGCGCACCAGCGCCTCAGCGACAGTGGCCGCGACGAGCTCGGCCAACTGGCGGGCGAGGCCAACCGCATGCTCGAGCGCCTGGAACAGAGCGAAGCCCGGGACCGGCAGATTCTCGATGCCATTCAGGATGGCTACTTCGAGCTGGATGCCAGCGGTGTGATCATGGCGATCAACCGCGCGCTCTGCCAGATGCTCGGCTACAGCGCCGAGGAACTGCTGCAGCACAGGTTCGACAACATCCTCAATGCCGAAGACAGCCAGCGCGCCCGCCAGCTGTTCATCCAGGCCCGCGACAGTGGCGAGAATGCCACCTTCGCCGCGCCCTTCTGTCGCCGCGATGGCAGTCTCGGCTACTACGAAACGCGCTTCTCCCTGGTCCACGACGGCCAGGGCCGCTTCAGCGGTTTCCGCGGCATCCTGCGCGACATCAGCGCCCAGGTGGCATACCAGAACCAGCTGCTCGACATGGCCTACCGCGACCCGCTGACCGGCCTGGGCAACCGCAAGGCCTTTGCCGAACAGTTGAAGAGTGCCCTGGAGCAAGCCCAGCGCCAGCAAGGTCAGCTGGCCCTGCTGTACCTCGACCTCGACCGTTTCAAGGAGGTCAACGACCGCTTCGGCCACGACACCGGCGATGCCCTGCTGCAGAAGATCGCCGAGCGCCTGCGCAATGCCATGCGCCAGCCGGATCGGGTCTATCGCCTGGGTGGCGACGAGTTCACCCTGCTGTTGCAGGATGCCACCTGCGAGATGGCACTCAAGCTTGCCGAACGCCTGATCGCCGCCCTCAGCACGCCACTGCAGCTGGGCGCGCAGCACATCGACTTTGTTACACCGAGTATCGGTATCGCCCTCTACCCCGAGCACGCACAGGACCCGGAGGGCCTGATCAAGTCTGCCGACAGCGCCATGTACCAGGCCAAGCGCGAGCGCAACCGGGCCTGCGTCTACCAGCCCGAAGCGCTTTCTTCAGAGTCGTAAAATCGGTAAGGTCGGCGCGTTAATCACGCCTACCGGAGCTTCACCATGCTCAAACCCGCCCTGTCTGGCCCGCAGTATCTGGGCGAAGGCCTGAAACTGATAATGAGCCCCGGCTTGCGCCTGTTCGTACTGCTGCCGCTGACCATCAACCTGCTGTTGTTCATCGGCCTGATCGTCCTGGCCATGCAGCAGTTCGGCGGCTGGGTCGACACCTTCATGCCCAACCTGCCGGACTGGCTGAGCTTCCTCGAATACCTGATCTGGCCGCTGTTCGTGCTGCTGGTCCTGGTGATCATGTTCTTCAGCTTCACCCTGCTGGCCAATATCATCGCCGCGCCGTTCAACGGCTTCCTCGCGGAAAAGGTCGAAGTGGTGGTGCGTGGCCGCGATGACTTCCCGCCGTTCAGCTGGAACGAGCTGCTGGCCATGATGCCGCGCACCATCGGCCGCGAGCTGCGCAAGCTGGCCTACTTCCTGCCACGCGCCATTCCCCTGCTGATCCTCACGTTCGTGCCGGTGCTCAACCTGATCGCTGCGCCGCTGTGGATTCTCTTCGGCATCTGGATGATGGCCGTGCAGTACATCGACTATCCCTGCGACAACAACAAGGTCAGCTGGGACGACATGCTCGCCTGGCTGCGCGAGAAGCGCTGGCAGAGCCTGGGCTTTGGCGGCGCGGTGTATGTGGCGCTGCTGATCCCCTTCTTCAATATCCTGGTGATGCCGGCGGCGGTGGCCGGGGCCACCCTGTTCTGGGTGCGCGAGCGCGAGAGTCTATCCACGACCTCCTGACTCGCGGCCATACCGCGTTAAAAACGGCTTCGGAAAGCCGCTTGCGGCTAACGCCCATGGGGCGACCCCGAAGGGGCGAGCGGAGCGAGTCATGCTCATTTACAGATCGTAAACTGCGCTTCCTCAGCCGTTTTTTCCTTGTCTGGCTCTAATTCAGAAGATCGTGAACAGACTCTGAGGCCAGCGCTGTCACAACCCGGTAACCGCCGCGTCATCTGCGCTACATGGCAGCAGCCGAAACTGCTGTCATGACTGTCACAAGCCTGCATATCGCTCTCGTCAGCGAAACCTTCCCGCCGGAAATCAACGGCGTTGCCAATACCCTCGGGCGCCTCTGCCAGGGGTTGCAGCAGCGTGGCCACCGCCTGCAGCTGATCCGCCCACGGCAGAGCGACGACCAGCAACGGCGCAGCGATGATGACCTGCTGCTGACCCGCGGCTGGCCACTGCCCGGTTACAGCGGCCTGCAGTGGGGTCAGTCGGCGCTGCACAAGCTGCTGCGCCGCTGGCAGCACAATCGCCCGGACGTGCTGTATGTCGCCACCGAGGGCCCGCTGGGGTTGTCCGCCATCCGTGCGGCCCGGCGCCTGGGCATTCCGGTGGTCAGCGGCTTTCACACCAACTTCCAGCAATACAGTGGGCATTACGGCCTGGGCCTGCTGGCCCGCCTGCTCACCCACTACCTGCGCTGGTTCCACAACCGTACCAGCACAACCCTGGTGCCCAGCGCCAGCCAGAGCCTGGAGCTGCAACGGCGTGGTTTCGAACGCCTGCAACTGCTCGCACGCGGGGTCGACAGCCAGTTGTTCCACCCGGCCCGGCGCTCGGCCGAACTGCGCGCCAGCTGGGGCCTGCACGATGATGACATCGCCGTACTGCATGTCGGCCGCCTGGCCCCGGAGAAGAACCTGGCCTTGCTGCAGCGCAGCTTTCTGGCCCTGCAGGCACGCTATCCACAGCAGCGCCTGCAACTGGTGCTGGTCGGCGACGGCCCACAGCGCGCCCAGCTGCAGAGCGCCCTGCCGGACGCCATCTTCTGCGGCCTGCAACGTGGCGAAGAACTGGCCGCGCACTACGCCAGCGGTGACCTGTTCCTGTTCCCCAGCCTTTCGGAGACCTTCGGCAACGTGGTGCTGGAAGCCCTGGCCTCGGGCCTGGCCGTGGTCGCCTTCGACCAGGCCGCCGCCGCCCAGCACATCCGCCACGGGCATAGCGGTGCGCTGGCCATGCCCGGCGACGAGCAAGGCTTCATCGACGCCGCGCACTGGCTGCTGGAAGACCGCGAAAGCCTGCGCCGGGTGCGCCTCAACGCCCGCCAGCACGCCGGCAAGCAGGGCTGGGCAGCGATAGTTGAGCAGTTCGAGACGCATCTGCACAGCGCCACGAGCCGCACAGCCGAGGGCCAATAGACCGGCGAAAAAAGCCCCGGTGTGCCGGGGCTGGAAGTGGCGTGCCGAAGCACGCCAGGGGTAAAGCGGGGAAATCAGACCAGCTGTTTCAGGGCCTCGCGGCTGAACGGCAGGATGTCCTGCTCGCGGCTGTCGCGCACCTTCACCGCCCAGTCCGGGTCGACCAGCAGGGCACGGCCCACAGCCACCAGATCGAACTCCTGCTTGTTCAGGCGCTCCAGCAGGTTCTCCAGGCTGGCCGGCTCGGCGACCTTGTCGGTGTTGACCATGAACTGCAGGAACTCGCCATCCAGGCCGACGCTGCCCACGGTGATGGTCGGCTTGCCGGTCAGCTGGCGGGTCCAGCCGGCCAGGTTGAGGTCGGAACCTTCGAACTCCGGCTCCCAGAAGCGGCGGGTGGAGCAATGGAAGATGTCCACGCCGGCGTCAGACAGCGGCTTGAGGAAGGCGCCGAGGTCTTCGGCAGTGGTCACCAGGCGCGCGCTGTAGTCCTGCTGCTTCCACTGGGAGAAACGGAAGATGATCGGGAAATCCGGGCCGACGGCGGCGCGTACGGCCTGGATCAGCTCGATGGCGAAGCGCGAACGCTGGGCCAGGTCGCCACCGTATTCGTCGCTGCGCTGGTTGCTGCCGGCCCAGAAGAACTGGTCGACCAGGTAGCCGTGGGCACCGTGGATTTCCACGCCGTCCATGCCGATGGCCTGGGCGTCGCGGGCGGCCTGGGCGAAGGCGGCGATGACTTCGGCGATGTCCTGCTTGGTCATGCCGTGCACGACCACGTTGCCGTCCTTCACTTTCTCGCTCGGGCCGTAGCCCGGCACGCTGGCGTCCGGCTCGGTGCCCAGCTTGCGCACATTACCCACGTGCCACAGTTGCGGGACGATCTTGCCGCCTTCGGCGTGCACCGCGTCGACCACCTGCTTCCAACCGGCCAGGGCGTCTTCACCGTAGAAGCGCGGCACATGCGGGTAGCCGTTGGACGCTTGGTGGCCGACGGTAGTGCCTTCGGTGACGATCAGGCCGACACCGCCAGCGGCGCGGCGACGGTAGTACTCGACGACCTGGGCATTGGGCACGCCGCCCGGGGAAAAGGAACGGGTCATCGGCGCCATCACCACGCGGGTCGGCAATTCCAGGTTACCCAGGCGGAACGGTTGGAACAGGGCTTGTACGGGGGCGGTCATGGGGGCTCCTCAAGCCGGTCGGTCGACCGGTCGTCTCGTTAATCGGGTTTTAAAAAATCAGGGCTGCAGCAGCAGCTCCAGACGGGTGATAAAGGCATCCAGGGCTTGCGTGCTGCGGCCGACCTTGAGTCGCGCCAGCACACCCTGCCAGGCGTTGGCGATAAAACTGGCGAGGTTGGCGCAGTCTTCCTCGGCACTCAGCTCGCCGGCCTGGCGGGCCTGTTCCAGGCAGCGCTGAAGGATATCCACCGAAGCCTGCTGAATCGCTTCGACCTGTGCACCGATGGCCGGCAGCAGCTCGCTCATCTCGAAACTCAGGCTGCCGATGAAGCAGTGGTATTCGGCTTTTTCCTGGCGCAGAAAATGCGCCTGCAGCTCGCGGTAGTAAGCCAGGATACGTGCTCGCGGGCTCAGCTCGGGGTTGCCCAGGGCTTCGGCATAGCGCTGCAGGCGCGGCTGGTAAACAAACTCCAGGGCCTGCAGGGCGAAGTCTTCCTTGCTCGCAAAGTAGTGGTAGAAGGAACCCTTGGGGATGCCCGCCGCCTGGACGATTTCCTGCACCCCGGTGCCGTGGTAGCCGCGGCGGGTCATCACCGCCGAGCCCTTGGCCAGGATCAGGTCACGCTTGTCGAATCGAATGCTGGTGTTCATGGCGACGAGCATATGACCGGTCGTCTCGCCTCGCCCAGCACTATTGATCTGCGTGATGGTGACCTAGAACCTCTGCCGAATGTTCGGCACACCAGCGCGACGGCAACCTGCGTGGCGTCGGTTCCCGCTCATGTCCTGCAGATCGACAGACGCAGCGTCTGGGGCACGGTCAGTCGCGCCCCTCGCATTTGACTTCTTCCTTGAATGTCTCGTAGTCGGCCTCAAGTTTGACGTGGCACGGGCCATCCCAGAACTCGTCCTTCCACTTCCCGTGCCACGTGGCGCCAATGCCGTCCTTGCACTTGACCTCCCGCTTGAACTCGCCGTGCTTCGATTCCTGTTTGACTTCGCATGGCCTGGCCCAGTGCGCCTCGCGCCCGTCGTCACGCCACCAGCGTCTGTTCGAGTCATCATCGGCGAGCACATGTGGCGTGATGGCAGCTAGCACGACGAATGTGCAAATAGCGCGGCGGATCATTTCGGGTCTCCTTGGCGATGGCGGACAAGCGCAAGCGCGCCTGTCTGTGTGACCGCCAGGGTGCTCATTTATTCCCGGGGCACGGCCCTCGATTCACAGCCAGGTAACCTGCTGCTCAAGCGGAAAGCGCAGACGCGGGTTGTACACGCCCTTCTCGCCCTGGCGGCCCACGGCCAGCAGCATGATCGGCAACGCCTGGCGCGGGATGTCCAGCACCTTGCGCAGGCGCACCTCGTCGAAGCCTTCCATCGGGCAGGTGGCGTAGCCGTGGCTCTGGAAGGCCAGCATCAGGTTCTCGGCGGCCAGGGCCGTCGACTTGACCGCCCAGATGCGCATCTGCGCCCGGCTGTTGGGCGTGCGCATCAGCGGCTTGCGCAGTGCGGCCAGGCGCACCAGCTGGCGCTTGAGCAGGCCGAACAGGCCCAGCGGGCCCTGGTTGTACTGGAACGGTGCGGTCTTGGCGTAGAAGCTGCGGATGCGCGCCGGTACCTCGGGTTCGGGCCAGTAGTCGACGATGTTCTGGCAGGCCTGGCGCCAGGTATCCGGGCGCGCCAGCACGGCGATGATCACTGGCGCCTTGGCCGCGTTCTGGCTCATGCACACCGGGTGCAGGCGCGCCAGCAGTGCCGGATCGCGAATCACCTGGAAGCTCCAGGGCTGCAGGTTGCAGGAGTTGGGTGCGAGCACGGCCAGTTCCAGGCAGTCGCGGATCACCGCCTCGGGCACCGCCTCGTCGGTAAAGCGACGCACCGCGCGGCGACTCTCGATCAGCGCACGCAAAGCCGCCGGCGAGGCATGGGCCACGGCATCATCCTGGGGAAAACTGGTCATCGCGGGGCTCCTCGGCAAGTCAGCCGATTAAGCAGGGCGATGCACTGATCGACAAGCCGTACGGGGGAAACAGCCGGAGCATTGGCGCATTTGCCCGCTATTGGGCAAATGCGCCCGGAAGATCAACCGAGCGCTTTCTCAATGGCCTGAATCAGCGCCGGATCATCCGGCGTGGTGCGTGGGGAGAAACGCGCCAGCACGCGGCCATCACGGCCGACCAGAAATTTTTCGAAATTCCAGGTGATGTCGCCAGGGAACTCGGCACCCTCGCCCGCCAGCAGGCGGTACAGCGGGTGACGGCCGGGGCCGTTGACCTCCAACTTGCTGCCCAGGGGGAAGGTCACGCCGTAGGTGAGGCTGCAGAACGTGCGAATTTCCTCTTCAGTACCCGGCTCCTGGCCGGCGAACTGGTTACACGGCAGGCCCAGCACGGTAAAGCCGCGCTCGCGGTACTGCTGGTAGAGGGTTTCCAGGGCGGCGTACTGCGGGGTCAGACCACACTTGGAGGCGACATTGACCACCAGCACCAGTTGGCCTTTGTAAGGCGCAAGGGGCAGATCCTGGCCATCCAGCGCACGCAGATTGAGGTCGTGAAAGGCACTCATGAATAACTCCTTGAGCATGCAAGATATTCTGCGCAGAGGACAAAAAAGGCGCCCGCGGGCGCCTTTTCCGTTCACTCAGCGTAGCAGCCGCGACCACCGATGGAACGACCATAAGTCGTTTTGCGGGGTCATCAATCAGGCTGCTTATCAGTGGTGATGACCACCTTCGCCGTGGATATGACCGTGTGCCAGTTCTTCGGCCAGGGCCTCGCGAACGCTGACCACCTTGACCTGGAAGTGCAGGCGCTGGCCGGCCAGCGGGTGGTTGCCGTCGACGATCACGTCGTCGCCGTCGAGGTCACGGATGGTGACGATCTGCATGCCGCCGTCCGGGCCGGAGGCATGGAACTGCATGCCCACTTCCAGCTCGTCGACACCTTCGAACATGCTGCGGTTGAGGGTAGCTACCAGCTCGGCGCTGTATTCGCCGTAGGCATCCACCGGCTCGATGGCCACCTTCAGCTCGTCACCGGCCTGCTTGCCTTCGAGGGCCTTTTCCAGGCCGAGGATGATGTTACCGGCGCCGTGCAGGTACGCCAGCGGTGCGCCACCGGCGGAGCTGTCGATCACCTCACCGGCATCGTTGGTCAGGGTATAGTCAATGGAGACTGCCTTGTTAGCGGCGATCAGCATGAGGTGGGACCTTTTGCAAAAGATTGAAGAACGCGCGAGTTTACCTGCCGGCTCGGTCGAATGCGACCAGAAGCCGGACGGACGGAGCCAACTGCTGGGCTTCCATCAGGATGAAGATGGCCATTGGGTGGCCGAGCTGTCCTGCGGGCATACTCAGCACCTGCGCCACCAGCCGCCCTGGCAGAACCGCGACTGGGTGCTCGATGCCCAGCAGCGCCAGCAACGCGTCGGCCAGCCGTTCGCCTGCGGCTGGTGTCAGGCCGAGCTGGAAGGTAGAGCCTACAAGGCGCCGACAACGAACAAGGAGTAAGCATGCCGGCACGCAACATTCTGGTGATCAACTGCGGCAGTTCGTCGATCAAGTTCGCCCTGGTCAACGAAGCCCAACCCGACTTCATCCTCAGTGGCCTGGCTGAACGCCTGGCCAGCCCGGAAGCGGTGCTGCACTGGCAGCACGCCGGCAACAAGGACAGCCTGTTGCTGCAGGGCGGTGACCACCGCGCCGCCCTCGCCCAGCTGCTGCCGCTGGTGCAAAGCGCCGCTGGTGGCCAGCTGCATGGCATCGGCCATCGCGTGGTGCATGGTGGCGAGCAGTTCACCAGCGCCTGCCTGATCGACCCGCTCAGCCTGCTGGCGATCCGCGCCACCGCGCCGCTGGCGCCACTGCACAACCCGGCCAACCTGCTGGGTATCGAGGCCGCGCTCAAGCTGTTCCCCGAGCTGCCGCAGGTCGCGGTATTCGACACCGCCTTCCACCAGAGCCTGCCCGAACACGCCTTCCGCTACGCCGTACCGGAGGCGCTGTACCGCGAGCATGGCGTGCGCCGCTATGGCTTCCACGGCACCAGCCACCGCTTCGTTAGCCAGCGCGCGGCCGAGATGAGTGGCCTGGCCTTTGCCGACAGCAGCTGGCTGTCGGCGCACCTGGGCAATGGCTGTTCGACCTGCGCCATCGTCAACGGTCAGAGCCGCGACACCAGCATGGGCCTCACCCCACTGGAAGGCCTGGTGATGGGCACCCGCAGCGGCGACGTCGACCCCAACCTGCACGGCCACCTGGCGCGCACCCTGGGCTGGAGCCTGGAGCGCATCGACAGCCTGCTGAACAAGGAAAGCGGCCTGCTTGGCCTGTCCGGCCTGTCCAATGACATGCGCAGCCTGGAGCAGGCGCGCGCCCAGGGGCATGTCGGCGCGACCCTGGCCATCGAGGTGTTCTGCTACCGCCTGGCCAAGTCCCTGGCCGCCATGAGCTGTGCCCTGCCGCGGCTGGACGGGCTGATCTTCACCGGCGGCATCGGCGAGAACTCGCCGTTGATCCGCAGCAAGACGCTGGCGTACCTCAAGCTGTTCAATCTCGCCCTCGATGAAACGGCCAACGCCGCCTGCACCCGCGGCGCCGCCGGGCCGATCCATGCCCCAGGCAGCCCGCGCGTGCTGGTGGTGCCGACCAACGAGGAGCGGCAGATCGCCCTCGACACCCTGGCCCTGCTCGATGCCTGAACCGCTCATGACCCACACCGCACCCCGGTCAAAACACCCGTAGGAGCGAGCTCTGCTCGCGAACCGAATGCCGCAAGCGCTTCGCGATCAACGCGAGTGCCTACCAGGACGGATAACCCATGCAGACCTTCTTCATCGCCCCCACCGGCTTCGGTGTCGGCCTCACCTCGATCAGCCTCGGCCTGGTTCGTGCCCTGGAGCGCGACGGCCTGAAGGTCGGTTTCTTCAAGCCGATCGCCCAGCCCCATCCCGGTGACGCAGGCCCGGAGCGTTCCACCGAACTGATCGCTCGCACCCTCGGCCTGAAGCCGCCCAAGCCACTCGACCTGGCACGGGTCGAGCACATGCTCGGCGACGGTCACCTGGACGACCTGCTGGAGGAGATCGTCAGCCTCTACCAGCAGGCCAGCGAAGGCATGGACGTACTGATCGTCGAAGGCATGGTGCCAACCCGCCACGCCAGCTACGCGGCACGGATCAACGTGCACCTGGCGCGCAGCCTGGATGCCGAAATCATCCTGGTCTCGGCACCGGAGGGCGATTCGGCCCAGGCCATGACCGAGCTGTCCGACCGCATCGAGATCCAGGCCCAGCTGTTCGGCGGACCGCAAGAGCCGAAAGTGCTCGGCACCATCCTCAACAAAGTGCGCGGCGAGGATTTCGCCGCGCGCCTGCAGGAGCTTTCGCCGCTGCTGAAGACCGAGCAGTTCCGTTTGCTCGGCTGTATTCCCTGGCAAGACGAACTGAATGCCGCGCGCACCCGTGACATTGCCGAGCTGCTCGGTGCGCGGGTGCTCAATGCCGGCGACTACGAGCAGCGTCGGGTGGCCAAGATCGTCCTCTGTGCCCGCGCCGTGCCCAACACCGTGCAACTGCTGACGCCCGGCGTGCTGGTGGTGACCCCCGGCGACCGCGACGACATCATCCTCGCCACCAGCCTGGCGGCCATGAATGGCGTGCCCCTGGCCGGCCTGTTGCTGTGCAGCGACTTCGCCCCGGACCCACGGATCATGGAGCTGTGCCGCGGCGCCCTGGCCAGCGGCCTGCCGGTGCTCAGCGTGAGCACCGGCTCCTACGACACGGCGACCAACCTCAACCGGCTGAACAAGGAAATTCCCATCGACGACCGCGAGCGGGCGGAGAAGGTCACCGAATTCGTCGCCAGCCATATCGACCACGACTGGCTCAAGCAGCGCTGCGGCAGCCCGCGCGAGGCGCGCATGTCGCCCCCGGCATTCCGCTACCAGCTGATGCGCCGTGCCCAGGCAGCGAACAAGCGCATCGTCCTGCCCGAAGGCAGCGAGCCGCGCACCGTGCAGGCCGCCGCCATCTGCCAGGCGCGCGGCATCGCCCGCTGCGTGCTGCTGGCCAAGCCGGAAGCGGTGCAGGCGGTGGCCAAGGCCCAGGGCATCGAGCTGCCGCCAGGCCTGGAAATCCTCGACCCGGACCTGATCCGCGAGCGCTATGTCGGGCCGATGGTCGAGCTGCGCAAGGGCAAGGGCCTCAATGCACCGATGGCCACCGCGCAACTGGAAGACACCGTGGTGATGGGCACCATGATGCTGGCCCTGGACGAGGTCGACGGCCTGGTCTCCGGCGCCATCCACACCACCGCCAACACCATCCGCCCGGCGCTGCAGCTGATCAAGACCGCGCCCGGCTACAACCTGGTGTCCTCGGTGTTCTTCATGCTGCTGCCGGATCAGGTGCTGGTGTACGGCGACTGCGCGGTAAACCCCGACCCGAACGCGGCCGAGCTGGCCGAGATCGCCCTGCAGAGCGCCGCCTCCGCCGAAGCCTTCGGCATTGCCGCGCGGGTAGCAATGATCAGCTACTCCACCGGCGATTCCGGCAGCGGCAGCGAGGTGGAAAAAGTCCGCGAAGCCACGCGCCTAGCCCGCGAACAGAACCCGCAGTTGCTGATCGATGGGCCGCTGCAATACGACGCCGCCGCCATCGCCAGCGTCGGCCTGCAGAAGGCACCGAACAGCCCGGTGGCCGGGCGCGCCACGGTGTTTATCTTCCCCGACCTGAACACCGGCAACACCACCTACAAGGCAGTGCAGCGCAGTGCCGACTGCGTCAGTGTGGGGCCGATGCTGCAGGGCCTGCGCAAGCCGGTAAACGACCTGTCGCGCGGTGCCCTGGTCGACGACATCGTCTACACCATCGCCCTCACCGCCATCCAGGCGGCAGCCAGGGAGTCATAAAAAGCTGTTCACGTTCTTTGCGTGTCCCCATGAACAGTGTGCAAGGCGAGTGCGATGCGCTTTTGCCCCCTCTCCCGTTCACGGGGGACGACTGCATGGATGTAGGTGGTAGAGCGATGCCGGATGCCAAAGCCGAGGACTGGGGAGAGGGAGAGTTGACCAATACCCCCCAGCCCCTCACCACAAGTGGGAGAGGGGAGCTTGGAAGCTCCGAGACCGGTTTAAAAAGGTTCATCGCGCTTTTCCGGGGAAGGCGGCCTTGATTTTCAGGAAGAAGTACGCCGAGTCCCGGAAGCCATAGGCCATACGTTTGATCACCTTGATGCGGTTGTTAACACCCTCAAGGACGCTGGTGTGCATGGGGAAGCGAGCACTGGCGAGGATGCCCCGGACGTATTTGCGCAGGTTGCGGGCAAAGCGTTGTAGCGGCGCCAGGCCGCTGTCCCGGGCGTGCCGCAGCCAGGTTCGCCAACGCCGCCAGCCCTCCCGCACACTGGGGGCGTACCAGACTTCCTTTAACGCATCCTTGAGCACATAGACCGTGGCCAGTGGCTGGTTGGCAGCGAGCAATTCTTGCAACTGCACGACCTGCCCGTCCTTGAGGTTTTCGCGATTGCGTAGCAGTAGCCAGCGGCTTTGCTTGACCACCTTGCGCGCCGGTTTGTCTTCGCGCAGGAGGTTGGCCTGATCGACCCGGATCCGGTCGATCACGTCACGACCGTAGCGCGCTACCACATGGAACAGGTCGTATACCACTTCGGCCTTTGGGCAGTGCTGCCGCACTTCCAGGTCGAAAGCGGTGTTCATATCCATGGCCACCGCCTCAATCTGCTGGCACCGCTCACCGAGCAGTTCGAAGAATGGACGGATCGCCTCGCGGCTGTTGCCGTGGCCGACCCACAGCACCCGCGTCCGCTCGGCATCCATGATCACCGTGGCGTAGCGATGACCCTTGTGCAAAGCAAACTCGTCCATCACCAGCCGGCGTACGTCGCCCGGCTCGAAGCCACCCACCTCAGCTTCCAAACGGCGTTTGTCGAGCGTCTTGAGCGTGTGCCAGTGCAGGCCAGTGAGGCGGCTAATGTGGCTGATGGGCAACAGTTGCAACAAGCTTTCGAGCCAGATCCGTAAACGCTGAGTCAGGCGGGACGATGGCTCCAGCCAGGCAATCCGCTCGGTCACCCGCCCACAGCCCAAGCAGTCGACGCGGCGCACCGGCAGTTGGAGCAGAACACGCTGATCCAGCAGATCACGGTCACGCACCTGACGGATGCGCCGCTCGTGGATCAACGGACAGGGTTTGGCACACCGGCTGCAAATCGGTAGGCGCTCGGCCTGAGGTTCAAGACTGATTAGCAGGGTGTCGTGAGTGGATTGGCGACAGGCGACGACTTCGTAGCCTGGCCAGAAAGCAGCAAGATCAATAGGATGCACGGCGACAGCAGGGTGTGGGGGTTGGTGTGTTTGGCGACTGCCAATTTACCCACTACCCTGACTGTCAACGCGCTCTTCCCCCAGAGTCCGCGAAGAGCCATAAAAAAGCCCGGCACACTGGCGGGGCTTTTTATTACCTGACTGTCAGTAATGCGGTGGCGGCGCCTCGCCTTCATCCAGGCCAAACTGGCCCTGCATTTCCTCCTGGCGCCGGGCCAAAGCCGCCAACTGCAATTGCAGGCGCTCGACAATTCGTTGCTGCTCAACCAGAACATCATTGAGTGCGGCAATGGTGTCATCCTGAAAAGCCTGGCGGCTTTCCAACTCGACAATGCGCTGTTCCAGATTCATGCATCAACCCTCGGCAAAGCAGAAGTCTTCCGTCAAAACCAGACGCAGGCGCTCACGCACAGCTGCAATCTGCTCAGGCTCGTAAGCCTTGGCGGGATGCTTGCCCCAGACCGGCGCAGGCCAGGCAGCATCCTCTCGCCGCCGCACAATCACATGCATATGCAGCTGACTGACCACATTACCCAATGTCGCGACATTCATCTTGTCGGCCACAAAGGCATCCTTGAGCGTTTCCGCCAGACGCGTGGTTTCCAGCCAGAGCGCCTGCTGATCGGCGTTATCGAGCTGGAACAGCTCGCTCACAGCCTCACGCCGCGGCACCAGGATGAACCAGGGGTAACTGGCATCATTCATCAGCAGCAGGCGACAAAGGGGGAAATCTCCAATCAGCAACGTGTCCTGCTGCAAGCGTGAATCCAGGGTAAACATCAGACCTTTCCTCAAGTTCGAAAGCCCATCGATAACAGGTACAAAGAATAACGGCAGAACCGAGTCAGTTCACTCAACTTCAGCAATCCAATCCGGCACCTTCCCCAGTGCCGCGCCCCACCCCAAGGCGCCTCCGCCACCACTTGCACAAGAACAGGCCATAAAGCCTTGCCGCAGCCGGCCAACAAAGATCACGCCCCGCACGACAAACCGAACCCGGCGAGCAGGCATCATGCGCCATAGAAGCCAGGTGGCGCGCCCCGAAGGACAACCCCCTCGCCCGACTTCGCGCGCAATCCAGCCCACCGCCCCGACGCAATGCACAGCCGCACCACTATTGTGCATAAGCGCAACGCGAATTCGACTCAGCGTTACCTGCGGGTAGTTTTTTCCT
This sequence comes from Pseudomonas campi, assembly GCF_013200955.2. NCBI lineage: Bacteria > Pseudomonadati > Pseudomonadota > Gammaproteobacteria > Pseudomonadales > Pseudomonadaceae > Aquipseudomonas > Aquipseudomonas campi. The sequence continues at coordinate 3,096,585 of NZ_CP053697.2, forward strand.
TACAGAATCAGGCTGCGGTAACGAAATGCTCGATACGGCAGCCCGTTAAGCCCTCTATAGCAGGCGCTAGCGCACAGCAGGAAGGCCCGAAACAGAAGCCAGACACCCATTAAACAAGCCGCTCAGGCAAGTTTTTGGGGGCATCTGGCATTTTGTGCACGGATGTTGCTATACATCCTGCACTCGGCAAAAACTCGATGCCTGTCGGTCCGCTAAGCCACCTCGCAAAGTCTCGAAGAAGAGCTCTAAGCGATTGGATTTGCAGACCTTTCAGGAACCGAAAAGCTGATGATTGAAGCGACTGAAAGCTACGGAATTGCGACATGGCGCATAGGATTTTGCGACATCGCCGTAAATAATCCGTAGGGAATAAGTGGCAACTGTCGCCAACTAATTCGTCGTGCTATAAGTTAGCGCCGACACAAAAAGAAAGAGCCGCCCATACAACAACTAATTGGGTAGCACAACTCTTCTAAACCAAAGGAGCAATCACAATGCAAGTGATGAAGTGGAGCGCACTGGCCCTGGCCGTAACCGCCGGTACCACCCAACTGGCTTTCGCCAGCGCACAATCCGAGTCGAAAGGCCTTATTGAAGATACCAGCTTCGACATCTTCAACCGCGCCCTGTACATGAACCGCGACTTCCGCAATGGCGCCACCAACAGTGCCAGCACTTCCGCCAACCCGGCGGGCTATCGTGAAGAGACCGGCCTGGGCATTCGTCTGCTGCTCGAATCCGGCTTCACCCAAGGCACCGTTGGTGTCGGTGTTGACGCCCACTCGCTCTCCAGCATCAAGATCGACAGTGGTCGCGGCAAATACGGCAACGGTCTGTTCGACCAAACCGGCGACGGCCGTGCTGATGACACCCAAACTGAAGTTGGCGGCGCCATCAAGTTCCGTGTTTCCGACACCGTACTGAAACACGGCAACATGTTTGTCGGTAGCCCGGTGCTCTCCACCGACGACAGCCGCATCCTGCCGGAAGTCGCCACTGGCACCTACCTGGTCAGCAACGAAATCGAAGGCCTGGAGCTGAGCGCAGGTCGCTTTACCGCCCTGAGCAGCCAAGCATCCAGTGATCGCGACACCGTTGAACTGACCGAAGGCGACATCTTCGGTGCCAGCTACGCCTTCACCGACAACTTCAGTGCAGCCCTCCACCACGGTGACTTCGAGGACTACCACAAGAAGACCTATCTCAACTTCAACTACACCCTGCCGCTGGCCGATGAGCAGTCGCTGAACTTCGACTTCAACGGCTACCGCACCACCGACGAAGGTGATGCTCTGGCAGGCGAGATCGACAACAAGATCTGGAGCCTGGCAGCCGGTTACACCTTCGGCGCTCACACCCTCACCCTGGCTCACCAGCGCTCCTCTGGCGATACCCGCTACTCCTACGGCTACGTAGACGGCGGCGGCACCGTGTGGCTGAACAACTCCGTTCAGTTCTCCGACTTCGACGCCCAAGACGAGCGGTCCTATCAGGCTCGTTACGACCTCGATATGGAAACCTTCGGTGTACCGGGCCTGAGCTTCATGACTCGTTACATCACTGGTGACGACATCACCACCAGCTCTGGCGAAGAAGGTAAAGAGCACGAGTGGAACTTCGAGACCAAGTACGTCATCCAGGAAGGCGCCGCCAAGGATCTGTCCTTCCGCGTACGTCACGCCATCTGGCGTGCCAACGACGCGTACAACGCTGACTACAGCGCTGACCTGAACGACACCCGCCTGATCGTCGAGTACCCGCTGGACGTGCTGTAAGTCCAAGCAGTACTTAAATCAGTGCAAAAAGAACCCGGCCTAGGCCGGGTTCTTTTTTATCCCCTGGTGCAACTCACAAAGGCAGCGCGTAGGTTCCCGTCACATGCGCCACCAGCTCCTCCTCCGCACCTAGCGAATAGAGCTGCACTTCGCACACCGCCTGACGTTTCGACAGCCGCAGAATGCGCGCCTCGGCCAGTAAATCCACGGGCTTCGGCTTGGCCAGGAAGTTGATGTTCAGGTTGGACGTCACCGCCATCTCTACGCGCCCCAAGCGCCCCAGCACCACCGCATACATGGCCGCATCGGCCAGCGACATGATGGTCGGCCCGGACAGCGTGCCGCCCGGACGCACCAGCTTGCCGTGGAACGGCACCCTGGCCACCGCCCGCTCCGTATCCAGGTGATCAATCCGCAGATCGATATCCTCGGCCATCGGCACCCCGGCGCGAATCAGCGCCTGCACCTGCTCAGCGGTCAACTCTGCCACCTTCAACTCCCGGTCTGATCCTGTACGCCACAGGACTGTCCCCGTACAATGCCGAGTCATTCTTTGCCCTCGCAACCGACAGAACGGCCAAACATGCGTACCAGTCAGTACCTGCTCTCGACTCTCAAAGAAACCCCATCCGACGCCGTGGTGATCAGCCACCAGCTGATGCTGCGCGCGGGCATGATCCGCAAGCTGGCATCCGGTCTCTACACCTGGCTGCCCATGGGGCTGCGCGTGCTGCGCAAGGCCGAGGCCATCGTTCGCGAAGAAATGAACGCCGCTGGCGCCTTGGAAGTGCTGATGCCAGCCATCCAGCCCGCCGAGCTGTGGCAGGAGTCGGGACGTTGGGAGCAGTATGGTCCCGAGTTGCTGCGCATCAAGGATCGCCACGGCCGCGAGTTCTGCGTCGGCCCTACCCATGAAGAAGTGATCACCGATCTGGCGCGCAACGAGCTGAACAGCTACAAGCAGCTGCCGATCAACCTGTACCAGATCCAGACCAAGTTCCGCGACGAAATCCGTCCGCGCTTCGGCCTGATGCGTGGCCGCGAGTTCCTGATGAAGGACGCCTACTCCTTCCACCTCGACCAGGCCTCGCTGCAGCAGACCTACGACCGCATGCACCAGGCCTACTGCAACGTGTTCAGCCGCCTGGGCCTGAACTTCCGCCCGGTACAGGCCGATACCGGCTCGATCGGTGGCACTGGCTCCCACGAATTCCATGTACTGGCCGAGTCCGGTGAAGACGATATCGCCTTCAGCGACGCCTCCGACTACGCCGCCAACATCGAGAAAGCCGAAGCCATTCCGCGTGAAACCAGCCGCGCCGTCGCCAGCGAAGAACTGCGCCTGGTCGATACGCCGAACGCCAAGACCATCGAGGAGCTGGTCAGCCAGTTCAACCTTGCCATCGAAAAGACCGTCAAGACCCTGGTGGTACACGCCGCCGAGGAAGGCAAGCTGATCGCCCTGATCGTCCGTGGCGATCACGAACTGAACGAAATCAAGGCAGCCAACCACGAGCTGGTCGCCAGCCCGCTGGTGTTCGCCTCGGAAGCCGAGCTGCGCGCCGCCATCGGCGCCGGCGCTGGCTCCCTCGGCCCGCTGAACCTGCCGTTGCCGTGCATCATCGACCGCTCCGTGGCCCTGATGAGCGATTTCGCCGCCGGCGCCAACATCGACGACAAGCACTACTTCGGCGTCAACTGGGAGCGCGACCTGCCGCTGTCGGCAGTCGCCGACCTGCGCAACGTGGTGGCCGGCGACCCGAGCCCGGATGGTCAGGGCACCCTGGTGATCAAGCGCGGCATCGAAGTCGGGCATATCTTCCAGCTCGGCACCAAGTACAGCGAAGCCCTGGGCTGCAAGGTACTGGGGGAAGGCGGCAAGCCGATCACCCTGACCATGGGCTGCTACGGCATCGGCGTCTCGCGCGTTGTGGCGGCCGCCATCGAGCAGAACTGGGACGAGCGCGGCATCCTCTGGAGCGACGCCCTGGCGCCCTTCCAGATTGCCCTGGTACCGATGAAGTACGACAACGAAGCCGTGCGCGAAGCCACCGACAAGCTGTATGCCGAACTGACGGCAGCTGGCTATGAAGTGCTGCTGGATGATCGCGACAAGAAGACCAGCCCCGGGGTGAAGTTCGCCGACATGGAGCTGATCGGCATTCCGCATCGCATCGTGGTCAGCGACCGTGGCCTGGCCGAGGGCAACCTCGAGTACAAGAACCGTCGCGACGCCGAAGCGCAGCCCGTATCCGCCGCAGACATCCTGTCGTTCATCAAGGCCCGTACCGGTCGTTAATCCAGGCAGTCAACAAGAGCCATCATGTTCAAGCGAAGCACCCTGCGCCTCGGCGCCTCCCTGGCTGGCGCCCTCCTCCTGGTGGGCTGCGCCAACCATCTGCCACAACGCAGTGAGCAGGAGGAACGCTTCGAGCGCAGACTGCTCGACCACAGCCTGCAGATCGATGTCGGCGAGCCGCGCGTACTCGAACTGCCACAGCGGCGGGTACGCGTGCAGGAGCAGAAGACCTTCGAAGTCACCGAGTTCGAAGTGACCCGCCGCTATGACCGCTACACCCCCTATCAGCCCTGGCGCGAGCTCTACGAAGTGCCTCTGGGAGCGGTCGCGGTAGTCGCCGGAGTGGGTGCCAACGTGCTCAACGTGATCATGCTGGGTCGCCTGCCCGACAGCGCCACCAAGGACTGGATCAGCTACGGCTTTGCCGGCCTCAACCCGGCGATGAACGTCGAGTCCAATGGCCGTTCGCAACAGAACCTGGCCAGCCTCGACGAGCGCCAGCTGGACAAGCGCATGGATTACTCGAGCCTGCCCTGGATCGAACGCCCGGTGCTGGTCAAGGCGGGTGAAAAGACCCACGAGCTGAGCACCGACCGCAATGGCATGCTGCGCCTGAACCTGCTCGATGATCCCTTTGCCGAAGAAGACGTGACCCGCATCGGCACCCTGCTACTGAGTGTCGAAGACCCGCTGGATAACACCCGTGCCGATGCCAGCCTGCTGGTCAGTCGCACCCTGCGCGGCAAGCTGCAGGAAGCCCACCACCTGATCTACGACGACTTGGAAGACGACGAAGTGGCGCAGTGGGTACACCGGGTCAAGCGCCTGTCCGACCTTGGTCTGGAAGAGGAAGCCAGCGAACTGGAGCAGAGCCTGATCGAGCTGACCCGCAACGATCCGGAACTGCAGCAGGAATTCCTCGGCAAGCTGATGAAAGACGCCGGGCGTCTGGTTGCCGATCCCGGCAGCGACTAAGAACCTGCCTCGGATCTCTTGATCGTCGGCCATGCTGCGTTGCAACGTAGTAACAGCCGAAGGCTGGTCAATTGGGCTCGGAAAGTCGCTTGCGACTAACGCGCTTCAGCGCGGCCCGAAGGGCGAGTGCAACGAGTACTGCTCATTTACGGCTTGTAAACTCCGCGCCCTCGCCCCATCTCGCCTTGCCTGGCTCTAGCTCAAAAGATCCGAAACAGGTTCTGAAGTTAAAGCCAAGCGCAGCAAACTGCGCTCAGCGGCGTGCGATGAAACCGGCAATGCCCTGCAGGGCATGCTCCTGCAGCTCGACCCCAGTGACCTGAGCCTGCTCCGGCCCCTGCTCGAGCCAGCCGGCCAGTTCACGCACCGCATCGGCCTCGCCTTCGACCAGCACCTCGACCCGACCGTCGTCCAGGTTGCGCACCCAGCCATCTAGATCGAGGCGCTCGGCCTCGGCGCAGGTGGACTGGCGAAAATACACACCCTGCACCTTACCGCTGACATAGCCATGCATGCAGATACGCGCCATCGTGCTACTCCTTGCCTTGCAGTTCAGTGAGTCGCGCCAGCAGCCCGGCGGCGCTCTGCTCGCCGAGCAGGCGTTCACGCACACGGCCTTGGTCATCGACAATATAAGTTACCGGTAGCACATCGTTGCGCGGCAGCTGATAGCGCGCTGCCGGGTCCTGCGCCAACACCGTGAAACGAATACCCAGCCCATCCACTGCCTTGCTCAAGGCTTCGCCTTGCAAGGTATCGAAGTTGACGCCAAGCACCCGCACAGCGCGCCCCTGCGCCTGTTCGGCCAGGCGGTTCAACTGCGGAATTTCGGTACGGCAAGGGCCGCACCACTCTGCCCAGTAATTAATCACTAACCACTGGTCATCCAGTTGTTCAGCCGTTACCTTTCGTCCATGCTGATCGACGCCCAAGTCCTCGGCGCAGCCGGCCAATAGAAGACCGGTCAGAATTCCCACCACAAACTGGAGCCGCATTCCCATGCAGTCGATCCTCGTGCACACAGGGTTGATATGACACTGGACGCCTTGCGCCTCGAAGTACCGGACATCCGCGAAGAAGATGTCCTGCCGCTGGCCGACCTTGGTGAGCAATTGGCGGCAGCCCGCCAGCAGTCTACGGAAAACGCCTTGCAGCAGGCGCTGACTCTGTTGTTCCAGCTCAATCGCAGCGCCATGACCTTACTTGAAAGGCAGCGCGCCCTGCAAAGCTTCAGCGAAGAATACCGTCACTATGCCGCGCTCTTTGCCGGCAGTACCGCACCGTCGGCATTGTTCGTGCGCCTGTGCAGCGAGCTGGCGATAGGTTTCAAACGCCTGCTGCTGCAGATACTCCAGGGACGCCACCCTTCGCGCCCGCACCTGGCCTGGTGCCTGTACATGGCGGAGCACTTCATTGCCCAGACTCTGATGCGCCATTACCAGCTGTATCAGGAGCCACCAGAAGGACTGTGGCGTGACAGCCACCTGCTGTACTGGATCGGGGAACATCAGAACTGCCTCGACGAACATGTCGCCGCCGCCTTCCAGCCGACACCCGCCGCCACGCTGCGCGGTCTCTATCAGCAGACCCTGCTGCTGGCCATGAGCAACCCCTTCCACCTGGCCGAAGGTGAATGCCCCATCCTGTTCGGCGCGCTGACACCCCTGGCTGGCCTCGCCAGCCTGCAGCCCTGGGAAGATGACGAGGACAGCGAGGCAACCATTGTCGACCTGAGCCTGGCGCAACCCTGCCTGGCGCTGGAGCAGCCGCAGGACAGCGATCCGCGCAACCTGCGCCGCCTTGAGCTGGGCGCATTGCTGGTGGCCCTGCACGAACCGGCACCACTGCAGACTACAGCCGAGCGTGAGCTGCTCGAGCGGGTCCAGCAACACTGGCTCGGCCGCCAACAGCGACGCCACCCGCGCGCTGACTTCAGTGCCGACTGCAGCCTGGTCATCGGCCTGCTCAACATTCATGCGCAACTACTGGAAAAGCGCCCTCAGGCCTGCCCCGCACAGATGCTCGACGCCAGTCCGGGCGGTGCGCGCTTGCACTGCAATGCCGACCAGGGTGGACAGCTGCCCGTCGGCCAACTGGTGCTGGTACTCGCCAGCAAGGGCACGCCCAGCCTGGCAGTGGTGCGCTGGCGCCATCTCAACAGCGAAGGCCTGCACCTGGGGCTGCGTTACCTGAAGGGGCTGCCGCGCCCAGTCTGGCTACGCCGTACGCCCAGCGCGCAAACCCACCCCGGCGTCCTGCAAAGCACCCCGGCTCCCGGCAATGGCTGGCACCACGGCCTGTGGCTGCCGGGCGGTCAGTTCGTTGAAGGAGAAAATCTCTGGCTGCAGCTGGCCAATGTAAACAACCAGGCCGTGGTGCAATTGCCGGCAGCGAACCTGACTACCCCGTCAGTGGTGCGCCACCCGCTGCGCCTGGCCTGAAACTGCGAGCAAGGTCACAGCCATCGGCGCCAGAGCGCACAGTTTCACGGTTCCGCCCGCCCCTATAATCGCTCCACTCCAACACCTAGAAGAGCAAAGCGGAGCCCGCCTAATGTCCCAAGCCCACGACAAGCTGATCGGCCCAGTACCTTCCAGCATCGTCAATTGCGCCCGTACCAGTGTCACCCCGTACGAAGGCCGCGTGGCAGAGTTCAACGTAGCCGTGTGGCTGCAACTGCCAGGGCTGGCCAACCTGCCGGTATCACTGATCGTCAGCTACCATGATGGCGGCCAGCAGCGCGAGGTCGCGGTAGACCATGGCAAGGTCAATGTGCACAACAAGGTCATGCTGTCCGGCGTGGCCCGTCTGCCGGTAAAACAGAAGATCGAGAACATGCAGGTACGCCTGCGTTCTGCCGTAACGGCCAAGACCCTGGTGGTCGAAGAACTGTTCGTGCAGGCGGTTGAACTGCTCAACAGCGATACCCGCCAAGCCACAGCCTGATTCGCCCTAGCTGCCAACACCGACCCCGCGCCCAGACGCGGGGTTTTCATTTGCCGGATCAGGCACTCTCCACATTGCGCTCGACGGCTTCGAGCTCCTGGCCTGCTGCCTCCTCGGCAGCGACCTTGCGGGCCAAGGGCGCCAGCGACTGTGGCCAGCGCGCAAAGCGCAAGCCGGTGATACGGTTCAGGCGCTCCAATGCCCCTTCCGCATCGCGCTCGCGCAGATGAATCACTTTAGGTTCAGCACTGTTCATGACATCCGATTTCCCTGAGCAGCCAGAAGTTACTGGCAGTCTGCCAGCAAGTACCTGATAGATAGCCAGAAGCATGCCAGCGCTGCAACCCCGCAGAATGCGGGCTCGCGAAGAAATACTGCCGCCACCGAAACCAGCACTACGCCCTAAACTGACTTTTTTTGTCACCTGACGAACAGGGCTGGTGGCCCGCCCCGGACTGAGCGAACGCAGTACGGCCAAGCCCCGTTCGCCCACTTGCCGGGGCAAGCGCTGACAAGCCGCCCCCAGCGTAAGCGCCCGACACCTTTTTTATCTCGCCAGTTCCCCCGGCTTTGTGATATTTCTCAATCGTTTAGCTGACCTGGCCGACCAGGGTGCAACGCAGTCACTACACACAACGAACTGCGCCACGGCTGAACCATTGCAACAGGGGATGGCGGGCCACGGCACGCCAGAAACAGACAAGCCAACCGGGGACCCTCATGAACAGGCTTGTGCTGCTAATCGTTGTGCTGGCGCTTGCCGGCTGCTCTGCAACTGCCAAGACGTATGAGAAGAAGGGCCGAAAAGGCCTGCATATCAATTGCTCCGGACTGACCTCCAGCTGGGAGCAGTGCGAGAAGAAGGCCACCATCGCCTGCGGCAGCAAGGGCTACAAGGTCATGGCCAAAGCCGGCAGTGAGAGCGGCGAGGATGATCCCGCGGATTTCGTCTTCGGCCTCAACCCGGCCGGGTTCTCCAGTCGTACCATGATCGTGCTGTGCAAATAGCCGATCACTGACCGCCCCAACCTGCTCTGTTCCTGCGACTAGCCGCAGGACTGTCGACGCCGCCCCGCCCAACGCCCCTTGCTGAATCCAGCACAGGCCACTGGAGCATGCAAAGCACGCATCCAGCCCACGCAAGAGCGCCACCAAATCACCGCAACGGCACACCCCAACGCATTGCAGCGCCCCTCCTCGCCCCCTTTCGGCAAACGAACAGCTATCCGACCCAATATCTGGCGTGCACCGCCGGTGCTGAACAGAAACGGGGCGAATTTCTCGCCAACTCGCCAAAATAATCGTGAAAGTACCGTTCTAGAGCCTTCCAAGACAGGTGGCACACGCCTTGCTCTTTCGCCAAAGGCGCTTCTTGATAACTCACGATAACTATACGAACCGCTTGGCTACGCCCCATCTCTCGATCTGCCGAACAGAACCTACTTCTAAAAATTGCAGCGAGGATTCAGCACATGGAACAGGCAACCCCAACCCTGGAAGAGCTGCACCAGCTCCTCCGGATGTCCGAGACCATCAATATGGAAATCTTCTATTGGTGGTGTATCGCCCTGATGGTCGTCATCCACGCCGGCTTCCTGTCCTACGAAATCGGCGCCTCGCGCCTGAAAAACGCCCTGACCGCCGGGGTGAAGAACATCCTCGCCTTCGCCTTCATCGTGCCGACCTTTTTCTTCTTCGGTTGGTGGATCTACAACGGCTTCGCCACCGGCATCGTGCCGAATCTGGAAGGCGCCGCCGCCAGCCTGCCGTGGAGCGGCAGCATGGGGCCGAACATCAAGGACAACGCCACCGGCATCTTCTGGGCCGCCTTCGCCCTGTTCGCCGCCACCACGGCCTCGATCATGTCCGGCGCGCTGATCGAACGCACCCGCATGAGCGCCTTCATCATCCTCGCCATCATCCTCGGCTCCGGCGTGTGGATTCTCGGCGCAGCCTGGAGCTGGCACCCGGCTGGCTGGCTGACCACCGAGTGGGGCTTCCATGACGTCGGCGCGGCCGGTTGCGTGCACACCATCGCCGGTTTCTTCACCCTCGGCGTACTGATCAACGTCGGTGCCCGTATCGGTCGCTTCAATGCCGATGGCAGCGCCAACGAAATCGTCGGCCACAGCATGCCGATGAGCGTGATCGGCCTGATGCTGGTGATCGTCGGTTTCTTCGGCTTCCTCGGCGGCTGCATCATCTACAACATCGGCGGCCAGTGGACCAACATCTACGGTCAGCCGACCACCCTCTCCGCCTTCGCCTTCAACACCCTGATGGGTTTTGCCGGCGGCCTGATCGGTGCCTACCTGACCACCCGCGAACCGTTCTGGATGATGTCCGGCGGCCTGATCGGCATCATCTCCGTGGCCCCTGGCCTGGACGTCTACTACCCGCCGCTCGCCTACGTGATCGGCATGGGCGTGGCGGCTGCCGCGCCGCTGGTGCAGAAGTTCCTGGTCAAGCGTGGCATCGATGACGCCGTGGGCGCCTTCGCGGTACACGGCTTCGGCGGTTTCGCCGGCATCGTGATCAGCGGCATCTTCATCGCCGGCTACCCGAACATGGGTGAAGGCGTACCGCCGGTGAACTTCCTCGGCCAGGCCGGCGGTGCCGTGGTGCTGGCCCTGCTGGGCTTCATCCCCGGCTATCTGATCTCCCTGCTGCTGAAGAAACTGGGTGTCCTGCGCGTCCCGGCGCATGCCGAAGTACGCGGCCTGGACCTGGTCGAAGTGCCGGCCAAGGCCTACCCGGAGTGGGCGCTGACCGGCGCCAGCATCACCGTCACCAGCGCGCCTGTTGCCAGCGAAGTCGCTGTCGGCGCAGCCAAACCCGCCTGAAACTGAAAACTGTCGCGCGGCGGCACCGCCCCGCGCGCTCTACCTGGGAGAAATGCCATGAGCAGTCCGATTACCAGCTGGGAAGGTGCCAGCAGCATTTTCACCTACGCCGACAAACCCGCCGTGCTGGGTTTCATCCTGGCGGTAGCGGTGGCCCTGACGGTCTTCGCCATCTGGGCCACCGTGCGTCACGAGAAACACAGCTACAACAACCCGATGACGAAATGAAGGGTGCGGGCCGGCACCTGCGGGTGTCGGCCCAGTACCAAGGTTGTGCCCATGCTTAGCCCGGTCTTTCTTCTCGACACACCCCCCAGCCTTGGCCTCAAGGCCAGCGCCTTCACCCTTCACGGCCTGGTCAATCAGCACTATTGCGCTGCCCTGCAACAGCGTCTGCAGCAGCTGCGCAACGAGTTCAACCCCCAACACAGCTGGCTCTGCCAGGCCGGTTTTCTCGATCTGCGCCTGCGCACCGGCCGCTCAGCCAAACGTTTTCCACCGTCGCCACTGACGCTGTATGAGCAGCAGCAGAGCACGGGACGCCTGCGCGCGGTTTCACCGCTGGTGGACCTGTACAACCAGTGGTCGCTGAACAGCGGCCTGTCGATCGGTGCCCACGATCTGCAGTGCCTGCAACTCCCGGTCAGCCTGGCCCTGAGCCGCGGCGGTGAGTCCTTCAGCGGGCTCGGCAGTGACAGCCCCACCCTGCTCCCGGCCGGCGAGTACGCCTACTTCGATGCCCGCGGCCAGGTCCTCTGTCGCATGGAATACCGCCAGGCCAACGGCAGCGCCGTCGCCGCGCAGACCCACGCGGCCCTGTTCATCGTCCAGGGCCATCCGCACACCGATGGCGATTACCTGCGGCAGATCGCCGAAGGCCTCAAGGCCGACCTGCAGCGCTACTGCAGCGGCCTGCCCTGCGTCGCCTGAAAACGCTGCATAGCCTGCTGCGTGTGGGTCATGCTGGATTGCCACGCGATAGACGAGCCAACGCCGCTGTTTCGGCCTATCGTTGCACTATCTTCAACGGATCGAAGTCATTGCGCCCATGCAGTACCGCCTCAGGCCCCTCCTTCTACTGATCTGTAGCGTTTTGCTTGCCTCACCCTCAGTGGCGGAACAGCGCAGCATCAAGGTCGGCGTGTATGCCAATGAACCGAAAATAATGCTCGGTCAGGACGGTCAGCTGTCCGGCATATTCGGCGATCTGCTGCGTGAGATCGCCCGCCATGAAGACTGGCAGCTGCAACCGGTAGCCTGCGAATGGCAGCAATGCCTGGAGCTGACCCGCAGCGGGCAGATCGACCTGATGCCGGATGTCGCCTGGAACGATGAACGCGCGCAGATCTTCGACTTCCACAAACTACCGGCGCTCTTCAGCTGGTCGCAGATCTACAGCCAGCAGGACCTGCGCCTGAATTCCCAGCTCGACCTCAATGGCCGGCGCATCGCGGTGCTGGCCGGTTCGGTGCAGGAAGCCTACCTGCTCACGCTGCTCGACAGCTTTGGCCTGCGCGCCGAACTGCTGCCCGTGCAGAGCCTGCAGCAAGGCTTCGAAATGGTCGCCAATGACAACGCCGATGCCGTAGTGGCCAACCAGCGTTTCGGTGACTACAACGCCGAGCGCTTCGGCCTGCGCAGCACGCCGATCATGTTCCAGCCGGCGCGCCTGTTCTTCGCCACCCGCAAAGGCCAGAACGGCGATCTGCTGGCAGCCATCGACAGTCACCTGAAGACCTGGCAGGAGCAGGCCGACTCGCCCTACTACCAGATCATCCAGCGCTGGGGCAGCGAGCCGCCACAGCTGAGCATTCCAGCGAGTCTGTGGTGGGCCCTGGCCACCCTTGCCAGCCTGCTGCTGCTGGCACTCGGCGGAGCCGTTGTACTGCGCCGCCAGGTGGCCCGGCAGACCCGCGACCTGAGTGCCAACGAGTTGCGCCTGAACACCATCCTCGACAGCGTCGAGGCCTACATCTACATCAAGGATCCGCAGCTGCGCTACCAGTACGCCAACCAGAAGGTCTGCGAGCTGTTCGGCCAGCCGCGTGAACAGGTGTTGGGGCAGACCGACAGCAGCTTTTTCGATGAAGCCACCGTCAACAACCTGCGCAACAACGACCTGCGCGTCTTGCAGCAGGGCGAGCGGGTACAGCTCGAAGAGATCAATCGCAGTGTCGACGGCCAGTGCGAGAACGCCTACCTGTCGGTGAAGCTCCCACTGCGCCGCCCGGACGGCAGCATCTACGCCCTCTGCGGCATCTCCACCGACATCACCGAGCACAAGCGCAACCTCGAACAGATCCACCAGTTGGCCTTCTTCGATTCGCTCACCGGCCTGCCCAATCGGCGCCTGCTGCAAGACCGCCTGCAGCACGCCCTGGCCTACCACGCCCGCACCGGCCAGGAAGGCGCCCTGCTGTTCATCGACCTGGACAACTTCAAGACCCTCAACGACACCCTCGGCCACGCCATGGGCGATTTGCTCCTGCAACAGGTGACACTGCGCCTGAGCGGCCAGATCCGCGCAGAAGACAGCCTGGCGCGCCTGGGCGGCGACGAGTTCGTGCTGATGCTGGAACGCCTGTCGACGGATTCGGCGCAGGCCCTGATCGAGATCGAGGCCGTCGGCAGCAAGCTGCTGACCAGCCTGGCCGCGCCCTATGATCTGCAGGGCCATGCCCACACCAGCACGGCGAGCATCGGCGTGGCGCTGTTTTCCGACAGCCACAGCACGGTGGAAGAACTGCTCAAGCGCGCCGACCTGGCCATGTACGAGGCCAAGGCCGCCGGGCGCAATGCGCTGCGCTTCTTCAACCAGCAGATGCAGACCGCCGCCATGGCACGCATTCGCCTGGAAACCGACATGCGCCAGAGCATTGCCGCGCAGCACTTCCTGCTGCACTACCAGCCCCAGGTCGACCAGCATGGCCAGCTGATCGGGGCCGAGGCCCTGGTGCGCTGGCAGCATCCACAGCACGGGCTGATTCCACCGGGCGAGTTCATCCCGGTGGCCGAAAGCACCGACCTGATCCTTCCGCTGGGACGCTGGATCCTGCAGGCGGCCTGCCGTCAGCTGGTGGCCTGGAGCAGCGACCCGGCACTGGCCGAGCTGCCCCTGGCGGTCAACGTCAGCGCCCGCCAGCTGCACCATCCCGGCTTCGTCGCCGATGTGCTGGCCATCCTCGCGGAAACCGGCGCCAACCCCAAGCGCCTGGAACTGGAGCTGACCGAGAGCCATCTGGCCGCCGACATCGAGGAAATGATCCGCCGCATGCTGCAGTTGCAAAGCCACGGTGTACGCTTCTCCCTCGACGACTTCGGCACCGGTTACTCCTCCCTCGGCTATCTCAAGCGTCTGCCACTCAGCCGGCTGAAGATCGACCGCTGCTTCGTCCGCGACCTGCTCAGCGATGCCAACGACGCTGCCATCGTGCGCACCATCGTCGCCCTGGGGCAGAGCCTGGACCTGCAAGTGATCGCCGAGGGGGTGGAAACCGTCGAACAGCGTGACGCCCTGCTGCAATCGGGCTGCTCGCTCTACCAGGGCTACCTGTTCGCCAAACCCGGCCCGGCCGCCGACCTGCAAGGCTGGGTGGCAGGCGCCAGGCGCGCCGGCAACCGCTGAGCGGCTGTCGGGATGGTTGCTGAAGCATTCAGAGTACAACCGTACACTTGAATTCCGTATAGTGCCGCGACTGGTCCTGCCTGCCAGCCCACAGTCACCGCGGTTCGAGGTCGCAACACATGTATCACGGGGAAAAATTCAACGCCTGGACTCACCTGATCGGCGCGCTGCTGGCCGCCGTCGGCGCCATCTGGCTGCTGGTGCTGGCCAGCCTCGACGGTGAGCCACGCAAAATCGTCAGCGTGGCCATCTACGGCCTGGCCCTGGTCCTGCTCTACAGCATCTCCACGCTCTACCACAGCCTGCGCGGACCGAAGAAGCTGGTCATGCGCAAGCTCGACCACCTGTCCATCTACCTGCTGATTGCCGGCAGCTACACGCCCTTCTGCCTGGTCACCCTGCACGGCCCCTGGGGCTGGTGGCTGTTCGGCATCGTCTGGGGCCTGGCCCTGGTCGGCATGCTGCAGGAGATCAAGCCGCGCTCGGAGGCGCGGGTGCTGTCCATCGTCATCTACGCGGTGATGGGCTGGATCGTACTGGTGGCCATCGAGCCACTGCTCGCCGCCCTGGGCCGCGACGGCTTCATCTGGCTGGCCAGCGGCGGCGTGTTGTACACGGTGGGCATCATTTTCTTCGCCTACGACAGCCGTTTTCGCCACTGGCACGGCATCTGGCACCTGTTCGTCATGGCCGGCAGCCTGCTGCACTACGTGGCGATACTGCGCTACGTGCTCTGAGCACCGGTTTGCGAGCGCCTGACTCGCAGCCATACCGCGTTAAAAGCGGCTGTTACTCCCGTTGGTCGTGGCGCCTTGGCTAGCTCTAGTCCAAAAGGTTGTAAACAGGTTGTGAGCCGTTAGCCGCGCAAGCCAGCACCGTCGGTCACCAGCCCTGGCAATTCCATCCTTATGTGCGATACCGAACAGAGCGCAGTTTTCAGGTGCGTATGCTGAACCGGTTGTACCGCTCACTTCTAGGATGGAGATCGTCATGGCAGAAGCCATAATGCCCCAGCACAACCACCTGCTGGCGGCCCTTTCGGGCGAAGTACAGCAACGCTTGTTCCCCCACCTGGAGCCGGTCGAGATGCCCCTCGGCAAGGTGCTCTACGAGTCCGGCGACACCCTGCGCCACGTGTACTTCCCCACCGATTCGATCGTTTCGCTGCTGTATGTCATGGAAAGTGGCGCATCGGCGGAGATTTCCGTGGTCGGTAACGAGGGCCTGGTCGGCGTCGCCCTGTTCATGGGCGGTGAAAGTACGCCGAGCCGCGCCATCGTGCAGAGTGGCGGCCACGCCTATCGCCTGCTGGGCCAGCGCCTGAAGGACGAGTTCAACCGCCATGGTGAACTGCTGGTGCTGATGCTGCGCTACACCCAGGCACTGATCACCCAGATGGCGCAGACCGCCGTGTGCAACCGCCACCACTCGATCGACCAGCAACTGTGTCGCTGGCTGCTGCTGTCGCTGGACCGCCTGCCGGGTAATAACCTGACCATGACCCAGGAACTGATCGCCAACATGCTCGGCGTGCGCCGCGAAGGCGTCACCGAGGCGGCCGGCAAGCTGCAGCGCCAGGGCGTGATCGAATACAGCCGCGGGCATATCACCGTCATCGACCGGCACAAGCTCGAACAGCTGAGCTGTGAATGCTACGAGGTGGTCAAGCGCGAAACCGATCGCCTGCTGCCCTATCTCCCCCAGCGCAAGACCGCCGGTCTTCCCAGCACTGCCTAGCAGCGAAACCCGCAACTACGTGCAGTAACGTACAGATCGCCTGCGGCTCGTCGCGCAGACTGCGGATACGGGACTGCCAAGCACCCTTCCCGCGCCACAGTCGGCTCGCCCGGTGCTGCAGGACTCTCCCATGCTCACAGCTCAGCCACCGCCCGTCAGCAATCTGCTGCTCGACGGTTTGCCACGCAAGGAACGCAACAGAATCCTGCACGACTGCGAACAAGTCGAACTGGTATTCGGCAAGATTCTCTGCGAGGCCGAGCAGCCTTTTCGCTACCTGTACTTTCCCCTGACCGGCTTCATTTCCCTGGTCGCCACCCTGGGCGAACATCCGCCACTGGAGCTGGGCCTGATCGGCAACGAAGGCATGCTCGGCGCCACCCTGGCCCTGGGCATCAACGCCGCGCCCTGCCGTGCCGTGGTGCAGGGCCCCGGCAGCGCCTGGCGCATCAGTGCCACGCAGTTGCGCCAGCTACTGCCGGAATGCCCGCGCCTGCTGCGCACCCTCAAGCGCTATCTCTATGTGCTGCTCACGCAGCTGGCGCAGAACGCCGCCTGCGGCCACTTCCACGAGGTCGAGCCACGCCTGGCGCGCTGGCTGCTGATGACCCATGACCGCGCCCATGCGGACAACTTCCACCTCACCCACGAATACCTCGCCGAAATGCTCGGTGTGCGCCGCAGCGGCGTGACCATTGCCGCCGGGGCCCTGCAGTTGCGCCAGTTGATCCACTACAGCCGTGGACAGATCACCATCCTCGACCGCCTGGGCCTGGAGGCCGCCGCCTGCGAGTGCTACAACGCGCTCAGCGCCGACTATTCGCGACTGTTCAGCGCACCGGCCGCGGCGCCCGTGTGAGTGGCAGGCACACACCCCGGACTGCATGGATGCAGTCGTCTCCCGTAAACGGGAGAGGGGGCAAAAACGCAGCGAACCTGAATGCCCGCATGGGGTTGGCGCTGCGCACGGCACATCCTAGGGGAGATCAAAGCCAGACTCTCAGTCCACCGGCGCCAGTGCAGCAGCCTTTCCGCTGGCCTCGCTGGCCAACAGCAGGGTGGCGAACTGCATGGCCACCAGGCCCTGACCGAACAGAAAGCCCTGCCCTTCGCCACACTGCTCGGTCTTGAGAAAGAGCAGCTGCGCCTGGTCTTCCACGCCTTCGGCGACCACCTGGTAATGCAGGCTGGCGCCCATGGCGATCACCGCGCGCACGATAATGCCGTTGCCGTGGGCGGCGCTGATGGCATGCACGAAGGACTTGTCGATCTTCAGCACATCGATGGGGAACTTCAGCAGGTAGCTCAGGCTGGAATAGCCAGTACCGAAATCATCGATGGCCAGTTGCACGCCCATGGCCTTGAGCTGATGCAGCACCGTGGCACTGGCGTCGGCATCGCGCATCAGCACACTTTCGGTGATTTCCAGCTGCAGGCGCTCGGGCGCCAGGCCGGTTTCCTGGAGAATGCTGCGCACCCCGTCGACGAAGCCCGGATGGCGAAATTCCAGGGCCGATACATTCACCGCGATCGAAGGCAGCACTATCCCCTCAGCCTCCCACAGGCAAGTCTGCCGGCAGGCCTCGCGCAACACCCATCGGCCAATCTGCACGATCAGCCCGCACTCCTCGGCCACCGTCATGAAGCGCTCGGGCAAGGTCATGCCCCACTGCGGATGCACCCAGCGCAGCAAGGCTTCGCCACCGGTGATGCTGCCCGTCTGCAGGTTGACCTTGGGCTGGTAGTGCAGCACCAGCTCATGCCGTTCCAGGGCACGCCACAGGCTGTGCTCGATGACCTGACGCTCGACCGCACGCACGTTCATGTCGTGCTTGAAGAACTGGTAGTTGTTTCGCCCCGCTTCCTTGGCGTGGTACATCGCCGTGTCCGCGTTCTTCAACAGGGCTTCGGCGCTGCCGGCATCGGCGGGATACACGCTGATGCCGATGCTGCTGGTCACCCGCAGTTCGTGCTGGTCGATGCGATGGGGGATGGCCAGCGCGGCGAGGATCTTCTGCGCGGTGAGGCTGGCATCCTGCATGTTGCGCCCCTCGGCCAGCAGCACGACGAACTCGTCGCCGCCATTGCGGCTCACCGTGTCCGAGCTGCGCACGCACTTGGCCAGGCGCAGCGCCACCGACTGCAGCAGCTTGTCGCCGGCGCCATGGCCGAGTGAGTCGTTGATGTGCTTGAAGTTGTCCAGATCGAGAAACATCAGGGCGATGGAGTTACCGCTGCGCTCGGCCAGGCTGATCGCCTGGGCGATGCGGTCGTTGAGCAGCACCCGATTGGGCAGTTTGGTGAGGAAGTCGTGCTGCGCCAGGTAGGCCATCTTCATGGCCATGGCACGCGCCGCGGTGACATCGTGGAACACCACCACCGCCCCGCTGATCTGGCCATCGGGATCATGGATCGGTGCGGCCGAATCCTCGATCGCCACATTGCTGCCATCGCGGCGAATCAGGATGGTACCGGCGGCCATGCCCACCTCGGCGTCCTCCTGCAGAACCTGGTCGACCGGGCTGGGCACAGCAGCGCTGGCCCCGCTGATCAGCTGCAGAACCTGCGCAATCGGTTGCCCGCGCGCCTCCTCGCGCGTCCAGCCGGTCATACGCTCGGCCGCCAGGTTGAGGTAATCGATACGGCCTTGCAGGTCGGTGCCGATCACCGCATCGCTGATCGAGTTGAGGGTGGTTTCGGCCCGTGCCTGCTCCACCAGCAGGCGCGCCTCGACCGTCTTGCGCTGGATGATATTGCTCAGCGACTGGGCCACCAGGTAGCTGGCGAACCGCCCCTTGAGCAGATAGCCCTGGGCCCCACAACGTAGCGTCTCCAGCGCCAGCGGCTCGTCCTCCGGCGCACACAGGGTGAGGATGGGCAGATGCGGCACGGCGGCGAAGACCGCCAGAAAGGTAGCGATACCCACGCTATCGGGCAGCGCCAGATCCAGCAGTACGGCGTCGATGCCAGTGCCCTCGAGGCGCTTGAGGGCCATTGCCAGGTGGGTGACCCGTTCGCTGACGAAAGAACCATCCGCCGCATCCAAAAGCATGTCCTGCAGCCCGCTGCAGTCGGTGGCATCCGCCGTGACAATCAGCACTCTGTAGCTCATAACCACACTCCTTTGCCGGAAATATTGCTCCACGCCACTAGCGACTACATGAGTTCCACGGACGCTGCGTCTTAACGCAGGGAGCTGAGGGTATTGCTGATGATCACTTCCACACGCCGATTCAACTGGCGACCGGAGGCCGAATCATTGCCCGCCACCGGGGAGTTCTCGCCCTTGCCGGAAGCATCCAGGCGGCTGGAAGCCACGCCCTGGCGCTGCAGGTAGGCCTTGACCGACTCGGCACGGCGCTGCGACAGGCTGAAATTGGCGTCGTCGCTGCCGACATTGTCGGTGTGCCCTTCGATCAGCACATCGCGCTCCGGATGCTGCTGGAGAAACTGCGCCAGCCGGCCCAGATCATTGGCGCCGGCACTACGCAACTCCGAGCCGCCGGTGGTGAACAGCAGGTCACCGATGGTCATGACCATGCCGCGTTCGGTCTGCTTGGCATTCAGCGCATTGAGTTGGCGCAGCAGCTCATCGGCCTCCGCGGTGCGCGAATCCAGGCGTGCCCCCTCGCGCTGCTGGCTGAGCAGCTGGCGCTGGTCTTCATAAAAGCGCGCCTGCGCCACGGCACGGGCAATTTCCACCTTGCGGTCGGCCATCACCACCAGATGCTGGCCCAGTGCCTGTTCCTCATCATTGCCTTTGCGCGGCTGTTCCGCGGCGATTACTGCGACTTCCGCGTCCTTGATGGCCACCGGGGCACGGTTGGCCAGCTCGGCATCACCTTGCAGCAGGGTCAGCTTGTCACGGGTGGCGGCAGCACCTTGGGGTGTGCTCGGTGCGGCGCAACCGGCGAGCGCCACACAGATGGCCAGCGCGCTGAAGAGATGGAGGTTCTGCACAGTGTTCATTGTTGTACTCCCGTGTTGCGTTGCATTTCCTGTTTCAGGCTGTCGGTACTTTTGCGCATCTCGTCATTCACCACCTTGGCTTTGGCGGCCTGGGACCGGGCCAGGGCCAGCTCGGCTTCGGCGCGCGACTGCTGGGCCAGGCGTTCAGCCAGCAGCATCTGGTCCAGCTCCACGGCGTTATTGGCGGCCAGCAGTTTGTCGCGGGCCACGCCCAGTTCCGGCGCGGCGTAATCGGCAACACGGGCGCGCTCGGCATTGCTGATCGCCGATTCGGCGGCCTGCAGGGCCTGGCTGGGCGGCTCAGGCGAGGCACAGGCGCCAAGCAACAGCAGGCCGGCACAGCCGCCGAGCAGGCGTAACGCGGTAGTGCGGTGAGTGGGTTGCGGGGTCAGGTTCATGGTGTTGTCCTCGAAGGCAACACCGCTGCGACAGGGCAGACGGTGCGTGGGGTGGGGGTGCGGACAAGCGCGCAGTTTCAGAAGCTGAA
Source organism: Pseudomonas campi (assembly GCF_013200955.2). Lineage (NCBI taxonomy): Bacteria > Pseudomonadati > Pseudomonadota > Gammaproteobacteria > Pseudomonadales > Pseudomonadaceae > Aquipseudomonas > Aquipseudomonas campi. The sequence goes on from NZ_CP053697.2 coordinate 3,117,241, forward strand.
GCCGCGTACAACCGGGCGATCGCTGGCGCTGATGGCCGCCTGCAGTTGGGAACCTTCAAGCTCCACGGCATGCACGGGCTCCTGGCCGGGCAACCGCGCGTGCGCCTGCTCGAGGAGGTGCTCGACAAGTGCCACGCAACAGGGGGAATCGCTGCAGCCCTGACCATCGTCATGGGTCGCCAGCAAGCCCTGGCTATGCACGGCCAGGGCATAGGTCTTCCACACCAGAGCCTGCTGGCGTGCCGCCGCAGCGTCCTGGGACAGACTCAGGGCAACGGCCAGGCTGCCGACCGCCAACATCGCCAGGGCCAGGCCGAAGGCGAGCATCAGGGTGCGCGAATGGTTGGTCATGCGGCTTCTCCAACGGGCGTGACGGCTGCTTGAGGCGCCACGCCGAAAAAAGTGAAAACACCACTGAAAGCTCCAGATGCCACGGTCCACCGCGATGGACGAAGCGTCAGGCAATCTGGCTCAGCTCAGCTCAACACTTGCTCTTCTCGATGAACGCCTTGACCTGGGCATCGGCTTCGTCACGCGAGAAGGCGTAACGCGCCTGTAACAGCCCCGCTAGGCGCAGCGCCTGGCCTCGTTTGATCAGTCGCTGGTTGTCGGTGAAATGGCCCCAGGCCCGCGTGACAACCCCAATCTGCTGCTTGCATTGGCCGCACAACTGGGCGGCACTGGGCAAACCACTCACTGATACGGCTCGATGCTGGCAAAGCGCTCATCGTCCTCTGCCGGGCCCGAGTAGCCATCCAGCAGGTCTTCTTGCTCGCTACGCCTGGGTTCCTTGAGCTCCGGCCAGGGATTGAGCAACGGGTCGTGCTGTTCACCCGGCAGCGGCTGCTGCCGCGGATCACCAATTGGCGGCGGGGCGACATCCGGATTCGGCCGCTCGGCAGGCGGAGCAGGTATTACCGGCAGCTGCGGATCAATCGGCGTGTGCATGGTGACCTCCTGTAGAACCCCCGGCAGCGAGTAAAGGACGCAACTCGGGATGAAGACGATGGCAGTCCGCCCAGGGCCCGTCCGTACGCTGGCGCGCATAAGCGCAGCTAATTCCCCCTTAAAGTGAAAAATATTGGCGTCCGTTCGCTGACGCACAGACGCTCTGGCCCGCGGCGCCCAGGCTGTGGGCAGTTGCCGTTTCGTTCACGGCCGCGACGAAATGACAACAGCCCCTACAGTCACCGCGTCAACCGACTCGCCTTACCAGCGGTTGCGCCCCCGCCGCCTGGCGGCGATGCCATCCAGAAGGAGTCAACCATGCAAAATCCGACCAATCCCAACGAGCCCGGCAACATCGGCCAAGGCAGCAACAGTTCCAAAAGCAACCATGCAGGCCAGCAGTCCAGCGTTTCGCGCGAGTTTCACAACTTTCTCGCGGACATCGAGGACCTGATCAAGGAAACCACCTCGCTGACCGGCGAAGACCTGGCCCGCGCGCGGGCCAAGATCAATGCCCGGATCGCCAGCGCCAAGGCCAGCGCCGAGGACATGGGAGAAACTGTTGTGCAACGTGCCCGGCAGACCGCCACCGTGACCAACGCGTATGTCCACGAGCAACCCTGGAAAGCTGTCGGCGCCAGCGCCGCCATCGCCTTCCTGTTCGGTCTCGTGATTGCTCGTCGCAACTAGCCATAGCCTGCCTGTGCAATGACCCATCAACCTGAGGAGCAAGCGGCGCCCGTCGATGAGACGCGCGCCGATGCGCAAGCCCACCTGGGCCCGCCCCCTAACGACCTGAGTCTGTTCGCAGTGCTGCGTCTGCTGCGCTCGGCAGGCCGTGCGCTGCTGGCGCAAACGGCCCTGCATGGGCAACTGGCGCGCGTGGAGTGGGCAGAAGAACGCAATCGCCTGCTGCAGATGCTGTTGACCCTCCTGTTCGGCTTCGCCTGTGTCCTGATGCTGCTGCTGTTGTGCAGCACCCTGGTACTGGTGCTGAGCTGGGCTACCCCGTATCGCATCCCCGCATTGCTCGGCCTGCTGCTGGTGCATGGGCTCGGCTGCGCCATCGCCTGGTACCGCCTGCGGCTGCTGGCCGCACGCAGCAGCGAGAGCTTTGCCGCTACCCGCGAAGAGCTGGCCGCGGACCTCGCCCTACTCAAGAGCCGGTTATGAGCAAAAATCCCGACATGCCCCTCAGCGAACTACGCCTGGCTCTGCGTCAGCGCCTGTTCCTGCAACGCCAACGCATCCGCCACCTGCTCGCGCCCAGCGGCCCGGCTGACGATGTATTCCCCCGCAGCGTGACCATGCGCCTGATCACCCAGCGCCCGGCCGCGGCCTTGCGCCTGGCTTCGCAAGTGGCCCTGGTGCTGTTCGGCCCGCGCCTGGTGCGCGGCCTGGGGGGTGCCCTGCTGCTGGCGAAGCTGCTGCATTCGGCGACGCACAACCCGCCGCGACTGCCCGCACCCGACGACGAGCGCTAGGGTCTGTTGCCGTTTCGCCGCGACCGCGACGGAACGGCAACAGACCCTGGCATTGTCACTCAAGGGTCGAGGCGTGCGGCGTCCAGGGTTTGACCGGCAGGGTTTCCAGCAGGTCGGCCAGTTCGTCGGCGTGCTCCTCTTCCACCGCAAGAATGCCCTTGAGCAACAGGCTGGTGGTCGGGTCCTCATCGCCGAGGTACTGAATCAGCTCGCGATAGCTGTCGATGGCGATGCGCTCGGCCACCAGATTCTCTCGAATCATCTCCAGCAGAGAAGCGCCCGCCACGTACTCCGCATGGCTGCGGCGGCTCAGGCTGTCCGGGGCGAAATCCGGCTCGCCGCCGAGCTGCACGATGCGCCCGGCCAACAGGTCGGCATGTGCCTGTTCCTCGTTGGAGTGCAGGAGGAACTCATCGGCGACGCTTTTGCCGTGAATCCCCCGCGCCATGAAATGGTGGCGTCGGTAGCGCAGCACGCAGACGATTTCCGTGGCCAGGGCTTCGTTGAGCAACCTGAGCACCTCGCTGCGATCAGCACTGTAACCGGCGGTCACTGCACCTTGTTCGATATGTTCACGGGCCTGCTGGCGCAGGGTTTCGACACTGCTTAAAAGCGCTTTGCTCTGCATGACGGTCACCTTGTCTGTGGGCTGTCCAGCTTGCCCGCGGCGCCTGGCCCAGTCGGTGCGCCGGCGTACAGAGTTCAGCGCCTTGCCACGGCGCTGGCGTGCGCAACAGCCACTGCGGCTAGCGGGCCCGGCTCGGTGCCTGGCGGACTCAGTTCGATGGCGTACAGACCGTGCCCATAGCGGCCGCCCAAGATGAAACAAACCACAGCAGCAAGCGCTGCAGGAGGTCACGCAATGAACGGCATGATCGAATCCCACCTGGTTCAGCACATCAACGCACAGTGCCATCCACAGCTGCTCTATCTGCACAAACTCAGCGGTATCCGCTACGCGGCCACCTACGAGTCGACCTGCAGCTACGAGCTCAGCCCGATCCACGGCGAGTCGCAGCACGCCAGCATCCAGGAGCTGGCCAATTCCGAGGTCTGGCAGTTGCTGCCCTAGGCAGGCAAACCTGGCCACTTCCTACCCGGCAAGGCGCTCCGGCACCCTGCCCCTACAGCATGAGGTATGAGCATGAGCAGCTTCAGTATCGAAGGTTGGTGCAAACCCAGTGGTGCAGAACAATCCACGCCGATCGAGCACATCGAGTTCTATCTGAACGGCGACGACCACCGGCACCTTGAACAGGCCGAAGAACAGCTGCAGCAGGGCCACGCCAAGGAAGTCATGGTCGAGGTCGACCTGGACACGCTGGACCTGCACCTGCCCGTGGGTTACGGCCCGCTGGCCGACTGCAAGCTGCGCGTCTATCTGCGCGAGGATGACCAGCGCGGCCAGTTCCACCTGGTCGGCCATCGCCTCAACGATGGCAGCCTGATCTACAGCAACGCGGTGCTCATCGATCAACTGATGTAACAAACAAACTGACTGCACCCTCCCGCAGGGTACGCCACGCGCACCTGGGCCGACGCGGGCTTGCAGAAATCGTAGGGTGGATGACGCTCTGCTCATCCACCACCGGCTCCCCCGGTGGATCGATGAAGCGCGATCCACCCTACGCGGCTACCCGCTCGCGCATCAGCCTGGCAAGCGCTGCAGCCAGGTCTCAAGGGCACGCATCACCGGGGCCGGCGCGGGTTTGCAGAAATCGTAGGGTGGATGACGCTCTGTTCATCCACCACCGGCTCCCCCGGTGGATCGGTGAAGCGCGATCCACCCTACGCGGCTACCCGCTCGCGCATCAGCCTGGCAAGCGCTGCAGCCAGGTCTCAAGGGCTCGAATCACCGGGGCCGACGCGGGTTTGCAGAAATCGTAGGGTGGATGACGCTCTGTTCATCCACCACCGGCTCCCCCGGTGGATCGATGGAGCGCGATCCACCCTACGCGGCTACCTGCTCGCGCTCAGCCTGGCAAACGCTGCAGCCAGGTCTCGAGGGCGCGGGTGACCGCCTGCGGCTGCTCCAGGCAGGACAGGTGGCCGCATTCCTTGATCATCACCAGTTGCGCGCCGACGATGGCCGTGGCCAGCTCCTGATGCAGGGTCAGCGGCGTGATGACATCTTCCCAGCCGCACAGCACCAGGGTCGGACAGCGGATCTGCACCAGCCCCGGGCGGCTGTCGATGCGCCCGAGCATGGCCTTCTGCTGGCGCAGAAACACGTCTCGACCGAGGCTGTGGGCCATGCCCGTGATCACCTCGATCAACGCCGGGTCGCTCAGGTGCGCAGGGTGCACAAACTTCGGCAGCAGGCTGGCGACCAGCGCGGCAAAGTCCTCTTCGGCTTGCCCCATCAGGTCGACGCGGGCCCGCTTGGCTGCGTCGCTGTCGGCCTGCGCGCTGGTATCCAGCAAGGCCAGGCCGAGCACGCGCTGCGGGGCGCGGCGCATGATCTCCAGGGCGACATAGCCGCCCATGGACAAGCCCGCTAGGGCAAAACATTCGTCAGGTGCCTGGGCCAGCACCTGCTCGGCCAGCCCGGCAATGGAGTCGGCCTGGCTCAGATCGGCGACCGTTATATGGGCCAGGTCGGCCAAGTCCGCCGCCTGGTGTTGCCAGAGCCGCGCATCGCAAAGCAGTCCCGGCAGAAGGAGAAGATGTGGCTTGTGCATGGGCATACCCTCGCGAAGGTGCCGACGCCCGGAACCCCATGGCCCCAGATCGATACACTCCAGCATGCACCGACAGCGCCGGGCTCCACCGTGCGCCAGCGCACCCAGGCCGGCCGCTCGCGCCAGCGTTCGCGGGCGCACAGACGGGGCCACTCAGCGCGCTCAGGCTCGGGGCTCAACCGTCGCGGACGGTTCTCAATCGGGAGTACCACCATGGATCGTTATTGCCACAACGTCTCGGGTTTCTTCCCCCAGCGCGCGCCGGCCGAAAGCACCCTGGTGCAACTGATTCAACGTGGTTTGCACAACGAAGACCTGCAGATCTTCACCGGCGACAGCCATGCCCCGCCCGCCCCCACACCCCAGCGGCGCAGCAATGGCGTACTCAAGGACATACTGATCGTGGGTGCCATCGGCGCCGGCATCGGTATCGGCCTGGGCGCCGCGGTGGAGGTCATGCTGATCGCCAACGACATCAACCTGTTCACCGCCAGCCCGCTGCTGGCACCGCTGATGCTGCTGGGCTGGGGCGCGTTCATCGGGGCTTTTCTCGGCAGCGCGATTGCTGCGGCGCGGGGCTCGGGCAAGCATGCTGGGCGTTTCGCCGAACTGATCAGCGGGGCGATCACTCATGGTGATGTGGTGCTGGTGGCAAAAACCCACAACGAGCAGGAAACCAGCATCGCCCGTGAAGTGATCAAGGCATCGGCAGGCGAATTCAAGGACATCGACATGGTCATCACACCGCGCGAAGTCCGCCTCGAATAGTGGGGAGTAACGCCCCGCCTGCGCGTATGCGCAGGCATGGGCGGCGTTCAGATACGCCCGAGCAACACCAGAATGATCAGGATGATGACTACCAGGCCCAAGCCACCGCTGGGCGCGTAGCCCCAGCTGCGACTGTGTGGCCAGGCCGGGATGGCGCCGATCAACAGCAGGATCAGGACGATCAGCAGTATGGTACCCAAGCTCATGGGATTCCCCTTGCAGCGTGAAGGAATGGACGGGTTTAGCAGGCGTTGCAGCAGTGCTCTACATGCCCACAGCATGGGCGCAAGCCGCCCGGTCGATCTGTACGCCGTCGCACACACAGGGACTCTTTCACTCGACGGCAGCGCCCTGTTGCAGCGCCTGCTGGCGCTCGATCTCCTGCTGCTTCATGGCCAGGTAGTCCGCCCGCTCCAGCTCGTGCAGCTGCCGTGGATAACGCTCGACGCCGCTGTGCCAGTCGTTCAAACGCTGCTCCTGGCGCGCCTTGGCAGGCAGCGCCAAAGCGCCCAGGTAGGCATCCACCGCCAGGTAGTAGCGCATGGTGTTGCGCTCGACCACGCCGCGCATGTCGCCCTGGTAGACCGGCTCGCCGCTGGCGGTCTGGCCGATGATGCTGAAGCCGACCTTGTCGCGCCCGGTGGTGGCCAGGTAGCCCTGCATGGCCAGGCTGGCCGCGGTGCCGTAGCGGTAGGCATAGGACAGGTGGAGAAAGCTGCGCTGCTCATCCAGCGCCAGCACTTCGAGGACGATGCGGTAGTCGCTGGTACCCAGCGGCCCCTCGGCGGCCTGCAGCGCCACGCGCAGGTAGTCGGCCGTCGCGACCTGGACCTGGTAGCGAAACTCGAACGGGTAGGCAGCGGCCAGCGGTTGATCGAACTTGCGCCCGACGTGCAGCGTGAGTACGGCCTGCGCGCCCGCCGCCGAGGCGTGGCAGCCCTTGACGTTGAGGTGCAGGATCAGCAGCTCGCACCACTGTTCGATACCTTGCAGCGCCGGGCCGGCCTGGGCGAAGGGCTGGGCCACTTCGGCGTAGATATCGCCCTGCAGCTGGTTGTCGGTCTGGGTGGATTCCAGGTACAGCGGACGCTGGAACTGGTTGCTCGCCAGTTGCGCCGCCAGCGCCTGGTGGCGGGCACGCAGGGTCGGCGCATCGGCCGCCTGCAACAGACTGGTCGGGGCACACAGCAGCATCAGGCACAGCAGGCGGGTCGGGGTCATAGCCAGTATTCCCAGAGGCGGGCGAACAGTTCCTGGGCGCGCACCTGATAGGCACGCTCCTGCCAGGTCGCCAGGGTGATTTCACGCGACTGGGCCAGATCGGCGCGAAAGGCCGCGCGCATCTTTTCGCCGAAGTCGCTGCCGAGCACCACGGCGTTGACTTCCTGGTTGTGCAGGAAGCTGCGCCAGTCGAGGTTGGTCGAGCCGACGGTCGACCAGACGCCATCGATCACCGCGGTCTTCACATGCAGCAGCGCATCGTGGCGCTCGTACAGGCGCACGCCGGCCTGCAGCAGTTCGTCGTAGTAGGCGCGGCCGGCGTGGAACACCAGCCAGGAGTCGGTGCTGCTGGGCAGTACCAGGCGCACGTCGACGCCGCGCGCGACGGCCTCCTTGAGGGTGGCGAGCAGCTGCGGATCGGGCACGAAGTAGGCGTTGGTCAGCCAGATTTCGCTCTGTGCACTGCGCAGGGCGGAGATCAGGGTGACGTAGATCAGGCTGTAGGGATCGTCCGGCGAACTGCCGATGGCGCGCACCACCTCCTTGCCGCGCGGCTCCGTCGGCGGGAAGTAATGCCGCGCCAGCAGCGGCGGGCCACGTTGCTTGGCCCAGGTGATGATGAACAGTTTCTGCAGCTCGCCGACCACCGGGCCCTCCAGGCGCAGGTGGGTGTCGCGCCAGGGCAACCCTTGCTCGGGGTCAGCCTGGCTGCCCAGGCGCAGCGAGCTGCCGGAGTACACGCTGCTGATATTGACCCCGCCGAGAAAGGCGATGCGGCCATCGACGATCAGCAGTTTGCGGTGGTCGCGCTGGTTCATCTCCCAGCCGGCCTTGGCCGTCAGCGGGTTGACCGGGTTGAACTCGACGATCTGCACACCGGCCTCGCTCAACTCCTTGAAGAACGCTTGCGGCGTACCCAGGGTGCCGACGCTGTCGTGAATCAGGTTGACCTGCACCCCGGCGCGCTGCCGGGCGATCAGCGCCTGGGCGAAACGCTGGCCAACCTCGTCGCCGTCGAAGATATAGCTTTCCAGGTTGATATGGTCGCGGGCGGCGTCGATCGCCGCGAGCATCGCCTGGTAGGTGTTCGGTCCGTCCTGCAGCAAGTCGACCCGGTTGCCGGTCAGCAGCGGGCTGCCGCTGATCGACTCCTCGATAGCCAGGTGCAGGTCGAAGATATGGGTCGGCGCGCCGCTGGCCTGCAAGCGCTCGAGGATGGCCTTGCTGCGGGCGGCCGACAGCGGCCCGTTGCTGCCGTCCAGGGCCACGGGCGGCGGGTTGTGCGCCATGTCTGGCACCAGGGTCGGCAATACGCTGCACGCCGCCAGCTGCGCCAGGCACAGCAGTGCGGGCAGCAGCCTCAAGCAGCCGGTGCTGGACATGCAAAACCCTCCGAACAATGGAGGGCTATGGAGTTAGCGCGACCCGGCCGGCAAGGCCCGGTGCGTGACAGCAGCCTCTCCCGAGAATCGCTACAAACGGATCGCCACGCCGCCTATACGACGGCGTGATGACCCCGCAGCAAGGCTGCGCTGCGTTAAAACATCAGCTCTTTGGACTGCACGCTTTTCACCCCGCGCACGTTCTGCGCGAGTTCGATCGCCAGGTCGCGCTCGGCACCGTTATTGACCTGACCGCTGAGGCTGACCACGCCATTGTTGGTGGTGACATCGATGGCCGTACCGGCCACATTGCTGGAGTAGAGCAGGGTCGACTTGACCTTGGTGGTGATCCAGCTGTCGGATATGTCGTCGCCGGCTTCATCGGCCATGTTCTTGCCGCTTTCGGCCATGGTGGGCTTCAGCGCATTGACCTTGATCTGGTTATCCACCGCGACTACCCCTTGGGTATTCTTCGCGATGCGCCCGGCCAGGTCACGCTCGGCGGCAGTCTGAGCCGTGCCGCGCAGGGTCACCCGGCCATACTTGGTATCGACATTGGTGGACATGCCGTCGGTACTCTTGCCCCACATCAGTTTCGACTTGATGGCCGCGGTGATGCTGGCGTCATCGATAGTCTCGCCGAAGCTGCGTTCAGTGCCGGGCTTGGCCGGCTGGTAGTCGGCATCGACGACGATCTGGTTGTCGACCTCGGTGATGCCCTTGACGCCCAGGGCGATCTCGTTGGCCAGGTCCTTGTTGACGTCTTCGGCGACATGGCCGGTGAGCGTAGCCTTGCCGTTTTCCACCGTGACCTTGAGGTCATTGGCGCGCAGGTAAGGGCTCAGCGCGTAGGTGGTCCAGATCTGGGTTTCCTGGCGGGCATTGGTGACTTCCTGGGAAGCCGTGGCCGCGATGGCGCCAAAGCTGGTAGTGCCTAGCGCCATGGCAATGGCGGCGGCGAGCAATAGTTGGCGCGGTTGCTTGATCATGTTCATGGTGTTTCTCCACTCGGGAAAAGACGTGATGCCTTGAGAGCAGTCAGGTGACTGTTCCCGACGAACCCGCGGGCCCACCGCTGTACCTGAGCACAACGGTGAAACGGGCTTACTTCAGCATTTGCATTTCTTGATGAAACTCTTGACCTGCTCATCCGCTTCTTCACGGGTGATGGCGTAGCGCTCCTGCACCAGGCCGGCGAGTTTCTGTGCATGACCTTCGGATTTCAGCAGCTCATCCTCGGTCAACTTGCCCCAGGCAATCTTGGCGGCACCAACCTGCTGCTGCCATTTGCCCTTGAGTTCGTCCGCGCTGGGCAGGCTCATGATTTTTTCGCCTCGTCAGCAGGCTTGGCCGCACGCGCCGGCGCACTGAGCGGGTCCTTGGCGAGAGGCTGCTGAGCCTGGCGGTTGTCATTGACGGGGCCCTTATTGCCGTCCTGCTTGTTCAGCGTATTGGCCCTGTAGAACGGCTGGGTGCTGCTGTTGCCGCCCTTCTGGGTAGGCGCAGCCGCTTTGCTCGGGCTGCCGGGAGTGCGTTGATCGATAGGCTTGTTCATGGTGACCTCTGTAGTCCTGAGCGCCGCGAAAATGCGGCAATCCGGGTAGAGGACAATGGCAGGCGGGGGGAAGGCTGTCGGTGCGCTACCGAGCTTAGAGCCGGCTTGCAATTCCACTGACACGAGCGGCGGTGAAAGCACAGGCCAGCTTTGTAGGGTGGATAACGCTCTGCTTATCCACCCTGACGGCTGCCAGCGGCGAAGCAATGACTCACGCGGTAAGGGTCAGCAGGATGTCGGCATACCAGGTGCAATTGAGGCCCAGGGCTTCATCCAGGGCGAGGTCGCGCGTACCCAGATCGAGGCGCGCCGAATGCACGCCGAGCAGCAGCCAGGGCAGCTCGGCCTGCCCTGGCATGCGCATGACCACCGGCGCACCGCTGGTGCCACGGTGGGTGCGCGCATCGGTGAGGAAATAGCCCTGCCCCTGGAAGCGCAGACCGAACGAAGACGCCACCACCGCATGGCGCACCACGGGCATGTGGTGCAGGGTGTCGTGAAAGCCCAGGGGGAAACCCACCACCAGCAGCGATGTGCCGACCTCGACGGGCTGGTCGGCACGGGGCAGATGGTCCGGGGTGAAGGCGTAATAGATCATCGCCGCGGGCAGCGCCGCGCGCTCGATCTCGATCACCGCCACATCGATCTCGCCGGCGCCATCCTCGCCCTGGCGCCACAGGCTCTTGCCGTCGCGATACAGCGGAATGGAGAAGCCGGTGGACTGCGCCACGTTGTGCAGGTCGGTATGCACTTCGATCTCGATGCGATCGGGAAAGTGCTGGCTCGGCTCGTCGATCATCACGTGCCGGCTGGTGACCAGGAACAGGCGCTCGTCACGGGCGAAGAAGAAGCCGCTGGCACTGGTCAGCAGGTAACTGCCGTCGAAGGTGCTGATGCGCGCGGCAGTCAGCAGCAGGGATTCAATCTTTGCCATCAGGCCATACGCTCCAAGTCACTCATGCTTTATCGCGGCGCTGATACCAGCGCATCAGCGGCTCTACCGAAATCCCGTGCAGCACAATCGAGGCCGCCACCGTCAGCAGCGTCAGGCTGACCAACTGCTCGGCCAGTGCCCCGCTCACCCCTTGCTGCAGGGCAAACATCAGGTAGAACAGCGAACCAATACCACGAATACCGAACCAGCAGGTCATGCTGCGCTGACGCGGCAGCATGGCTTCGCCCAGGGTCCCGAGCAGCACCGCCACGCTGCGCAGCACCAGCAGCAACAGCGGAATGAACCAGAGCATGTTCAGGGTGGGCTGGGTGTAGGCCAGCATCGCCCCCACCAGCAGCACCAGCGCCAGCTCGGCGAGGCTTTCCAGCTGCTCATTGAACCCGTGCACCGCATGGCTCATGGCCTCGCTGGCATGGTGCGAATGAGCTGCCAGCTCCTCCTCGCTGTGCCCGCGCTGCCGCGGCGCCGCACCGAGGGAGGCGGTGCCGCGCTGCGGCTGCTCCTTGACCCGCTGCAAGGCCAGACCGGCGGCGAACACCGCGAGAAAGCCGTAGGCCAGGCACAGTTGCGCGGCACCATAAGCCACGGCGATCAGGCCGAGCGAGAGAAATTCGTCGAGGCCCAGCGCCAGGTGGTGACGGGTACGCAGGTAGACCACCAGCTTGCCGATCAGTGCCCCGGCCAGGGCGCCGATCAGCAGGCCGGCGAAGGTAGCCCAGAGCAGGTCGATGAGCCACCAGCGCCAGCCGCCCGCGCCCAGTTCATGCAGCCCGAGCAGGCCGAGGCCGAGCATGACAAAGGGAAAGGCCGTGCCATCGTTGAGACCGCCCTCGCCCGACAGGCTGAACCGCAGACGATCCGGATGGGCACTGAGTTGGGTTTGCACCCCGGAAGCCAGCACCGGATCGGTCGGCGCGAGGATCGCCCCAAGCAGCACCGCGCCGCCCAGCGACAGGCCCAGGCCCCAGACGCCGACCAGGGTGATCAGGCCGACGGTGAGCGCCATGGAGACAAAGGCCAGGCGCAGCGGCAGCAACCAACGGCGATTGCGCAAGGGCACCGCGCCCATATTCAGGCCGACATTGAACAGGGAAATCAGCACCGCCAGCTCGGCAGCCCAGAGCAGCAGCGTGACATGCGCAGCCGGGTCCAGGCGCAGCACCGCCAGCCCCAGCGGCCCCAGCGCCACCCCCACCGCCAGGTAGACCATGGCACTGCTGAGCAGCAGGCGGGCCAGCAGCGTGCGCACCAGCACCATGCTGATCAGCAGTACGCCCAGCAGGAAAAACCAGAAGGCGACGGACATGGCGCAAGGCTCTGGAAAAAGGGGAACAGCTGTCCCGAGCATCCGCCTAGTGGGCGCGCTTTGCTATCGATGCTTTACCGCCGACGGTCGAACAGATTGACCACCAGGCGATCCAGCCAGCCCCACAGGCGCTGGCGGAGACGACTGAGCAACGGGCGCTGGTGCCAGTCCTGCAGGGTGACTTCCCGGCTGGCGGCGAAATCGCTGACAAAGCACTCGGCGACCTCGCCACTGAACGCCGGGTCGAGGGCCTCCAGGTTGGCGTCCAGGTTGAAGCGCAGGTTCCAGTGGTCGAAGTTGCACGAGCCGACGCTGACCCAGTCGTCGACCAGCACCATCTTCAGGTGCAGGAAGCGCGGCTGATACTCGAAGATGCGCACCCCAGCCTTGAGCAAACGCGGGTAGTAGCGCTGGCCGGCGTAGCGGATCGGCGGATGGTCGGTATGCCGGCCGGTGAGCAGCAGGCGCACCTCCACGCCACGGCTGGCGGCCTTGACCAGGTAACGTCGGACCTTCCAGCTGGGCAGGAAATACGGGGTAGCCAGCCAGATGCGCTGCTTGGCACGACTCACACTGCGCAACAGCGACTGGGCGATATCGCGGTGCTGACGGGCGTTGGCATAGGCCACCCGGCCCATGCCCTGCCCCGCCTGCGGGCTGGGCGGCAGATGGGCCAGCCCGGAGTTGCCATCGGCGCGCCAGGGCTGGCGCCCCTCGCTGGCCAGCCACTGGAAATCGAACAACAGCAGCCAGTGCGCCACCAGCGGCCCCTCGATGCGCACCATTACCTCATGCCAGGCACTGCTGCTGGCGAGCGGGTCCCAGAACTCATCGGTGGCGCCGGTGCCGCCGACAAAGGCGACGCGCTCGTCCACCAGCAGGATCTTGCGGTGATCGCGGTACAGGTTGCGTACCCCGCGCCGCCAGCGCAGCGGGTTGTACAGGCGCAGTTCGACACCGGCGCTGGCCAGGCGCTGGCGCAATACCTTGCCAAAGCCCAGGCAGCCGAAGTCGTCGAACAGGCAATGCACCGCCACGCCACGCCGCGCCGCATCGACCAGGGCGCTGACCAGGGCCTCACTGCAGCGACCGTCTTCGGCCAGATACAGCTCCAGCGCCACCCGCCGTTCGGCGGTGGCAATGGCCGCCAGCATGGCGGGAAAGAACGCCGGCCCGTCGACCAGCAGCTGAAAGTGGTTACCACCTTTCCAGGGGAAAATGCTGCCCGTCATCGCGCGGTGAAAATCAGCACGGCTCCCACCGGCACCGACAGGCTGATGGCTGACAGCCGCGCCGTCTTGCGCAGGGCCTCGACGCCATCGGCCAGGCCGAACTCATCGGCATGCAGCACCAGTGGCGCCAGGGTCACCACCTGAAAGCGCCGGTCATCCAGGCGGGTGGCCAGCAGTTCGACCATGTAGCCGTGCTTGCGCCCGCTGATTTCCACCTGGATCGGCAGGCTCAGCTCCAGCTGCGCGCCGGGCGCCAGGTCGGTGATCGGCGCCAGGCCGAGCTGGGCCATGATCTTCGCCTCGGGGAAGGTGTCGACCTGGAACAGCAGATTACGCAGACGTTCGTCGCGCACCGGGATGCCGGTGCTCACCGACTCCAGTTCCACGCGCAGGCGCACCGCGCCCTTGGCATCGACCTTGCCGTGCAGGGTGAGGAAACGGTGCACCTCGGAAAGGTTGCCGGCCTTGGTGGAAATGAACGACAGGCGCGAGGACTCGTTATCCAGGTACCAGTCGGCCTGCGCCGGCAGGGCCAGGCAGGCGGCTATCAGAAAGGCATAGAGCTTGGACATGGGCTCACTGGGCTTGGCTGTTTCAGCGCAACGATAGCGGCCCGGGCCAGCAATGCAAAGCCTGCCGGCCCGGCGTTTGCGCTGTTTTGAGCCTGTTCAAGGGCTCGCGAGCTAGAGCCAGGCAAGGCGGAATCGGGCGAAGAAGCGCAGTTTACAAGCTGTAAATGAGCATGACTCGTTCCACTCGCCCTTCGGGTCGCGCTGCCGCGCGTTAGCCGCAAGCGGCTTTCTGAGCCGATTGACCAGCCTGCGGCTGTTACTGCGTTGCAACGCAGCATGGCCGACGCGCAGCAGCCTTTGAACAGGCTCAAGGCAGCGCAGCGGCCTGGGGCTGTAATTGACAGCCTTCGCGCACCCCGAGCCACAGTGCCGTGTGGCTGCTGCCCAGGCTGCGGGCGGTTACCTGCTTGCCGGCGGCATCGTCGAGGAAGTCGCTGAGCGGCAGGTACTGTTTGATGTAGCCGGTGCAATAGTCGGCCGGGTTGCCAACCACGTAGCGGCAGGAGCAGTACTCCTTGGCCGAGTAGGCGCCGATGATGCCGGGGAAAGCCGCCAGATGGACGCGGTTGCTCCAGCCGAGCAACGCCAGGATCAGCAGTGCCAACAAACCAACGGCAAGAAACGGATGGCGCTTGATCATGGCTGTTCTCCGGCGAAAGCGGCCAGGGCCCGCTTGAGCAATTCGTTGTGCTGGTAGCTGCGGTCACGGTCATCGGCGTAACGCACGATCACCAGCTTCTGCTCGGGCAGCACATACAGCCCCTGGCCCCAGTGGCCGAGGGCGGCGAAGGTGGTTTCCGGCGCGTCCGGCCAGGGTTGGGCGCTCTGCGGCAGGGCCACGTTGAGCCACCACTGGCCACCTGGCACGGCGCCATTGGGTTTCTGCGGATCGGGCTGGTAGTTGGCGAACGGCGTGCGGTTGAACGCCACCCAGGACGCCGGCAGCAGCTGGCGTTCGCCCCAGCGACCGTCGCGCTGCATGAGCAGGCCGACACGGGCCAGGTCGCGGGCACTCAGGTAGGCGTAGGACGAAGCAACCAGGGTGCCGCTGGCGTCGCGCTCCCAGGTCGCCGAGGTGATGCCCAGCGGCTCGAACAGCGCGGTCCAGGGATAGTCGCGATAGCTCAGCTCACCGAGCATCTGCTTGAGGGCCGCAGACAGCACATTGCTGTCACCGCTGGAGTAGCGAAAGCGCGTGCCGGGTACGGCATCCAGCTCATGGGTGGCGGCGAAGGCGGCGCTGTCACCGCGGCCACGGGTGTAGAGCATGGCCACCACCGAAGACCTCAGCGGCGCGTATTCGTAGCCTTCCTGCCAGTCGAGGCCCGAGGCCCAGTTGAGCAGGTGGCCCATCTTCACCGCCGGGTGCTTGGCGAACGGCGGATAGTGCTGCGCCACCGGGTCATCCAGTTTGAAGCGGCCTTCGCCGTAGGCCACGCCGAGCACACTGGCGAACAGGCTCTTGCTGATCGACCAGGCCAGGTGCGGGGTCTGCGCATTGTTCGGCCCGGCATAGCGCTCGTAGACCAGCACGCCATCCTTGATCACCAGCAGCGCATCGGTGCGCACACCCAAGCGGCTGCTGTCATCACGGGCGGGAAAGGCGTAAGCCTCCAGCGCGTCGAGCGCGGAGCTCGGGGTGACTGGCTGGCTGGACCAGTCGGCAGCCGGCCAGCTTTCGGCCAGCGCCTGGCTAGCAGCCAGCACGCAGAGGCCAGCCAGGCTCAGGCGACGCATCAGGGCAAGGGACATCGGGCGTTCTCGCGGCAATCGAAAGCCGCGACCCTAGCACGGGTCAGGTGACAGATAACATGGCCGCTGCGACCGAAATGGGCTCAATCGGGCAAGCGATAGTCTTCCTGGGTCAGCAGATCCAGGCCGCAGTCCAGGCGCTCGATCCAGTCGAGGAAGGCATTGATCATCGCCTCGCCGACAAAGGGCCGGCCGTGTTGCGGCACGATCATCGCCACGTTCATCTCGCGCACCATCTGCGCCCAGAAGCGGCAGGCCTTGTTGCTGGCCATGTAGCGGCGGTGGAAGCCGGCCATGTTGGGGATGTGGTTGACGAAGTCGTGCACCGGGCTGGCGTCGTCGACCATCGAGGCGCCCATGTCGCCAGAGAAGAGGATGCGGCTGACCGGGTCGTACAGCTGGAAGTTGCCCACCGAGTGCAGAAAATGCGCCGGCACGGCCTGCAGCTTGCACTTGCCGAGCGTGAACGACTGGCCGCGATCCGGCAGGGCGATGATGCGGTCGTAGGTGTTGATGCCATGGCTCAGCGCCAGGTAGTTGGCCGTCAGGTGCGGCAGAAAGCGCGCCCACAGCTTGGAGCAGATCACCCGCGCCTTGGTGTGCAGCAGCCACTTGTCCAGCGAGGCGATGATGTCCGGGTCCTGGTGCGAGGCGAAGATATAGGTCAGCGACTGCACCGGGATGTGCTTGGACAGCTCCAGCGACAGCGGCGTATAGGTCAGGTCACCGCCCGGATCGAGCAGCAGGTACTGCTCGTTGTCGGTGATCAGGAACTGGTTGGATTGCACACCTTCGCCGCTGACCAGGTCATCGAACATCAGGCATTGGTGAGTGCCGTTATCAAACAGCACGATGGGCTCGCGGCGCATGGAAACCTCACAGGAAAAACGCGAGGCGACCATAGTCGAAAGCCCTGTGACGCTTACTGACCTGGATCAAGCAGGGGTTCACCGTCGGCTGGGTGACTCTCGGCTCATCGACCACCATCAGCTCGCTAGATCGGCACAGCTCGATCCACCTGACTAAGGCTTTGCGATACGCAGCACTGCAACTCAAGCAGACCGTAGGGTGGATGACGCTCTGTTCATCCACCACTACACCGCTCGGTGGATCGGTGAAGCGTGATCCACCCTACAACTGCGGTGCGTTGGGTGGATGACACCTTATTCATCCACCACAACCACTGCTCGGTGGATCGGTGAAGCGCGATCAACCCTACTACTGCAGTGCGTAGGGTGGATGACGCTTTCTTCATCCACCACAACCACTGCTCGGTGGATCGGTGAAGCGCGATCAACCCTACTACTGCGGTGCGTAGGGTGGATGACGCTTTCTTCATCCACCACAACCACTGCTCGGTGGATCGGTGAAGCGCGATCCACCCTACAACTGCAGTGCCGCCAACGCCTTCTCCAGGCGCTTTTCGCGGGCCGTGCGGGCGATTTCCAGCAGGTTGCGATCACGCTGCCACAGTGCCGCCCACTCGGCCGGGCCGCCAGCCATGGCGGCATCGACCTCGCCACGCAGGGCGGCGAACTGGGCAAACAGCCCGGCCAGCAACACATGGCTGGCCGGGGTGCTCGGGCAGTGTCGCGCCACCTCGGCGCAACCGCCGAGCAGGCCCAACAGTCGCAGTTGCAGGGCCTGCGGCCAGGCGCTGTCCTGGCCCACGCCGAACAGCCAGGCAGTCACGGCAGTCAGCACGTGCACGTCTTCGATACTGCGGAAGGGCTTCACGTAGGCATCCCAGCCATCGCCGGGCAGCAGCTCGCACAGCGCGTGGTCCAGGTGCAGGCGGGCGTGGCCGATATCGGGCATCAGCGGCAACGCCGGCAACGGCTCGATGCGCACCCCTGGAGCGCCATTGCGCGCCACGCCCAGAGCCAGGCGCGGCGGGCTGCCGGCCTCCTCACAGCGCGCCGCCACTAGCAACCAGTCGGCGGCCTCGGCGGCGGTGACGAAATCCTTGCGCCCGGACAGGTGCAGATCAGTGAGGCGCGTGCTCATGTCCGCCGGGCGGGTGCTCTTGTTCTCGGTCACACACAGCGCGCCCAGCGACCAGGGCGCCGCCGGCCACAGGGCGCGCAACGCGGCCTGGTAACCGGCCAGAAAGGCCAGCCCCGGCGTCGCCGCCAGACGTCCTCCGAGCACAGCCAGGGCGAATGGCGTGGCCTCACCGACCCGTTCCAGCAAGGCGGCGTACCAGCTTTCCAGATCACTGGCTGGCAGGCGATCGCGGGTTTGCAGCAAGGGTTGCCAAGGCATGGAGGGACTCCTAGTTATCGAATCGACGCTGAGCGGCGGGCACTACTGAAACGTGCTGTCACGCAAGCATCACCAAAGCTTCACGGAGGTGACACCGGCGCTTCCTAGCCTGAGCTTGCCCAACAAAGTCGACTGGCCGCAACTCTTTGAAGGCCGGCTTACGGAGGCTACATGATGACCGAGAGCGCACGCACCCGCGACACCACTGCCGAACGCCGTCTGCACGCCGAACGCCTGCTCGGGGCCGATGCCCTGCGCGAGGCCCAGGCTCTGCGCTACAGCGTCTTCAGCAGCGAATTCGACGCCAAGCTAAATGGCGCCGAGCTCGGCCTGGACATGGATGACTATGACCCGCACTGCCAGCACATCGGCGTGCGCGACCTCAACAGCGGCCGCCTGGTGGCCACCACCCGCCTGCTCGACCACCACGCCGCGGCCAGCCTGGGCCGTTTCTACAGCGAGGAAGAGTTCTGCCTGCACGGCCTGGCTCATCTCGAAGGGCCGGTGCTGGAACTGGGCCGTACCTGCGTCGACCCGGCCTACCGCAACGGCGGCACCATCGCCGTGTTGTGGAGCGAGCTGGCCGAAGTGCTCAACGAAGGCGGCTACCGCTACCTGATGGGCTGCGCCAGCATCCCCATGCAGGACGGCGGCATCCAGGCCCAGGCGATCATGCAGCGCCTGCGCGAACGCTACCTGTGCAATGAGCACCTGCGCGCCGAACCGAAGAAACCGCTGCCGAGCCTGGATGTGCCGAGCAACGTCATCGCCGAGATGCCGCCCCTGCTCAAGGCCTACATGCGCCTGGGCGCGAAGATCTGCGGCGAACCTTGCTGGGACGAGGACTTCCAGGTAGCCGACGTGTTCATCCTGCTCAAGCGCGACGAGCTGTGTCCGCGCTATGCCCGCCACTTCAAGGCCGCGGTCTGAGAACCTGTCCCGGATCTCTTGATCGTCGGCCATGCTGCGTTGAAATCGGACTCGGAAAGCGGCTTGCCGCTAACGCGCTTTAGCGCGACCCGGAGGGCGAGTGAAGCGAGTACTGCTCATTTACACTTCGTAAACTCCGCGTCCTCGCCCGATTTATTCGCTGGCGCTTACCCTTCGGGCCAGCCTTTGGCTGTTACTCCCGATGGTCGTTGCGCCTTGCCTGGCTCTAGCTCAAAAGACCCGAAACAGGTTTCAGGCCCTCGCTTCCCTCACACGAGAGCCACGATGAACCGACTTCGTATCTATCTGCGCCTAACCCGTCTGGCCGCCGTGCTGATGCTCGGCCTGCTGCTGGCCAGTGGCGTCGCCCTGGCCGAGCGCCTGCGCCGCCACGACCTGCTCGGCCTGCGCCAGCGCCTGACCTGCTGGTTCCTGCGCCGCCTGAGCAATGCCCTGCCCTTCGACGTCGAGGTGCAGGGCACGCTGCCCAGTGAGCCGATGCTGTGGCTCAGCAACCATGTGTCATGGACCGACATCCCGCTGCTCGGCCAGCTGCTGCCGCTGTCCTTCCTGTCCAAGGCCGAGGTGCGCACCTGGCCGCTGGCCGGCTGGCTGGCGCACAAGGCCGGCACGCTGTTTATCCGCAGAGGCTCAGGAGATAGCGCCCTGCTCGCCCGCCAGCTGCAGCGCTATCTGCAGGGCGGCCATGCGCTGCTGATCTTCCCCGAGGGCACCACCACCGACGGCCAGCAGGTGCGCACTTTCCACGGCCGCCTGCTGACCGGCGCCATCGAGGCCGGCATGCCCGTGCAACCGGTGGCGATCCGCTACCTGCGCGACGGCCAGACCGACCCGATCGCACCCTTTATCGGCGACGACGACCTGCCCTCGCACCTGCTGCGTCTGTTCGCCAGCCAGCGCAGTACGGTGCAGATCCAGCTGCTCGAACCGATCGCCAGCCACGGCCTGGAACGCAACGCCCTGGCCCGCCAGGCGCAGCGTGCGGTGCAAGTGGCGTTGTTCGGCGAGATCGAAGAGCGCGAGCAGGCAGCGGCGTAGGGTGGATCACGCTTCACCGATCCACCGGACGGTGCATTTGGTGGATGAACAGAGCGTCATCCACCCTACGAGCCCTACGCAGTGGAAGGCTTGCAGTTAAGGTAGGGCGGGTGAAACCCGCGTAGCGAGCAACGCGGGTTTCACCCGCCCTACGCCTCAGAGCCTCCTACCCACGGCTGAACCTGCGTACGGGCAAACGCCCGCAGCTCGGGATAGAAGGCGCGGAAATCCTCCTGCAACGGCTCATACAGGCGCTCCAGCTCGGCCATCGCCCCATTCAGCAGTTGCGGGCGCGACAGGCGCCGGCTCATGCCCCACAGCACCTGCTCCAGCACGGCGAAATCGCGGTAGCTGCCCAGCCAGTCCTGTTGCGCCATGCGCGGCGCGATATGTGCCAGGCGCGCGGGCAACTCAGGCTGTTCGGCCAACACGGCATAGACCCGCGCGGTGAACTGCGGCAGCGGCTCGGCGGCATAGTCGTGCCAGTGGCGGGCCAGGCAATGGTCGAAGAACAGGTCGATCAGAATCCCCGAGGTACGCCGGCGCTCGGCCGGGAAGCGCGCACGGGCTTGCGCGGTCAGCGGGTGGCTGTCGGTAAAGACATCAATGCGCCGGTGCAGGCGGATGGCGGCCTCGATCTCTGGCGGGAAGCGCCCCTCCAGCCGACCTTTGACGAAGTCGCCATACAGGCTGCCCAGCAGTTGCGCGGGCTGGTCGCCGCCCAGATGCAGATGGGCCAGGTAGTTCATGGCGCGGGCACGGCGAGCTGGCCGTTGCGCCAGGCATTGGGCGTCATGCCCAGCCAGCGGCGGAAGGTGCGGCTGAAGTTGCTGGTGTCCTGGTAACCCAGGCGCTCAGCCACCGCCTCGACGCTCAGCGGAGTGTTCAGCAGCAGCCAGCAGGCCAGTTCCTGGCGCACCTCGTCGAGCAGCTGCTGGTAGTTGCCACCCTCGTCGCGCAGGCGGCGGATCAGCGTGCGTTCGGACAGGTGATACTCGTCGGCCAGCTGGCCCAGGGTCGGGTAGCGTCCCTCGCAGGCCAGCAGTCGCAGCTGCACGCGGGTAGTCCAGTCGCCGCCTTCGCGCACGCCGAGCAACTGGTGTTCGCAGTCGCGCAGGGCGATGCGCGCGGCCTGCGGGTCGGCACTCAGGCTCGGCCGATCCAGCCACGCCAGCGGCAGGCTGACGCTGTAGCAGTCGGCAGCAAAGTCCACGCCGGGGCCGAGCAGCTCGCGGTAGCGCGCGCCCCAGGCGGGCTCGGCGAAGGGAAAAGTGAAACGCAGCTCGCCCACCGGCAACGTGCCGCATACCGCCTCGAGCAGACGCAGAAAGGTGCCGGCGATGGTCGCCAGGATGTGCTCGCGCACATCGCCCAGATCGAACTCCTCGTCGGCGCGCACGCAATAGCGCTCGCCTTCCAGGTAACCGGTCAGGCGCAGGCTGCTCAGGCGCAACACGCTGAAGCGTTCGAGCACCTGCAACACGCCTCGCAGATCGGCGCAGGCCAGGGCCGCATAGCCGACCGGGCCGTGGGCGGAAACCTGGGTCGCGCAGCCCACCTGCAGGCCCAGCCAGGGGCAGTCGGTGAGCTGCACGGCACGCCGCACCAGGCGCTGCACCTGGGCGAAGTTGAGGGAGCGGTTGTCGCTGTGCAGCTGGGCCCAGTCCAGCCCGGTACCGAGCAGGATCTGCGCCTCGTCGAAGCCACGCTGGCACAACGCGGCGCACAGCAGCCGCGCGTAGATCGGGTGCAGGCAGGGTTGCAGCGGCGAGACGGTCGAGCTCATGGAGTGATCCAGCACCAGCCAGTCGAGCTGTCACCATATGACGATTATTTGCCCGGCACAACGGTACGTCATCTTCCCGCACAGGCGCACTCTGGCTACAGGTCAAAGAACCTCTGGAGATAACAAGATGACGACCCTCGTTCCCACCCCGGCCATGGATCAGCCCTACCGCGACCGCAAGCGCTACCTGTGGCTGATGTCGCTGTTCGTCCCCACCCTCGGCCTGCTCGGCCCGGCGTTGTACCTGCTGGTTTCGGCCAACGTGTTCTGGCTGTGGCTGTCGCCCGCGTTCTTCTATTTCGGCATCCCGCTGCTCGATGCGCTGATCGGCGAGGACCAGAGCAATCCGCCGGAACAGGCGGTGCCGGGCCTGGAAGCCGACGCCTACTACCGCTGGATCACCTACCTGCTGGTGCCGCTGCTGTGGCTCGGTTTCATCCTCAACGCGATGTTCGTCGCCACCCAGGCGCTGCCCTGGTACGGCGTGCTGGCGATGATCATCTCCACCGGCGGCGGCCTGGGTTTCGCCATCAACCTGGGCCACGAGATGGGCCACAAGAAGAGCGAACTGGAGCGCTGGCTGGGCAAGCTGGCACTGGCGTTGTGCTGCTACGGACACTTCTTCGTCGAGCACAACCGCGGCCATCACCGCGACGTGGCCACGCCTGTGGACCCAGCATCCTCGCGCATGGGCGAACACATCTACCGCTTCCTCCTGCGTGAGATGCCCGGTGGTTACCGCCGCGCCTGGCAACTGGAGAAGGAGCGCCTGGCGCGCTGCAACAAATCGGTGTGGAGCCTGGACAACGAGGTACTGCAGCCGGCGCTGATCAGCCTGGTGCTGTATGGAGGCCTGCTCGCCGTGTTCGGCCTGGTGCTGCTGCCCTACCTGCTGCTCACGGCCTTCTGGGGCGGTTTCCAGCTGACCTCGGCCAACTACCTGGAACACTACGGCCTGCTGCGGCGCAAGCTGGACAACGGCCGCTACGAGATCTGCCAGCCGCACCATTCGTGGAACAGCAACCACCTGTTCTCCAACTGGGCGCTGTTCCACCTGCAACGGCATTCCGACCAC
Source organism: Pseudomonas campi (assembly GCF_013200955.2). NCBI lineage: Bacteria > Pseudomonadati > Pseudomonadota > Gammaproteobacteria > Pseudomonadales > Pseudomonadaceae > Aquipseudomonas > Aquipseudomonas campi. The sequence continues at coordinate 3,140,212 of NZ_CP053697.2, forward strand.
CACGCCCACCCGACCCGGCGCTACCAGTCGCTGCGCAACTTCGCCGATGTGCCGCGCCTGCCCAGCGGCTACTTCGGCATGTACCTGCTGGCCTACTGCCCGCCGCTGTGGTTCCGCGTAATGAACCCGCGCCTGCTGGCGGCGGTGCACGGCGATGCGTCGCGGATCAACTTTCAGCCCGGCCTGCGCGAGCAGCTGATGCAGCGCTATGGCCTGCAGGAGCACGCGGCATGAGCCAGTACCAGTGCCCGGAATGCGGCTACCGCTACGACGAGAGCCATGGCGAACCCCATGAAGGCTACGCGCCTGGAACCACTTGGGAGGAACTGCCGGACACCTTCACCTGCCCGGACTGCGCGGTGCGGGTGAAGGCGGACTTTTCCAAGCTGGAGGACTAGCACGCAGTCCTTCTCCCCTCTTCTGCTGCAGCGAATTTATTCGTAAGCGTGGCGGCCCAGTGCTGCCGGCTATCGCGAATCAATTCGCTGCCAGCATGCGCCTGCCTGCACTACCCACGCCGATCGCATCAGCCCTGTCGATAATCAGTATCGGCGCAAACGATCCCCATATCGGACTGAGCCGATATAGAGTTCGTCCCATCTCGATATACCGGTAACCCGCGCCATGGATACCCCGCTCGACCTCGACGAAATCATCAAGGCCCTGGCCCATCCCGTACGCCGGGAGATCCTGCAGTGGCTGAAGGAGCCGCAGAAGCATTTCGCCGACCAGGAACACCCGCTGGAATTCGGCGTCTGCGCCGGCAAGTTCGAACGCTGCGGCCTGTCGCAGTCGAGCGTGTCGGCCCACCTCGCCACCCTGCAGCGGGCCAACCTGGTGACCAGTCGTAAGGTCGGCCAGTGGAGTTTCTTCAAGCGCAACGAGGAGGTCATTCAGGCCTTTCTGAAAGACTTCAGCACTCAACTCTAAACGCCCAGCCTGCCCCGCCAGGCCAATCCGTTCACCTCGTTTCAGGAGCCGGCCCATGCCGCTTTCGCTTCTCGTCCTCGCTTTGTCCGCGTTTGCCATCGGCACCACGGAATTCGTCATCATGGGCCTGCTGCCGGAGGTCGCCGCCGACCTCGGCGTGAGCATTCCCGGCGCCGGCTGGCTGGTCACCGGCTACGCCCTCGGCGTGGCCATCGGTGCGCCGTTCATGGCCATGGTCACCTCGAACTGGCCGCGCAAGGCCGCCCTGCTGGCACTGATGGGCATCTTCATCCTCGGCAACCTGCTGTGTGCCACGGCCGGCGACTATGAGCTACTGATGATCGCCCGGGTGGTCACCGCCCTCTGCCACGGCGCCTTCTTCGGCATCGGCTCGGTGGTCGCCGCCAGCCTGGTACCGGAAAACCGCAAGGCTTCGGCGGTGGCGCTGATGTTCACCGGCCTGACCCTGGCCAACGTACTCGGCGTGCCGCTGGGTACCGCCCTCGGCCAGTATACCGGCTGGCGCTCGACCTTCTGGGCAGTGACGGCCATCGGCGTGCTGGCCCTGATCGGCCTGTGGCGGGTGCTGCCGGCCAAGCGCGACGAACAACCAGCCGACCTACGCAGCGAGCTGGCGGCCTTGCGTGGCCTCGGCTTCTGGCTGGCGCTGTCCACCACCGTACTGTTCTCCGCCGCGGTGTTCGCCCTGTTCACCTACATCGCCCCGCTGCTCGGCGAAGTCACCGGCGTGTCGCCTAGCGGCATCACCTGGAGCCTGCTGCTGATCGGCCTCGGCCTGACCCTGGGCAACCTGCTCGGCGGCAAGCTGGCCGACTGGCGCCTGGCGACCACCCTGTGCGGTGTGTTCATCGCCCTGGCGCTGCTCTCCAGCCTGTTCAGCTGGACCAGCCAGGCGCTGATCCCGGCCGAGATCACCCTGTTCCTCTGGGCCACCGCCGCCTTCGCCGCCGTGCCGGCGCTGCAGATCAACGTGATGACCTTCGGCCAGGCCGCGCCGAACCTGGTCTCGACCCTGAATATCGGCGCCTTCAACCTGGGCAACGCCCTCGGCGCCTGGGTCGGTGGCCTGGTCATCAGCCAGGGCCTGGGCCTGAGCAGCGTGCCGCTGGCCGCCGCCGTGCTGGCCGGCCTGGCCCTGCTCGCCACTCTGCTGACCTTCTCTGTCGGCAACGCCTCTGGCGCTGCCATCGCCGTCCCCAACTGACCCACCCGCGGAGATCCATCCCATGCCCACACTCTTCGACCCCATCAAGATCGGCGACCTCGAACTGCCGAACCGCATCATCATGGCCCCGCTGACCCGTTGCCGCGCCGACGCAGGCCGCGTGCCCAACGCGCTGATGGCCGAGTACTACGTGCAGCGCGCCTCGGCCGGGCTGATCATCAGCGAGGCCACCTCGGTCATGCCGATGGGCGTCGGCTACCCGGACACCCCCGGCATCTGGTCCGACGCTCAGGTGCGTGGCTGGCACAACGTGACCAGCGCCGTGCATGCCCACGGCGGGCGCATCGTCCTGCAGCTGTGGCACGTCGGGCGCATCTCCGACCCGCTGTACCTGGACGGCGAACTGCCGGTGGCGCCGAGCGCGATCAAACCGGCCGGGCATGTCAGCCTGGTGCGACCGATCAAGGACTTCGTCACCCCGCGCGCCCTGGAAACCGAGGAAATCGCCGAGATCGTCGAGGCCTACCGCAGCGCGGCGGAAAACGCCAAGGCCGCCGGTTTCGACGGTGTGGAAATCCACGCGGCCAATGGCTACCTGCTCGACCAGTTCCTCCAGGACAGCACCAACCAGCGCAGCGACCAGTACGGTGGCAGCCTGGAGAACCGCGCGCGCCTGCTGCTGGAAGTCACCGATGCGGTGCTCGGCGTATGGGATGCCGGCCGCGTCGGCGTGCACCTGTCACCGCGTGCGGACCTGCACGACATGGGCGACGGCAACCGCGCCGAGACCTTCGGCTATGTCGCACGCGAACTGGGCAAACGCCAGATCGCCTTTATCTGCGCCCGCGAGCGGATCGACGACGACAGCCTGACCCCGCAGCTCAAGGAGGCCTTCGGCGGCGTGTTCATCGCCAACGAGCGCTTCACCAAGGCCCAGGCCAACAGCTGGCTGGTCGAGGGCAAGGCCGATGCGGTGGCGTTTGGCGTGCCCTATATCGCCAACCCGGACCTGGTCGAGCGCTTGGCCAGTGACGCAGCGCTGAACGAGGCGCGTCCGGAACTGTTCTACGCCCAGGGCCCGGCGGGCTATATCGACTATCCGCGGCTGTGATGGCCGACTGAAACGGAAGAGCCCCGTAGCTGCGGCAATGCGGTTTATTGAAGAAAGCGCCGCGATTTCGCCCAGGAATCGCGGCGTTTTTCTGCGCACGACCAACTGTAGGAGCGAGCTCTGCTCGCGAACGGGGCACCCCATAAAGCTTCGCGAGCAGAGCTCGCTCCTACGGTCTGGGGCTTTACCTGCCTCCATAGCGTTGCAACGGTTCTTTCAGACAGTCGTAGCCCGGATGCAATCCGGGAAGCAGGCCGCTCCGCTCCCGGATTGCATCCGGGCTACCACGGCGATCTCCGACTGAAACGAAAAAGCCCCGCCGATGCGGGGCTTTTTTCATGCAGCAAACACTCAGCGGGCGTTGATCTGCTGCTGCAGATTCTGCACCTGAGACTGCAGGGTGCTGATGTTGCGGGTCATCTGCGCGCGGAAGGCGTCGAACTCGGCGGTGTTCTGCGTCGGCGCCGGGCGGTTGTCCAGCTCGCTGCGCAGCACCAGCAGGTCCTGTTCCAGACGGCCGATGGCCTGGCTCGGGTTGCCCTGCTTCTTCAGCGTTGCGATATCGCCACTCAGGCTCTTCAGCTGACCTTCCAGCTTGCCGACCCCGGCCAGGCCGGTCTTCTGCTCGCTGGCCAGTTTCTCCAGCTGGCTGTCGAACTGACCGGTCACCGTCTTCTGGCTCTTCAGCTCAGTGGCCAGTTGCTCGATGCGCTTGCCCTGACCCGTCTGCTGGACCGCGACGTTCTGCTGCGATTTGCCCAGCTCAGCCAGCTTGTTCTCCAGCTGCTTGACCCGCAGCTTGAGCTGCTCGGTGTCGGTGGTGACGCTGGACTCGGTGGCCACTACCTTGCCGGAGATGTCCTTGATACGCCCGTCGGCATCTTCGCTGATCTTGACGAAGCTCTCCTGGGTCGCCACCACAGACGCATCTATCCGGGAAATCTGTTGCAGGCTCCACCAGCTGAGCGCGCCCAGAGCGATGGTCAGGGCGCCGACCAGCGCCCACAGCGCACCGGTGCCGCCGGAAGACTTGGCCGGCGCAGCCTGGACGCGGCCGTGGTGTGGCTGGGCATGATCGGCTGGCGCCGCATGCACCGGTGCGAAATCGTCCTGGTTACGCCCTCCGGCGGTCAGGCTGGGGATATGGTCGAGTTCGTCGCGAGCATCGTTGCGCATGGGTAAACCTTCAGGGAAAAGCACGGCGGCAAAAAACAGAGTCGGCAGTATACCGGTTACTGGACCCGCCTTCAGCGTCGCGCCAGACGAGTGCAACCTGCACCAGCCGCGGGCAGTTGCAACCACCAGACAACGTGACAAGCCGCACAGTTCGTGGCGTTGCGCAGCTGGTACGGCCCTTGCTAAAGCTCTGGCGGGGAACTGCAAAAGCGCCGCCGGACCATTCGGCTGGCAAGGTTCAACTGTCTGGGGGAAGTGCTATGGAACTCAACAAGGCCGTACTGGACTGCATGCAGGCACTGCGTCGACGCCTGCGCGACGAACTCTGCGTGGATATCCGCCTGAGCCAGCCGGACGCGGTGGAAGCCATGCTGATGGCCTGCCTGCGCTCCTCCGACCAGGAAACCCGCAACCTGGGTATCCGCCTGGCGGAAATGAGTGACTTCCAGAGCCAGGCCAAAGTGAGCGAACCGAGTGTTCCGGCCCAGCAGTACCGCGGCCATGTGCGCTCCATCGACCACGTCACGCCCGTCGCTGCCGCAGCCCCGGTGGTGCGCGAGGAAGAAGCCCCGCGTGGGTCGGTGCGCATGTACCGCGGCCAGCGCGTCTACGCCTGAGAGCCGGCTCACGACCGCCGTAGGGTGCGCCGTGCGCACCGCCCATCACGCCCAGGCCCGTGGTGCGCGCAGCCTGCCAGCGGTGGTAAAAGTCCGTGAAGAGCATCCGACGACCAGCCTGGGTATTCGCTGTGACTGGACGAGCCTGACGCCACGCGCTACAAGCTAGGCAGACCGCTCCCCATCACAGGAGACCGCAATGAGTTCACGCCCGGCCTGGCTCGATTGCCTCGATGCACAGCCGCCCGCCTTGTTCGAAGCCGCCCTGTGCATCGCCGCCGAACACGATGCCCAACTGCAGCCTGCAGCGATCCTGCGTGACTTCGCCAACCTGCGCCAACAGGTGCAAGCCGGCTTGCCCAACCTGCCTGCGGGCGAGCTGGCCCAGCCGCTGCTGCGCCGCCTCAACGAGCTGGATTTCCACGAAGACGACGACCTGCCCACCCGCCCCCAGGCCGCCCTGCTGCACCGGGTGCTGCAGCGCCGCCGTGGGCAACCGCTGTCGCTGGCGCTGATCGCCCTGGAGCTGGCCCGGCAACTAGAGATTCCGCTGCACGCGGTGAATTTTCCCGGTCACCTGCTGCTACGCGTGCCCGGCGCCGACCACCTGCTCGACCCCTGCAGCGGGCGCCGCCTGTACCCGCGGGACTGCCGTGAACTGCTGCAGCGCGTTGCCGGCCCGGCCGCCGAACTCAACGCCGGCCATCTGCTGAGCTGCGACGCCCGCGCCCTGCTGCTGCGCCTGTCGCGCAACCTGTGCCATCTGCATGGCGCCGCGGGCGAGCCTCTGGCCGCGCTCAAGGATGCCGAACGGGTGCTGCAACTGGCGCCACCGAATGTCACCGACCACCTGGTGCGGGCGATGATCTATCGCGAGCTGGACTGTCCGCAGGCCGAGCGCTTCGACCTCGAACGCGCCCTGCTGCTGTGCGACGACCCGCAGGAAAGCCTGCGCCTGAGCCAGCGTCTGCACGAGCTAGAGCGCTCGCCGGCATTGCACTGACGAGGGTCTGGACAACCCGGAAAACTCTCGGCTTAATCGGCACGCCCCCACACAATAACAACATTAGGGACGTCCACGATGCGCAAGCTCATATTGCTGTGCCTGCTAAGTTTTTCATCGCTGCTAAACGCCGCCCCCGGCGTCTTCCCCGACTCCACCTTCAACAACCTCGACTACGGTCTGTACTGGTTCGGCTCTGGCGACACCTGGCAAAAGGCTGTGCCTGGCCAGAGCAACGCCTACTACGGCGCCAGCAAACCAACAGTGATCTACATCCATGGTTGGCAAAACGGTACGACCGCACGCAAGGACCGCGAAACCTTCAACCGTGAGGGTGCCGGTGGCCCGACGCTGGACCTGGCTGCGGCCTGGCGCAACGCCGGCTATAACGTCGGCGTGCTGTACTGGAACCAGTTCGCCGATGAAGGCGAAGTCACCGATGCCGAAGCCAAGATCTGGAGCGCCACTGGCCCGCGTGCCATGCGCTGGCGCAACAGCAGCGGGGTGTATGCCACCGGCCCGACCCAGTCAGTCGGCGACCTGCTGTTCAAGAGCTACAAAGACAACATGGCTGGCTACACCGGCAGCAACATCCGCATCCTCGGTCACTCCCTGGGCAACCAGGTGGCCATCGTCCTGACCAAGAAGATCAGCGATGCGGTCACTGCCGGCACCGTCAACAGCAAGCTGCTGCCCAAGCGTGTGGCGCTGCTTGACCCCTTCTATTCCAACAACGCCAAGAGCTGGCTCGGCAACCAGTGGACTGGTGCGGTCAGCCGTAGCTATGTCAGCGCGTTGAAGGGCAAGGGCGTGATCTTCGAGGCCTACCGTACCTCGGCGGTCACCAGCACTGTCTTCGTCGGCGATGCCAACGCCGGGCTGATGAACATGACCGCCTTCAGCGAGCTCAAGCCCTGGTACTTCAACGCCGCGCAAGTCACCGAGAAGCACAATGCCGCGGTCTGGCATTACCTCTGGTCCTTCAGTTTCAATCCACCGCTGGTAACCGGCACCAGCAACCAGGCCGCCTCGGCCAAGACGTCTGACAGCCGCATCACCACCCTGATGAATGGCACGCAGAAGCTGGTGCATGACCAGGGCGCCTACACCAAGGAACCCTCGGACGATAACTTCAAGCTGCAAGCCCGCTAGGGTCTGCTGCCGTTTCGTTCGCGAGCCGTGAGCGAAGCGGCAACCAAACCTAGGAGTTGACCGCAGCCCGATCCAGGGCAATCAGGCCTGCGGTTTGTTGAACGCCCCGTGCCGGCCCGCTCCCGCGCTGAAACGCTGGGCACCGGCGCGGGTTTCACCACTCGCCACCACCGCCATGCCAGCGCGAAACTCCGCACGCAGCGCCGCATCCAGCGGCAACTGCCACTGGCCATAGACACTGGCGCGGTCGGCAAGCATGCACAGCTGGGGGAACTCGGCGAGCTGCGCGGCCAGCTGTTCGGCCACGGCACGCGCACTGCCACTCGGCACCACGCGATTGACCAGGCCCATCTGCAAGGCTTCCTCGGCCGCCACGGCACGTCCGGTCAGGATCAGATCGAGCGCCCGGCCCTGGCCGACGATGCGCGGCAAACGCACTGTGCCGCCATCGATCAGCGGCACGCCGAAGCGCCGACAGAACACCCCGAGCACGGCGTCCGCCGCCATCACCCGCAAGTCAGCCAACAGCGCCAGTTCCAGACCACCCGCTACCGCATGGCCTTCGATGGCAGCGATCAGCGGCTTGCTCAGCAGCATCCGACTCGGCCCCATGGGCCCGTCGCCCTCCTCCTGCAGGCGATTGGCCCGCTCGCCCCCTGCCGCCACCGCGCCCAGATCGGCGCCGGCGCAGAAGGTGCCGCCGGCTCCGGTGAGCACCGCCACCCGCGCCGACTCGTCGCGCTCAAACTCGCGCAACGCATCGGCCAGGGCCTCGGCCGTCGGCCGGTCGACGGCGTTGCGCACTTCGGGACGATTGAGGATCAGGGTGGTAACCGGGCCGTGCTTCTCGACCAGAACATTCATGGCGGCGTCGCTCCTGCAGGACTCGCAGCACCATAAAACAAAAAGGCCGGCGCATGCGCCGGCCTTCTGGCCAATCTCTGGAGTGCTACGTGTATAGAACCTGTCTCGGATTTTTTGAGCTAGAGCCAGGCAAGGCGAAATTGAGCGAGGACGCGGAGTTTACGAAGTGTAAATGAGCAGTCCGAGCTCAATTTCAACGCAGCATGGCTGACGATCAAGAGATCCGAGGCCGGTTCTTAGCCGAGCTTCATGTGCTTCTGCAGGTTCGCCATCATCTCGCGCAGCGCGGTGACGTTGTCATCCGGATGCACGGCCCCCTCGAAGTCGCCGATCTGTTTCCAGTGGCCGGCCACGTCTTCCGGGCTGAAGCCGGCACGCGGATCGAAACCGGCGCCCAGGCTGCGCTCCCAACGTACCTTGCCGACCCAGCCGCCGCCGACCTCAAAGAGACCGCCGGTGTCCTGGCACTGCTCGCTGCCGAGGTACACCACCAGCGGGCTGACCAGTTCAGGCTTGAGCTGGTCGAATACCTGCGGCGGGATCAGGCCTTCGGTCATGCGCGTACCGCCGGTAGGGGCGATGGCGTTGACCAGCACGTTGTTCTTGCGCCCTTCGATCGCCAGGGTGCGGGTCAGGCCGTACAGGCCGAGCTTGGCCATGCCGTAGTTGGACTGGCCGAAATTGCCGTAGATGCCCGAGGTGGAGGCGGTGAAGATCACCCGGCCGAAGTTCTGCTCGCGCAGGTGCGGCCAGGCGGCGTGGGTGACCTTGTAGGCGCCTTCGACGTGGACCTTGTAGACCAGGTCCCAGTCGGCGTCTTCCATCTTGACGAAGGACTTGTCGCGCAGGATGCCGGCGTTGTTGACCACCACGTCGATGCGACCGAAGGCGTCCAGGGCGTTCTGCACGATCTTGCCGCCATCGGTGACCGAATCATGGTTGGCGATGGCCGTACCGCCGGCCGCCTGGATCTCGGCCACCACCTTGTCCGCCGCCGAGGCGTTGGCACCTTCGCCGTGGGCACTGCCGCCCAGGTCGTTGACCACCACCCGCGCACCGTGTTTGGCGAACAGCAGCGCATGGGCCCGACCGAGGCCGCCACCGGCGCCAGTGACGATCACGACCTTGTCTTCGAAACGGATGGCTTCGCTCATGAAACAGCTACCTCGGCAGGTGGGAAAGGCTTCGAGTGTCCAGCAGGTGCTAGCACTCGGCAATCATCTGCGGCGCGACTGAATGGTGGGCAATAAGGCAGCGGGATAATCACAAGCCACAAAGATCAGGCAGATTGATCCACCACGCGAATCAGGCTCAGATGGTTATACAGATGCAGCACATGGGCCTGGGTGTACTCGGCATGACTGAGGGCACCGTAGGCGAAGTGCGGGTGCAAGTCGCCACTGTGGGCGTCGAAGCGCACTAGCGCCGCCTGCAGGCGGGCGATGGCGGCCACCGTGCTGGCTGGCTCGAGCAGGGGGGCGGCGCCGGGAATCACTTCATCGAGCGGGTGGCGCATGGCGCCGCGGGCGCTGAATACGCTGAAGGCCAGCGGCCCGACGCTGTGGCGGAACCAGGCCGGTTTCAGCTGCGGGTAGCCATCCATGGAGTACTCGACGCTCTGCGCGCAGTGGTTGAATACCTCGCTCGGGCTCCAGCCCTTGAGGCTGGTCAGCTCGCGGGTGGCCAGCGCGACCAGCGCCTGCTGCGCGCCCTCCAGCGTCAGCGCGGCAGGCGCCACGCCCGTGGGCAACGCCCAGAATCCCGCCCCCAGCACCACTGCACCGCCCACGGCGGCCCCCTTCAAGACAGTACGTCGCTGCATGTTTTGGCCTCCAGCCATTCACGGAATTGCAGGTAGTGAGCGAGCACCTCTGCGGGTGCCTCGGTCTGCGGATAGTGGCCGATCTGCTCCAGCAACACGGTGTCGGCGTTGGCAATCAGCTCGCGGTAGCGCGCCACCATGTGCGCCCCGGAAATCGGGTCGAGTGCGCCATCGATCACCCGCAGCGGCACCCCACCCTTCTGCATGGCCGCCACCCAGCGTTCGCGCTGCTGGCGGCGCTCGGGCATGTAGCGGATCAGCCGGTGCATCACCGCCGGGCCGTCGTTGTGCGCGATCAAGCTCCAGAAGGCATCCAGCTCCGCCTCGCTGGGCGGGGTGTGCGGGCCGAACACCTTATTCAGGTTGGCCTTCAGCTTGCCGCGCGAGAACAGCTTGCCGAGCAGCGGACCCAGTGGGCTGAGCAGCAATTTCTGCATCAGCACCGGGCGATGGGTTTCCGGAAACAGCCCACCATTGAGGAACACGCAGCTGGCCAGCTGGATGCGCCCCTCGTGGTGCCGTGCCAGCAGCTCCTGGGCAACGCTGTCGCCGTAATCGTGGGCCAGCACATGCACCGGCCCGCTAATGCTCAGGTGGGCCAGCAGCGCCTGCTGCAGGTCGGCCTGTTCCAGCAGGCTGTAGGCATGCCCGCGCGGCTTGGCGGAATAGCCGAAGCCGAGCATGTCGCAAGCGATCACCCGATAACGCTGCGCCAGCGCCTGCCATAGGTAGTGCCAGTCCCAGCTGGCAGTGGGGAAGCCATGGATCAGCAGCAGCGGCTCGGCGTCCAGCGCCCCGGCCACCCAGTAGCGGATGGCGTGGCCCTTGAAGGTGAAGCCCTGCCCCTGCGCCCGCCATTCATCCAGGGCGATGCCTGGCAGCGCCGTCACGCGGCGTAGCCCGGCATCTGCGCATCGAGCTTGCGCAGCAGGGCCGGCCAGGCCAGCTGGCCACCCATGCCCTGCGGAGTCTTCATCACCCCGGCGACCATGGCCTTGGCGCCCGCGAGGATCTGCTGCGGAATATGGATCAGCTCGGCGCCGCCGCTCTGCGCCATGACCTGCACTTCGCAGGCGCGCTGCAGGGTGAACATCATCAGGAAGGTGTCGGCGATGCTGCCACCGGCGGTGAGCAGGCCGTGGTTGGGCAGGATCATGAAGTTCTTGTCGCCCAGGTCGGCCTGCAAGCGGGCCTTCTCGTCATGGTTGAGGGCCACGCCCTCGTAACCGTGGTAGGCCAGGCTGGAGAGGACGAACAGCGACTGCTGCGACAGCGGCAGCAGGCCCTGCTTCTGCGCGGACACGGCGATGCCCGACGGGGTGTGGATATGCAGCACGCAGGCAGCGTCGTGACGCACCTCATGCACCGCACTGTGGATGGTGTAGCCGGCCGGGTTGATGTCGAACGGGCTGTCCATCAGCTTGTGACCGGCCAGGTCGATCTTCACCAGGCTGGAGGCGGTGATTTCGTGGAACATCAGGCCGAAAGGGTTGATCAGGAACTCTTCGGTGCCGGGAATCTTCGCCGAGATGTGGGTGAAGATCAGGTCATCCCAGCCATACAGGGCGATCAGCCGGTAGCAGGCAGCCAGGTCGACGCGGGTCTGCCACTCGGCGGCGGAAACCTGGTCGCGCACATTCAGTTGAGGCAGGGCTTGGGCAGCGGTCATCGGGCAATCCTCGGCTAGTGGTTGTGCCGAGGAGTCTAGCGCTCACCGAGTGGCCGGCTAGTCGCCTTGTAGGCCAGCTTAGTGGCCCTGAGAACCTGTTTACGATTTTCTGGATTAGAGCCAGACAAGGCGCAACGACCAACGGGAGTAACAGCCGCAAGGCTGACCCTTAGGGTGAGCGCTAGCGAGTCAAAGTGGCCGAAAAAGCGCAGTTTACGACGTGTAAATGAGCATTTGATTCGCTTTGCTCACCCCTCCGGGGTCGCGCTAAAGCGCGTTCAGCTTTCAGCTGTGAGGCCACTTTTAACGCGGTATGGCCGCGAGCCAGGAGATCGTAAACAGGTTCTAAAGGTCAGAGCAGTTCGGGATAGCCCCGCACCAGCAGCGGCCAGTCCTGCTGCGCCTGAGCATCATCGGCGAGCAGGCGGAAGCCTTCGAAACGGAACTCCGGCGCCACCGTGCAACCGACCAGGCTGAAGGCGCCGAGGCTGCGCGCCGCCTGCCAGGCATGCGCCGGCACCACCCGTTGCGGCAACTGCCCCGCCGCCACCGGCCCCAGCCGCTCGACCTGCACCTGCTGCGGACTCGCTGCGCTCAACAGCTGCAGCGGTTCGCCCTCGTGGAAATGCCACAACTCGTCGGCATCCACCCGGTGCCAGCGGCTAACCGCGCCGGCCGGCAGCAGGAAGAGGATCGCGCTGGACGCCGCGCGGCCGTCGGCCGACTGCTGCGCCGAGGTGAACAGACGGCGGTAATAGCCGCCCTCCGGATGGGCGACCAGCTGCAGCTCGCGGATCAGCTCGGCGGCACGCGGGTGCATCAGGCGCGCAGGGCCGCGATCAGCTCGCCCAGCCAGGGCTCGGCGTCGTCTTCCGGGGTCACGCTTTCGCTGGCATCCAGACGCAACATCGGCAGCGCCTCGCGCATGCCCAGCTCGGCAAACAGCTCGCGCATCAGCTCGCCGCCACCGCAGAAGGTGTCGTAGCTGGAATCACCGAGGGCCAGCACGGCAAAGGGTTTGCCACTCCAGGCGGGGAAAACGTCACGGGTCTCGTAATAGAAGCCCTGCAGGTTGCCCGGCAGCTCGCCCATGCCGGTGGTCGAGGTCACCGCCAGCAGCGCCTCGGGGGCTTGGGCCTGCACCTCAGCGAGGCTGGCCCCGGCCTTGTGCCAGGCCTCGAAACCGGCGGCATTGAGCAACTCGACGGCGCGACGGGCAACTTCTTCGGCGGCACCGTAAACCGAGCCGGACAGAATGGCGACTTTCATGCAGAACTCCGAAACATGCTGATAAACGCCGGGCATTATGCCGCAAGTAGACAGCTCATCGGGATGGCATAGAATGCAGCCAATAGCGCACCCAGAGCCCATCCCATGATCAATGCCAAGCTGCTGCAACTGGTGATCGATGCCTCCAACGACGGCATCGTGGTCGCCGAACAGGAAGGCGACGACAACATCCTGATCTACGCCAACCCGGCCTTCGAGCGCCTGTCTGGCTATGGCAGCGACGACATCCTCTATCAGGATTGCCGCTTCCTGCAGGGCAGCGACCGCGACCAGCCTGGCCTGCAGGTCATTCGCGAAGCGATCCGCAGCCAGAAACCGTGCCGGCAGATCATCCGCAACTACCGCCGCGATGGCAGTGCATTCTGGAATGAACTGTCGATCACTCCGGTATTCAACGAAGGCGACCAGCTGACCTACTACATCGGCATCCAGAAGGATGTCAGCGAAGAAGTGGAAGCCAAAGAGCGGGTTCGGGAACTTGAGGCCGAAGTCAGCCGTCTCAAGGACGAACTCGCGGCACTCAAGGCCTCCCACTGAGTCCAGCCCGGGCGCACTGCAGCGCCCGTTGAACCCAGCAGATCGATAACCGGCAGAGCCCGAACGGTCAGAGGGGCGCATTTTTTGCTTGCGGTTAGCTAGGGCCCGTTCCGTTAACGATCGCGACGGGCCTTCATTACATGCCCCATGGAGGGCAGCATGTCCGAGCAAAGTGCACTGTCCAGCGAAGAGCTGGATTTCCTCCGCCAGGTATTCAGCAGCCAGCTGATTGGCAAGCCCCTGCACATTCCCAGCTTCAAGGTCGATGGTGGGGCACTGGCCAATGCCCTGTTCAGCCGGCTGGGGCAGCACGCCCAGCTAAATCTGGAAGCGCGCATGGGCAACTACCGCATGTCTTTCCCCCTGCAAATGGTGGAAGACGAAATGCACAGCCTGCAGCTGGAAATGGGGGCACCAAGCATCTACGAAGAAGGCGCCATCCGCCGCCCATGGCGTCTGGTGCTGGACAAGCCACTGACCCTGCGGGAACAAGATGGTGCAGCGAGCAGCCTGCTGGTGCACGAAATCGCCCCCGACAGCCTGCTGATCGGGCCGCGCGGTAAAACAGCCCTGCCCGAGGACTTCAGCCTCTGGCTCCCTCTCCCCGGCCAGGAAGCCATCCCGGTGCACGCCCGGCGCATCCGCCAGACTGGACAGCGAGCGGCCTACAGCCTGCTGCTGCGCCATAGCGAACATACCGAACGCATCCGTCAGTTCATCTTCGAGCAGTATCGCCAGCAGAACCCGCAATTGCAGGCAGTCAGCTGATACCCTGCAGCACGCTGACGATGAACTGCCATGACTGCCAGTCAAACTGCCAGTCGCCATAGGCTGCACAACGGTTTTCCGGTGCTGCCATAGGCCGAAGCAATCGATATCATGCTTTCAATCAATTAACAGATTGGCGTCATCGCCGTTAGGATGGCGCCATCAAATTACCAACCCCCCTAAGGAGTTCACTGATGAACCTCATCAACACCCAAGTTCAGCCTTTCAAAGCCAACGCTTTCCACAACGGCGAATTCATCGAAGTGACCGAGCAATCGCTGAAGGGCAAATGGTCGGTGCTGATCTTCATGCCGGCAGCCTTCACCTTCAACTGCCCGACCGAAATCGAAGACGCCGCCAACAACTACGCCGAGTTCCAGAAGGCCGGTACCGAGGTGTACATCGTCACCACCGACACCCACTTCTCGCACAAGGTCTGGCACGAAACTTCCCCGGCCGTTGGCAAGGCTCAGTTCCCGCTGATCGGTGACCCGACCCACGCCCTGACCAACGCTTTCGGCGTGCACATCCCGGAAGAAGGCCTGGCCCTGCGCGGCACCTTCGTGATCAACCCGGAAGGCGTGATCAAGACCGTGGAAATCCACTCCAACGAAATCGCTCGTGACGTGTCGGAAACCCTGCGCAAGCTGAAAGCTGCCCAGTACACCGCCGCCAACCCGGGTCAGGTTTGCCCGGCCAAGTGGAAAGAAGGCGAGAAGACCCTGGCTCCGTCCCTGGACCTGGTCGGCAAAATCTAAAAATGGGCGTAGTGCTGCTGCGCTAGGCATTGCTGCGTTGAACTAAGGCTCGGGCTGCTCATTTACAGCTCGTAAACTCCGCGCCCTCGCCTTAGTTCGCCTTGCACTGCCGTCGCTCGCGACGCACTCCATCCCATTTTCGCCTCACGAAGCCTTACCAGGCTTCCGCAGGCGCCCGAACGCCCGGGCGCGATCCGCCCGGGCGTTTGTTTGTCCGCAATTTGTATAAAAGGAACTTCGTCATGTTGGATGCCACGCTTAAAACCCAGTTGAAGGCCTACCTCGAAAAGGTCACCCAGCCGTTCGAAATCGTCGCCTCCCTCGATGACGGCGAAAAGTCCCAGGAACTGCTCGGACTGCTGCAAGACATAGTCGGTTTGACCGACAAGATCACCCTCAAGACCGACGGCAATGATGCTCGCCGTCCATCCTTCGCCCTGGTGCGTCCGGGCGCCGATATCGGCGTCAGCTTCGCCGGTATTCCCATGGGCCACGAGTTCACCTCGCTGGTGCTGGCCCTGCTGCAGGTCGGTGGTCACCCGTCCAAACTGGACGCAGACACCATCGCTCAGATCCAGGCCATCGAAGGCAAGTTCGAGTTCGAGACCTATTTCTCGCTGTCCTGCCAGAACTGCCCGGACGTGGTCCAGGCGCTGAACCTGATGGCCGTGCTCAACCCCAATATCCGTAACGTGTCGATCGACGGCGCGCTGTTCCAGGAAGAAGTCGAGCGCCGCCAGGTGATGGCCGTGCCGAGCATCTACCTGAACGGCGAGGTGTTCGCCTCGGGCCGCATGGAAGTGAAGGAAATCCTCGCCAAGATCGACACTGGCGCCGCCAACCGCGATGCCGAGAAGATGAGCGCCAAGGCTGCCTTCGACGTGCTGATCATCGGCGGCGGCCCGGCCGGCGCTGCGGCGGCCATCTATGCCGCGCGCAAAGGCATCCGCACTGGCGTGGCGGCCGAGCGTTTCGGCGGCCAGGTGCTGGACACCATGGCCATCGAGAACTTCATCTCCGTGCAGGAAACCGAAGGGCCGAAGCTGGCCCGCGCCCTGGAAGAGCACGTCAAGCAATACGAAGTCGACATCATGAACCTGCAGCGCGCCAGCGCCCTGATCCCGGCCAGCAGCGAGGGCGGTCTGCACGAAGTCAAGTTCGACAGCGGTGCCAGCCTCAAGGCCAAGACCGTAATTCTCTCCACCGGCGCACGCTGGAGGGAGATGAACGTGCCGGGCGAACAGGAGTACCGCAACAAGGGCGTGGCCTACTGCCCGCACTGCGACGGCCCGCTGTTCAAGGGCAAGCGCGTGGCGGTGATCGGCGGTGGCAACTCCGGCGTGGAAGCGGCCATCGACCTGGCCGGCATCGTCGCCCAGGTCACCCTGATCGAGTTCGACAGCCAGCTGCGCGCCGATGCCGTGCTGCAGAAGAAGCTGCACAGTCTGCCCAACGTCAAGGTCATCACCAGCGCCCTGACCACCGAGGTCAAAGGCGACGGGCAGAAGGTCAGTGGCCTGGTGTACAAGGATCGCAACAGCGATGAACTGCACAGCGTCGAGCTGGAAGGCATCTTCGTGCAGATCGGCCTGCTGCCCAACAGCGACTGGCTGAAAGGCGTGGTGGAGCTGACCCCGCGCGGCGAGATCATCGTCGACGCCAAGGGCGGCACCAACATCCCCGGCGTATTCGCTGCCGGCGACGTGACCACCGTGCCCTACAAGCAGATCGTCATCGCCATGGGTGAAGGCTCGAAAGCTTCGCTGAGCGCCTTCGACCACCTGATCCGCCAGAGCTGATCAACCCTGGTCACAACCAAAGCGCAGGGCTCCGCCAGGGGCCCTGCGCTTTTTTGTTTGGCCGGCGGTTATCGTGAGGCAGCGGATCCGCTACCGTAGGGTGGATGACGCTTTTCTCATCCACCAGATCTGCGCCCGGTGGATCGGTGAAACGTGATCCACCCTACCACCCGCCGCCCATCTCGAGCCTGTAATGAACCCCGAAGACCTCCTCCTGCTGGTCACCCGTACCATGCCCTTCGGCAAGTACAAGGACCGCCTGCTCGCCGACCTGCCCGGCCACTACCTCAACTGGTTTGCCCGCACCGGTTTCCCCAAGGGCGAGATCGGCCGCCTGCTGGCACTGATGCAGGAGATCGACCACAACGGCCTCAAGCCGCTGCTCGACCCGCTGCGCCAACGCCGGGGCTGAGGTCACCGCAATGGCGCACCATTCCGCGTCGCTATAACAGGACTTTCCGCTTCATCCGTACCCTCCAGTGCGATTAGGGTTGGCTCAGTATTCACGACCTGCACAGCCCATGTAGGAGCGAGCTCTGCTCGCGAAGCTTCTTCCGCTGCCCGATTCGCGAGCAGAGCTCGCTCCTACGGCTGCTCCGTGCCTATGCCCTGCCCGAGGATTCCCCCATGCATCCCTACTTCAGCCTGCAAGGCCGCACCGCCCTGGTTACCGGCGGCACCCGTGGTATCGGCCGGATGATCGCCCAGGGCTTCCTCGAAGCGGGCGCGCGGGTGTTCATCTGCGCCCGCGATGGCGCCGCCTGCCTGCAGACAGCCGAAGAGCTTTCGGTACATGGCGAATGCATCGGCCTGGCTGCCGACCTGTCCAGCGAGGAAGGCGCCAGGGCGCTGGCTGCCGAGCTGAGTGGCCGCCTCAGCCAACTGGATATCCTGGTCAACAACGCCGGCACCACCTGGGGCGGGCCGCTGGAGACCTACCCGGTGAAAGGCTGGGAGAAAGTCATGCAGCTCAACGTGACCTCGGTGTTCAGCTGCATCCAGCAACTGCTGCCACTGCTGCGCAAGGCCGGCAGCGCACAGAACCCGGCGCGCATCATCAATATCGGCTCGGTGGCCGGCATCAGCGCCTTCGGTGAACAGGCCTACGCCTACGGCCCGAGCAAGGCCGCGCTGCACCAGCTGTCGCGCATCCTGGCCAAGGAGCTGGTCGGTGAGCACATCAACCTCAACGTGATCGCCCCCGGACGCTTCCCGAGCAAGATGACCAAGCACATCGCTCAGGACGAAGCGGCCATGGCCGAAGACGTCGCGCATATCCCCATGCAGCGCTGGGGCCGCGAAGAGGAAATGGCCGCCCTGGCCATCAGCCTGGCCAGCGCGGCAGGCGCCTACATGACCGGCAATATCATTCCCATCGACGGCGGTTTCAGCCTGTAACGACAGCAACCTGAGAGCCTGTCTCGGCTCTCGGAAACTCCCCTCTCCCACTTGTAGGAGGGGCCGGGGGAGAGGGAGCAAAAGCGATCCGCACCCGCCCTACACACCGTTTCGGCATTGGCAAAAAAGATCGTGAACAGGTCCTGAGGCAATATGCCACGCGGCGCAGTGCGCCCCCGGCTCTTAGAGTGAGATCAGTAGATTTTCTCCGGGAGCCAAGGAAATGGACGATGAAGACGCTGTACTCGCACGCGACTACCAGTTGATCCACCGAGAGGCGACGCTACTGGCCGGAGGACTCAGCGACCTCTGCCAGCGCGCCTCGGTCTACCACCACCTGTATGAGGACTCCGGCAGGCGCAATGTCTTCCCGCTGATCGCCGCCCACGGTGCGCTCTGGGGCGCCGGCTACTTCGCCCTGGGCATGCAGGTCGGCGCACTGCTCTCCGCCCAGTACCTGTTCCAGCCCACCGTGCGCCGCGACAAGCTGCGGCACTTGCATGCCTTCGCCGATGCCTTTCGCGACATCAACCGGCGGGTGTGCATCGAAGCCTACTGCGCCTATCACTTCAGCAAGCGGCATGGCTCTGCCGTGGGTGCTGCCGCCTATGTCCAGCAGCCGCTGCTCGACGCATTGAACCAGTGCCACCGTGCCCAGGCCGAACAGCGGCCGCTGCCCGCCGAACAACGCCGTGAACTGTTCGAGGCGTTTTTTTTGTGGGAGCAGGCGTTCATCGTCGGCCCGGCAGTCGAGCAGGCACTGGCGGCGCTCGACTGGCCGCTGATCCGCCATGTGGCGTTGCGCCCGCGGATCGAATTCGCCTATTTCGCCAGCAGCCGCGAGATGAAATTCAGCGACTTCGCCTCGACCGCCGAGCGCATCGAAAAAGGCCTGCGCGCCTACGCGATGGCCGAGCAGGCGGGACTGGCGCAGGTGGAGGCGGCACTGCAGCGCTACGGCATCCTGCCAGCGACCTTCTTCCACGACTCGCTGCGCCATTTCGCCGAGCTGAAGCAGCGCCTGCCGACCGCCGCCCGGCTCAGCACACCTGTTCGTGCCATGTAGCTGACAAGCCTCTGAGTTCTAGCAGGCGGCTACGGTGACCAACACAGCAGACTAGCGCGACTGAGCGACTGAGCGACTAGAGTTGAAATCACCGATACCCATGAGTAGGAGCAAGTATGCGTAGGTTCAAGGAATGCACCGTCGCCGTATTCAGCACTCTGTTGCTGATTCTGTGCATGGCGGCCCAGGCGGACGAAGCGGCGCTGCCCGATGTTGAACTGAGCGCCCAGGAAGAGGCCGAAGTCGAGGCCATGGTGCTACCTGTACCCGATGCCTGGATCGGCGACTTCGATGGCATGCGCGAGTACCGCCTGGTGCGCGTACTGGTGCCATACAGCCGCACCTTCTTCTCGGTCAATCGGGGTCGCCAGCAGGGCATCAGCTACGAATTTGGCAAGGCGCTGGAAACCTGGCTGAACAAGACCCACCCCTATGAGCGCAAATCGCTGCAGTGGCGGGTGCTGTTCATCCCGGTGGCGCGCAATGAGCTCATGCCCAAGCTGCTCGAAGGCGTCGGCGATATCGCCGCTGGCGGCCTGACCATCACCGAAGGGCGTCTGCAGACGGTGGACTTTGCCGAGCCCTTCGCTTCAGGTATTCGTGAAGCGGTGATCACCGGGCCGGGCAGCAAGCCGCTGAGCAAGATCGAGGATCTAGCCGGCCGGGAAGTCATGGTGCGCGCCTCCAGCAGCTACTTCGAGCACCTGATCAACCTCAACAAGACCTTCAAGGAAAGGGGGCTGGAGCCCATCAATGTCACTCCGGCGGACGAAAACCTGGAGTCCGAGGATCTGCTGGAAATGGTCAATGCCGGTCTTATCGGCACCACAGTGGTCGATCGCTATATCGCCGAGGCCTGGAGCCCGCTGTATACCGAGATGCAGATCCACGACGAGTTCTATATCCACGAAGGCTCGCAGTTCGCCTGGGCCATCCGCAAGGGCAGCCCACTGCTGAAGAAAGAGCTGGCGGCCTTCGTCAAACTGCACAAGGTCGGTACCGGGTTCGGTAACTCGCTGCGCAACAAGTATGTGAAGAACAGCAAGCGGGTACTCAATGCCACTTCGGAAGAGGAGATGAAAAAATTCCAGGCTATGGTCGGCCTGTTCCAGAAGCATGCCGGCACCTACGCCTTCGACCACCTGATGCTGATGGCCCAGGGCTTTCAGGAGTCCCAGCTGAACCAGAGCGCCCGCAGCCCACGTGGCGCAGTGGGCGTGATGCAACTGTTGCCAAGCACGGCTACCGACCCAGCCGTCGGCATCCACGGGGTCGACAAGAGTGCGGACAAGAATATTGAGGCCGGCAGCAAATACATGCGCCTGCTCGCCGACAAGTACCTCAACGATCCCGAACTGACACCCCTGAACAAGACCCTGATGACCTTCGCCGCTTACAACGCCGGCCCGGGCAACCTGCGCAAGTTCAGGCGCCTGGCGGAGAAGTCGGGGCTGAATCCGAATGTCTGGTTCGGCAATGTCGAGCACACCGCCGCACGCATAGTGGGCCGGGAAACCGTCGATTATGTGGGCAACATCTACAAGTACTACGTTGCCTACAAGCTGGCGGCCAAGAAAACAGGCAACGCACGATGACCTCACATTGAGTCTGTGCCCTGAAAGAACAGGCCGCCAGCCATAGAGTCATTGACTCAGCCGACACGGTTCAGCGCTCTCGGTTTACCCTATGCCACCGCGCAACCCGACCCATGAGCCATGAATTCCGACGCCATCAATACCCTGCAGCACCACCTGAGCGCCGCCCTGGCCGCCGCGCCTGACGAAGCCCGCCGCCTGTTCCATGGCCGTGGCCGCTGCTGGCCGGGGCTGGAGCATGTGACGGTGGACTGGCTGCAGGGCGTGGTCCTGGTAGCGCTGTTTCGCGAGCCGCCGGCGGACGAACTGCTCGCCCTGAAAAACATGCTGCTGGACTTCAGCCAGTCGCCTGCCTGGCGGGAAAGCACGGCGCACACCCTGCTGCTGCAGCACCGTTATGCCCCGGACAGCCCTGCCGAGTGGCTATGCGGCGAGCCGGTCGAGCACTGGCTGGTCAGCGAAAACGGCCTGCGCTTCAAGCTGGACCTGGGCCGCAAGCAGAATACCGGGCTGTTTCTCGACATGCGCCATGGCCGGCGCTGGGTGCAGCAACAGGCGCAAGGCCAGCGCGTGCTGAACCTGTTCGCCTACACCTGCGGCTTCTCGGTGGCCGCCATTGCCGGGGGCGCCGAGCACGTGGTCAACCTGGACATGGCCAAGGCCGCCCTGAGCCGCGGTCGCGAGAACCACCGCTTGAATCAGCATGACCTGAGCCGGGTCAGCTTCCTCGGCCATGACCTGTTCAAGTCCTGGGGCAAGCTCAAGCGCGAAGGGCCCTACGACCTGATCATCATCGACCCACCGTCGTTCCAGAAAGGCAGCTTCGTGCTGACCCAGGACTACCAGAAAGTCCTGCGCCGCCTGCCTGACCTGCTCACGGAACAAGGCACGGTACTGGCCTGCATGAACGACCCTGCGATTGGCGTCGACTTCCTGCTCGCGGGCTTTGCCAGCGAGGCGCCCGGCCTGGTGTTCGTGGAGCGCCTGGACAATCCGCCGGAGTTCGCCGACAGCCAGGCCGAGGGGGGCTTGAAGGCACTGGTGTTCAGGCAGCGCCAGGCCACTTCATCTACGCAAGAAATGCTTTAGAACTTGTTTAGGATCTTTTGAGCTAGCTGCCAAAGATCAGGGAGTAACAGTCGCAGGCTGGCCCTAAGAACCTGTTTACGATCTCCTGTCCGTCGGCCATACGGCGTTAAAAACAACCTCGGAATGCTCATTTACAGCTCGTAAACTCCGCTTCCTCGGCTGTTTTTGCCTTGTTTGGCTCTAGTCCAAAAGATCGTAAACAGGTTCTTAGAGCCAGCTCACGATCTTTTGCGCAACAGCACAAGGAAGGCTCAGTGGATGAACTGCAGGTTGGTATTGAGCTTGCGCTCGCAGTTCACCCACGACCACCGGAACGCCTCAATTGCGCACTTGCTATGCCCTCTGCGCCCCTAGCGGGCCACAACAGAATAGGGGGGAAAAGCCTGCGACCAGTTGGCGGTCAATCGCTCGCGCTGCACCAGCGTCGCCTGCATCTGGATCAGACCAGCCTGCAGCGCCTGATCGGCGCCCAGCTTGCCCTGTACCAGGGCCAGCAACACGCCTTCGCCGGTGATGACCACGCGCTCGTCAGCGGCGGGTGCGGCGACATGCAGGGTTACCCGCAGCTCCGCGCCCGTGCCGTCGAAGTGCGCCCACAGCCCCGGCTCGATCAGCAGCAGGCTAAAACGCTCGCCCATGGCGATTGGGGCGAGGGCAACGCGCAGCTTTTCCAGCATGATCTGCGCCCGGCGCATGCCGAAACCGCCCTGCAGCGCAATCGGCTTGGTCAGCAGCTTGGCCTGGTAGGCGTCATGGATGGCCAGCGCCACCGACAGCGATGCCGGGTGCGCGGTGGTCAGGTCCACGGCCATGCCGTCGTAGCCGCAGCCCCGGGTCATGGGGCTGGCGCTGCCGAGCAGCAGCGCCAGCCCAGTCGCGACTATCGCCGAAGCTCTCATGGGGTGACGATGTCGAACCAGAAGTCGAACTTGTCGAGCAGGCCCATAAACTCGCCGAAGGCCTGCGGGTTACCGTCGAATTTCAGCTCGCCGGCCGCCACCTTCTGCTCCAGAGTGGCCTTGCCCAGCTGGATGTCTTCCAGGGCCGTCTTGCTCATGGTCAGGCCGACATCGGCCTTGGCGTCGGCCTTGGCCTCATAGGTCAGCACACCGTTCTCCACGGTCAGGGCGTAGCTCTTGCCCAGGTCGGTGAAGTTGTAGTTGAGCACCAGCTTCTTGCCCGCGGCGCGCTCGCCGTTGAGGCGTACGGCCAGGTAGTCGAAGAGCATTTCCGGGGTCATGGCGCGGATCACATCGGGGCTGGCGGTGGCGGCGGCGCCGACGGCCGGTTTGCCGTTGCGCAGCTCGAACGCACCCTGCAGGTAGATCGAACGCCAGGGACCGGATTCGGCCTGGTAGCCGAGCTGCTCGTAGGAGTCGGCCAGCAGGTTCTTCGCCGCCGTGTTGTCCGGTTCGGCGAACACCACCTGTTTGACCGCCTCGGCCACCCAGCGGTACTCACCCTTGGCGAAGTCGACCTTGGCCTTCTCCAGCACCGCGGCCGAGCCGCCCATGTATTCGACGTACTTCTTCGCCGCCGGTTGTGGCGGCAGCTTGTCGAGGTTGGCCGGGTTGGCGTCGTACCAGCCCATGTAGCGTTGGTACACCGCCTTGGCGTTGTGCTTGAGGGTGCCGTAGTAGCCGCGCCCTGGCCAGAAGGCTTCCAGCTCAGGCGGCAGCTTGATCGCTTCGGCAATTTCCTCGCCGGTGTAACCCTGGTTCATCAGGCGCACGGACTGGTCATGGATGTATTTGTAGATGGCCCGCTGCTTCTTCAGGTAGTCGTCTATCTGCGCCTGGCCCCACTGCGGCCAGTGGTGGCTCTGGAAGCGCACCTCGGTCTTGTCGCCGAACAGGGCGATGGATTCGCCTATGTATTTGGACCACTGCAGGGCGTCACGCACTTGGGCACCGCGCAGGGTGAGGACGTTGTGCATGGTGCTGGTGGTGTTCTCGGCCATCCACATGGCCTTGTGATCCGGGAAGTAGGTGTGCATTTCCACCGGTGCCTCGGTGCCCGGAGTCATCTGGAACACCATCTTCACGCCGTCGACCTCCAGCTCCTGGCCGGTCTTGCGGACGAACTCGGTGGGCTGGATCAGGGTGATGGTGCCGTTGGACACGGTCAGCCCCAGGCCGGAACCGACGCCGCCCTGGGCGTTGCGTGGAAGCAAGGCGCCAAACATATAGATGGCGCGGCGGGCCATGGCATTGCCGGCGATCACGTTCTCGCTGACCGCATGCTCACTGAAACCTTCTGGCGCGATGATGCGCACCTTGCCTGCCTTGACGTCGGCCTCGTCGACTATGCCGCGCACGCCGCCGAAGTGGTCGATATGCGAGTGGCTGTAGACCACGGCCACCACCGGCTTCTTGCCCAGGTGCTGGCTGACCAGCTCATAGGCGGCCTTGGCCGGTTCCGTGCTCAACAAGGGGTCGAAGACGATCCAGCCAGTCTTGCCCTCGATAAAGGTAATGTTGGAAACGTCATAGCCACGCACCTGGTAGATGCCGTCGGTGACCTTGAACAGGCCGTACTGGATATTCAGCTGGGCATTGCGCCACAGGCTCGGGTTGACGCTGTCCGGGGCCGGCTTATCCAGGGCGATGAACTGCTTGTAGCTCTCCAGATCCCACACCACCTTGCCGTTGGCATCCTTGATGGTCAGGCTATCCGGCTTGGCGATGAAGCCGCGCTGGGCATCGTCGAACTCGCGCTTATCGTTGAACGGCAGCGCCGCCAGCACCGCCTGCTGGGCGGCCTTGGTGATATCGGTCGCCGGTTTGGTCGGTGCCGGGGCGGCCTGGGCAATGGCGCTGGCCAGCAGGGCGCAGGCCAGGCCGGCGGCAGTCAGGCATTTCAGGGAGTGGTGCATGCTGTGCATCCTCATTGTTGTTGTAGGGGAAAACATCAGGCCTGGGCGACCCATTCGGCAGCGCGCTCGGCGATCATGATGGTCGGCGCGTTGGTGTTACCGCCGACCAGGGTCGGCATGATCGAGGCATCCACCACGCGCAGGCCCTGGATGCCGTGTACGCGCAGCTGGCTGTCGACCACCGCGCCCTCGTCGTGGCCCATGCGACAGGTGCCGACCGGGTGGTAGATGGTGTCGCTGCGCTGGCGCAGCAGCTCGATCAGTTGCTCGTCGCTGTGCAGATTGGCGGCGTGGATATCCTTCAGACCGAAGCGGGCCATGGGCGCCTGCGCCATTATTTCCCGCGTCATGCGATAGCCCTTGAGCAGGGTCTGCACGTCGTCGTCGTGGCCGAGGAGGTTCGGGTCGATACGCGGCGGCGCAGCGGGGTCGGCCGACTGCAGGCCGACGCTACCGAGGCTTTTCGGCCGCAGCACGCAGATATGGCAGCTGAAGCCATGGCCCCAATGCAGCTTGCGATTATGGTCGTCGAGCATGCTGACCACCGAGTGCAACTG
This sequence comes from Pseudomonas campi, assembly GCF_013200955.2. Classification (NCBI taxonomy): domain Bacteria; kingdom Pseudomonadati; phylum Pseudomonadota; class Gammaproteobacteria; order Pseudomonadales; family Pseudomonadaceae; genus Aquipseudomonas; species Aquipseudomonas campi. The sequence continues at coordinate 3,165,474 of NZ_CP053697.2, forward strand.
GACGTCCGGGCGGGCCAATGCCGCGTCGGTCTTGAGGAAGGCGCCGCCCTCGGCGAAGTTGCTCGCCAGCGGGCCGCGCTGGCGCGCCAGGTACTGGGCCAGTGCCGCGCCCATCTTCAGGCTGCCCCCCAGAGAGTAGCCGAGCAGGGAGTTGTCGGTGCCCTTGTAGCACTGCACCACATCCGGGTGATCCTGCAGGTTCTGGCCCACGCCCGGCAGCTCGTGCTGCACGGCAATGCCATGGGGCTTGAGCTCGGCCTCCGTGCCGATGCCGGAGAGCAGCAGCAGCTGCGGGCTGCCGAAGGCGCCGGCGCTGAGCAGCACCTCCTTGCGCACTTTGAGGGCGCTGGAGCGGCCCTTGATCCGCACCTGCACACCAGTGGCCTGCTTGCCCTGCAGCAGGATGCGCTCGGCATGGGCGCCGGTCAGCACAGTCAGGTTGTGGCGCGCCCGCACCGGCTTGAGGAAGGCGGTGGCGGTGCTCCAGCGCCGGCCGTCACGGATGGTCACGTCGTACTGGCCGACGCCTTCCTGCTCCACGCCGTTGAAGTCGGGGTTATGCCGATGCCCGGCCTGCTTCCCGGCCTCGATAAAAGCGTGGGTGGCGGCGTGGGCCTCGATCTGTCCGACGTACAGCTCGCCGTCCTCGCCATGCAGGTCACAGGCGCCGCGGTGGCTCATCTCGCTCTTGCGAAAATACGGCAGCACCTCGGCGAACGACCAGCCGGGGTTGCCCAGAGCGGCCCAGTCATCGAAGTCGCTGTGGTGGCCGCGGATATAAATCATGCCGTTGATCGAGCTGCTGCCACCGAGCACCTTGCCGCGCGGCTGGTAGCCAATGCGCCCGTCCAGGCCGGGTTGCGGCACAGTATCGAAGGCCCAGTTGACGTGGCGGGTCGGCAGGATGGCGGCCACGCCGGCAGGCGCGTGCACCAGCGGCGACCAGTCCTGCGGGCCGGCCTCGAGCAGGCACACGGAAACTGCCGGATCGGCGCTGAGACGGTTGGCCAGCACACAACCGGCCGAGCCGGCACCAACGATGATGTAGTCGAATTCCATGGGGGCTCCGAAGGGGAGATGGGGGCCCTGGCATTCTTGGTTTCGCCACCGCTGAAAGATTGATCTTTGCTGACAAATGTTTGATCTTTGCCGACATGGAACCCTTTATCCGCACCACCTCCTTCGCCGGCTTTCGCGAGCTGGTCGCCAAGCTCGGCGGCGATCCCTGGGCGCTGCTGCTGCGCTTTCGGATCAAGCCGGAACTGCTCGACGAAGAGGACGCCCGGGTGCCGTTGCGCTCGCTGGTCGGCCTGTTGGAGTGCGCCGCCCAGGAGCTGGACTGCGCCGACTTCGGCCTGCGCATGGCCGAGTACCAGAACCTGCACGTGCTCGGCCCGATCGCGGTAATGGCGCGCAGCTCGGCGAGCGTCGGCCACGCGCTGACGGAGATCGTGCGCTTTATCGGCTACCACAGCTCCGGCATGCAGCTCGACCTGGACCGCAGCGAGGCGCAGGCCCCGCGCGTGGTGATCGGCCTGCAGCTACCCGGTTCCGTGCCGCAGCGGCAGATGGTGGAGCTGGCCATGGGCGTGGCGCACAACACCATGAAGCTGCTGTGCGGTGCCCACTTCAGCGCGCAAAGCGTACTGCTGTGCGGCGTCAGCCCGCTGCCGCCGGCGCGCTACCGGCGCTATTTCCAGACTCAGGTGTATAGCGGGCAGGCCTGCAACGCCCTGGTGCTGACCGCGCAGCAACTGCAGCAACCCATAGAACAGCAGGACCCGCACCTGCACCGCATGCTGGTGCAGTACCTCGACCATATCCACCTGCACAGTTCCTCGGACCTGGTCGATCAGGTGCGCCGTCTGGTGCTGCGCATGTTGCCGACCCAGCAGTGCCGCCTGCCGCTGATCGCCGAGCAGGTCGGCCTGCACGAGCGGGCACTGCAGCGCCAGCTGGCCGAGCTGGGCCAGCGCTTCGATGAGCTGGTGGAAGGCATTCGCCGCGACCGCGCCGACTTCTACCTGGCCGAGCGCGACATCCCCATGTCGCAGATCGCCGGCATGCTCGGCTACAGCGAGCAGAGCGTGTTCAACCGCGCCTGTCGCCGCTGGTTCGCCCTGACGCCTGGCGAGCGGCGGCGGCAGTTACTGGAACAGCGGGCCTACCGCCGCGATTAGCGCGCGGCGGCCTTAGCAGCGCCACCGCTGACCAGCCGCAACACCTGCCAGTAGCTCGGCGGCGGCGGTACATGGCCACGTTCGCGCAGCAGGCGGTGCATCAGCGGCAGGCGAAAGTACGGCACCGAAGCCATCAGGTGATGCTCGATATGGTAGTTGACCCGAATCGGCGCCACGCAGGCCCGGGCCAGCCAGCCGGCATGGGTGCTGCGGGTGTTGCGCAGCACGTCGCGGCTGTCCTCCAGGGCGGCGTGTTCGGCCATCGAGCGGATGCGGATAAACAGCGGGAAGGGGGTGACGTAGGCCAGCACCCAGACGCCATACAGCCAGGTCTCGCCGCAGGCCCAGAACAGGCCCAGCAGCACGCCGTTGCTGATCAGCATGCCGGCGGCATTGCCCAGCAGGTCCCGCGGATAGTCCCACCAGCGTCGCCCAGCCTGCGGCAGGCGGCGAATGTCGCTGGTCAGCGACCAGCCGAGCACGCCGGCATCCATCAGCAGGCGACCGATCAGAAACTTGAGCCCGGTGATGCCGGACAAATCACGCAGGAACTTGCGCGTCAGCGAGGCGCGGGTGGTCGGCAAACCGGCCACCAGGCACAGGTCCGGGTCCGCCGCGGTGGCGGTCTTGGCATGGTGAGTCAGGTGATAGGGACGGTACTTGTGCAGCTCGTTCCAGATCGGCCGCGAGCACAGCCAGTCCACCAGCACGTCGTTGGCCCACTTGTTTTTGAACAGGGTGCCGTGGGCCGCATCGTGCTGCAGGATGCCCAGGCACAGCTGACGCCCGGCGATGATCACCAGGCCCACCAGCAGCGCCAGCAGGAAAGCCCACAGCGGAAGCTGCTCGCGAGCCCAGGCCAGGGCGGCGAAGGTCAGGGCCAGCACCGCCCAGGTCGAACCCACCGCCCAGGCACCCCAGGCGTCGGAGCGCGCGGCGAGCATCTTGATCTCGTCGCGGCTGAAGATGTCGCTGATCTTGGTTTTCTCGTTCATGTCGATGGACCGTGAAGCGTTAAAAGGACAGGTGCAACCCTAATCAAGCTTCGGTCTATAAACTTGACTAATCACGAACATAATTTGACTATTCACGAACAGCCACGCCGCACAGGCAATCGACCAGCATGTTTCTGATCCGCAGCGGTGCCCTCGATGGCTTCGAGCGATTGCTCGGCCAACTGGGCCAGAATCCCGCCCAACTGCTGCGCCAGCACGGCCTTAGCAGCGCCCAGTTGCGCGAACCCAACAGCTACCTCTCCTACCTGAAACTGGCCGACCTGCTGGACGACTGCGCGCTGCTCTGTCACGAACCGCTGTTCGGTCTGCGCCTGGCGGCCGGGCAGAGCCTGCTGGCTATCGGCGAGATGGCGCTGCCAGGCAGCCAGCAGCCGAGCCTCGGCGAGGCCCTGGAGTTCGCCAAGCGCTACCTGCACCTGCACGCCCAGGGGGTCAATCTGCAGGGCACTCTGGCCGCGGATGACTATGAGCTGAGCCTGAGCTTCGCCTTCAGCAACGCCAGCGGCCTGTGGCAGCTCAACCAGCTGGGCGTGGGTCAGCTGTTCAACGCCCTGGGCTTTCTC